>NZ_JAYMVV010000011.1:0-577440 GCF_048056635.1 Phaeobacter sp. JH20_08 | reverse complement strand
GTGGAAACACAGATTTGGCCCGAGAAATATGGACAGTTGAGCTAGGTGGATTTCCCGCTCCTGATCCGGCAGCGTGCCGGGACGAAGGAGCGACGATGGCCAGACGACCCAGACGGAACCACAGCCCTGCATTCAAGGCGAAAGTCGCATTGGCAGCTTTGAAGGGCGACAAAACGATGAGCGAATTGGCGACGCAGTTTGACGTTCATCCGAACTAGGTCAAGCAATGGAAAGACCAGCTCCTAGGCCGCGTGACAGACGTTTTTGACGACAAGCCGAAGGCGTCGAAGGAGACCGAGATCGATGTGAAATCGTTGCACGCGACGATAGGCCAGTTGACGCTGGAAAACGATTTTTTGGGCGAAGCGCTCGCCAAGGCCGGTCTGTTGAGAACGCTTGCGGGGTCTCACGGCAGACGCAATGATTCAGCCCTTGTCGCTCCCAGTCCTGCCAGCCGACAACCACCATCCCTTTCGTCCTTCCTCATATGAGCTGTCTTGAAATCGTCAGCTGCATCTCTTTGACCATAAAGGACGAGGGGCTGTGAACCGTTCTGGTGATGTGGCTTTTGTGGGCGGGCGGTTTCTGTTAACGTTGGTTTAACAACAATACCGCCAGAGACAGGCAGTCGAGCATATGCAAACAGGCTTTCGAGGCACCTACGTCATTTCGTGGGGGCAGACCGAAGTGGATGGTCTGCCGGGGGCGCCGGTGTCGGCACTGGCCGCCGGGGCAAGCTGGCGCTGGCGCGGGGCGCCGCTGCGGGTCGACGGGCCTGGCAATCTCCTGGAGCTGGAACCTGGCGATGCGGAGCGGGATCTGCGGCGCAATGCGGCGCGGTCCGTGCGCCGGTTGGTCGGGCTCGCGATCGAACCCGGACCGCAGGGGCGGGACCGCCCTGCTGACCGGCCGGAGGAGGACCGCCCGCAGACGGTGCTGCGGGATCGTTATTTCGTGGTGACCGACGGGCGGCGCAATTACACGGTGACGCTGATCGATGTTGGGCCCGTGCAGCGGCCGCTGTTGATGTTTGTCGATTCTCAACCTCCGAACGACAGGGATCTGTGGGTCGTCGATGTGCGGATGGACACAGGCGACCGACGCGATGTGCGGTCGCATACCGGCGTGATCTGTTTTACCCCCGGAACCATGCTGCGCACCCCTGCGGGGGCGGCACCGGTTGAACAGCTGCAGGAAGGCGACTGGATCCAGACCCGCGACAGCGGCGCCCAGCAGATCCAGTGGATTGGCGCGCGGCGGATGACCGGCGCACGGCTGTTCGTCGCGCCCGAGCTGCGCCCGGTGCGGATCAAGGGAGGGGCGCTTGGCATCGAGCGGCCCGATGCGGATCTGCTGGTCTCGCCGAGCCATCGCATGCTGCTGCGGGGGCCGCATGTGCAAAGCCTGTTCAACACGCCCGAGGTGCTGGTTGCGGCGCGCGATCTGATCAATGGTCGCGAGATTACGGTCGATACGCAGCTGCGCGAGGTCACCTATATTCATGTCTTGTTGGCGGAGCATCAGGTGCTGTGGGCCAATGGGGTCGAGACAGAGAGCTTTCACCCCGCCCAGGCGGCGCTGAGCGCGCTGCGCGATGAGGATCGCGCCCGGCTGTTGCAGCAGCTGCCGGATCTGGAAGTCGATGCGATGCGCTATGGCGAATTCGCGCGCCGCAATCTCAGCCAGCCGGAGGCGGCAATCCTGCGACATGCAGCAGCCTGACCGCTTGTCGGCCGCGCGCTGAGACCGTGCGACTGCGCCGCTGGCGGAGCCGTTTTTCCCTCTGCCTTTGGCAAGGCGTGATAGGGGCGGAAAAGCTGGTTGACTCTCTCTCGCCCTCGTCTATACACGCGGCTTCATTGGTGTTGGCGGCTCCCGCAAGGGAATGCCTGTCATGCCCGAAGAGCGCAAGGATCATCCGGTCCTTCGCGACACGGAGCAAGAGGACAACGCCCTTCGATGCAGCCCTTTGGGGTGCGACCAAAACTGAAGGAGATCAGCCGTGACCAAACGCACGTCTGCCAAGTACAAAATTGACCGCCGTATGGGCGAAAACATCTGGGGCCGTCCGAAGTCCCCGGTGAACCGTCGTGAATACGGCCCCGGCCAGCATGGCCAGCGCCGCAAGGGCAAACTGTCCGATTTCGGTATCCAGCTGCGCGCCAAGCAGAAGCTCAAGGGCTACTACGGCGACCTGACCGAGAAGCAGTTCCGTCGCATCTACGCCGAAGCTGAGCGTGTTAAAGGCGACACCGGTGAAAACCTCATTGGTCTGCTGGAGCGCCGCCTGGACGCGGTTGTGTACCGTGCCAAATTCGTTGCAACCGTTTTTGCGGCCCGTCAGTTCGTGAACCACGGTCACGTTCTGGTCAACGGCAAGCGCGTGAACATCCCCTCCTACCGCGTGAAGGAAGGCGATGTGATCGAGGTTCGCGAGAAGTCCAAGCAAATGACCGCACTGCTGGAAGCTGTTCAGCTGGCAGAGCGTGACGTTCCTGACTACGTCGAAGCCGACCACTCCAAGATGACCGCCACTTTCGTGCGCGCACCGGGCCTGTCCGACGTGCCGTACCCGGTTGTGATGGAACCGAACCTGGTCGTCGAATTCTACGCCAAGAACTAAGTCCTGTCCGAACCGGACACGACAGAAAGGGGCTGCCATCTGGCGGCCCCTTTTTCATTTGCCACCGCAGCGGAGTGTCACTGGTGATCGCCTGGGGTGACAGGTGCCACCGCCGCTGCCGCCATTTGCGATTGCCAGCTGCCCCTTTGCGGACCTATCCTTTTTGCAGACGCCCGCTCAGAGGTGATGAACAGGAAGGTAGACGATGAAAATGACCCGTATTCTGGGGATGGCTGCGATGGCAGCTGTCACCGCAACACTCACAGCAACACTCTCATGGGCGGCGCCCCTGCGCCTGACCCCGGCCAACCCGCAACCGACGGGGCTGAAGCCGGGTCTGTCGGTGCGCTATGCCTATCCCGACGACGTCAAGACGCTGCGCGCCGCTGCCAAGGCGCTGGAGGCCGGAGCTGAGGTCGGACCGCCGCTCAAGGGGCTTGATTATCGCGACACCAGCATCGGGCAGAATGCCCTCACCTCCAAACGCTCGGAGCATGTCGCGGCTGACATCCGTGGCTATGTGCGTTTTGATGCGCCGGGCATCTATACGATTGATTTCCTCACCAATGATGGCATCCGGGCGACGATCGGCGGCAAGGTGGTCGGCAAATTCGATGGTCGGCAGACCTGTCAGGAGACCTTTGCCCAGCAGGTGGAGGTGCCGCAGGCCGGCTGGTATCCGATCCATGTGCTGTATTTTCAGCGGCTGAATACCTCCTGCCTGCATATGCGCATGGGGCCGCAGGGCAGCCGTGTCACCTGGATGCCGAACAAGGCTTTTGGCCGCTGACAGGACTGCGGATTGGCGGTGACCGGTTGCGGGCGCCTGCGGCTATAGCGGCAGCGGGCGTCCTTCGGCGATGGCTTCCATGGCGAAATACGACGTGACGCTGTCCAGCTCGACACCTTCGATCAGGCGCTGGTAGACCTTGTCGTAACTGGCCATATCCTCGGTCACGACCTTCAGCTGGTAATCGTAATCGCCGCCGATGCGGTGGAAATCGACCACCTCGGGGATGGTCAGCACATGGCGGCGAAAGGTCTGCAACCATTCCGCCGAATGGTGACGTGTGCGCAGCATCACAAAGACCACCAGATCCAGCCCCAGCTGCTTGCGGTCCAGACGGGCGGTGGTGCCCTGCATCAGGCCGCTTTCGCTCAGGGTTTTCAGGCGTCTCCAGCAGGCGTTCTGCGACAGGCCGACCTGCTCTGCCAGATCGCGCTGCGAGAGGCTGGCGTCACGCTGCAGGGCGCGCAGCAGGGCCAGGTCGATGTTATCCAGCTTATGGGTCATGGCCCCATCATGGCGGCGGGCATGGCGGAGTTCAATCACTCAGTGCAGCCAACGGACGGGACCGGGACATTGCAATCCGGCAAGAGGCGTCTTGCCGCTTTCCCATTGCTGCCAAGGCGGTTATTACGAGGCGGCATCAAGGAGCATCTACCATGACCCACATCGCGCCGCAGCCTGGCATATTGGACATCGCCCTTTATGAGGGCGGGGCTGCCCATGTGAAAGGGGTGAGCAATGTGACCAAGCTCTCCTCCAATGAAAACCCATTGGGGCCAAGCCCGAAAGCCATTGAGGCAATGCAGGCGGCGGTCTCTCAGATGCACCGGTATCCGAGTTCCGATCACAGCGCCCTGCGTCAGGCGATTGGCGAGGTCTACGGCCTGCCGGCGGAGCAGATCATCTGCGGGGCGGGCAGTGACGAGATTATCACCTTTCTCTGTCAGGCCTATGCGGGGCCGGGGGATGAGGTTCTGTTCACCGAGCACGGCTTTGCCATGTATCGCATCAGCGCCCTGGCGGCCGGGGCGACCCCGGTCGAGGTGGCGGAACGCGAACGCGTCACCGATGTCGATGCGCTGCTGGCCGGATGCAGCGAGCGCACGCGGCTGGTGTTCATCGCCAATCCCAACAATCCCACCGGCACGATGATCGGCACCGCTGATCTGGCCCGGCTCGCCGATGGTCTGCCTCGGGGAGCACTGCTGGTGCTGGATGGCGCCTATGCGGAATATGTCGAAGATTATGACGCCGGGGCTGAGCTGGTGGCCAGCCGCGACAATGTGGTGATGACGCGCACCTTCTCCAAGATCTACGGGCTGGGTGGCGCTCGGGTCGGCTGGGGCTATGCGCCGAAAGTCATCATTGACGTGCTGAACCGGGTGCGTGGTCCGTTCAATCTGTCGTCCACCGCTCTTGCCGGGGCGGAGGCAGCGGTGCGGGATACGGAGTATACCGAACATTGCCGTCAGGAAAACGCCAAGTGGCGCGGCTGGCTGGCCGAGGCGCTGGCAGAGTTGGGTGTGCCTTCAGACACCTCCTGTGCGAATTTCATTCTGGCGCGCTTTGCCAGCCCGGAAGAAGCGGGCGCCTGCGATGCCTTCCTTCAGTCGCGCGGGCTGATCGTGCGCCGGGTGAGCGGATACAAGCTGCCCGCAGCGCTGCGGATCACCGTGGGTGATGAGACCGCATGCAAGCAACTGGTTGCGGCTGTGAAGGCGTTCAAGGATGGCGCGGCATGAGCGCGCCGATCTACAACCGCATCGCGCTGATTGGTCTTGGCCTGATCGCCTCCTCCATGGCACATGCCATTCGCCGTGGCGGGCTGGCAGGCGAGATCACCGGCTATGCCCGCAGCTCTGCGACCCGCGACACCGCGCGCCGGATCAACCTGTGTGATCGTGTCTGCGAGACGGCTGCGGAGGCGGCGCAGGACGCTGATCTGGTCGTGCTCTGTGTGCCTGTGGGGGCGATGGATGCTGTGATGGCGGAGATTGCGCCGGTGCTGAAACCCGGTGCCACGGTTTCCGACGTGGGGTCGGTCAAACGCCATGTGATCGACGCGGTGTTGCCGCATATCCCCGACGGGGTGCATTTCGTGCCGGCCCACCCATTGGCGGGCACCGAACATTCCGGGCCCGAGGCCGGGTTTGCCGAGCTTTATGACAACCGCTGGTGCCTGCTGGTGCCGGTAGAGGGCTGCGAGCGCGCCCCGGTGGACCGGTTGCGCCGGCTCTGGGAGGGGATGGGCTCCAACGTCGATGAGATGGACGCGGATCACCATGATCTGGTTCTGGCGGTGACCTCGCATGCGCCGCATCTGATTGCCTATACGATGGTTGGCGTGGCTGATGACCTGCGCCGGGTGACCGACAGCGAGGTGATCAAATACTCGGCTGCGGGATTTCGTGACTTCACCCGAATTGCCGCCTCCGATCCGACCATGTGGCGGGATGTATTCCTGACCAACAAGGATGCGACGCTGGAAATTCTGGGACGTTTCACCGAGGAGCTGTTTGCCCTGCAACGGGCCATCCGCACCGGGGATGGGGAGCATCTGCACCAGTATTTCACCCGCACCCGGGCCATCCGCCGGGGCATTATCGAGGCCGGGCAGGACACGGCGGCGCCGAACTTCGGCCGCGAGACCAAGTCATGAGGCGCGGCTGGCGGTCGGGGGCGCAGGCGGTTGCGACGGCAGCCGGGCTGATCGTCATGATCGCCGTCAGCGCCGGGGCCACTGCGGCCAATGCGCCTGACCGCTCGCTGCGGCCCAATGCGCGCCCGGATCCGGCGGCTGTCGCCGCTTTGACGCCGACGCCCGCCGCTGCTGCGGTCACCGTTTCATCGGATCTGCGCCCGCAAGGGCGACCGCCGTCTGAACAGGCCGTCGCCATGGCTGCGCTGCGCCTGCCGATGATGCCGACCGGTCCAGAGGCCTCTCTGCGTCCGCATCTGCGGCCCGGCGATCTGGCGGAGAAAATCCTGTTCGGCAAACGCAAACGCCGCAAGACCTCGGTCTGCGGTGATATCGACATTCAGGGAGCAGAGGTGGGTGCCGTACCGGGGCGTCTGAACGGCTGCGGCGCAAAGAACGCGGTGCGGGTGCGCTCGGTTGCCGGGGTGACGCTCAGCCAGCAGTCGGTGATGACCTGCGACACCGCCCGCGCGCTCAAGAAATGGGTGGAGCGGGATGTGGTCAAGGCCTTTGGTCGGCGTGACAAGGTGGTGGCCCTGAGGGTGGCGGCGCATTATTCCTGCCGCACCCGGAACAACCGGCCGGGCGCAAAGATCTCAGAACATGGTCGGGCCAAGGCGATTGATATCTCGGGCTTCGTTCTGGAGAGCGGCAAGGTGATCACGGTGCTGAAGGGCTGGACCGCGCGCGCCACGCGCAAGGGGCTGCGGAAAATGTGGAAAGGTGCCTGTGGCCCGTTTGGCACCGTGCTGGGGCCGCTTTCGGACCGGTACCATCTGGATCATTTCCATCTGGACGTCGCCCGCCATCGCGGCGGTCCTTATTGCCGCTAGCGCAGGATCAGACGGGGCGCTGGACCGATCGGCAGCGGACCGAGCGTGACATAGCCGGAACGCAAAGTCAGCGGCAGATCAAGGTCGCGATGGTTGCCGCCAAGCCCGGCAAAGACCCGCAAAACCCGCTCAATCCCGGAGCGCGCAGTCGGGTGCAGGCTGCCTGAGGCTTCGGCCATTTGCAGGATGTCCTGCCAGTTTTCAACCTGAAGCGCGAGATCGCCCTCTGGCAGGCCGGTCTCATCCAGACGCAGCTCGCCTGTCGCCTTGATGCGCATCGGGCCCCAGCGGGCCTCGGCCAGATGCAGCGAAATCTGGCGCGGCTGCGGGCGGCGCAGCTCAATCGCGCTGCGGTTCCAGCTGGTGTCGAACCCCACATTCATGTCGAGCGTGACCGTCTCCAGCCGCTCCGGAAGCCCCTCGGTCGCCGCTAACCGCTGGCGCAACAGCGGGTGAGGGGACACACCCTGCGCATCGGCGTGGATCTGGTAGTGGTTCTGCGCATCGGTCCGCGTCATCTCCAGCAGGACCGCCTGACCGCTCAGCTCGGGTTTGCCATTGCTCTGAATCGTCCAGTTTCTGGCCATCATGTGCAGCTGTTCCAGGTCCAGCGCGGATCCCGGTGCCAGTTGCAGCTCGGCCCGCAGCCCCTCGGCGTGCAGGATCGCGGTGCTGTCGAAATAGGAGAACCGTTGTGGTGTCGGCGGCAGCAGAAGCGTCACGGTGCCGGGCCAGAGTGCAAGGCTGCGGATGTCGAGCCAATCGGCACGCCATGCGGTGCCGGTGCCCGGATCGGCGAGGGCCGGGGTGGTGATCCGGTGATGGTGATAGAGTGGATAGCCCGAGGTGCGCAGCGTGGCATAATCGGCCTGCCAACCCTGCCGCTGCTGCTCGGCAAACCAGCCATCCAGCCCCTGACGCAGGCCCCAGGCGGCAACCGCCCAGTAGAGGCTCCAGACGGAGATCGAAATGAGCAGCATTTTTGTCCAACGGATCATCATTCGGCCTCTTTTCTGGACGTGGGATTTGATGTTTATAGACCGCGATCAAAAAAGGGCCAGCGTCATGACCATGTGGGTATTTGGATACGGATCTTTGTTGTGGAATCCGGGTTTTCCGGTGGCCCGCCGCGAAGTTGCGACCCTGCCGGGCTATGCGCGGTCCTTCTGCATGAAGTCGATCCATCATCGCGGCAGCGAGGAGAAACCCGGTCTTGTGCTGGCGCTGGATGCCATCGAAGGGGCGGCCTGTACCGGAATCGCGCTGGCGGTCGAGGCTGGCCACGAAGAGCAGACCTTGCTGGAACTGCGGGCGCGGGAGCTGATTTCCTCGGCCTATGTGGAGAAGGATCTGACGGTGCAGCTGGCCAGCGGCGGGGAAGTTACCGCCGTGACCTATGTGATTGATCCCGATCATATCCAATATTGCGGCGGCATTAGCCTCGAAACTCAGGCGCAGATCATTGCCGAAGCGGTTGGGGGACGTGGCCCCAATACCGAATATCTGTTCAATACGGCCGAGCATCTGGCGGAGATCGGGCTTCGCGACGCTGATTTGGATTGGCTTGCGGCGCGTGTGCGGGATCTTGCGTCATAAAGCCTTGGCTCTTTTGAGGATTTGCCTATAGGCTCCGGTTCTGCAAGAGCACCAAAAAAAGTGTCAGGAGCCACAGCTATGGCGCAGCCAGACCGCGAAAGCAGACCGCAGTTTTCCCAACCGGTACGCCAGATTATCATGATGCTGATCGCTCTCGGGCTGTCAGGGTTCGGGGCCTTTGTGGCGCTGCCGCGCGTTTTGCCGGTGTTTGAAGCCAACCCCTGGCTCAACGGGTTTATCGGTCTGGTGTTTGTTTTCGGCGTGATGGCCTGTTTCTGGCAGGTGCTGCAACTGATCGGGTCGGTGCGCTGGATCGAGGCTTTCGCTGCCGGGGTCGCCAGAGAGGATGTTCGCCCGCCGTCGATGCTGGCACCGCTGGCGTCGCTGTTGCGGTCGCGGGGCGCGCGGATGCAGCTTGGCTCATCATCGACCCGCTCGATCCTCGATTCCGTTGCGACCCGGATCGACGAAGAGCGTGAAATTACACGCTATATCGTTAACCTATTGATTTTCCTTGGCCTTCTGGGGACGTTCTATGGTCTTGCGACCACGGTGCCAGCGGTGGTCGATACCATCCGCAGCCTTGCCCCGCAGGAAGGCGAGGAAGGGATCGCAGTGTTCAACCGGCTGATGACCGGGCTTGAGGCGCAGCTGGGCGGCATGGGCGTTGCCTTTGCCTCGTCTTTGCTGGGGTTGGCGGGATCGCTGATCGTCGGGCTGCTTGAGCTGTTCGCAGGCCATGGTCAGAACCGGTTCTACCGTGAGCTTGAAGAATGGCTGTCGTCTTTTACCCGCGTCAGCTTTTCCTCAGGCGAGGAGACAGGCGGCGGTGAAAACACGGCACTTGCAGGTGTGCTGGACAGCATGACCGAGCAGATGGACGCGTTGCAGTCGATGTTTGTGCAAACCTCCGAAGCCCGTGCCGGGGTGGATCAGAAACTGTCCGAGCTGGTGGATGCGATTACAGATATGAACCGGCGGCAGGACCAAACCGAAGGCACGGCCCGGGCGCTGGAGCGGGTCGCAGTGGGGCAGGAGGCCCTGACCGAACTGATGCGCGCCCATGGCGACGTCGGGCTGGATGCCGAAAGCCGGATGCGGCTGCGCTCTATCGACGTCCAGATGCTGCGCATCCTCGAAGAAATCTCCGCCGGCCGTCAGGAGAGCCTGGCGGAGCTGCGCAAGGATATCGACCTCCTGGTCAAGGCCTTTGCCCGACCGCGTGGATTGGGTCGCACCGCACGCGGCTCCGAGGACTAAGCGATGGCCCTGTCACGTCGCACCGGACAACGTTTTCAGGCCTCGATCTGGCCCGGGTTCGTGGATGCGATGACGGGTCTGTTGCTGGTCCTGATGTTTCTTCTGACCATCTTCATGGTGGTTCAATTTGTGCTGCGCGAGACGATTTCGGGGCAGGAAAGCCAGCTGGATGAACTGGCCGCGGAAGTCGGGGCGCTGGCGGATGCGCTTGGGCTGGAGGAGCGGGCCAACAGCCAGTTGCAGGCCCGTCTTGGCGCCTTGTCGGCGACGCTCGGCACCACGCAGGGCGCACTTGAGGCTGCCGAGGCGGAGCTGTCGGCGGCGCGCGGAGAGATCAGCGATTTTGAGGCGCAGGTTGCGCAGCTGTTGCTTCGCCAGGAGGAGGCCAATGCCACGATCAGTGATCTGACCGCGCAGCGCGCGGCGTTGCAGGCCTCGCAGTCTGAATTGGAAGGCGAGCGTGACGCGCTCTCGCAGGCGCTGGCTGCCAGCCGCGGTGAAATCGACGCCCAGACGGAGGCGGCCCGGCTGGCTGCGGCCAAACGCGAGGCGCTGGAGGCACTGGTTGCCGATCTGGAGACTACGGCGGCGGATGCCACGGCCGCGGCGCAGCAGCTGGAAACGGAGCTCACCTCTGCCGAGGCAGCGCGCCTTGCGGAAGCGGCTGCCGCCGAGGCGCTGCGCAACCGGCTGCAAGATGCGGATGCCGAATTGACCGCCATGACCCTCGCGCTTGAGGCGCAGCGGCAGGCCGCCGAGGATACGCTGACATTGCTTGCCGCTGCTGAAACGGCCAAGGACCAGCTGGATGCGCGGCTGGCCGAGGTTCTGGACGCGCTCGACAGCGCACAGGCAGCGAGCGCGGACCGGGATGTTCTGGCCGAGCGGCTGACCCGTGTCTTGGCGCAGCTCGATGCCACACAGACACGCGCCGACAGCGAGGTCGCGGCATTGCAGGAAGAGCTGGACCGGCTGCGGCAGAGCCGCGACACCGCGCAATCGGATCTTGAAACCACCACGGCGGCGCAGGCCGAATTGGAACAGCGCCTGCTGGAGGCGCTGGGTAAATTGGAACAGGCCAATGCAGCTGCTGCGGACCGGGATCTGTTGCAGCAGCGATTGCTGGCGGCCCTGAGCGACGGCAAGGATCAGGCCGCCGAAAGCGCCGAGCTGGCGAGCCTTGCAGAGCAGCGTGCCGCCCTGCTGGCACAGGCCCGCGAGAGCCTGAACGCCGAGCAGGCCATATCCGAGGAGGCGCGGCGTCAGACCGCACTGTTGAACCAGCAGGTCGCCGCCCTGCGCGAACAGCTTGGCGGTTTGCAGGCTCTGCTGGACGATTACAAAGCCCGTGATGCAGCACAGTCGGTGCAGATGCAGAACCTTGGTCAGGATCTCAACGCTGCCCTGGCCCGGGCAGCCGCCGAGGAACGCCGACGTCGGCTGCTGGAGGAGAGTGAGCGCAAGCGACTGGAGGCTGAGGCAGAGCAGCTCAGCTCCAAGGCGCAGGATCTTGAGCAGTATCGTTCAGAGTTCTTTGGCAGGCTGCGCGATGTGCTGGGTAATCAGGAAGGGGTGCGGATCGAAGGCGACCGTTTTGTCTTTGCCTCGGAAGTGCTGTTTGCCCCCGGAAGCGCCGATCTTTCGCTGGAAGGGCGGGCTGAAATCGCCAAGGTCGCAGGGATCCTGCAGACCGTGGCAGCGGCCATTCCGCCGGAAATCAACTGGATCATCCGGGTTGACGGGCACACCGATGACACCCCGTTGGGGGTGCACCCGAAATTTGCCGATAACTGGGAGCTGAGCCAGGGCCGCGCGCTGTCGGTGGTGCGCTACATGGTGCAGGCGCTGGGCATCCCGCCCGAGCGCCTGTCTGCCAATGGATTTGGTGAATATCAGCCGGTGAATCCAGCCCCGACTGCGGCTGCACGGGCGCAGAACCGCCGGATCGAGCTGAAATTCACCGAGCGCTGAGGTGCCATTGCCGGTGCTACCGGCGCGTGATCTGCGCTGCTGCCTGGGTGCGCTGTTTGCGGCGGGCTGCCAGTCGCGAAATCAGTGCTTTGGCTTCGGCGGTGGGCTCCTGTTCGATACGCCTGTAGTCGCTGCCATCGCGTTGCCGGGTCAGCAATCCACAGGAAATCATGGTGCGCCGCAGGGTTGCGGGATCCCTGAAGCGATGTTCGCCGATCAGCAGCGCATTCACCTGCGCCTCCTGCAACGCCCTGTCGGCCGGAAAGACCGACCAGAGCCCAAACAGCGCAAGCGTCTGCACGGCGCGTTTTGACGGCCAGCGCAGCAGCCGCCCGTGATCATCGAAATGGCCCAGCGTGCGCTCGATCAGCCGATGATCAGCCGCCGGCGCCATTGTGGTTTTCGCGAGCCGTCGGGCCGCTGCCTGTATGGCGCGCTGGTGTTGCAGGTTCTGAAAACCGGCGGCGCGGGCGAGCATGTTCATCAGTGTCAGATGCGAGGGGCTGGCCTCGCCCAGTTGCCGGGACAAGGCGCGGGAGAAATGGGACAGGTCATCCACCTGTAGGGGAAGCGGTTTTCGGGTCATATTGCATCCAATCGGCGCCTGTGCGGGTCGTTGGTCGCTGTCCTGACGACGCGGCGCCATCTGCAATGGAAACCGTTCGGTGATATGGCAGGTTTAGCTCTCCCATGCGGGAGCAGCGACGCCTCGGTGTCTGCCGACCGTGGCAGCAGATTAGCCGCTGAGAGCGGCAAGGCCAAGAGGGCTTGGCCCCGCCGTGTCGGTGAAGCCCTATTTCACCGTCATTTCCTGGCGCTGATCATCTACGACCTGGCCGTCGCGCAGCAGTGTCGCGGTTGCGATGTAGCGGCCGGGTTGCAGCCCCGATCCACGGATCCGTTTGCCCGCGGCGCGGTACAGCTGCGCTTGGGTTTTTTCCAGCGGTTCGGTCTGCTCCAGCAGGGTGCCCTGCGGCCCGTCGATACGCAGCACCAGCTGGTCACCGCTGCGGGCGCCGAAGGCATAGGCCCAGAACACGATTGCGCCGCTGCCGGATGCCAGCGGCGACTGATCGGCGATCCCGGCCTTGATCGCGGCAAATTTCGGAACATGGTCGGCAAAGCCGCTGCCTAGAAAGCCGCCGGCCTGATAGGTGATCTCCTCGGCCCAGAGCGGCGCGCCGATGTCGGCACCGCAGCCCTGCTCCATCCGGGGGCCAAAGGGGTCTATGGTGACACCATCCTTGCGCACGGAAAGATGCAGATGGGGAAACTGGGTGTTGCCGGAGAGGCCGATTTCCCCAAGCGGTGTGCCGGCCGTGACCCTGTCGCCGGAGCTGACCTGGATGGACCCACGTTTCATGTGGCAATACTGAGTTTCCCAGCCGCCGCCGTGGCGCAGCAGAACCCCGTTTCCACATTCCCGCCCCTCGATCGCGGGGTCGTCCGGCCCGCTGGAATAGCGGTCCTCCATCCCGTCGCGGCTGCCGACCACGGTGCCATCCGCCGCGGCAAAGACGGCGACGCCGGCCTCCATGTCGCTGAGATAGGGCAGGGCGATATCCGTACCCTTGTGGCCGTCATAGGTGAGGGGATTGCAGGTGAAATCCTGTGTCGCCGGTCCGATGGCGCGGTCGACATATTGCTGGATCTGGCAGCTGTCGCCGAGGGTACAATCGACCGGCCAGTCCAGAACGAGATCGCTCGCCGCGACGGGCGCGGCGAGCGAGGAGAGAAATGCCAGGGGCAGAAGACGCATTGGCTGTTACTCGGCCGTAAGCAGCGGCGGCCTGTCCCCCGAGATGCGAGGCTTGGCCGGGCCTTCGATCCTGAGATCCAGTTTGCCATCCTTGATGCCGACCTTGACCAGGCCCCCCTTGGAGAGTTTGCCAAACAGCAGCTCTTCCGCCAGCGGTTTCTTGATGTGCTCCTGAATGACACGGCCCAGAGGACGCGCGCCCATGCGGTCGTCGTAGCCTTTGTCAGCCAGCCATTCTGCCGCCTTGCGGGTGAGTTCGATCGAGACATTGCGGTCCATCAGCTGGGCTTCCAGTTGCAGGACAAATTTCTCGACCACCTGCAGGATGACGTCCTTGGGCAGCGGTGCAAAGGAGATCACCGCGTCCAGACGGTTGCGGAACTCCGGGGTGAACGTGCGTTCGATGGCGGCTGTATCCTCGCCTTCGCGGCGGTCACGACCAAAGCCGATGGCGGCCTTTGCCTGCTCGGATGCGCCGGCATTCGAGGTCATGATCAGCACGACATTGCGGAAGTTCACGGTACGGCCGTTGTGATCGGTCAGCTGGCCATTATCCATGACCTGCAACAGGATGTTGAACACATCCGGGTGCGCCTTCTCGATTTCATCCAGTAGCAGCACGCAGTGGGGATGCTGGTCAACACCATCGGTCAACAGCCCGCCCTGATCAAAACCGACATAGCCCGGAGGCGCACCGATCAGGCGGGAAACCGCGTGTTTCTCCATGTATTCGGACATGTCAAACCGCAGAAGCTCCACACCCAGCGTATCGGCGAGCTGTTTGGCGACCTCTGTCTTGCCGACGCCGGTGGGGCCTGCAAAGAGATAGTTGCCGATGGGTTTTTCCGGTTCGCGCAGACCGGCACGGGCCAGTTTGATGGCGCTGGACAGCGCCTCGATCGCGTTGTCCTGACCAAAGACCACCCGTTTCAGCGAGCGCTCCAGATCCTTCAGCACCTCGGCGTCGTCCTTGGAGACGTTTTTGGGCGGGATGCGGGCGATCTTGGCGACAACCGCTTCGATCTCCTTCACACCGATGGTCTTGCGGCGTTTGCTTTCGACCACCAGATGCTGTGCGGCACCGGCCTCGTCGATGACGTCAATCGCCTTGTCCGGCAGTTTGCGATCATTGATGTAGCGGGCGGAGAGCTCCACCGCAGATTTGATCGCATCGCTGGTAAAGCGGATGCCGTGATGGTCCTCGAAATAGGGTTTCAGCCCTTTCAGGATCTCGATGGAATCCTCGACCGACGGTTCATTCACATCAATTTTCTGGAACCGGCGGGACAGCGCGCGGTCCTTCTCGAAATGCTGGCGGAACTCCTTGTAGGTGGTGGAGCCCATGGTGCGCAGCTTGCCGCCCTGAAGCGCGGGCTTCAGCAGGTTGGACGCGTCCATGGCCCCGCCGGAGGTGGCGCCTGCGCCGATCACCGTGTGGATTTCGTCAATGAACAGAACTGCATCGGGGTGATCTTCCAGCTCGGTAACGACGGCTTTCAGACGTTCCTCGAAATCGCCGCGGTAGCGGGTGCCCGCCAGCAGCGCGCCCATATCCAGCGAGTAGATGGTGGTTTCCGACAGAACCTCGGGCGTTTCACCGGCGACAATCTTGCGCGCCAGGCCTTCGGCGATGGCGGTCTTGCCAACGCCGGGATCGCCAACCAGAAGCGGGTTGTTCTTGCGGCGGCGGCACAGAACCTGGATGCAGCGCTCAACCTCGTGGCTGCGCCCGATCAGCGGGTCAATGTCGCCCTCGCGCGATTTTTCATTGAGATCGACGCAGTATTTCGCCAGCGCGCTCTCTTTCTTGTCGCCCTCGGTGGTGGGCTGGGGCTCTTCCTCGACTTCGGGGGAGCCGGTGACGGGCCGGGACTCACCAAAGGCCGGATCCTTGGCCACGCCATGGGCGATGAAATTCACCGCGTCATAGCGGGTCATGTCCTGATCCTGCAGGAAGTAGGCCGCGTCGCTCTCGCGCTCGGCGAAGATGGCGACCAGCACATTGGCGCCCGTCACCTCGGTCCGGCCGGAGCTTTGAACATGGATGGCGGCGCGCTGGATCACGCGCTGGAAGGCAGCGGTCGGTACCGCTTCGGAGCCGTCGATGTCGGTGACCAGATTGGCGAGATCCTCATCGACAAATTCGACAAGGGTTGCACGCAATTCGGTGAGGTCGACACTGCAGGCGCGCATGACGCGGGCCGCGTCCGGCTCATCCAGCAGGGCCAGAAGCAGATGCTCCAGGGTTGCGAATTCGTGACGCCGTTCGTTTGCCAGCGCAAGCGCGGCGTGAATGGCCTGTTCCAAAGTGCTCGAGAATGAAGGCACGGGCGTGCTCCTCTTGGTCTTGGGTTGGCGTTGAGGCTGTGGGACGGATGCCTAGCCTTCCACAGTCCAACCATGTCCTGATAGTATTAGAGTTTGGTTGATACGTGCCCGGCTTCAAGTTCTTTCTTGCAATTTCTTGTCACATTTCTCGTGACTGTGCCGTGAAACGGCAGCCGGGGCGGTTAAAACTTGTCCTTTCGCGCCCGGATTTCAGCAAAGACCTTGGTCGCCGGCGCCCCTCCCATGCCAAGGGCATCCTTGACGCTGTCGAGATGGGCCCGCAGGAACGGGTTGGTGTCCAGCTCCTCCTGCAGGCGTGACGGGACTGTTGGCCGCCCTTCTGCACGGTCCGCATCAATCGCCGCGCAGCGCTGTAGCAGAGCCGGGTTGTCCGGGTCGATGGTGAGCGCGAAGCGGGCATTGGACTGGGTGTATTCATGGCCGGAATAGACCGTGGTGTCGCGGGGCAGGGCGGCGAGTTTCTGCAGGCTCTGCCACATCTGGTCGGCAGTCCCCTCAAACAGGCGGCCACATCCCAGCGCCATCAGGCTGTCGGCTGTGAAAACCGCTGAGGACGCCGGGAGGTGAAAGGCAATATGGCCGAGGGTATGGCCAGAGACATCCAGCACATGGACCTCCTCGCCGAGGCAGCTGAAGGTCTCTCCCTCGGCCACCGCCAGATCTAGATCCGGCAGGCGATGGGCATCGGCGCGCGCGCCGACGATCTGGCAGTCATAGGATGCACGCAGGTCGGCGACCCCGTCGATATGATCCCAGTGGTGGTGAGTCAGCAGGATCTGATCCAGCCCCCAGCCGCGCCTGTCTAGCTCCGACTTGATGGCCTCCGCTTCCGGCGCATCAACCAGCGCGGTCTGACCGGTGGCGGCATTGTGCAGCAAAAAGGCATAGTTGTCGGACAGGCAGGGCAGGGTGACGATTTCAATGGGCATGGTCATTCGCTTCTCGATGGGTAAACTGACGGCGACTGGCCTCAGATTGGCCCAAGCAACGGACGCCCGCAATGCATGTTGATGTTCAGGATCTGAGGAATTTCTACTATCGCAGCACCTTGGGGCGGGCGGCGCAGGCGTCGATCCGCGGTCGGCTGCTGGAATTATGGCCCGAGGCGGCCGGGCTTACGGTCGCGGGGTTTGGGTTTGCGGCACCGCTGCTGCGCCCCTATCTGGCAGAGGCGCGGCGGGTGATTGCGCTGATGCCCGGGCCGCAGGGGGTGATGCAATGGCCGGCCGGGCTGCCCAATGTTTCGGTGCTCTGCGAAGAGACCTCCTGGCCGATTGAAACCGGGCATGTGGATCGGCTGGTGCTGCTGCACGGGCTGGAGACCTCGGACCGGCCGTCGCATCTGCTGGAGGAATGCTGGCGGGTGCTGGGACCTGGGGGGCGCGCCGTCTTTGTGGTGCCCAACCGTGCCGGTCTCTGGGCGCGCTCGGATGTGACCCCGTTTGGCTTTGGCCGCCCCTATACGCTGAGCCAGGTGGAAAATCAGCTGCGCCTGCATCAGTTCACCGTCGAGCGGCACTCAGCCGCGCTTTATCTGCCGCCCAGTCAGCGCCGCTTCTGGCTGAAGTCCGGGCCTTTGTTTGAGCGGATGGGGGATCGTCTTCCGGCGATGCTGGGGGGCGGTGCGTTTCTGGTGGAGGTCAGCAAGCAGGTGCATGTCCAGCGCGGCGAGATGACCCGCCTGCGCCGTCCCAACCCGATCCGGGTGCTGGAAGGGTTGTCCAATCCGATGCCCGAACCGGCGTGACGGGGGCGATTTCAGGGGCGGGCGGATGTGTCCGGGCGGTCGTCGATGTGGTTTGCGGCATATGCACAGGGTGACGGCAGGTCGCCTGCAAACGACGCCGCGTCGCGACGTCTGCGGGCTGGACAGGTGGCGCAAAATGGGGCGCGATGAGAGGCTATGAAATAGGCGGTTCTTAATCTTTGGCAGGTGGCGCAGGATGACCTTGCGGAAGGCGGCTTCGGGTGCTCTGGTGCTTGATTCCCCGCATATGGTTCAAAATCGCGCTTTCAGTGCTCGTTTTCGACGGTTTGGAGGTTTTTTTGTCCTCAGGGCGTGATTTTTGCTGATTTGGAATCGCAAAATTGACGCCTAAAGTCGGTTTTTTTGACGCATGTTCTGTCGTTTCATCGAGTGTTATTGCCTAATCACTTGAAAACGCTTGAAACTTCCTTTTTTACCTCGCTGTCCAAGGCAGTTGATAGGTTGCCAACGCTCTGCTACATCCACGCTGATTTTGACGCCCCACCAGATTGTGGGGAGACCTCACGCCCCCGGACGCCACCTGCAAGGGTCAGCCAACCGGGGCCAATATCGGAAGGGTGGACGTGTCCGAACCAGCTTCGATCTCCGCAGGCATTGCCGCGCGCTATGCCACCGCGATCTTTGAGATCGCCGAAGAGAGCAAGGCGCTTGATAGCCTTGAAACCAGCATCAATGACCTGTCTGCCGCTCTGGCGGATAGTGAAGATCTCCGCGACCTGATCACGTCACCCCTGGTGTCGCGTCAGGAGCAGGGGGCTGCGATCACCGCAATTGCCAAGAAAATGGGCCTGGCCCCGGTTCTGGCGAATGCGCTGTCGCTGATGGCCGAAAAGCGCCGCCTGTTTGTGGTGCCTGCGCTGCTCGAGGCTCTGCGCGCACGCCTGGCCGAAACCCGTGGTGAGATTACCGCCGATGTCACATCGGCAAAGGCGCTGACCAAGACCCAGAGCGAAAAGCTGGCCAAGACACTGGCCGAACGCACCGGGAAAAAGGTCGTGATCAATGCAACCGTCGATGAAAGCATCATTGGCGGTCTTGTCGTTAAAGTGGGCTCGAAGATGATCGACAGTTCGATCCGCTCCAAGCTCAACTCCCTACAGAACGCAATGAAAGAGGTCGGATAAATGGGTATCCAAGCAGCAGAAATTTCTGCGATCCTGAAAGACCAGATCAAGAATTTTGGTCAAGAAGCCGAGGTGGCAGAAATTGGCCGCGTGCTGTCCGTTGGTGACGGTATTGCCCGCGTCTACGGTCTCGACAATGTCCAGGCCGGCGAGATGGTCGAATTCCCCGGCGGCATCATGGGCATGGCGCTGAACCTCGAATCCGACAACGTCGGTATCGTTATCTTCGGCTCCGACCGTGACATCAAAGAAGGTGACACGGTCAAGCGGACCAACTCCATCGTGGACGTTCCCGCTGGCCCCGAGCTCCTCGGCCGCGTAGTCGACGGTCTGGGCAACCCGCTGGACGGCAAGGGTCCGATCAACGCATCCGAGCGCAAGGTTGCCGACGTGAAGGCACCGGGCATCATCCCGCGTAAATCGGTTCACGAGCCGATGGCAACCGGCCTGAAATCGGTTGACGCGATGATCCCGATTGGCCGTGGCCAGCGAGAGCTGATCATTGGTGACCGTCAGACCGGTAAAACCGCCGTTGCGCTGGACGCCATCCTGAACCAGAAAGTCTACAACGACGCCGCTGGTGATGATGAATCCAAGAAACTGTACTGTGTTTACGTCGCGATCGGCCAGAAGCGCTCGACCGTGGCCCAGCTGGTGAAGAAGCTGGAAGAAACCGGTGCGATGGAATACTCGATCGTGGTTGCCGCAACCGCGTCCGAACCGGCTCCGATGCAGTTCCTGGCGCCTTACGCCGCGACCGCGATGGCCGAATACTTCCGCGACAGCGGCAAGCACGCGCTGATCGTTTATGATGACCTCTCCAAGCAGGCCGTGGCCTATCGCCAGATGTCGCTGCTGCTGCGTCGTCCGCCGGGCCGTGAAGCCTATCCTGGTGACGTTTTCTACCTGCACTCCCGCCTGCTGGAGCGTTCCGCGAAGCTGAACGAAGAATTCGGTGCCGGCTCGCTGACCGCGCTGCCCGTGATCGAAACCCAGGGCGGCGACGTGTCCGCGTTTATTCCGACCAACGTGATCTCGATCACCGACGGTCAGATCTTCCTGGAAACCGAACTGTTCTACCAGGGCATCCGTCCTGCTGTGAACACCGGTCTGTCGGTATCGCGTGTGGGCTCCTCGGCTCAGACCAATGCAATGAAATCCGTTGCTGGTCCGGTTAAGCTGGAACTGGCTCAGTACCGCGAAATGGCAGCCTTTGCACAGTTCGGCTCCGATCTGGACGCCGCGACCCAGCAGCTGCTGAACCGTGGTGCCCGCCTGACCGAACTGATGAAACAGCCGCAGTACGCACCGCTGACCAACGCCGAGATCGTTTGTGTGATCTTTGCAGGTACCAACGGTTACCTCGACAAAGTCGACGTGAAAGCAGTCGGCCGTTACGAGGCTGGCCTGCTGGCGCATCTGCGCAGCAAGCACCAGGACCTGCTGGATTGGATCACCAACGAAGACCCGAAGATCAAGGGTGATGCAGCCGACAAGATCAAAGCAGCTCTGGACGCGTTCGCAGCTGACTTCGCTTAAGGGGGGATCAGGCGTTGCCTAACCTTAAAGACCTTAAAAACAGGATCGCGTCGGTCAAATCGACCCGCAAGATCACCAAGGCCATGCAGATGGTCGCGGCCGCAAAACTGCGCCGCGCCCAAGAGGCCGCCGAAGATGCACGTCCCTATGCCGAACGGTTCAATGCCGTTATGGCCGGGCTCGCCGCATCTGTCGGTGGCAGCGATTCTGCACCCAAACTGCTTGCCGGCACCGGTAGCGACCAGGTTCATCTCCTGGTCGTGCTGACCGCCGAACGCGGGCTTTGCGGGGGCTTCAATTCCAACATCGCCAAGCTGGCCCGGGTGGAAGCCCAGGCGCTGAAGGCGGCGGGTAAGACTGTCAAGATCCTGACAGTCGGCAAAAAAGGCCGGGACGCGATGAAGCGCGACCTTGGCGAATATTTTGTCGGCCACGTGGATCTGAGCGACGTCAAACGTGTTGGCTATGCCAATGCGCAGGACATCGCCAAGGACGTTCTGGCCCGCTTTGATGCCGGGGAATTCGACGTTGCGACGCTCTTTTATGCGCGGTTCGTGAACGTTGTGACCCAGGTGCCGACAGCCCAGCAGGTGATCCCGGCGTCGTTCGATGCCACGGAAGACGCGGCTGCGACCAGTTCTGCGGTTTATGACTACGAGCCCAGCGAAGAGGCCATTCTGGCCGACCTGCTGCCGCGCGGCGTCGCAACGCAGATCTTTGCAGCGCTGCTGGAAAATGGGGCCTCCGAACAGGGTGCCCGGATGAGCGCGATGGACAACGCGACCCGCAACGCGGGCGAGATGATCGACAAGCTGACCATCGAGTTCAACCGCTCGCGTCAGGCCGTGATCACCAACGAGCTGATTGAAATTATTTCGGGCGCCGAGGCGCTCTAAAAGAAAACCGGAGACGAAACATGGCAAATGCAAAAGGCAAGGTGACCCAGATCATCGGCGCCGTTGTGGACGTGCAATTCGACGGCCACCTGCCGGCGATCTTGAACGCGCTGACCACCGACAACAATGGTAAGACCCTGGTTCTGGAAGTTGCCCAGCACCTCGGTGAAAACACCGTCCGTACGATCGCGATGGACGCGACCGAAGGTCTGGTTCGCGGTCAGGCTGTTGCCGACACCGGCGCACCGATCTCGATCCCCGTCGGCAACGCGACCCTGGGCCGCATCCTGAACGTCGTGGGTGAGCCCGTGGACGAGCAGGGCCCGGTGAACGCAGCGGAGACCCGTTCGATCCACCAGCCCGCACCCGAGTTCAGCGACCAGTCCACCGAATCCGAAGTGCTGGTAACCGGCATCAAGGTGATTGACCTGCTGGCCCCCTACGCCAAGGGTGGTAAAATTGGTCTGTTCGGCGGCGCCGGCGTTGGCAAAACCGTTCTGATCATGGAACTGATCAACAACATCGCAAAAGTGCACTCGGGCTTCTCCGTGTTCGCCGGTGTTGGTGAGCGGACCCGTGAAGGCAACGACCTCTACCACGAGATGATCGAATCCAACGTTATCAAGCCCGATAACCTGGAAGAATCGCAGGTGGCTCTGGTTTACGGCCAGATGAACGAGCCTCCGGGTGCGCGTGCCCGTGTTGCTCTGACCGGTCTGACCCTGGCGGAACAGTTCCGTGACCAGTCGGGCACCGACGTTCTGTTCTTCGTGGACAACATCTTCCGCTTCACCCAGGCGGGTTCCGAGGTTTCGGCTCTGCTCGGCCGTATTCCTTCGGCTGTGGGCTACCAGCCGACGCTGGCCACCGACATGGGTGCGATGCAGGAACGCATTACCTCCACCAAGAACGGCTCGATCACCTCGATCCAGGCTGTGTATGTTCCCGCGGACGACCTTACCGACCCGGCACCGGCAACCACCTTTGCCCACCTGGACGCGACCACCGTTCTCAACCGTTCGATCTCGGAACTGGGTATCTACCCGGCTGTTGACCCGCTCGACTCCACATCGCGCCTGATGGACCCGTCCATCGTGGGCGAAGAGCATTATGCTGTGGCCTCCGACGTTCAGCAGATCCTTCAGCGCTACAAGTCGCTGCAGGACATCATCGCGATCCTCGGCATGGACGAACTGTCCGAAGAGGACAAGCTGACCGTGACCCGCGCGCGTAAGATCCAGCGCTTCCTGTCCCAGCCGTTCGACGTTGCAAAGGTCTTTACCGGCGCAGACGGCAAGCAGGTTCCGCTTGAGGACACGATCGCGTCGTTCAAAGCCGTTGTGGCTGGCGAATACGACCACCTGCCCGAAGGTGCCTTCTACATGGTTGGCGGCATCGACGAGGTGATCGCTAAAGCCGAGAAAATGGCTGCTGACGCGGCCTAAGGAGGGCCCTGATGGCTGATACGATGCAATTCGACCTCGTGAGCCCGGAGCGCCGCCTGGCGTCGCTCCCGGTGACCGCGGTAATGATCCCCGGCGCGGAAGGCGACATGACGGCTATGGCCAACCATGCGCCGACCATCACCACGCTGCGTCCGGGTGTCCTGCGGGTTGAAGGCCCGCAAGGCACATCGGAATATCTGGTCACCGGTGGCTTTGCTGAAATCGGCGCTGACGGTCTGTCTGTCCTTGCTGAAAAGGCAATCCCCATGGACCAGCTGACGCGCGCGCAATTGGACGAGCTGATTGAAGAGGCCCGCACGACCTACAAGACCGTGCAGGAAACCGATCAACCGCATGGTCTCGTTGAAGACGCGGCCAAGCTGCTCGCTGACATGGAAGCCCTGGGCACCCACATGAGCCTCTGATCCGTCAGAGCCATGGCAAAACACGATAAACCGGCCCCTTGCGGGCCGGTTTTGTTTTTTGGCAGAGTTGCAGGACAGGCGGCGCACTCGCCCGCGCCCTGTGCACCAGGCTTTGCGCAGGTCGGGCGGTGCGCAGAGCGGGCAGGGAAGAGATCGGGCAGGGGTTCAAGGGGGCGGAAACAGTATGAAACGTGTACAGAGCCCCCGCCTTGGGGTGGATCAGGGCGATATCGAGATCTTCTCGGAGTTCGAGAATGGCGGCAGCATGTGGACCGGAACCGGCCCGCGCGAACGTCGCCGCGAGGTGCGCTTTTCCGAGCCCTTTGCCGAGCTGCCTGCGGTGCATCTCTCCAGCTCGCTGGTGGACATCGATTCAGGGGCCGCCATCCGGGCGGAGCTGGTCGCCGAGAAGATCACCCACCAAGGATTTGACGTGGTGTTTCGCACCTGGAATGACAGCCGCGTCGCGCGGATCCGGGCCTCCTGGCTGGCGATCGGTACGCTGCCCTTTGCCGATGACTGGGACGTGCCCTAACTCGGGTCTCTGTCGCGGTCAAAACGGGTCAGACCCGGAAACGCGGGCAGCCAGCTCTCGCGGCGCAGGCACCAGCCTTCATAGCTTGGCAGCAGCCCGTCCGTGGTTTCGAGCGCACCCAGATGCAGCTCGATCTCATCGCCGCTTCGGGCAAAAACCGACGAGCCGCAGATACCACAGAAATGGCGCCCCCTGTAATGCTGCGGCCTGCCATCAACAGTGACAGCCGATGCCGGGAAAATCGCAGCCGCGTAGAACAACGCGCCATGGTGCTTGCGACAGTCGCTGCAATGGCAGATGCCAACCCGGAGCGGCGCACCGGAGGCGCTGATACGGATGGCGCCGCACAGGCAGCTGCCCTGATGGTGCTGCATCCTCCTGCCTCCCCGCTTTAAGCCACGCGCCAAGCCTAACGTGCTGGGCGGCGTGCCGTCGATAGCGGCAAGACGAAAAACCCCACGCGCTGGGTTCCGGGCGTGGGGTCAAAGAGCTTGGCCGATTGGCGGCGCTGTTTAGCCGTTGCGCGACAGCGACTCGTAGATCGGAACCAGCGTCTTGTCCTCGAACAGAGAGGACACGGAGGTGCCGTGCCAGATATTGAGAATGGCCTGAGTGAACAAGGGCGCGGTCGGCAGGATGCGAATATTCGGCGCGCCAAGGACCGCTTCGGTCGGCTGAATGGTGTCGGTCAGCACCAGCGATTTCATCACCGAGTTTGTCACGCGCTCAACAGCCGGGCCGCTCATCACACCATGGGTGATATAGGCGTGGACCTCCTTGGCCCCATTGTCGAGCAGCACCTGCGCCGCCTTGCACAGGGTGCCGGCTGTGTCGCACATGTCGTCGATGATCAGGCAGATCTTGTCGGTGACATCGCCAATCACGGTCATTTCGGCAACCTCGCCCGCTTTCTCGCGGCGTTTGTCGACGATCGACAGAGGCGCGTTGATGCGCTTTGCCAGTTCACGGGCGCGGGCCACACCGCCGACGTCCGGTGACACGACCATGAGTTCGTCCATGCTGTCCTTGAACTGGTTTTTCACATCCAGAGCAAAAATCGGCGAAGCATAGAGGTTGTCGACGGGGATATCGAAGAAGCCCTGGATCTGGGCCGCGTGCAGGTCCATTGTCAGAACCCGTTCGATGCCCGCACCGGTCAGCATATTCGCCACCAGCTTGGCCGAGATCGGCGTGCGGGCCTTGGTGCGGCGGTCCTGGCGGGCATAGCCGAAATAGGGGATCACGGCGGTGATACGCTGGGCAGAGGAGCGGCGCAGGGCATCTGCGATGATCAAGAGCTCCATCAGGTTGTCATTGGCCGGGTTCGAGGTCGGCTGAATGATGAACATGTCCTCACCGCGGACGTTCTCATAAACCTCGACGAAGATTTCGCCGTCGTTGAACCGCTCGACCCGGGCATCTACGAGGCCCTGATCAACGCCGCGGTGCATCGACATGCGGCGGGTAATGGTTTCGGCAAGCGGAAGATTGGCGTTCCCAGCAATCAGCTTGGGTTCGTTCAAAGTCGGCATTGGCTGTTATCCCCAGGCAGCAATGGCAGTGTGACAGATTCGTGATGTTGAACCCCGCTTAGCATGGGCGTACCGTCGCGCCTAGATTTAATGCGGGAGAACAGGCCCATGGTGGCAAACGACAGGGCAGGGGAAACCTGCTGGAGTTGCGCAGAGGAGCAGCGAAGAAGGACCTTGGTTGACGGTGGCATCGCGACCGCAAAAGGGCAGTCATGATGGCGGAAATCTCGGCCGGGCTGGCGCAGCCCGTGGTCACCCATTCCTTTGGTCGCGGCAATCGGCAGGTTCTGGGAGTCCATTGCTCCCTTGCCCATTCCGGTGCCTGGCGTGGTCTGGCGACCATTCTGGAAGAACATGTGACGATCTCAAGTTTCGACATGCTGTCGCACGGGCGCAGTCCCGATTGGGACGGTGAGGGGCTTTTGCAACTGCGCAATGCCGAGGCCGGTCTGGCCCTGATCGAGTCGAAAAACCTTGCCAAGGACGGGCCGATTGACCTGCTGGGCCATTCCTTTGGTGCCACGGTGGCGCTGGCAATGGCGCAGATGCGGCCTGACCTGGTGCGCTCTCTGGTGATGATCGAACCTGTGTTTTTTTCGCTGGGGACAGCGACGACGACCGATCCCGAGGCGCTTGAGGCGCTGCGCCGGGACCACATGACCGTTCGCGAAACCTATCTCAACGGTGATGTGGAGCAGGCGACTCGCCTGTTCAACCGGGCCTGGGGAGCAGGCCATCCGAAATGGCCAGATTTGCCCGAAAGCGCCCGCAGCGCCATGGTCCGCAGTTTTCCGGCGGTGATGGCCTGCGATACGCAGATCTACGACGATATGCTGGGCGTGCTGGAACCGGATAAGCTGGCGCTGCTGACGATGCCCTGTCTGCTGATTGATGGCGGCAAAAGCCAGCCCATCATGCATGAGGTCATTCGCGCTCTTGCCGCACGACTGCCGGAGGTGACCTGCCGAAGGGTCGAGGCGGCGGGACATATGCTGCCGATCACACATCCGGCCGAGACGGCGGCTCTGCTGCAAAGCTTCTGGCCGGACGTGGCGCTGGCGCAGGCCTAGGCCCTAGCCGATGCTGCACGGTCCCGAGGGGGCGTTCCCGTAGCAAGAACCCGAAGCGCGCCAGAGGCGGCTTCGGGTTTTTCAGCTTGCGACGTCAGGGCGCGTGAGTTGGCCTCAGAGATCGGTCACCGTGGTGACGGTTTCGCGGAAATAGTCAATCTTGCCGTCCTTCTGATGGGACAGGATGAAGGTCACGCTTTCCACCATACGATCCCGCACCGCGTAGTGATAGCGCTGCTGGAACCGGGTGTTATACCAGCCATCCCCCAGATCCTGTGATGTCAGATCCACGATTTTTGTTCCCTGGGGGAAAACTTCGGGGCCAAGCCGGGACAGGATCACGCCAAAGCCCTCGATATCGGTGGCCTGTTGCCAGCTGACGTCGACGCCATCGCTGTCGCGGTAATGGTCGATGCGAAAATCGATATCCGGCGCGATAAAGCCCATCAGGGCGGGGTCGCCTGCCTCGAACAGGCGCAGCAACTGCTCGATTTCGGGGGCGGTTGTGGCTTGGGGCGCGGGGGCGAGGGTGGTTGCGGACATGATGCTCTCCTGTTGAGTGGTGCCGACAGGATGGCAAAGATACCGACTATAGGGAATTGCTCTGGAGGCTATCCATGTTATAGTTTGAAGCTATGGATGATCTGACACCGCTACGATATTTCCGGGCTGCCTATGAAATGGGAACCTTCAGTGCTGCGGCACGGGCCTGCGAGGTGCGCCAGCCCTCGGTCTCGGCGGCAATTGCCCGACTTGAGCAACGGTATGGCGGCCCGGTGTTTCGGCGCGGTCGGGATGGTCTGACGCCAACCGCGCTCGGGCATGAACTCTATCAGCAGGCAGGTGGGGTGCTGGCGCAGATGAGCCAGCTTGAGGCGCGGCTAAAGGGGCATGTCGCGCAAACGGTAAGGGTGTTCTGCGCGCCCGACGTCTTGATGGCGGCATTTGAGGATGGGCTGGCCCGGATCCGGCGGGCGGAACCACAGGCGCAGTTTCAGTTCACCGAGGATCCCACGCAGGCGGATCTGCATTTTGCGGCTGAGAGCTGCCTGCCACGGGGCTGCGGTTTTCATCCGCTCTGGCAGGAGCGTTATGGTCTCGGTCTGCCCTCCGGGCATCCTCTGGTGGCAAAACCGCAGCTGACGCTGGCAGATCTTGCGGATGAGGCCCTGATTGCGCGCCCCTATTGCCCCAGCGCGGACCGGTATCTGGCTGAACTGGCGCGGGATTGCGGCGGGACGGGGCTGCGGGTGGCGGCCAGCGCGATACATGATGCCCAGCTGATGGATCTGGTGGCTGCCGGTTTGGGAATGGCGCTGATGCCAATGTCCCATGGCGATGCTCACAGGGGCATTGTGCTGCGGGAGATTTCGGACGTCGACCCGGTAACGCGGGTGGTTGGTGTCGGCTATCGCAAAACAGGATTTGCCGACGCTATGGCGCGGCATTTCCTGAGCCGCCAGAGCTTCATGGGTGCTGGCGCCGGGGGTGGCAGCGCTCCGGGTGGCGGGCCTGCGATGACCGCTGAGCCGATGTGACCGGGAGCCGCCGGTGAGCGGCAAACCGGCGTCCCATTAGGAGGTGGCGGCCCAACCGCGATATGTGTCAGAGTAGCGCGAGAAACGCGTCTATCTGGTCGTCTTCTATGGACCAGTCGCAGACGAACCGCGCGGTGACCTCTTCGTCCGCTGCGCCTTCCAGGCCGCCGTCCCAAAGGTGATAGACCGCGCCGGCGTCGAACAGCCGCTGGTGGGTGGCGCGTGGCAGGGCGGCAAAGATCATGTTGGCCTGCGGATCATGGCTGAACTGTGCGCCTTTGCTGCGCAACCCTTCCGCCAGACGCGCTGCCTTGGCATTTGCCGCGCGGGCGTTATGCAGCCAGAGATCATCGGTCAGATAGGCCAGCATCTGCGTTGACAGATAGCGATGCTTGGAGAACAGATGCGCCCCGCGTTTGCGGCGATATTCGAACTCCTGCGCTTT
Source organism: Phaeobacter sp. JH20_08 (assembly GCF_048056635.1). Classification (NCBI taxonomy): domain Bacteria; kingdom Pseudomonadati; phylum Pseudomonadota; class Alphaproteobacteria; order Rhodobacterales; family Roseobacteraceae; genus Phaeobacter; species Phaeobacter sp. JH20_08. The sequence goes on along the minus strand of NZ_JAYMVV010000011.1, from coordinate 549,244 downwards.
GGCTGGGTCAAAGAAGATCACCGCCTCAACCCCCATGCAGCCGTTTTTGGTGCCGCCAAAAGACACCGCATCCACGCCTGCCTTCCAGGTCATCTCGGCGGCGGTGCAGCCCAGCGTCACCAGCGCATTGGTGAAACGTGCACCATCCAGATGCACCGGCAGACCGTAGGATTTTGCAACCTCGCAGAGCGCGCGCAGCTCTTCGACCGAATAGACCGTGCCAAATTCCGTCACCTGCGTGATCGAGACGGGACCGCGCTGCGGCCCGTGGACGCCGCGATTTTCCTCGCCCTCAAGGGCTTGGCGCAGATCGGCGGGGGTCATCTTGTCAGCATCGGTCACCAGCGTCAGCTTGGCGCCGCCGGTGTAGAACTCAGGCCCGTTGCATTCATCGACGTTGATATGGGCCTGTCGGGTGCAGAACAGCGTCTGCCAGGGCTGCGACAGGGTCGAAAGGGCCAGTACATTGGCGGCCGTGCCGGTTGCGACGAGGTAGATCGCTGCGTCCGGGGCGTCAAAGATCTCGCGGATGCGGGTGGTGACCTGTGCCATCTCGTCATCTGCACCGTAGCCCATGGCATAGCCAGTGTTGGCCGTTGCAAGGGCTGCCAGAATTTCAGGATTGGCCGGACCGGAGTTGTCAGAGGCGAAATGCATTTAGAGCGGCTCCTCGATTATATGCTCTTCCCAGTCTTCTTCGGGAGTGTCGAATTCCGATACGGTCCAGCCCCGCACCGAGACACCGGCCTCATGCACGCTTGCGGGATCACCGGTGATCAGCGGGTGCCAGTCGGGCAGCGGCTTGCCTTCCCAGAGCAGGCGATAGGCGCAGGTCTGTGGCATCCAATAGGCGTGGGTGTCCAGATTGTCGGGCTTCAGCACGATACATTCGGGGACAAACTGATGGCGGTTCTCGTAGTGGGCGCAGCGGCAGGTGGCATCATCCAGCAGACGGCAGGCAACCCGGGTCAGCGCTACTTCGCCGCTGTCTTCATCCTCCAGCTTGTTCAGGCAGCATTTGCCACAGCCATCGCAGAGCGCTTCCCACTCGCGGTTGTTGAGCTTTGTCAGCGGCTTCTTTTCCCAGAAGCGCTTGCTCAGCCCGTTGCGGTCAATGCCCTGGCTCATAGCGCCGCCAACAGCTGGCGCGCCGTGATGCAATCAGCGTCCATCTGGGCCAGCAGCCCCTCCAGCCCGTCGAAGGTCATTTCCGGGCGCAGGTATTCGACCAGCCCCACAGACAGCGTCGCGCCATAGAGGTTGCCGGTGAAATCGAACAGGAAGGTTTCAATATTGGGATGGCTGCCATCGAACATCGGGCGCACCCCGACGGAGGCGGCGCCATGATAGCTGCCCCGATAGGGGCCATCCAGCACATCGACCAGCACGGCATAGACGCCAAAGGCGGGCTGATGCAGCCCGTCGATCGACATGTTCGCCGTGGGATAGCCCAATTCGCGGCCGCGTTGTTCGCCGCCAATGACCTCGCCTTCGATCCGGTGCCAATGGCCGAGCATATTGGCGGCATCGCGCGGCCGCCCGTCGCTGAGCGCGCGGCGGATGGCGGTGGAGGAGACCGTGTCCTCGGAATATTCCATCAGCGGCGCCACGGTGACGCCGAACCCCATCTGGTCGCCAAAACGCTGGAGATCGTCGGCAGAGCCGGCGCGACCCTTGCCGAAACAGAAATCCGAGCCGACGACGACATGACGCAGGCCTAGACCGTCGGCAATCACCTTGCGGGCAAAGCCCTCGGGCGTGAGACCGGAGAGGGCGGCATTGAAATTCAACTGGTAGAGACGCTCCACCCCCAGTTTTTCCAGCCGCGATGCCCGGGCTTCGGCCGACATCAGGCGAAACGGCGGGGCATCGGGGGCGAAGAACTCCCGCGGGTGAGGTTCGAAGGTCAGGACCCCGAGCGGCGCCTCGGGCACAGCGTCGCGGGCCAGGTCGATGACCGATTGATGGCCGCGATGGACACCATCGAAATTGCCGATGGCGGCAGAGGCCCCACGATCCTTTGGATCTACGAATTGAAAGTCACGGATAATGCGCATGGCCACTGCCTAGCCGCGCCGGGGCGCGCTTGCAAGAGCCATGCCACGGGGCGCCACAGCTTGGCGGCCATCGCGTCAGTCGAACTTGCGTGACGGCGCCATCACCATGGCTTCGCCGACCAGCACCTTCTTGCCCTCCACCATGCAGCGGCAATCCAGCTTGACCCGGCGTTTGTCGATCTCGATGCCGGTCACCTCGACCTCCGCAAGCACGAGATCGCCGGGGCGGACGGGGGCAAGAAACTTCAGGGACTGGCTCATGTAGATGGTGCCATGGCCGGGCAGTTGCTCGCCAATTACGGCAGAGATCAACCCGGCAGTCAGCATCCCATGGGCGATGCGCCCCTGAAACATGGTGTCCTGCGCGTAATCTTCATCCAGATGCACCGGGTTATGGTCGGTTGAGACCTCGGCAAACATCTCGATATCCTTGTCCGTCACCTCTTTGCGCAGATAGCGGACCATCCCCATTTCGATATCTTCGATGCAGATCGTTCCGCGCGGAAAATTGTCCAACATATGCCTCTCCTGTTGCCGTTGCTCTGCGAAAAATTGCGCGGTGCTGTCTACGGGTCGCGGGTCGAACCTGAAACAATCGGGCAAATGCAGACTTGTTACGGCAACTTTATTACTTTGCAGTCGCAGAAAGGCAAGTGTTTTCTCCGTTAGCGCAATCTGCCGATAGAATAGGTCGGTGCAGATTTTTCCTTTTCCAAATAGGTGCTTAGCGCGGCTTCATCGGGCTGGTGGTCGGTTTTGGTCTCTTTTGCTGCAAGTCCACCTGTAATGAAGAGTGAGTCCAGACCTTCGCCCATTGCGCCCGAGATATCGGTGTGGGGGCCGTCACCGATCGCCAATATATCACGGTCGGCGATATCCAGGCCCAGCTCCGCCAGACGCCGCCGCGCCAGATCGTAGATCGGCGGGTGGGGCTTGCCGAAGTACAGGCTCTCGCCGCCCATTTCCGTATAAAGCCGCGCCAGCGCCCCGGCGCACCATTCGCGCGTCTCGCCGCGATCAACCACGATATCGGGATTGGCGCAGAGTAGTTTCAGCCCCATCTGCTTGGCATAAAGGAAATCCGGGCGGTTCACATCCGGGTCGGCCTGCGTATCGAAGGGGCCGCAGCAGACAATACCCTCGGCCTCCTTCAACGGAACGCGGGTCACATCAATCGGATCGTCCAGCATCTTCAGCGGCTCAAAGAAGCCGGCATCGCGCTCCCATTCACCCATGAAATAGACCTTGCGGCCAACGGCACCGCTGAACATGGCGGCGCGTGCGGAATCGCCGGAGGTGGCAATGGTGTCATAGGCATCCTGAGGGACGCCGAAGTCGCCAAGCTGTGCCGCAACCCCCGCCCTTGGCTTGGGCGAGTTGGTCACCAGCACAACAACACCGCCTGCCGCGCGATAGGCCTGCAAGGCAGCCACGGCCTCGGGGTAGGCGGTGATACCGTTGTGCACACAGCCCCAAAGATCGACAAACAGGGCTTTGTACTGGCTTGAGACCTCGGCGAGGGAGGCAATGAGTCGGGTCATGGGACAGGTCTTTCACATGGGATTTCGGCTGTTCAAGCTATGCCAGAGCCTGCGGAATTTGACCAGATCGGCGATGTTTCCGGTTTTTTAACAACAGAGGCGTAGAACAGGTCGAGGCTACAACCCAGAGGTGTGCGGTAATGTTTCGAACGATGTCAACAAAAACCCGATTTATTATTTCGGGTGCGGTATCCGTTTTTGCGATTGTTATATTGGCTCTGATATCTGTCTACAGCCTGTGGCAAAGCGAACTGGAGCTTGAGCGGCAGATTGATGTAACCAAAACGGTGCGCCACGAGCTGAAGGTCGACCTCCTGCATGAAGAGTTGCACGCGGAAGTGATCTATCTCGTGTTTGCCGGGGATCATGCGACCGCAGCCGAGAAAGAGGCGCTGCGCGCACGAGTGGTCCAGGCCAGCGAGGAGCTTCGCAAGAATCTGGAATTGCTGAAAAACGATTCCTTGCCACCAAAGGCGCTGGCGCAGGTCGAGGGGATGGTGGCGGAGGTTGATACCTTTGTCGGTCAGGGCGTCGCCCTGGCAGAGCTGGCCGTCACCGACCCGGTCGCCGCGGAGGCTGCTGTCGATGCCTTTCAGGACAGTTACGCGGCCCTCAATGAGAAATTGCACCCGTTGAGTGACTGGATTGAAACCTCGGCGGTCGAAACCGCAAAGGCGGCGCGGGCACATGACATGCTTCTGCTTTATGTCCTCCTGGGAACATCCGCCCTGTTGGTCTTGGTGACGCTCTATAACGCGCGCAAGATGACCATGAACATTGTGCGCCCGATTGATCGGCTGCGCGAAGCCCTGCGCGAAGTCGCAGAAGGGGATTTTGGCATCAAGGTCGCTGAGCGGATGCGCGGTGACGATTTTGGCGAGATCGCCCGCGATATCGACCGTGTGTCGGCCCGGGTCATCAGCGAGCTGGAGAAACAGAATACCCTGCGTGTGGAGGGTGAGCATGTCATCGACCGGCTGCGTCAGGGCCTGCAGGCGCTGGCGTCCGGGAACTTCAGCGTTCGCATCGCAGAGAGCTTTGGCGAGGCCTATGATCCGCTGCGGATGAATTATAACGAAACGGTCGATAAACTGAATGAGGTGATGGCCCAGGTGGTCAAGGCAAGCGCCGCGATCCAGGCGCAATCCGATGAAATCCGGTCCGGTGCTGAAGACATGTCTGCCCGCACCGAAAGCCAGGCGGCCACGCTGGAGCAAACGGCTGCCGCACTGGAAGAAATGACGGTCAGTGTCAACAACTCCGCCCAGAACGCCAAAGCCGTCGAAAGCGCTGTGGATTCCGCGCGCAAGGATGTTGAAAACAGCGGCCGGGTCGTGGAGGGCGCGATCGAGGCGATGAATGAGATCGAACGCTCGTCCGGGCAGATTTCGCAGATCATCGGCGTGATCGACGACATTGCCTTCCAGACCAACCTGCTGGCATTGAACGCTGGTGTCGAGGCGGCGCGGGCAGGTGAGGTCGGCCGCGGTTTTGCCGTCGTCGCCTCCGAGGTGCGGGCCTTGGCGCAACGGTCATCGGATGCCGCCAATGAGATCAAGTCGCTGATTTCGGCCAGCACCAGGACGGTGGAAGAGGGCGTGGAGAAGGTCGATAGCGCCGGCAAGGCCCTGTCGCAGGTTGTCGGCGAGGTGGTCAATATCGCCACGCTTGTCTCTGGTATCTCTTCGGAATCCGGTGAGCAGGCGCAGGGGCTGAACGAAATCAACATCGGTGTTGCCCAGCTGGACAATGTCACCCAGCAGAATGCCGCGATGGTTGAGGAATCCGGCGCTGCCATCCTGAAGATGAACAGCGAGACCTATGGTCTGAACCAGATCGTCAGCCAGTTTGTTCTGCTCTCAGCAGATGGTGCCGCAGGCCGCGCACCCTCAGCGGCGGAGCGCGCAGCGGCCGTTGTCGAGGCAGGTCACCCGGATGAGGAGCGTTGGGAAGACTATAACGAAGTCTCCGCCCATGGGCCTGTTTCCGGCGATGGTATCGATGATTGGGACACCGACCGCGCATCGCTGCACAAGTCCGTGGGGTCGAAAGCAGGGGATGCCGGTGACGATTGGGCGGATCGGGATGCGGTTGCCAATTTCGCCTGACGGCCTGAGCGCCTGATAGTCGTCTGTGGGGCACGGTAGGCAGCTGACCACGCGCCGGTTTCGGGCTTGCCGCCTGCCGCGCGTGGCGGCCTGTCACCTGGGATCGGGCGTCAGCTTCGCCCGGTGCAATCTGAACCGACCGGCCTCGGTCAGCCGATGCCTGTGAGCGAATCGGGCGCCCGCGACTTTATGGCAGGATTGCCAGCGCCAATGCCTTTGCATGACGGAAATGCCAATGCCGGTCGATAGATCCACGTCACCTCTGGCGGTGCTGGCTCCTTTGCCGAGGCGCTGACGCCGGTCGCGGCGCTTTGGCCCCTTTTGCACCGGGGCGGGCTGGGATGACTTAGGTATCCGTGGCTTACTTTCGCCCTGAGGCGTGATTTGCTGGAGTGTCATCCGGGGACCGCGACACGGGCAACCACAGCAATTGGTCAATGCGCACAGCAGATGCGGCAAACAGAGGTCCGGGGGGATCAGCAAGAGGGTGGCGATCGCTCTGCGCGTGCTACCAGCACCTGGTTGCCGGTCGATCCAAACACGCGGTGGTATCACCCGGAGATCGGACCGCCGGCTACTGCGGGTCCATCATAAAAGATGCGGGCCTCCTCAGAAGACCCGCATCTTTCGCATTTCATAGGCTCGAAGGCGCCGGGCCTTAGATTGCCAGATTGGGGATGATCTGTTTCTTGCGGCTCATGATCCCCGGCAGCACAACGCTATCGCCCTCCGCTGTGGCGCCAAAGCTCTTGGCCGCGAGGGTTTTCACCAGGTCGTTGGGCACCAGAAGAGTGGCTTCTTCCTTCAGGATATCCACCACAAAGAGCAGAACCTGATCAACGCCATCTTCGGCAGCGACGGTTGTCATGGTTTCCATCAGCGACGCCTTGCGATCCAGCACCACGGCGGGAGCGGTGGTTTCCAGAACCGAGACCCGGAATTTGGTGCCTTCGACCGCGTATTCCTTGGAATCCATCCGCAGCAGCTCTGCGTCGGAGAAGGCCGAAACATCGGATTTCGCGGCAAACATCTCGGCGGCATAGGTGGCGATATCGACGCCGAGATCTTCGGCCAGGCTATAGGCCACGGCTTTGTCTTCCTGGGTGGTGGTCGGCGAGCGGAATTCCAGCGTGTCGCTCAGAATGCAGGTCAGCATCGCGCCTTTGATCTCGCGTGGTGCCTGCGCCAGATCGCTGCCGATCATTTTCCACATGATGGTCGCGGTGCAGGCGACCGGCTCGATGCGGATGTCGATGGGGCCTTTGGTTTCCAGCCCGCCGACCAGTTTATGATGGTCGATGATCGCACGAACGTCAGCGCCATTGATATTGGCGGGCAGTTCGGCCGGGTTGTTGGTGTCGACGATGACGACAGGCTGATCATCGGCCACATCGCTGATGATCTCCGGCTTTTCCAGCCCCCAGTGTTGCAGCATGAAGGCCGCTTCGGTGTTGGGCTCGCCCAGCAATTTCGGAGCGGCTTCGACACCTTTGATCTGGTTCAGATACCACGACCAGATGATGGCGGAGCCGGTGGAATCGGTATCGGGGGATTTATGGCCGAAGACGAAGGTAGTCATTGAAGTGTGTCCTATGCAGATGCCGGAATTTTGCGCGTCTTATAGGTGGGGGCGGCGATCTTGTCACCCCGGCCCGTTGTCTCGTCAATGCAGCTATGCCGTCCGTGCAGATCAGGGCAGCGCAGGCGCGCCAAGAGCGCCAATGGCTGCGGATCATTGCCCTGATTTGGCGAATGGCTTTTCCTCGGCTGCGGCTGGGGGTAGCATTGCGCCATGACCCGCGAAGATCAGCTTTATCCGCCCGTGAAGGCCCTGTTGGAACAGCAGGGGTATACCGTGAAGGGGGAGGTGGGGGCCGCTGATGTGGTTGCCTGCCGGGGCGATGAACCACCGGTTATTGTCGAGCTGAAGTTGCGGTTTTCACTGTCGCTGTTCCATCAGGCGATCACGCGGCTTGCGCTGAGCGACCTCGTTTATATCGCTGTGCCGAAACCCGCTGGCCGCCAGGCGCGGCGGGTGCTGAAGGACAATCTGGCGATGTGTCGGCGTCTGGGGCTGGGGCTGATCACGGTTCTGCCGGATGGTCGGACGGAGGTCCAGTGTGATCCGGGGCTTTATGCGCCGCGAAAATCTGCCAAGAAACAGGCGCGGCTGCTGCGCGAATTCCAGCGCCTGCAGGGGGATCCGAATGCCGGTGGGGCCACTCGCCACGGGATCGTGACCGCCTATCGCCAGGACGCCCTGCGCTGTGCCGCCCATCTGGCAGACCACGGGCCGAGCAAGGGGGCCGCCGTGGCCAGGGCAGCGGGCGTCCCGCAGGCCACCCGGATCATGGCGAGCAATCACTATGGCTGGTTCGTGCGGGTCGCCACCGGCATTTATCAACTGACCGAGGCCGGTCAGGCGGGGCTGGTTCATTGGGCGCATAGCTGGGAAGCGCTGGGGGCCGACGATGGGACACCGGCCGAGGTGGGCCCTGCGTGATGGCCGCGGCAGAATATTGCCATAAAATTTCCCAACCAACCTGTTGACAGGACCGCACGCCCTGCCTAGCTATTCCTTCGTTAGCACTCGGCAGTATTGAGTGCTAACACCCTCTGCGGGGAGCAGGGGGGCGAGACAACAACCTTTGAGCCTTTAAGGAGCTACAAAGATGGCATTGAAACCGCTTCATGACCGCGTGCTGGTCCGTCGCACCGAAAGCGAAGAAAAAACCGCCGGTGGTCTGATCATCCCTGATTCCGCCAAGGAAAAGCCGAGCGAAGGCGTCGTCGTCGCAACCGGCGAAGGCGCACGCAAGGACAGCGGCGAGCTGATCGCAATGGCTGTTTCGGCTGGCGACAAGATCCTGTTCGGCAAATGGTCCGGCACCGAGGTCACCGTCGACGGCGAAGAGCTGCTGATGATGAAGGAAAGCGACATCATGGGCATCATCGAGTAAGACACCGGGTTTTTCCCAAGTCTGCTCTGATCTCTGATCGCTTAAACCCACAGAATTTCTCTAGGAGAGTAAAAAATGGCTGCTAAGGACGTCAAATTCGACACCGATGCCCGCAACCGTATGCTGCGTGGCGTCAACATTCTGGCCGACGCCGTGAAAGTGACCCTGGGCCCGAAAGGCCGCAACGTGGTTCTGGACAAATCCTTCGGCGCACCGCGCATCACCAAGGACGGCGTGTCCGTGGCGAAGGAAATCGAACTGGAAGACAAGTTCGAGAACATGGGCGCCCAGATGGTGAAGGAAGTTGCTTCCCGCACCAACGACGAAGCCGGTGACGGCACCACCACCGCAACCGTTCTGGCTCAGGCCATCGTCAAAGAAGGCCTGAAGCAGGTTGCAGCCGGTCTGAACCCGATGGACCTGAAGCGCGGCATCGACCTGGCAACCTCCAAGGTTGTTGAAGCGATCAAAGCCTCGGCCCGCGACGTGAAGGACAGCGACGAAGTTGCGCAGGTTGGCACCATCTCCGCCAACGGTGAAGCAGAAATCGGCCGTCAGATCGCTGACGCGATGCAGAAAGTCGGCAACGAAGGTGTTATCACCGTCGAAGAAAACAAGGGTCTGGAAACCGAGACCACTGTTGTCGAAGGTATGCAGTTCGACCGCGGCTACCTGTCGCCCTATTTCGTCACCAACCCCGACAAGATGGTTGCAGAACTCGACGACTGCATGATCCTGCTGCACGAGAAGAAACTGTCGTCGCTGCAGGCAATGGTTCCGCTGCTTGAGCAGGTGATCCAGTCGCAGAAACCGCTGCTGATCATCGCTGAGGACGTCGAAGGCGAAGCGCTGGCAACCCTGGTTGTCAACAAGCTGCGCGGCGGTCTGAAAATTGCTGCTGTCAAGGCACCGGGCTTCGGCGATCGCCGCAAGGCCATGCTGCAGGACATCGCAATCCTGACCGGCGGCCAGGTCATCTCCGAAGATCTGGGCATGAAGCTCGAGTCCGTCACCATGGACATGCTGGGCACCGCCAAGAAAATCGAAATCACCAAAGACGAAACCACCATCGTTGACGGCGCTGGCGAGAAGGCCGAGATCGAAGCACGCGTTGCCCAGATCCGCACCCAGATCGAAGAGACCACCTCTGACTACGACCGTGAGAAGCTGCAAGAGCGCGTTGCCAAACTGGCAGGCGGTGTTGCCGTGATCCGCGTCGGCGGCATGACCGAAGTGGAAGTGAAAGAGCGCAAAGACCGCGTCGACGATGCTCTGAACGCAACCCGCGCAGCCGTGCAGGAAGGCGTCATCGTTGGTGGTGGTGTTGCTCTGGTTCAGGCCGGCAAGGCACTGGACGGTCTGGAAGGTGCAAACTCCGACCAGAACGCCGGTATCATGATCGTTCGCAAGGCCATCGAAGCGCCGCTGCGCCAGATCGCCGAGAACGCCGGTGTTGACGGTGCCGTGGTTGCGGGCAAGATCCGTGAATCCTCTGACAGCAGCTTTGGCTACAACGCCCAGACTGATGAATATGGTGACATGTTCTCCTTCGGCGTGATCGACCCCGCCAAAGTGACCCGCACCGCGCTGGAAGATGCAGCCTCGGTCGCAGGCCTGCTGATCACCACCGAAGCCATGGTTGCCGACAAGCCCGCCAAAGAAGGCGCGGCAGGTGGCGGCATGCCCGACATGGGCGGCATGGGCGGCATGGGCGGCATGATGTAATCACAAATCCCCTTGGGATTTGGGATGAGGCAAAAGGCGATTGGCTGCAGGTTCGTTATCTGGGCCAATTCGCCGGAAGCCCACCGCTGATGACTGGAAGAATTAGGGGCTGCCTTCGGGCGGCCCCTTTTCGTTTCGCGGGGAGAGAGAAGGCCCGCCTTGCGGGCCTGCCTCCGGCGGGAGTATTTTTGGAAAGGTGAATGAGGGGGGGGGCGTCGCAGCGTCGGCATGTTTGGCCAGAAAGAGGGGATGATGCCTCTTGTCTCTTCTCTTTTCGTTTTCGAAACAAAGGCCTAAAGTTGCCGCCATGGTCAAAGCAGTTTTTATTCAGTCCTCGCATTCGGGTTATGACGACCAGCCTGGAAAAGCGTATCATTTCCCGAAGAAGCTCTATTTGAGCCGGGTCGAGCAAACCGTGGGCGACTGGGTCATCTTCTACGAGGGGCGGCGCGGCGGCGGTAAAGGGTACCATGCTGTACAGCGTGTCCTGAAGGTGCAGGATGACCCTGAGGACCCAGCATTGGCCTATGCGCTGCTGGACACAGGCAGTGAGCTGTCCTTTGAGAATTTTGTTCCCCGATGGGTAGAGGGGCAGGGACCCTATGAAACCGGGCTGCCACGGTCGCGCGGCAGCAACACAAGCGCGGTGCGGCTGATCTCCGACGCGGATTTTGCGCGCATTATCAATGCCGGCCTGACTGCGCGCGAAGAGCCGAATGCCATTCCGCGTACCGGGGATTTCACCGCAGAGCCTGGTTTTGCCGAAGCACAGGTCGCTTTTGAATCCCCAAATGGACCTCGCGAAACGCTGCTGTCCCAGCGGGCCTTCCGGGATCGTAGTTTTGCAAGACAGGTCAAACATGCCTATGGCGGCCGCTGTTCGGTGTCGGGGCTGGAGTTGCGCAATGGCGGCGGGCGGCCGGAGGTCGAGGCCGCCCATATCGTGCCGGTTTCGGAATCTGGTCCGGACACGGTGCGCAATGGGCTGGCCCTGTCGGGAACGGTGCATTGGATGTTTGACCGAGGTCTTCTGTCGATCAGTGACGACCATGAGGTGCTTGTTGCGAAGAAGGCGGTGGATGACGCGACGCTGGATCGTTTGCTGCTGCCGGACCGGCGATTGATTGAGCCTGTGAACCCCGCATTCAAACCACACAGATCATATCTCCGCTGGCATCGGGAGAATGTCTTTAAGGGTTAGAGGCGCTTCGGGGCACATGTTCAGTCGAAGATAGATCTCTGACACGAAAATATCACTGGTCCGAAGTTGGTTTGCACGATAGCAGCCACTTCATGCGCCTGTTTCTTCTTGTCTTCCTCACCATGGTGGCCTTTGCCGCCAATTCCATTCTCAGCCGACTGGCCATCGGAGGCGGGCATATGGAGGCCACGAGCTTTGGCCTTTTGCGTGTGCTGTCCGGGGCGGTCACGCTGGTTGGGCTCTGTGCCCTCAGCGGGCTGTCGCTGAGACGTGATCGACGCCAGACCTTCTGGGGGGCGGCGGCGCTTACGACCTATATCGTCGGGTTCTCCATCGCCTATGAGGACCTGGATGCAGGGCTTGGCGCGCTGATCCTGTTCGGCGTGGTGCAGGTGTCGATGTTCCTGTGGGGGGCGCTGCGGGGCAGTCCGGTCGCGCCGGGGCAGATCGCTGGCGCGGCAATTGCTCTGGTCGGGCTTGCTGCGGTGGTCTGGCCGACCGACGGTGTGCCAGCGGCGCCGCTGGGGGCCTCATGCCTGATGGCGCTGGGCGGTCTTGGATGGGCGGGCTACAGTCTGCTCGGACGGGGCGCAAAGGCACCACTGGCGGCAACGGCTGTGAATTTCGCGGCGGCGAGCGTGATCATGGTGCCCGCGGTGCTGATCTTCGGCGCGGACATCGTCATCTCTCCATGGGGCGTGGTGCTGGCCATTGTGTCCGGCGCAGTAACCTCGGGCCTTGGCTATGCGCTCTGGTATCACGTCTTGCCACAGCTTGCGCCCGCCGTGGCTGCCACGGTTCAGCTGTCGGTGCCGGTGATCGCGATCCTTGCCGGTGCGGTTGTGCTGGGAGAGGTGATTGGCCTGCAGCTGACCATTGGCGCGATCTCTGTTCTGGGCGGTATTGCAATCGTCGTCCTGTCTGGGCCGGGGCGCAGGCGGGCGGCGGGCATCCCGGCGGGCAAAGAGGGCTAAGGCGCCGCGTCACGGCTCTGGGAATCGCGGTCTGCTCTTTCCGTTGAGGTGAAATGCCCCTATCTGCGGTGTCACGACCCCTTGAGACCGCGAGCACAATGACCCGACATTCCACCACCTTCTTAGCCAGTATTTCGGCATGTGTCGCCGCGATCCTGTGTCTTGCTCCGGGATTGGCCCGTGCAGATTGCGCGATCCTGCTGCACGGTCTGGCGCGCAGCGAAATCTCGCTGGCGGTTATGGGGCAGGTGCTGGAGGCGCGCGGCGTCAAGGTCGTGACACCCGGGTACCCGTCAACCGACAAACCGGTGGCGGTGCTTGCCGCGGAGACGCTGCCGGATGCGGTCGGGCAATGTGCGGAGCAGATATCACAAGGCGAGCAGATCCACTTTATCACCCATTCGATGGGCGGCATCCTGCTGCGCCACTGGTTGCGGGAAAACCGGCCAGAGGCGCTGGGGCGGGTGGTGATGCTGGCCCCTCCCAACCACGGCAGCGAATTGGTGGACGAACTGGGCGATTGGGAGGTCTTTGGCCTGTTGAACGGGCCTGCGGGGCTGCAGCTGGGAACCGGCGAGGACAGCCTGCCCAACCAGCTGCCTGCTGCCAGTTTCCCGGTTGGGATCATCGCCGGGCGCTTCTCGCTCAACCCGGTGTTTTCGGCCATCATTCCGGGGCCGGATGACGGCAAGGTGTCGGTGCAGAGCACATATCTGGAGGGCATGGCGGATCACATCGTGTTGCCCGTGACCCATACTTTCATGATGAATAATCCGCAGGTTATTGCGCAGGCGTTGCATTTCCTCGACAGGGGGCGCTTTGACCCCGATCTGACATGGTTTGAGTCCATCACGGGTGAAATAGAGGAGGCCTGTGCCGGTGGTCGGTGCAGCGCCGATGGGGATCAGCTGCAAGGGGAGGCCCGGCCATGAGCACGCTTGAACTGACATTGACCGGTGCAGATGTACTGCGCCCGGACGGGATGGAGCGCGGTGGCGTGCTGGCGCTGGCAGCAGGTCGGATCCAGGCCGAGCGGGCGGGGCGGCAGATTGACCTGACCGGATATCGGATCCTTCCTGGGATCGTTGACTGTCACGGCGATGGGTTCGAACGTCACCTCGCGCCCCGGCGCGGTGCCATGAAACAGATGGTCGAAGGGGTGATCGCCGCAGAGGCAGAACTGGCGGCAAACGGCATCACAACCGGTGTTCTTGCCCAGTTCTACTCCTGGGAGGGGGGGCTGCGCGGTCCCGACTTTGCAGATCAGGTCTTTGAAGGGATCAAATCCGCAAAACCCCGTGTCGTTACCGATCTGATTCCGCAGCTGCGGTTTGAAATCCACCTGCTGGAGGCCTACGATGATCTGCCGTCACAGATCGCGGGGTGGCAGGTCCCCTATGTCGTCTTCAACGATCACCTACCTCATGACCGGCTTGCGCAAGGAAAAAAGCCCCCCCGGTTGACCGGCCAGGCGCTCAAGGCAGGGCGTAATCCGGAGGTTCACTGGCAGATGTTGCAGCAGATGCATGCCCGCAGACCCGAAGTGCCCGCGGCGCTGGATCAGCTGGCCGCAAAGCTTCAGGCCGCAGGCGTCTGTTTGGGCAGCCATGATGACCATACAGCGGATGACCGCATCACCTGGCGCCACCGCGGCGCGCGGATCTCCGAGTTTCCCGAAACAATGGAGGCCGCAGAGGCCGCGACATCAGCGGGCGACCCTGTCATCCTCGGCTCACCCAATGTGGTGCGCGGAGGCTCACACAAGGGCAATGCCTCGGCGCTTGATCTGATCGCCATGGGGCTCTGCGATGCGCTCGCCTCCGACTATCACTACCCCAGTCCGCGCCGGGCGGCTCTGATGCTTGAGAAAACCGGTGTTCTGGATTTTGCCTCAGCCTGGAGGCTGGTGTCAGCAGGCCCGGCGCGTATCCTCGGGCTGGAGGACCGCGGAGAGCTAAGGCCCGGACAACGCGCCGATCTCGTGATCCTTGACGCCCAGGGTGGTGTTGCAGCCACGCTCTCGGGCGGCAGGGTCAGCTATATGAACGGCGATGTGGCAGGCCGCTTTCTGGTCTGACAGATCCGCCGCGTCGCCGGGAGGAGAGCGCCGCGCATCAGGCCGGATGGCCCTCTTTGCGGCGCGTAAAACCGGCGGGGCCGCTTTTACTGCCCTGCCGCCATCTTCTGGCTCAAAATATCCCGGGTTTGGGGCAGAGCCCCAATTGGTCAGGTCTGTGGCAGTTGCACCCGGTTCACATGGCCCATCTTGCGGCCCGGCTTGGCTTCGGTCTTGCCGTAGAGATGGATGGCGCAGCGGGTTTCCTGAGCCAGCTCAGGGATCCGGTCCACATCGGCACCGATCAGGTTCTCCATCACCACATCGCAGTGCCGCTGCCCATCGCCAAGGCTCCAGCCAACAATTGCGCGGATGTGTTGTTCAAACTGATCTACGGTGCAGCCATTCTGCGTCCAATGGCCGGAATTATGCACCCGGGGAGCGATTTCATTCACGATCAACCCCTGTGGCGTGACAAAGAGTTCGACCCCGAGGACGCCCACATATTCCAGCGCATTCAGGATCTTGCCTGCCATCAGGACCGCGTCCATACGCTGTCCGGCGCTGAGGCGCGCGGGCACTGTCGTTGTATGAAGAATGCCGTCGCGGTGAACGTTCTCACCGGGATCAAAACAGGCGATCTCGCCGCTGACGCCGCGCGCGGCGATCACTGAAATCTCATGGCTGAAGGTGACAAACCCTTCCAGGATCGAAGGGGCGCCTGCCATCTCGCTCAGCGCGGTGGCTGCGTCTTCAGGCGCCTTGATCCGGGCCTGCCCCTTGCCGTCATAACCGAAGCGGCGGGTTTTCAGGATCGAAGGGGTGCCGATTGTTGCCAGCGCCGCGTCGAGGCTGGCCTGATCGGCAATATCGGCAAAAGCTGCGGTGCTCAGGCCGAGATCCTGCAGAAAGGTCTTTTCGGTCAACCGGTCCTGGCTGATCCGCAGGGCCTCACGGCCGGGGCGGATGGGTTTGTGCTGTTCCAGCAGGTCCAGCGCCGACGTCGGGATGTTCTCGAACTCATAGGTGATCACATCAACAGAGGCGGCAAAGCCTGCCAGCGCGTCCGCGTCCTCATAGCTCGCGGTTGTCACCTTATGGGCGACATCTGCGGCCGGGGGATTTGCACTCGGCTCGAAGATATGCGTGCGAAAGCCGAGACGGGAGGCGGCGACCGACAACATGCGGCCCAGCTGGCCACCACCGAGAATGCCGATGGTGGCGCCTGTGTTCAAACGATCAGTCATCAACCGGTTCCTCTGGGATCGAAGCGGAAAGAGCCGCGCGCCAGTCGTCGAGACGCCGGGCAAGTTCGGGATCCTGCAAGGCCAGAATTCCGGCGGCCATCAATCCGGCATTTGCTGCACCGGCGGCGCCGATGGCCATGGTCGCAACCGGGAAGCCCTTGGGCATCTGCACGATGGAATAAAGCGAATCAACACCGGAGAGGGCGCGGGTCTGAACCGGCACACCAACCACCGGAACGCGGGTTTTCGACGCGACCATACCGGGGAGGTGGGCGGCCCCGCCGGCGCCTGCGATGATCACCTGCAGACCACGTTCGGCGGCAGATTTGCCGTAGCTCCACAGCCGGTCCGGGGTGCGATGGGCCGAGACGATCTTTGCCTCATAAGGCACGCCCAGTTCGTCGAGGAGGGTGGCGGCTTCTTTCATGGTTGGCCAGTCGGACTGACTGCCCATGATGATGCCCACTTTGATGTCGGCGGTATGCTCTGGCATAGGCTCGGATCCTGTCATGCCGCGGGCCTGCGAACCCGCTGGGTTGGAGGAAGCGCGCACTATAGAGAACCCTGTGCATCGCGCAATGCGGCATTGGAGCTGTCGGGCGCGTTGGCTGGATGGGGGATCAGGCGATGATATCCGGTGTCAGCCGGTCTTCGATCAAGGCAATCTTGTCTTTCAGGATCAGCTTCTGCTTCTTCAATCGCTGAATGGTCAGCTGATCGCTGGTCCCGCGCTCCTGCAGGGCCACGATTGCTTCGTCCAGATCGCGGTGTTGCCTGCGAAAGACCTCCAGCTCCACCTGTAAAACATCGTCGGTTTTCATGGAGATATCGGTTGGTGCGTTCATTGGCGACTCGTCGGCTGGCGGGTTAATCTTTGGCGAATATTACGCTTTTAGAGGCTTTTGCGCCAGCGCCGCGGTGCCTTGGGCTTGTGAAAACAGATAAAACATCCATATTCTTAGGGAAGCGGTCGCCATAATGGGGCCGTCACCATACGTCGCTTTAGAATCAAGGACGAAACCCGTGTCTAAACTCACACTTGGCTCGTATCCGCATATGTTGGGATTTGAGCAGCTGGAACGCCTGTTGGAACGCTCGGCCAAATCCGGGAACGAGGGCTATCCTCCCTATAATATCGAACAAACCTCAGATCATTCCTATCGCATCACGCTGGCGGTGGCCGGCTTCGGCGAGGCGGATCTGGCGATCACTGTCGAGGACCGTCAACTGGTCATCCGGGGACGCCAGAGCGATGACAGCGATGGCCGGGTGTTTTTGCACCGGGGCATTGCCGCGCGGCAGTTTCAGCGCATGTTTGTGCTGGCGGATGGGGTCGAGGTGGGGGAGGCCATTATGGAAAATGGCCTCTTGCATGTCGACCTGACCCGATCGCGGCCCGAAACCGTGGTTCAGACGATCAATATCAAGAAGGGGTAAGACAGATGCATACAGCCTATCAGTTCAACGATGCCGACAGCCGCATTGTCTATGTCAAGGCGGTTGATGTCGCGGATCTCCCTGCGGAGGTTCAGGCCGGTGCCGCCGGTCGCAGCCACCTCTATGCGGTGCATGATGCCGCTGGTGAACAGCTGGCCCTGGTCAGCGACCGGAAAATGGCCTTTGTTCTGGCGCGGCAGCATGATTATGCGCCGGTGCCGGTGCACTAATAGATATTGCCGCACGGCGTGAGCAACGCCAGCGCAGGTGATTGCAAGCGGATCGGGCGCCATACCCATGGCGCCCTTTTTGTTGGGCGGGTGACAGCTGCGGCGGGGCTCTCAGGCTGTCCGGCAGGCGCTGCGCGCAGGTGCAATCAAAGGGGCAGGCGGCAACTCCGGACCCAAATCCGCTTGCGATGCCGCGTGCGGCGTGATCTTGCTGACGCAGGACCGTGATCACGCCGGGGAGGGTACATTGCGATACGATTTTGACTGGGTAGATGCCTTTTCGGGCCGGGCCTTTGGTGGCAACGGCTGCGCGGTGGTCCATGGCGGCGCCGGGCTGAGCGATGAGATCTGCATGGCCTATGTGCGCGAGACCTCGCTGGTGGAATGCACCTTCACCGGCCCGTCACAGGTTGCCGATGTGCGGGTGCGCTATTTCCTCGCCAGCCGCGAGATCCCTTTTGCAGGCCATCCGACCATTGCCACCGTGGCAGCCTTGCGCGACCGTGGCCTGATGGAGGGCGATGCGATCACGCTGGAGACCGGAGCCGGTCTGGTGCGGGTGAGCATGGCGGATGATCTCATTGAAATGACCCAGATCGCGCCAGAATTCGGCGCCTTTGCCGATCCGCAGCTGGTCGCGGCGGCGGTTTCGCTGCCGGTGGAGGCGATTGTTGGCCGACCGCAGCGGGTGTCGACCGGATTGCCGTTCTGTATCACGGTGTTGCGGGACCGTGCCGCGCTTGAGGCCGCGACGCTGGATGTGCCGGCGCTGGCCCGGCTGGGGGCGGCAATGGGTGCCGACGGAATCGACATGATGGAACCGTTTCTGGTGACCTTGAGCGGTGCCACCGCCGAGGGGGACACATTCTCGCGGCTGCTGATGGCCCCGCCGAGCCCGCCGGAGGATCCATTTACAGGCTCGGCGACCGGCGCCATGGCCGCCTATCTGTGGCACCACGGTCTGATGGAGTCCGACCGTTTCATCGCCGAGCAGGGACATGGCCTTGGCCGTCCCGGTCAGGCTGTGGTGACGCGGGTTGGCCCGGCGGATGCGATTGAGGGCGTGCGGGTGGCGGGCAGTGGCTATGTTCTGATGCGCGGCACCGTAGATCTGCCAGACCTCGGCTGACAGAGGGCGGACTGTGACGCGCGAGCCTGCCATTGCGGTGGTGCCCTATGGGGCAAAGCTGAACCGGGCCTTTGCCAATCGCGAGCTTGCAAGCCTGCACTGGCCGTTCGGTTGCCCCGGCGATCTGATCGGCGGGCGGGTCTCGGATCTTGCAGCGCAAGACCATCTGATTGTCTGGGCAAAAACCGGAATGCACCTGCCGGGGCGCTGGCCCTGTCGGGCGGGGATCTCCATGATGGTGATGGAGCCCAAAATCATGTCGTCGTTGCACCACCGGCTGCTGCCCTGGACCTGGCGGCGGTTCTTTCGGGTGTTCAGCTATAATGAGGACTTGCTGGCGGGCATTGGCAACGGGCTTTTCCTGCCCTTCGGCACCACATGGGTGCCTGAGTGGCAGGAGCTGGCGATAGAGAAACGTGCCGATCTTTCGATCATCGCCTCAGCCAAGCGGAACCATCCGGGCCACAAGCTGCGCCATGACGTGGTCGAACATCTGAGGCGCAGCACGCCCGAGGTGGCCATCCTCGGGCGGGGATACCAGCCGTTTGAGGCAAAATCCGACGGGCTGGCGCCCTACCGCTATAGTGTGGTGATCGAGAATGTCCGCGAACGGAATTATTTCTCAGAGAAGCTCATCGACGCGGTTCTCTGCGAAACGGTGCCGATCTATTGGGGCTGCCCGAATATCAGCGATTTCTTCGATCCTGCCGGAATGATGATCTGCTCTACCGGCGAAGAGATACGCGCGGCCATCGCGATGATATCGCAGGATGATTACACGGCGCGGCTGCCGACGCTCAGGGCGCTTAAGCCGGAGGCTGCGCGATATGGCAGTATCGAGCGCCGCGCGGCGGAGGCGCTTCGGGCCAGCCTTTAACCCCATGCGTGAGGCGAAAAAGGCCGCCCGATCGGGCGGCCTTCTGTCAGTCTTGCGGGTGGATCAGCCTGCGATCAGCCCCATGTTCTCCAGCTTCAGCAGAACCTGATGGGCGCAGTTGTCGACGTCGACATTCTCGGTCTCGACACGCAGCTCCGGATCAACGGGGACATCATAGGGATCGGAAATCCCTGTGAATTCCTTGATCTTTCCTTCACGAGCCAGCTTGTAGAGACCCTTGCGGTCGCGGCGCTCGCATTCCTCGATCGAGGTCGCAACATGCACCTCCAGGAAAGCACCGAACTGCTCCACATCCTCACGCACGGCGCGGCGGGTAGTGGCATAAGGCGCGATCGGCGCGCAGATGGCGATGCCGCCGTTCTTGGTGATCTCGGAGGCCACATAGCCGATGCGGCGGATGTTGAGGTCGCGGTGCTCTTTCGAGAAGCCCAGTTCGGAGCTGAGGTTTTTCCGCACGATGTCGCCATCGAGCAGCGTCACCGGACGGCCACCCATTTCCATCAGCTTGACCATCAGAGCATTTGCAATGGTGGATTTTCCGGAGCCGGAGAACCCGGTGAAGAATACGGTGAAGCCCTGCTTGGAACGTGGCGGCTTGGTCTTGCGCAGCTCATTCACAACCTCGGGGAAGGAGAACCACTCGGGGATCTCCAGGCCTTCTTGCAGGCGACGGCGCAGTTCGGTGCCGGAGATGTTCAGGATGGTGACATTGTCGCGATCTTCAATCTCGTCGTTGGGTTCGTATTGGGCGCGTTCCTGCACATAGACCATGTGTTTGAAGTCGACCATTTCGATGCCGATTTCTTCCTGATGCTCGCGGAACAGATCCTGCGCATCATAAGGGCCGTAGAAATCTTCACCGGCGGAGTTCTTGCCGGGGCCTGCGTGATCGCGACCAACGATGAAATGGGTGCAGCCGTGGTTTTTGCGGATCAGCCCGTGCCAGACCGCCTCGCGCGGGCCGGCCATACGCATTGCCAGGTTCAAGAGCGACATGGATGTGGTGGCCGCCGGATACTTGTCCAGCACCGCCTCGTAGCAGCGGACGCGGGTGAAATGATCGACGTCGCCCGGTTTTGTCATGCCGACAACCGGGTGGATCAGCAGGTTGGCCTGTGCCTCGCGCGCGGCGCGGAAGGTCAGTTCCTGATGTGCCCGATGCAGCGGGTTGCGGGTCTGGAAGGCCACGATGCGGCGCCAGCCCAGTTTGCGGAAATAGGCGCGCAGCTCGTTCGGAGTGTCGCGACGTCCGCGGAAATCATAGTGGACGGGCTGCTGGATGCCGGTCACCGGGCCGCCCAGATAGATCTTGCCTGCGGTGTTATGCAGGTAGTTGACCGCCGGATGGGCGTCATCATCGGCGCCGAACACCTTTTCGGCTTCGCGCGATTTGTTCGGCTCCCAGCGATCGGTCACGGTCATGGTGCCAAGGATGACACCTTCCTGATCGCGCAGGGCGATGTCTTCGCCGATTTCCAGCGATGCGGCAAAATCCTCGGACACATCCAGCGTGATCGGCATCGGCCAGAGGGTGCCGTCCGCAAGGCGCATGTTTTCGACGACGCCGTTGTAGTCTGCTTCGCTCAGAAACCCTTTCAGCGGGTTGAAGCCGCCGTTCATCAGCAGCTCCAGATCGCAGATCTGGCGCGGGCTCAGGTCATGGCTCTTCAGCTCTGCGGCCTCGACCTTCAGCTTTTGGGCGGAGTCATAGGAGACATAAAGCTCCGGGATGGGGGCAAGATTATTCTGCATCAACTTGGTCCTGTACTTGAAGGGGACGAGGCCACTGGTGGTCCCAGTGAGTTCAGCGTGAAGCGCGTCGTATTCGGCGAACTTGCGGGCGAGAAACTGATCGGTGAGCCGGATTTTTTCGGCAGCACCTCGGGTGGTAAGCGCATAGGCGAAGCGTTGACGTTTGTCGGGACCTGCGCGATGGCTGACCTTGACAAGACCGGCTTCTGCGGCTGCGCGTAGATGTGCATTGAGCCGCCCAAGTGATATCCCGACAGCCGTCGCCGTCGCCCGCTGCGAGGCGTCTGGCGCCTTGTCGAGCTGGCTGAGGATACGAAAGAGCAGGTCTTCGTCCTCATGGCTGAGTGGTGTGGATCGGGATGGCATCGGGTCGACTCAAAGTGTGTTCACGGGTGAACACATGTCATGCTTTGCAGTCGCAGCAAAGTCAAAACCCTTTTGAGTTTCGTGAAAAAGACCGCCGTTCCCCTATTGCAACGCAAGCGGAACGGGCGGTCTGTTGTCTCCGACGGGCCGGGACAGGGGTCTGGCAGCCGGGGCTGCCTTGGGCTCAATCCTCGGCAAATCCCCAGCCGTCTGGCCGAAACCCATGGTCAAGTGCAGTCCGGGTTGCGACCTCTTCGACCATCCAGATCGCTGATGCGGACAGGATCTGTTCGGGCATCGTCGCGATCAATGTGGCGGGATCATCGCCCTCGGCCTCTGCCCATTGGGTATAAAAGCCCAGATCGGCCAGTGCCTCGGCAAGGGGCATCCAGTCCTTGGCCTCTTCAGCGACAAAGAACAGATCAAGATCCGCCTCAAACGGCAGGTCACCCTCGGCCTGCAAATCGGAGAAGGCCGAGAATGTCTCGGCCTTCTGGGTGTCGAAATCATGCGCCACCGCGCTCACTCCTGCTCTGCGAGGAAGCGTTCGGCATCCAGCGCCGCCATGCAGCCCATGCCGGCGGAGGTCACCGCCTGACGATATTTGTGATCGGTCAGGTCACCAGCGGCAAAAATGCCGGGGATGGAGGTTTCGGTGGTGCCGGGCGTTACCTTCACATAGCCGCCATTGTGGGTTTCCAGCACGTCCTTGACCAATTCATTGGCAGGCGCATGGCCGATGGCGACAAAGACGCCCTTGCAGGAGATTTCGGTGATTTCGCCGGTCTTCACGTTCTTCACCCGCACGCCCTCGACGCCCAGCGGGTTCTCGGTGCCGATCACCTCTTCCAGCTGGTGAAACCACAGCGGCTCAATCTTCTCGTTCTTCATCAGGCGGTCTTGCAGGATTTTCTCTGCGCGCAGCTCGTCGCGGCGGTGGATCAGCGTCACCTTGGAGGCAAAATTGGTCAGGAACAGCGCCTCTTCCACAGCGGTATTGCCGCCACCGATCACCACAATCTCCTGGCCGCGATAGAAGAAACCATCGCAGGTCGCGCAGGCGGAGACGCCAAAGCCCTTGAACTTCTCCTCGGACGGCAGGCCGAGCCATTTGGCGCGCGCGCCGGTTGCCAGAATGACCGCATCGGCGGTGTAGACGGTGCCGCTGTCACCCTTGGCCACGAATGGGCGCGAGGTGGTGTCGAGATCGGTGATGATGTCCCCGATGATCTCGCAGCCCATCGTCTTGGCGTGCTCCTGCATCCGCACCATCAGATCCGGGCCCTGAACCTCGGTGTCGCCAGGCCAGTTCTCTACCTCGGTAGTCGTGGTCAGCTGGCCGCCCGGCTCAATGCCCTGAACCAGAATCGGCTCCAGCATGGCGCGGCTGGCGTAGACGCCGGCGGTGTAGCCTGCCGGGCCGGACCCGATGATCAGAACCTTGGTGTGGCGCGTGTCGCTCATCTCATTTCCCCAGTCGATGAAAGGGCGGTCTTGCCGCCGTCAGGCAATGCATATAACTGCACCCGGCGATGTCTTAAAGCCCCGGCTTCAGCGATGTCGGATGCCCCCGGTTTTGATGCCTGGGCTAAGATGCTGAGGTCTCATCTTATCAACGGCAAATATTGTTGCGCGCGTCTGAAATAATATTGCGTGCGCTACGGATGCTGGTATAACAAACGGAAAATTCAACAGGAGCTTCCAGATGGTCACAACACGCCTTGATCCGATTGATCGCAAGATTTTGTCGGAGTTACAGGCCGACGGTCGTATGACCAATGTTGAACTGGCCAAGCGTGTGGGTATTTCCGCACCGCCGTGCCTGCGCCGGGTGCGCTCGCTTGAGGAGGCCGGGCTGATCCGCGGATACCATGCCGAGGTCAACGCACGCGAACTGGGGTTCGAGGTGCAGGTCTTTGCCATGGTGGGGCTGGAAAGCCAGGCCGAGGCCGAGCTGAGCGCCTTTGAAGCGAAATGCCGCGACTGGCCGCTGGTGCGCGAGTGCCACATGCTGAACGGCGAGGTGGATTTCATCCTGAAATGCGTCGCGCCCGATCTCAGCACCTTCCAGAGCTTTCTGACCGGCGATCTGCTGACGACGCCGAATGTGGCCAGCGTCAAGACGTCGCTGGTGATCCGGGGGGCCAAGGACGAACCCGGCGTTCCCTTTGATGTGCTGGAGCAACGGCTCGCGCGCGAAGCCTGAGGGGCAGAGCCTCGCAGAAATCGGTCAGGCCAGTCTGATCAGAAAAAGCGCCTCGCAATGCGGGCGCTTTTTTCGTTTGGGGCGACCGCCGCAGCGGTCGGCGGACCCGGCTTAATTCATATCGGGATCTTGCAGCAGGATCCGGGGATAGGCCAGCGGGCCGAAGCCTGCGATCGATTCGACATGCGAAAACAGGTTCAGATAGAGCGTGCGGATGGCGTGGCTCACCAGTTTCAGGGCCTCCGGGCCGGGGTGATAGGTTTCGAACGGCAGACCGCCGACACTGATCGCCGCATGGCGCGGCAGGCACAGATGAAAGAGGTCCACGGCGGTCGGGGGCGCGGTTTCGAAAATACTCATCCCGTCATGATATTGCTGCACCGGAACCAGCGAGGCGGCATTGTCCAGCTTGATCCCCGGCAGAGGTGCCCGTTGCAACAGCCGCGCGGCGGGGCCTGCGACAACCGTCGACATCGGCTTTGCCTCGCCAAGGCTATCGGCGGTAAAGCTGGTCAGCCGGTGGCTGCGACCGTGCTGCCCGCTGCGCGATGGGACAAGGCTGGTGCTGCCTTTCCACAACAGGGGGAGGGGATCGCCATCAAAGGTGATCAGCTCATCGCCCGGCAGCAGATCCTCGATTGCAATGGGCCCCTGCGTGGTCTCGATCAGGGATCCGCGGCAAAAGGCGGTAAAGGCGTCTTCGAACAATGGCAGCGACGGTGCGACATGGCGTGTCTCGGCGATCTGGCCGTTTGGCAGCAGGCTACAGACATCGTAACGGCGCAGCTGTGGCCGGGTCCCGCCGCGCTGGGCAGCAGGGTCCTGTAGCAGAGCATTGGCTTCGACCGCATTGGCAGCTGCGCGTCGCAGCGACTGGGGTATGGTCATGGCGAACGTGCCTCTCTCATGACTGTACTTGCATCAACCCCGGCAGCGCGATGAGCAGAAGGCGCGCCGGAATCGCTTGGTCCCTGTCGGGCGCCCCGGTCGCAATACGCGCGGTCCGGGGCAATGCGCCCAATCGGGCAGGTAAATGCGGCGGTCCTGTCTTGGGCAGAGGCCGCCGCCGGAGGTGATCACCGGTGGACGGTGTCAGGCGGGTATTCCCGGCCCCGTCGTGAGAGGGGGCCGTCGAGATTGCAGGGACGCCTCTTCAATGATCTCAGGCGCTCTTGGCCTGGGCCGGGCGCCGGAGAGTCTCGCGACGCCGCTCAATCGCGATCTGCCGGGTGGCGCCACGCGTCCAGGGTAGGCGCACCTCTTCGGTCTTGGCGGCAGCTACAATGGATTTGATGAAGCGCGATTTTGGTTTCATGAGGCGTCTCCTGTAGGAGCGGGGCAGCATTCTGCGGCCCGCGCTTTAGTCCCGTCTTTTGTCGCCTGCCAATGCGCCGGGAATGTGGCCGATCTGTGGAAATCACAGGAACGCCGCAGTGATCCGCGCGCACTCAGCCCCCGCGCGGGCGCGCTTCGGTGGTCACATTGGGCCGCGAATTGCAGGTCGCGGCGCCTACAGGCGAATGCAGGAGATCAGGCGCCCGTAGTCGACCTCTTTGTGATGGGTCGCGCGGCGGAAGGAATAGAACCGTTCCGGGTCGGAGTAAGTGCAATGTCCGGTCCATGCGGCCTCGGCCACTCCGGCGCTGCGCAGTTTGTGCAGACCCAGGGAGGGCAGATCAAAGAGGTAGCGATCGCCCTCGCCATTGGCAAAGAACCGTGCGTTTTCCGGATCCTGCATCATGAAGTCGTCAAAGAACTCAGGGCCGACCTCATAGGCGCGCTGCGAGATCGACGGGCCGATAACCGCGCGGGTGGCCTGCCGCCGCGCGCCCAGCTGTTCCATCGCGTCCAATGTGGCCTCCAGCACGCCATCAAGCGTGCCGCGCCACCCGGCATGAGCTGCGCCGACCACATTGGCCTCCGGGTCGTGAAACAGAACCGGCTGGCAGTCGGCGGTCAGGATCGACAGCACCACGCCGGGCACATTGGTGACCATGGCATCAGCCTGAATATCGCCCTGAATATTGTCCTGCCGGGGATCGGAGATGGTCAGGACATTGGCGGAATGCACCTGATTCACCCGGCCAAGCGCCTCGGGCGATGCCTCCATCGCTGCGGCGACGCGCATCCGGTTGATCTGCACCGCTTCGCGCTGATCCGACGAGCCAAGCCCGCAATTCAATCCGGCAAAAATACCCGAAGAGGCCCCGCCGCGACGGGTAAAGAAGCCGTGTTTGGTGCCATTGAGCAGCTCGGAGATGAGAATTTCCAGCGTCATGCGTTCAATCCCGGTGGGGGTGCGGTCTCTTCGGGGAAAATCCCCAGTATCTTGAACAGGTTTCCCATTTCCTCAGGATGCGTCAACCGTCGATGCGCCGCAATCAGAGATTGCAGCGCGTCGCCGTTTAGCCGCGCCGCCAGCGCCTGTGCCCGATCGGTGATGCCCAGACGCTCCAGAAACACGCCTTGCGGGGTCAGCCGACTATAGGCACAGCCCGCAGATTTCGCAGCCAGTGCAAGCGCTTCGAAATCGACATGGGTGGTCAGATCGGCGCTGCCCGGATCCTTCAGCGGATCGCTTGGCGCATGGGCGCGCAGGGCCTGCAACGTATCCCCCAGCGAACGCCAATCGCCGTAATCGACAATAAGCGCGGTTCCGCCGTAGCGGGCGATCCGGGTGGCGATGGTCTGAACCATCGGTTGCGCGGCTTCACACAGCTCGACCAGATCACCGTCGCGGGTGTCCTCGAGGCGATGCGCCAGCGCGGGCTGTGGCGCCACCGCGCCAAGGCCAAAGCTGAGCGTGCCATCCTGAAGACCCACTGATTTTTCGCGCCAGCCATCGCCATCGCGCAGAAATTGCCGCACCGGCAGCGCATCAAAGAACTCATTTGCGATTAGAAACAGCGGTTGCTCGGGCAGCTCGGCGATATTCGGGTACCAGACCGGGTCATGGCCTGCCAGTTGCCTCGCCTGACGGGCGCGCAGGGTGGGGGAGGCCTCCAGCAGGGCAATCTGCATGGCGGCGTGAAACCCGGGCACGCCTTTCGTGGCGCGCAGCAGATCAGCCATCAGCGTGCCGCGACCGGGACCCAGTTCGGCCAATGTGAACCGCTGAGGTTGGCCCTGATCCAGCCAGCATTGTGCCAGCGCCAGTCCGATCAGCTCTCCGAACATCTGGCTGATTTCCGGGGCTGTGGTGAAATCCCCCTTGGCCCCCAGCGGGTCGCGGGTGGTGTAATAGCCATAGCTTGGATGCAGCAGCGCCTCGGCCATGTAATCCGCGACCGAAATCGGCCCCTCGGCACGGATGCGGGCAGTGATATGGTCGCTCAGGCTCATGCCGGAATCACCGCCATGCGTCGGCTGCGCAGCACCAGAATGAGGCCGATGGCGATCATCGGCAGCGACAGCAGCTGTCCCATGGTCAGACCGTAGCCGCCGATATGCCAGG
Source organism: Phaeobacter sp. JH20_08 (assembly GCF_048056635.1). Taxonomy (NCBI): domain Bacteria; kingdom Pseudomonadati; phylum Pseudomonadota; class Alphaproteobacteria; order Rhodobacterales; family Roseobacteraceae; genus Phaeobacter; species Phaeobacter sp. JH20_08. The sequence continues at coordinate 521,903 of NZ_JAYMVV010000011.1, read as the reverse complement.
CCAGCCCCAAGGGGTTCTCTGCGGTTACGAATTGGGCGTCGGGCTGGCGCATGAATTCAACCGCGAAGCGCGCCGCGCCATAGCCTGCCAGAAACACGCCGGTCACCCGGCCTGGGTGGGTCAGCGCCGCGCGCCGGTAGACCAGCCACAAGAGCACCGCACCAAGGATCAGCCCTTCCAGCAGCGCCTCATAGAGCTGGGACGGGTGGCGCGCACAGATCTCCCCCAGTGCCTGCCCGCAGGACTGCGCCGCGCGCCCGGGAAAGGCGACCCCCCAGGGCAGATCGGTTGCCCGCCCCCAGAGCTCGGCGTTGTTGAAGTTGGCAAGTCGGCCCAGCAAGAGGCCCGGCGGCACCGTATGTGCCACCAGATCAGCGATCTGAAGGCGCGGGATCCGGTGGCGCAGCGCATAAATCCAGGTGGCAATGATCACCCCCAGGAGACCGCCATGAAAGGCCATGCCCCCCTGCCAGATGCGCAGGATCTCGGCCGGGTTCTGAAGGTAGTAGCCGGGCTGATAGAACAGCACATAGCCAAGCCGTCCGCCCAGAATGACGCCGAGGATGATCCAGGTGAGCAGATCTTCGACCTGTTGCGGTTTCATCGGGGGCTGTGCGTGGGGCCAGAGCGCGGGGCGCCGCAGCGCCGCGACCGCCAGCCGCCAGGCGATGACAATCCCGACGATATAGGCCAGCGCGTACCAGCGCAGCGCGAATTGGCTGCCGAACAGCTCAATTGTGAAGATTTCCGGGGTCAGATCGGGGAATTGGAGGATGAATGCGTGCATGTGCCGTCAATGCCTTTGCGGGGGCTGCGGTGTCAACGGCTTGCCGCCGCCGGTGTTGATGACCATATAGGGGTCAAGGCAGACATGGAGAAGACAATGCAGACGCGCAACAAGATCATGGATGATATTTCCCAGCTGATGACCAACGCGATGGGTGTGGCCCATGGCGCGCGGGAAGAGGCAGAGACCGCCATGAAGGGGCTGATCGACCGTTGGCTGGCCGATCGCGATTTCGTGACCCGCGAGGAGTTCGACGCCGTGCGCGCCATGGCCCAGAAGGCGCGTGAAGAAAACGAAGCGCTGAAGGCCCGGCTCGACGCGCTGGAAGCGGATAAATCCGCGTGATCCGGTTCCAGGGCTGAGCGGCAGGCACAGCCCGCCGCCCGGCGCTGAAATATCCGATCTGCAACATTTGCTGGCGTGCGGCCCGGTCCGGGTGGCGCGCCATTTTTGCGACCAAGCCCGCGTCGCAGACTCCCACCCGGCGCAGCAGGATCCCGCAGCTGCCTCTCTTCACAGCACTGTCACGATATTTTGAGGGTCATCGCCTTTCGTCCACAACTTATTGCAGTTATCCCCAAATAAAGGGTTGCCAGACGGCCTTGGTGCCTCCACCATATCTGGTAGGAGGACGGGTAAATCCCTCTCCTTATTGAGCAGGCCGCTAGCAATTGGGGGTGCCCCGCATCTCTTTTGCTAGAGATCAGAGAGGTGGCAACATGGCTCTTTCCGAACATTTTCTGGAAGACGAAATTCACCCTATCGACATCGTCGAACACTTGGCCTCGGACCACGATTGGGACTTTGACCGCATAGGCGACGATCAGATCGCCATGGCGGTGGAAGGCCAGTGGCGCACCTATTCGCTGACATTGGCGTGGTCCGGCTATGAAGAAACCCTGCGGATGGTATGCAGCTTTGAGATGGAGCCGCCGAAGGAACAGCTGCCGCGGCTCTACGAGCTGATCAACGAGATGAATGATCAGTGCTGGGCCGGTGGCTTTACCTTCTGGCCCGATCACAAGCTGATGCTGTATCGCTATGGGCTGGTATTGACCGGCGGACAGGTGGCAAGCCCGGAGCAGATCGACACGCTGATCAACTCCGCTGTCGCCAATTGCGAGCGCTACTACCCGGCAATCCAGCTGATGGTCTGGGGCGGACAGTCGCCGCGCGACGCGCTTCAGGTCGCCATTGCAGAGGCTTACGGGCGCGCGTAAACCTTTCCCCGAACCGGCGCTGCATGGTGCCGGAGATCCGATTAGGGGAGGGGAAAGATGCAGGTATCACAGATCGCAGCGCGGGGCATCGCGCTCTTGGGCTGCGGCAAGATGGGGTCGGCAATGCTGGCCGGATGGCTTGACCGGGGTGTTGACCCGGATACCGTCTGGGTGATTGATCCCAATCCTTCCGACTGGCTGCGCCAGACTGGTGTGCATCTCAATGCGCCCTTGCCAGAGGCCGGTGACCGGGCGCCGGGGATCGTGCTGATTGCAGTCAAACCCCAGATGATGGGAGAGGCGCTGCCGCAGCTGCAACAGCTGGGCAATGGCGAGACGCTGTTTATCTCGGTTGCTGCCGGAACCTCGATCGCCACCTATGAATCGCTTCTGGGGGCGCAGACGCCGATCGTGCGCGCCATGCCGAATACACCTGCCGCCGTCGGGCGTGGCATTACCGCGCTCATCGGCAACATGCGCGCGACCGAGGCGGATATAAATCGCGCCGATGCGCTGTTACAGGCCATCGGCCAGACCGTCCGATTGCAGAGCGAGGCGCAGATGGATGCGGTCACAGGCGTCAGCGGCTCCGGCCCGGCCTATGTTTTCCATCTGATCGAAACCCTTGCCGCCGCTGGCGAGGCTGAGGGGCTGCCTGCCGATCTGGCGATGCAGCTGGCCAAGGCCACCGTCGCAGGGGCCGGTGCCCTGGCAGAAGCCTCCGAGGAAACGCCAGCGCAGCTGCGGGTCAATGTCACCAGCCCCAATGGCACGACCCAGGCCGCGCTGGAGGTGCTGATGGATGAGACCGACGGCTTTCCGCCGTTGCTGCGCCGCGCCGTGGCGGCAGCCACCAACCGGTCGAGGGAGCTGTCCCGTGGCTGACATCAGTTTTGACGAATTTCTCAAGGTCGATGTGCGCGTGGGCGAGGTGGTGCGCGCCGAGGACTACCCCGAGGCTCGCAAACCCGCGATCAAGATGTGGGTGGATTTCGGCGATGACATCGGCATCAAGAAAACCTCGGCGCAGGTGACGGCCCATTACACGGCGGAAACGCTGCTGGGCAAACAGGTGATGGCCGTGGTGAATTTCCCGCCCCGCCAGATTGGCAAGTTCATGTCCGAAGTGCTGGTGCTGGGGCTGCCGGATGCCACCGGAGAGATTGTTCTGATTGGTCCGGATGGACCGGTCCCATTGGGAGGGCGGATGCATTGAGCGGCAAACTCTGGATTACCCGGCCAATGACAGCCGCGGTTGAGGCGCGTGCGCGGGCGGAATTCGATGTCGAGATCCGCCAGCAGACCAGCCCTTTGAACGCCGATGAGCGCCAGCGTGCGCTGCGTGATTTCGACATCGTCCTGCCGACCCTGGGGGACCAGTTCGACGCAGGCAGTTTTGCCGCCGTGCCGCAGCCACGGTGCAGGTTGCTGGCCAATTTCGGCGTCGGCTTCAATCATATCGACGTGGCGGCCGCGCGCCGGGCCGGGATCGTGGTCAGCAACACCCCCGGCGCCGTTACCGATGCGACCGCTGATATTGCGCTGACGTTGATGCTGATGACCGCCCGCCGTGCCGGCGAGGGCGAACGTCTGGTCCGCTCCGGCGATTGGCAGGGCTGGCATCCCACCCAGATGCTGGGGATGCATCTGACAGGCAAACATGTGGGCATCGTCGGCTTTGGCCGCATCGGTGAGGCCATCGCGCGGCGCTGTCACTTCGGCTTTGGCATGTCGGTCAGCTATCTGGCGCGCAGCGACAAATCACCCGGCTTCCCGGTGTCGCGCGCGGATAGCCTGACCGCTCTGGCGGCTCAGGTGGATGTGCTGGTGCTTGCAGTGCCCGGCGGTGCGGAGACGCGGCATTTGATCAGCGCGGAGGTTCTGGCGGCGATGCGCCCTCATGCCCTGCTGATCAATATCTCGCGCGGTGAGGTGGTGGATGAGGCGGCGCTGATCGCCGCCCTTCAGGCGGGCGCGCTCGGCGGGGGAGGTCTGGATGTCTATGAATTCGAGCCGGAGGTGCCGGAGGCCCTGCGGCAGATGGAGCAGGTCACGCTGCTGCCGCATCTGGGCACCGCCACCGAGGAGGTGCGCAGCGCCATGGGACATCTGGCGCTGGACAATGTCGCCGCCTTCCTTGCTGGTCGGCCGTTGATTTCGCCCGTGTAACTGCCTGTGTAACCGCCAGCGTATCGCGTCGGGGCGTCTAACGCCCCGCGCTGCGTCAGACGCGCCCGGCCTCCGCTCGGTGCAGGCCGTTTCAGATCAGCCCACAGCAGAGGTGGGCAGATCGCCGGTGGCCTCGCGCCAGTGGCGACGGCAGAGCGATACATAGGTTTCATTGCCGCCGATCTGCACCTGCGCGCCTTCGGTGATGGTCTGGCCGTTCTCATCCTGCCGGATCACCATGGTTGCCTTTTTACCGCAGTGGCAGATGGTGCGGACTTCGCGCATTTCATCGGCCAGCGCCAGCAGGGTGGCGGAGCCGGGAAACAGTTTGCCCTGAAAATCGACCCGCAGCCCGTAGCACAAAACCGGCACCCGCAGATCGTCGACCACCCGCGCCAGATCCCAGACCTGATCCGGCGACAGAAACTGCGCCTCATCGACAAAGATGCTGGCAACACTGCCCCTTGCCAGTCGCTCTGTCACTTTGTCGAACAGGTTCTCACCGGGCCGGAAGATGTCAGCCTCGGCACCGATCCCGATGCGGGAGGCGATCCGCCCCTGACCGGCGCGGTTGTCCAGCGCTGCGGTCAGCAGATAGGTGTCCATATCGTTCTCGCGGTAGTTATGCGAGGCTTGCAAGAGCACCGTCGATTTGCCGGCATTCATGGTGGAGTAGTGGAAGTAAAGCTTGGCCATGGCGCTGATTTAGCCGCAGAGCCGGTCGGAGGAAACGGTTTTCTTCACCATTTCTTCACCTATTGCCCGATGAGCTGACGGCATTTTCGGTCTGAGGATAAAACGCCCTGCGCGCGGATGCCGGTTCGCGGCGAAACAACCCGAGAAACGAACCACATGACACCTGCGGCAGGGCGCCAACTGGACGGAAATTGCCCACCAGCGAAGGCCCACGAAACACGCCTCCGCCCCCAGCGCGTTTCCCTGTCTCGCGACCCGGAACAGCGCGGTAAGTCCCTTAAAAACCTTAGGGATAGAAATAGCTTTGCATTTCCTTTAAGTGTCGTGAATGGGAAATTAACGCGTTTCTTCCCCGATGGGGTCGCGGTCATATGCAGGTAGATTTTATATGGCAGACATAGGTACTTATCTAAAAAAGCACACCGAGGCTCTGGTCAAGGATGTGGGGATCGAGGCAGCCTGCCAGATCACAGGAAAATCCAAGGCGACGTTGGGGCGGTATTACTCGGATAATGCCGAACATGTCGATCGGTTCATGCCCGTCGACGCCGTTGCCAAACTGGAAGCTGCGGCCTCCTTCCCGCATGTGACTTCCGGTCTGGCGGATCTGAAGAACATCACCTTGTCCTACTGTCAGGCCAGCCCGGCCTCAGAGGCGCGCCGCGGTGGCGTCAATGCGGATGTGATTGCGCTCAGCCAGCGCTTTGCCACATTGATGAGCGAATATCAGGAGGCCATGGCCGATGGGATCATCACCATCAATGAGGCCAAGCGGTTGCTGCGCGAAACGGTGATGCTGCAGCAGGTGCTTCTGGATATGAAACTGCATCTGGAAGAAGAAAGTGGCTGAGACACCGACGACCGGGCCTGCTGTTTCGGCTGACGGGCGTGTGGCGGAGGATCTGCCGGCGCTCATCGCCGAGGCCTTGCCGCAGATTGATATCGCCCGCCTGGCAGCGACAGGTGACCCGCAGCATCCGCCCCGGATCCTGCTGCTCTATGGCTCCCTGCGGGCCGTCAGCTACTCACGCAAGGTTGCCGAGGAGGCAGCCCGGATCCTGCGCGCGCTGGGCTGCGAGGCGCGGATTTTCGATCCGAGCGGGCTGCCATTGCCCGATGACACCGGCAGCGAAGATCACCCCAAGGTGAGCGAACTGCGCGATCTTGCGGTCTGGTGCGATGGAATGGTCTGGTCCAGCCCGGAACGGCATGGCGCTATGACGGGCATCATGAAGACACAGATCGACTGGCTGCCGCTGTCGCTGAAAGGCGGTGTTCGCACCACGCAGGGCAAGACGCTGGCGGTGATGCAGGTCTCCGGCGGATCGCAATCTTTCAACGCTGTCAACCAGATGCGTATTCTGGGCCGCTGGATGCGGATGCTGACCATCCCCAACCAATCCTCGATTCCCAAGGCGTGGCTGGAATTTGCCGAGGGGGACCGTCTGCCCGAAGGCCCGTTCTATCGCCGTGTTGTCGATGTGATGGAAGAGCTGGTGAAATTCACCTGGCTGACTCGCGGTCGCAAGGACTACCTGGTCGACCGCTACTCAGAGCGGGTTGAGGACGCCGAGGCCGTGCACCAGCGGGTGTCGCAGAAATAGCGCCGGACGCGAGCTGAAGGCGAGACTGAATAAGGGCCTGCCAGGATCGGCAGGCCCGAATTCGTTTGGTAACTGGTCCGGCAGGCTCAGGCCGCGCGGCGCAGGATCACCGATCCCACCGAATAACCGGCACCGAAAGAGCAGATCAGCCCCAGATCGCCCTCGGCCAGATCATCCGAATATTTGGAGAAGGCGATGATCGACCCTGCCGAGGATGTATTGGCGTAATCCTGCAGGATATTGGGCTGTTCACCGGCCTCTGGCGTGCGGCCAAGGACCTTTTTGCCAATGAAATCGTTCATCGTCTTATTGGCCTGATGCAGCCAGAGCCGTTTCAGCTCGGTGTTGCTGACGCCCTCGGCCTCCATGTGATCCGCAATATGCTGGCTGACCATCGGCAGCACTTCCTTGAAGACCTTGCGCCCGTTCTGCATGAACTGCATGTCCCGACGATCTGCGACCCCATCCGGGCGCGACCGGCGCAGATAGCCATTGTTGTTGCGGATATTGTTGGAAAAGCTGGTGGCGCAGCGGGTCGACAGGATTTCGAAATGCGGGCCGCTGGCGTCTTCGCTGCGCTCGATCAGGGTGGCCGTTGCCACATCGCCAAAGATGAAATGGCAATCGCGGTCGCGCCACTCAAGATGGCCGGAGCAGATCTCGGGATTGACCACCAGCGCCGACCGAATGGAGCCGGAGCGCACCATATCGGCAGCCGCCTGAATCCCAAAGGTGGCGGAGGAACAGGCGACATTCATGTCAAAGGCAAAGCCTTCGATGCCAAGAAGATCCTGAATTTCGATTGCCAGCGCCGGATAGGCACGTTCCATATTGGAGGCCGCACAGATGACCGCGTCGACATCCGCCGCAGTCTTGCCGGCCTGTTTCAGTGCTTTCTTGGCGGCATCCAGTGCCATTTCGGCCATGATGGATGGCTCGTCATCGTTGCGCTGACGCAGCAGCGGGTGCATCACCTCAGGATCAAGAATACCGCTCTTGTCCATCACGTAGCGCTGTTCGATACCGGAGGCCTTCAGGATGAAGTCTTCGGAGGAATGCGCCAGAGGATCCATCTCACCCGCTGCAATCGCCTCTGCGTTCTCGGCATTGACCTTATCGGCATAGGCATTGAAGGCTGTGACCAGCTCGGCGTTTGTGATCGTCTGTGACGGCGTAAAGACGCCCGTGCCGGTGATGGCGGGTGTATACATGAGCTGGACCTTCGGGTGGTTTTCAAAAGTGCTGCATATCTGGGCATCTTCCCCCAGTGAGGTCAAGGGCAAGGCCCTTGGCGTTACGGGCGCAGCCCCTACGTCAACCTGATCAGGGCGTCCCGGAGCATTGTTGATATGAACAAAATGCTTCCCTCCTTGAATGGTTCGAAATTTGAAGTATATGCGCGATGAAGGCGATGGTGGTATGATTCGACAAACCGGCAACGACAGCGACACCCAAACTGACGGCGTTACCGCGACGGACGGCAATCAGGCTGAGACCCGCCCGGAGGTCTGCGCCATGCTGGGTGTCTTTGCGCTCTATTGGCGCATCGACTCCTGCATCGAAGACACCGTTGACCTGCCAGACCTGAGCCGGATGGAATGCCATGTGCTGGTGCGTCTGGGCACGCCTTGCCGGATGGGAGAGCTGGCGCGGATGTTGCAGACGGTGCCTTCGTCGGTAACCACGGCCGCCGACCGGCTGGAACGGCAGGGTCTGATCCGCCGCAGCAGGGATCCGCAGGACAGGCGCGCCTGGTTGTTGTCGCTCACCCCCGACGGCGCCGCCAAACGCCAGTATCTGGTCGAGGCGATGACGGATCTGTTCCAACGTATTTCCGGCTTGGACCCGGAGGAAATCAAACAATTTGCGGCCTTGTCGGCCAAGATTCATGACACAGTCATTAAAGCGGACGCGAAGCCGCGTCGGAAGGAGTAACCCATGCAGCTGAGTTCGAGAGTCATCGCCGGGGTCGCCGCGTTGCTACTGGTGGCCACGCCAACACTGGCCCAGAACGTCCTGAAACCCGTGAAACTGATGGAAACACGCTCAGGCGCGGTGCCGATCCAGCGCGAGTTCTTCGGTCAGGTCGCGGCAAAAGAGACGGTGGATCTGGCGTTTCAGGTCGGCGGACAGGTTGTGAAATTCCCTGTCACTGAGGGGGCTTTCCTGCCAAAGGGGGCTCTGGTCGCGGAGTTGGATCTGGAGCCGTTCGAGCTGAAACTGGGACAGGCCCAGCTGCAAAAAGAGCAGGCTGACCGGACCGTCACGCGGCTGGAAAAGCTGACCGGCACGGTCAGCCAGGTCTCCATCGACGATGCCGAAACCCAGGCCGGACTGGCCCGCATTGCGCTCAGGGATGCCGATTATGCGCTGGAACATGCAACGCTGAACGCGCCATTTGATGCCCTGGTGTCCAGCCGTGAGGTCGCCCTGTTCAGCACCGTCAGCGCCGGCAGCCCGATTGTGCGCCTGCACGACATGTCGGAGCTGCATATCGAGGTCGATGTGCCCGAGGTTCTGTTCCAGCAAGGTGAGGACAATGACGCGCTGACCATCACGGCAAGCTTCCCCGGCAGCGACAAGACCTACCCGCTGGAAATCCTTGAGTTCGACGCCGAGGCCAGCAGCGTTGGCCAGACCTATCGCGTGACCTTCCGTCTTGACCCGCCCGAGGACCGCCAGATTTTCCCCGGGGCCTCGACCTCTGTACGGGTGACCGTAGATACCGGCATGTCTGCGATTGTGGTCCCGCCAACCGCCATCGTGCCCGCCGCCAACGGCGACACCGGGGTGATGCTGTTTACACCCAAGGGCGCGGATGAGGGCACCGTCACCTGGACCAGGGTCGAAACCTCGGCCACCGACGGTGGCCAGATCGAGATCGTCTCGGGGCTGAACGGTGGCGAAGAAATCGTGCTGACCGGTGGCAGCGCGCTTGCTGACGGGGCGGCCGTGCGTCGCTTCACCGGCTTCACCAACTGAGGGCGGATCAGATGGACATTGCACGCGGGTCGATCAATCGGCCGCTTTATACCTGGATCATCATGCTGGCCGCCCTGTTTGGCGGTATCTGGGGGTTCCTGAACCTCGGGCGGCTCGAAGATCCGGCCTTCACCATCAAACAGGCTGTGGTCATTACCCAATACCCCGGCGCCAGCGCCGAGCAGGTGGCGCTGGAAGTATCAGAGCCACTGGAATCAGCGATCCAGAAGATGGGGGAGGTGAAGCAGATCACCTCGATGAACCAGCCGGGCCTGTCGCGCATCGATGTCGAAATGCAGGACACCTTTGACGGCACCGAACTGCCGGGCCTCTGGACCAAGCTGCGCAAAGAGGTCGAAGACGCGGCGCGGAACCTGCCCGACGGCGTCAGCGACCCTTTTGTGAACGATGGTTTCGGTGATGTGTTCGGGGTCTTCTACGCCGTTACCGCCGAAGGCTTCACGGATGCCGAACGCCACCAGCTGGCGACATTCCTGCGCCGAGAGCTTCTTGCCGTTGATGGCGTCGCCGACGTCGAAATCGCGGGCCTGCCGGAAGAGGCGATCTTTGTCGAGCCGAAGATGGCGATCACCGTCAACCAGAATATTCCGATTGGCGCGGTTTCGAACGCATTGGCCACCGCCAATTCCGTCCGCTCTGCCGGTCAGGTCGACAACGGGCCTGCCCAGACACGCATCAGCGCGCCGGAAGGCTCGGACTCGGTGACGGAAATCGCCGGGCTGACGATTGGCTCTCAGGGGGAGGTCATCAATATCATTGATATGGCGGATGTGCATCGCGGCCGCCTCGATGATCCCTCGCAGATCATTCGTTTTGACGGCGTCGAGGCCTTTACCATGGGGGTCGCGGGCCTTGCGACTGAAAACATCGTTGAGGTCGGGCAGCGGGTCGATGCCCGGCTGGCGGAGCTGAGCACACAGATCCCCTATGGTGTGGAGCTGAAGCCAATCTATCAGCAGCATGTGGTCGTAGACGAGGCCTCCAATGCCTTTCTCGTGAACCTCGCGATGTCGGTCAGTATCGTTGTCATCGTGCTGGCGGTCTTCATGGGGTGGCGCGCGGCTGTTGTTGTCGGCGCCACCCTGCTGCTGACGGTCGTTGGCACATTGATGTTCATGAATATCTTCGCCATCGAAATGGAACGGATCTCGCTCGGGGCGCTGATCATTGCGATGGGGATGCTGGTGGACAATGCCATCGTCGTGGCCGAGGGAATGCAGATCTCCATGGCCCGGGGCCGGACCTCACGCGAGGCCGCGCATGAGGCTGCATCGAAAACCCAGATCCCGCTGCTGGGCGCGACGGTGATCGGGATCATGGCCTTTGCGGGGATTGGTCTCAGCCCCGATTCAACGGGTGAATTCATGTTCTCGCTCTTTGCGGTGATCGGGATTTCGCTGTTGCTCAGCTGGCTGCTGGCGCTGACCGCGACGCCGCTGCTGGGGCATTACTTTTTCAAACAGGGTACCGGCGACGATCAGGATGCCTATTCCGGCCTCTTGTTCCGCACCTATGGCAATATCCTGCGCCTGTCCCTGCGGCTGCGCTGGCTTGTGGTGCCGGGTCTGTTTGCGATCACGGTGCTGTGCTTCATCGGTTTTGGTCAGGTGAAACAGCAGTTCTTCCCCAACTCCAACACGCCGCTGTTCTTTGTGCATTACAAGCTGCCGCAGGGTACGTCGATTGCGACAACCTCCGAGCATATGCGTGTGTTTGAGGACTGGCTGGCCGAACGGGACGATGTAGAGACGGTCGCGACCTTTGTCGGGCAGGGGGCCACGCGCTTCATGCTGACCTATGATTCCGAAGACCCGAACCCCAGCTATGGCCATCTGATCATCCGCGCAACGAGCCTTGAGGGCATCCCGGCTCTGCAGGCGGATCTGGAGGACTTCGGCCAGGGACGCTTCCCCGAAGGCGAATTCCGCACCAAGCGGCTGGTCTTTGGCCCCGGTGGGGGCGCGCCTATCGAGGTCCGTTTCGCCGGCCCTGATCCGCGCGTGCTGCGCCAGCTGGGCGACGAGGCCATGCAACGGCTGCAAGAGGCGTCGCAGGACATCCTGAGTGTGCGTCAGGACTGGCGCGAGCAGGAGATCACGCTGAAGCCGATCTATGCCACCGATCGGGCACAGACAGCCGGTGTGTCGCGCGATGCCATCGCTGATGCGCTGCAATTCTCGACCGACGGTCTGCGCACCGGCGTGTTCCGGGAGCGGGACCGCCTGATCCCCATCGTCCTGCGCCGACCTGCCGACAGCTCCTATAATCTGATGGACCAGCTGGTGTTCTCAGAGGCGGCGGGCAAATTCATCCCGCTTGAGCAGATGGTCGACGGGGTCGATGTGGTGGTGGAGAACACCCTCGTGCATCGTCGGGACCGGGTGCCGACCTTGACCGTTGGTGCCGATATCCGGGCGGATCTGACCGCAGCCACCGTCTTTGCCCAGGTGAAGGACAGCATCGAGGCGATGTCGCTGCCGACCGGCTACACCATGGAGTGGGGTGGCGAGCATGAGAACTCAGCCGATGCCAATGCCAGCCTCGGCAAGCAGCTCCCGGTGACGATCCTGATCATGGTTCTTATCTCGGTACTGCTGTTCAACGCGATCCGTCAGCCGATTATCATCTGGCTGCTGGTGCCGATGTCGGTCAACGGGGTGGTGATTGGTCTGCTTGGCACCGGTATGCCCTTTACCTTTACGGCGCTTCTGGGCCTGCTCAGCCTTTCTGGCATGCTGATCAAGAACGGCATCGTGCTGGTTGAGGAAATCGATCTGGTCCGGGCCGAGGGCAAACCCCTGCGGGAGGCCATCGTCGAGGCATCGGTGTCGCGTCTGCGCCCGGTGATGCTGGCGGCGGTGACAACCATCCTTGGCATGGTGCCGCTGCTGACCGACGCGTTTTTCGTGTCGATGGCGATCACCATCATGGGGGGACTGGCCTTTGCCACGATCCTCACGCTGGTGGCCGCGCCGGTGTTCTACCTGATCTTCTTTGCCCGCGATGAAAAGCGCGAACAGGCTGCCGCAGCCTGATCCCGCCCCGCTGAACTCTGAAAAAGCCCCGGTTGCAGAACCGGGGCTTTTTCTATGCGAATGATCTCTCTCAGGTTGTGCGCGACCCTGTGCGGCTGACAGCGTGTCGTCCGCATGATGCGTGCAGTGGCGTCAGGTATCACGGGAGAACCCTGCCATCGCGGCCCCCGCAGCGCGTCAGGGCAGGGGCAAGGCAGAGGCGGAGGGCAGACATCTGCCTTAAGATTCTCGCGCATTGAGCGAGTCGCCCGGTGACGCCTAAATTGGGGAAATGGCCGACCCAATTCCGCCTCAATCCCGATGATTCCTTTCCAAATTCCGATGCGACATCAGCAGACACAGGAAAAAACGCACCAAAATCCTTGCTGGAAAAGTTACAATTATTCATGTGTTTACGTGGAATTATTCTAAAAGTGTTCAGGAAGGTTAAGGAAAATATAGAGATGTGGCGCAGTGATGGCCGCAAATATCGGCCGCGTTAACCGGACGTTAATCACGTCACATTCTGCACCTCTTTCTGACAGCTCCCTACAACTCCAAGCCGCATTCCAGCCCCAGCAGACCCTGATGATGGCGATGTGGGAAAAACTGGAGTGGACCATGAAACGCATTATCGGACTTATCGCCGCCGCCTTTATTTCGAGTACAACCTTTAGCCTCCCTGCCGAGGCGCAATCCGCAGGCGTGCGCGCCGTCGAGGGCTGGGAAGCTGTCGGACGGCTTAATATTGGCGGGCGCAATATGTGTACCGGCAGCCTCATCGCGCCAAATCTGGTGCTGACCGCCGCACATTGTCTCTATAATCCGCAGACCGGGCAGGCGGTAAACCCGCGCAATATCAAGTTCGAAGCCGGCCTCAATGGCCGCCGGGCCAAGGCGTCACGCCGTGTGGTGAAGGCTGTTGTTCATCCCGGCTATCGTCACAGCTGGTCCAGCAACAGCGCAGCGGGCAGCGATATTGCGGTGCTGCGTCTGGACCGCCCGATCTCCGGCAGCGAGATCCGCCCCTTCGTGCTTGCCGCTGCGCCGACACCGGGGGAAAGCGTGGATGTACTGTCCTATACCGTGAACCAGGCCACCCGACCGGCCCGCGAAAAAGACTGCCAGATCCTGTCCACCCGCAGCGCGACGCTGGTGACCTCCTGCCGTGTCGAATATGGCGCCTCCGGCTCGCCAGTGTTGCAGATGCGTCCGGGCGGCACCCCGCGGCTGGTCTCGGTGATCTCTGCCAAGGCGCAGATGGGTCGCAAACGGGTTTCACTGGCCACCCCATTTGATGGATCGCTGCGTGCGCTGATGCGCCGCGCGGGCTGAGCACGGGCTGTCCGGCCTCCGCTCCGTTTCCCACAAAAGCGTTTGTAGGAGGCGGGCCATCCCTGATCAGCCAAAAACCCCGGAGCCTCGGCTCCGGGGTTTTCCTATGTCCGAACCTTTGCCCAGCCCTCCCAGCAGGCCGCCTGTTGCGGCGAGGGCAAAAGAAAAGGCCCCGACGCAGGTCCGGGGCCTTCCAATAGGTTCGATCTCTGCCAGCCTCGGCAGATCAGCCCTGCAAGCTCTTCACTTCAACGTCACCTTCTGCCTGCGCCTTGATCGCGCGGGCGGCGGCATTGGCACCGGCTGCGGTGGTGAAATAGGGGATCTTGTCATAGAGCGCGACGGACCGCATCTCCTTGCTGTCTTCAACCGCCTGCGCGCCTTCGGTGGTGTTCATCAGCAGCTGGACGTTGCCGTCCTTCAGCATATCCACCACATGAGGGCGCCCCTCATAGACCTTGTTGACCAGTTCGCAGGGCACGCCGTGCTCATCCAGCCAGCTCTGGGTGCCGCGTGTGGCAACCAGGGTAAAGCCCTGTTCCACGAGGATTTTTGCGGCGTCCAGCATCAAAGTGCCCTTGTCGGCATCCTTGATCGAGATAAAGGCCCGGCCCGAGGCTGGCAGCACCATGCCAGCCCCCATCTGCGCCTTCAGGAAGGCGCGGGCAAAGCTGCGGTCCCAGCCCATGACTTCGCCGGTGGAGCGCATCTCGGGGCCGAGGATGGTGTCGACGCCGGGGAAGCGGGCAAAGGGAAGCACCGCCTCCTTGACCGAGAACCACGGCATGTCCGGGTCGGCCAGGGTCATCGGATCCGCCATCGGCACGTTGACGTCATAACCTGCGTCCGGCTCATAGGGCGGCCGCTTAGGGAAGTTCGACAGCGGCTCACCCGCCATGACACGCGCCGCGATCGAGGCGATGGCGCTGTCGGTGGATTTCGCCACAAAGGGCACGGTGCGCGAGGCCCGCGGGTTGACCTCGATCAGGTAGATCACGTCATTGCCGTCGGCGTCAGGTTTGACCGCGAACTGGATGTTCATCAGGCCAACCACATTCAGCGCCTTGGCCAATGCGTTGGTCTGGGTCTTGACCTCGGCGATCACCTCTTTGGACAGCGAGTAAGGCGGCAGCGAGCAGGCACTGTCCCCAGAGTGAACCCCGGCCTCTTCGATATGCTGCATGATGCCTGCGACATGCACGTCGGTGCCATCACAAATCGCATCCACATCCAGCTCCACCGCGCCCGAGAGATAGCTGTCGAGCAGAACCGGGCTGTCGCCGGAGACCACGACCGCCTCGGCGATGTAGCGCTTGAGCTGGTCCATATCGCGCACGATCTCCATCGCGCGGCCACCCAGGACATAGGACGGGCGGATCACCAGCGGGAAACCGATTTCGGCTGCGATTTCAATCGCCTGCGCGTCGGTCGAGGCAATGCCGTTATGCGGCTGCTTGAGCCCCAGCTGGTTGACCAGCGCCTGGAACCGCTCGCGGTCCTCGGCCAGGTCGATCGCGTCGGGCGAGGTGCCAAGGATCGGGATGCCTTCCTCTTCCAGCGCATTGGCCAGCTTCAGCGGGGTCTGGCCGCCGAACTGCACGATCACCCCGTGCAGGGTGCCGTTTTCCTGCTCCTTGGTGAGGATTTCCATCACATGCTCAAAGGTCAGCGGTTCAAAATACAGCCGGTCCGAGGTGTCATAGTCGGTCGACACCGTTTCCGGGTTGCAGTTGATCATGATGGTCTCGAAGCCCGCGTCGGTCAGCGCGAAACAGGCATGGCAGCAGCAGTAATCGAACTCGATCCCCTGGCCGATCCGGTTTGGGCCACCGCCCAGAATGACAACCTTCTTGCGGTCGCTCGGCCGGGCCTCGCATTCCACATCGCCAAAGGCCGGGGCCTCATAGGTGGAATACATATAAGGCGTCTGGGCCTCGAATTCGGCGGCGCAGGTGTCGATCCGCTTGAAGACGGCCTTGACGCCCAGATCACGGCGGGCGCGGCGCACGTCGGTCTCGCTCTTGTCGGTCAGTTTCGCAAGGCGGGCATCGGTAAAGCCCAGCATCTTGACCCGGCGCAACCCATGCTCATCCTTTGGCAGGCCCTCGGCGCGGATCTCGGCCTCGGCCTCCACGATTTCGCGGATCCGGGCCAGGAACCAGGGATCGAACTTGGTGACGGCCTGGATTTCATCATCCGACAACCCGTGCCGCATCGCCTGGGCAATGGTCCGCATCCGGTCGGGGGTCTGCTTGCTGATGGCCTTGATCACCGCGGCCTTGCCATCGGTGCCATCCTCGGCGCCGGGAATGGCAACCTCGTCAAAGCCGGTCAGACCGGTCTCCATGGACGCCAGCGCCTTTTGCAGGCTCTCGTGGATCGTGCGGCCAATGGCCATGGTCTCACCCACGGATTTCATCGCCGTGGTCAGATAGGGCTCGGAGCCTGCGAATTTCTCAAAGGCAAAGCGCGGGATCTTGGTCACAACATAGTCGATCGTCGGCTCAAACGACGCCGGTGTCACGCCGGTGATATCATTGTCCAGCTCATCCAGCGTAAAGCCAACCGCCAGCTTGGCCGCAATCTTGGCAATCGGGAAGCCGGTTGCCTTGGACGCCAGCGCCGAGGACCGCGACACACGCGGGTTCATCTCGATCACCACCATGCGGCCATCCTCAGGGTTCACCGCCCATTGGACGTTGGAGCCGCCGGTTTCCACGCCGATTTCGCGCAGCACTGCAATCGAGGCAGAGCGCATCATCTGGTATTCTTTGTCGGTCAGCGTCAGCGCTGGGGCCACGGTGATCGAATCACCGGTGTGCACGCCCATCGGGTCGATATTCTCGATCGAGCAGACGATAATCGCGTTGTCGGCGGTGTCGCGCACCACCTCCATTTCATATTCTTTCCAGCCCAGCAGGCTCTCGTCCACGAGGATCTGATTGACCGGCGAGGCATCCATGCCGGAGCGGCAGAAATGGATGTAATCTTCGCGGTTATAGGCGACGCCACCGCCGGTGCCACCAAGGGTAAAGGCCGGGCGGATGATCGCGGGCAGGCCGATGTCTTCCAGCTCGTCCAGCGCCATCTGCACGCCTGCATCCAGGTCGGCGCTGCCGTTGGCTTTCTTCGGGGCGGTGATGATTGTGGCGCGGGGGTTTTCCAGTCCAAGCCGGTCCATCGCTTCGCGGAACAGCTTGCGGTCTTCTGCCATTTCAATGGCTTCGCGCTTGGCGCCGATCATCTCGACGTTGAATTTCGCCAGCACACCCATCTCTTCCAGCGCCAGTGCGGTGTTCAGACCGGTCTGTCCCCCCATGGTCGGCAGCAGCGCATCGGGACGTTCCTTTTCGATGATCTTGGCGACCACCTCCGGGGTGATCGGCTCGATGTAGGTGGCATCCGCCAGACCCGGATCGGTCATGATCGTTGCCGGGTTGGAGTTCACCAGAATGACCCGGTAGCCCTCTTCACGAAGCGCCTTGCAGGCCTGCGCGCCGGAGTAGTCAAACTCACAGGCTTGGCCGATGATGATCGGCCCCGCACCAATGATCATGATCGATTGGATATCGGTTCTTTTCGGCATGGCCTGAATCCCTCTGATTTGCGCGAGTCATGGGCACCCCCGTGCGCCCAAATTGTCCTGCGTTATAGGGACCGCACCGAAAGGTTCAAGGGGGATCGGAAACCGAATTGGAAATGCCGCATCCGTGGGTTTTGTTCGCATAGCGAACGGATATATGTGGAGAGGTCATAACGACGGAGCAGGCTGACGTGCGGATTCGCTTTGATCAGGGGCCGATGGGGGCCGGGACATGTTTTGAAACGCCGCTGCGCATGATCCGCGCAGAGCGGGCCGAAGACGTGCCTGCCGCGCTGGCGGCGCTGGATGCGGCGCGCGACGCCGGCCATTGGCTGGCGGGCTATGCGTCCTATGAGCTGGGCTATGCGCTGGAGCCAAAACTGGCGGGCCGGATGCCTGCGGGGCGGCGGCTGCCGCTCATTTGTTTTGGGGTCTATGCGGAACCGCGAGCGCAGAACATTGGGGGCCGGACCCGACCGCAGGCGGAAAGCGAAGCTGGTCTTGAAGGAATTACCCCCCGCTGGACTTTTGACCGCTACGCCGAAGCCTTCGCAGAGGTGAACCGCAACATTGGCCAGGGCGATATCTATCAGGCCAACCTGACCTTCCCGATTGATGCCGACGCTTATGGGACATCCGAAGACATCTATGCCGCGCTTCAGGCCAGACAGGCCGTCGGCCACGGTGCCTTGGTCCAACAGGAGGGGCTGCCGGACCTGTTGTCACGCTCGCCAGAGCTGTTCTTCCGCACCGATGCAGAAGGGGGCATCGAGACCCGCCCGATGAAGGGCACCCAGCCGCGCAGCGACGATCCGTTGGAGGATGCCCGCCGTCGCGACTTTCTGCGCCAGGATGAGAAGAACCGCGCCGAAAACCTGATGATCGTGGACCTCTTGCGCAACGATATCTCACGCGTCGCCGAGACCGGGTCTGTGCTTGTGCCGGAGCTGTTTGCGGTCGAGAGCTACGCCACGGTGCATCAGATGGTCTCCACCGTCCGCGCCAGATTGCGGCCCGACGCGGGGCTTGCGGAGATCTTTGCCGCGCTGTTTCCCTGCGGTTCCATCACCGGCGCCCCCAAGATTCGCGCGATGGAAATCCTCGCGGAACTGGAACCATGGGCGCGCGACATCTATTGCGGCACCATCGGCTGGGCGGCGCCGGACGGCCGGGCAGAATTCAATGTGGCAATCCGCACGCTGATGCTGGACGCGGGCCGCGCGACGCTCAATGTGGGCGGTGGCGTGGTCTGGGACAGCACCGCAGATGCAGAATATGAGGAAGCCCTATGGAAAGCCCGCTTTGCCCGCGTGACACCCTCCAGAACGATCCCGCTTTCGGCCTGATCGAGACGCTGGGCTGGCATCCGGGGCAGGGCTTTCGTCACCTGCGGCTGCATCTGGCCCGGATGGCGCGCAGCGCGGCTCTGTTCGGGATCGCTTTCGATCCAAAGCGGGCGGAGGCGGTTCTGGCGGAAGCCACCGATGCGGCGCCGCTGCGCTGCCGCCTGACGCTGGACGCGGAGGGGCAATTGGCGCTGACCACGGCCGCTCTGGGAAACAGCCCCTCGGATTGGCGGCTGCGTATCGCGGAGACCCGGCTGGAAGCGGACGACATGTGGCTTCAGCACAAGACAACCCGCCGCGCGCTCTACGATGCCGCGCGGGCCGCGCTGCCGGAAGGCGTGGATGAACTCCTGTTCCTGAACGAGCAGGGCGAGGTTTGCGAGGGCACCATCACCAATATCTTTGTAACCCGCCCGGACGGGCAGGTGATCACGCCGCCGCTCAGCTGCGGCCTGCTGCCGGGTATCCTGCGGCAGGTGATGCTGGAGCGGGAGGAATGCACGGAGGCGGTGCTGCGTCTTGAGGACCTCAGGTGTGCCAAGGCCATCCATATGGGCAATTCCCTGCGCGGGCTGATCCCGGCACGTCTGGTGTAACGGGGGCGCTCCCGCGGACAAGCCGCCCTTCTGGCTGACGCCAGCGGGCCCTTGCCCTTTGGGCGTGGCAGCGCACCATTGGGTGCGCTGCGGTTCCGCAGAACGCAACCGACGCCGTGCCAGAGGCATGGCGCCCGGCCCAACGTCGGAGGCCTCAGCGCGTCCGCGATGAGACCGTAGAGCGCGGGAGACCCTCGCTCGGGCGCGCAACAGGCACTATTGGTGGCTCGCGGCTGCCGAATCCGCCCAGTTTGCTTGACAACGGCGTCGCAACCTAGTGTACCACCCCGGACGAATTCCGCGCCGTTCTGGCGCATTTCCCGATTGACGGCCCTCCCGGACATGAGACCGGTATAATGAAAGGTCACCCCATGCACGACTATCGCAGCCATACCTGCGCCGAACTGAACAAATCCAACGTCGGTGAAACCGTCCGCCTGTCGGGCTGGGTCCACCGCGTCCGCGACCATGGCGGGTTGTTGTTCATCGACCTGCGCGACCATTACGGTGTGACCCAGGTCATGGCCGACCCGGACAGCCCGGTCTTTGCCGAGATCGAGAAGGTCCGCTCCGAATGGTGTATCCGCATCGACGGCAATGTCATGGCCCGTGATGAGAGCCTGGTGAACCCGAAAATCTCCACCGGCGAGATCGAAGTCTTTATCCGCGATATCGAGGTGCTGGGCAAATCCGAGGAACTGCCGCTGATGGTCTTCGGCGAGCAGGAATACCCCGAGGAAACCCGCCTGCGCTATCGCTATCTGGACCTGCGCCGCGAGAAGATGCAGCGCAACATGGTGCTGCGCTCCAACATGATCCGTTCGATCCGCAACCGCATGTGGGACATCGGCTTCAACGAATACCAGACTCCGATCATCACCGCCTCCTCCCCCGAGGGCGCGCGCGACTTCCTGGTGCCGTCGCGCCTGCATCCGGGCAAATTCTATGCGCTGCCGCAGGCGCCGCAGCAGTTCAAGCAGCTGATGATGGTGTCGGGCTTTGACAAGTATTTCCAGATCGCGCCCTGCTTCCGCGACGAGGACCCGCGCGCCGACCGCTCGCCTGCGGATTTTTACCAGCTCGACATGGAAATGTCCTTTGTCACCCAGCAGGATGTGTTCGACACCATCGCGCCGGTGATGGCGGGCGTGTTCGAGGAATTCGGCGGCGGCCGCAAGGTCGACCCGGCGCATGACTGGCCGCAGATCTCCTACAAGGATGCCGCCAAATGGTACGGCACCGACAAGCCGGACCTCAGGAACCCGATCAAGATGCAGGACTGTTCCGAGCATTTCCGCGGGTCTGGGTTCGCGATCTTTGCAAACCTCTTGGAAAACGAAGGCACAGAAGTGCGCGCCATCCCGGCACCGACCGGTGGCTCCCGCAAGTTCTGCGACCGGATGAACAAGTTTGCGCAAGGAGAAGGCCTGCCGGGCATGGGCTATATTTTCTGGCGCGACGGCGACAACGGGATGGAAGCGGCTGGCCCGCTGGCCAAGAACATCGGCCCTGAGCGCACCGAGGCGATCCGCCAGCAGCTGGGCCTGGGCGTTGGTGACGCGGCCTTCTTCCTCGGCGGCAAGCCGAAGGCGTTTGAAGGCGTCGCGGGCAAGGCCCGCACCGTCATCGGCGAGGAGCTGGGCCTGATTGACAAGGACCGCTTTGCCTTTGCCTGGATCGTCGATTTCCCGATCTACGAGAAGGACGAGGAAACCGGCAAGATCGACTTTGAGCACAACCCGTTCTCGATGCCGCAGGGCGGCATGGACGCGCTGCTGTCCGATCCGCTGGCCGTGAAGGGCTACCAGTACGACCTCGCCTGCAACGGCTATGAGCTGGTGTCCGGCGCGATCCGGAACCACAAGCCGGAGATCATGTTCAAGGCCTTTGAAATCGCCGGCTACGGCAAGGAAGAGGTCGAAAAACGCTTTGGCGGCATGGTCAACGCCTTCCAGTACGGCGCCCCGCCGCACGGCGGCTGCGCGGCCGGTATCGACCGCATGGTAATGCTCTTGGCCGACGAGGCCAACATCCGCGAAGTCATCATGTTCCCGATGAACCAGCGCGCCGAAGATCTGATGATGTCGGCCCCGTCGGAACCGCTGAGCGAGCAGCTGATGGAGCTGGGGCTGCGGGTGATTCCACAGGACCAGTAACCTCTGGAGGTCAGTCTGAAACAGGCCCGGACAGATGTCCGGGCCTGTTTCGATTCGGCGGGCACCGCAGCTCCGTCGAGTTGTGGCGCGATCTTGGCGGCCCGCAGTGCGCCCATGAGCAGAGAGTTGCGTGCCTGAAGAAATTCAGCTGGTGTCGGCGCTGCGATATCTTACTCTTGTCGGGTTGCAACAGCTCATGAGCGGGGAAAGCGATGCGCTTTGACGGGGAATTGGCGGAGATCCGTTTCGGCTGCGGCCTGTCGCCGCTGCATGCCCCTGCCGCCGGGCCGGAGCGGCTGCTTGCTGACCTTCAGGCCCCGGATCATGCGGCGCAGACCTGGCCGATCCCTGGTTTTGACGCTGCGCTGGCGGATGCTCGGGCCTATTCCGCCGCCCGCCGCGCCCGCAAGGCGGCCGCTGGCAGCCCGGATTTCGAGATGCGCGACAGGGATCTGAAACACCAGCGCGCCCTGATGCGGGACCATCAGGCGGATTGGTTCGTTCGACGGCTGCTGCGCTGCGTGACAACGCCGCATGGGTTTCGCGAACGGCTTGCCCTGTTCTGGGCGGATCACTTCACCGCGCAGGGCAAGATTGCCGCGCTGCGCTACGCTGCCACCCCCTATGTCGAGACGTCGATCCGCCCGCATATTGCCGCGCGGTTCGAGGATCTGCTGATTGCGGCTGTGACCAGCCCGCTGATGCTGCATTACCTGGACCAGCACCGGTCCACCGGCCCCAACAGCCGCCGCGCCAAACGGGTCGCGCAGCGTCAGGGGCGGGTGGTCGGGCTCAATGAGAATCTGGCGCGCGAAGTGCTGGAGCTGCACACGCTCGGCGTTGGCGGGCCTTATACGCAACAGGATGTGCGCCAGCTGGCCGAGCTGTTCACCGGTATGATCTACGACACCACCGAGGGCTTCAAATTTGCGCCGGGATGGGCCGAGCCGGGGGCCGAGACCCTATTGGGAAAGCGCTACGATGCCGAGGTCACGGGTCTGGCTGCGATCAAACAGGCGCTGCGGGATCTGGCGCGCCACCCGGCCACGGCGGATCATCTGGCGCATAAACTGGCGGTGCATTTCACCCGTGACACGCCGGACCCGGCACTGGTCGCCCATCTGGCGGCCCGCTACCGGGCGACATCGGGGGATCTGACGCAGGTCTATGCGGCGCTGCTGGAGCATCCGGCGGCCTGGCAACCTGACCTTGAAAACGTCAAACCGCCCTTTGCCTATCTCGCCTCGGCCTGTCGGGCGCTGGCGTTGCCAGCTGCCGCGCTGACCGGGCTGAGCCGGGCGCAGGTCAACCGGTTCTTCCTGCGTCCGATGCAGCGCATGGGCCAGCGCTGGGAGGTCTCCAACGGTCCCGACGGCTGGCCCGAGGCCGATGCAACCTGGATCACGCCGCAGGCTCTGGCGGAGCGGCTGCGCTGGTGCATGTCGGTGCCGACACAGGTGATGGTGCAGGGCGCAGGACCATTGCCCGCGCCGCTTCAGCTGCTGCGAAGCGCCCTTGGCGGCCGGGAAACCGCGCAGCTGCGGTTCGTCGCAACAGCTGCCGAAACCGAGCGGGAGGCGATAGGACTGATCCTTGCCTCACCCGTCTTTCAGCGGCGTTGAGAGGGAGATCGTGATGACCAAGGCACCGCGTCGTGGGTTCACTGGCCCATCCCGCCCCTCTGGACTGACCCGGCGCGGTTTCCTCGCCCGCTCCGGTCTGATTGGCTGTTCGCTGGCGGCAAGCCCGCTGCTGACCCCCGTGAGCTTTGCTGCGGCCCCCTGGGACAGCCGGCTGGTGGTGATCATCCTGCGCGGCGGCATGGATGCCATCGATGTGGTCCAGCCCTATGGTGATCCGGCCTATGCCGGCCTGCGGTCGAGCCTCAGGGGAGGGCCGCAAAATGGCGGGCTCGATCTGGATGGCTATTTTTCCCTGCATCCGGGACTTGCCCCCTTGATGCCGTTGTGGCGGGCGGAGCAGCTCGGGTTTATTCACGCGGTATCAACGCCTTATCGTGACAAGCGCAGCCATTTTGACGGTCAGGATCTGCTGGAAGCCGGGACGCCGGGCCTGCACCAGCGCCGCGACGGATGGCTGAACCGGCTGTTGCAGATCACGCCCGGTGTCGAGGCGCGCACCGCCTTTGCCATCGGGCAGGGGGAAATGAAACTGTTGCAGGGCGCGGCCCCGGTGTCCGACTGGTCGCCGGATGCGGAAATGGCTCTCAGCCCGCAGGCCGAACGTCTGGCCGGTCTGATGATGGAGCAGGATCCGCTGTTTCATGCCGCTCTGGCAGAGGCGCTCGACCTTGCCGACAGCGCACCCATGGATGCGGACGGCGCCGGGAGCGCAGAGGCAACGGGAAGCATGGGGCAGGCCAAGGCACGATCCCGACCACATCAGCGGATTGCCAGCTATGCGGCCCAGCAGCTGCGCGGTGACAGCCGGATTGCGGCTTTCTCTATCAACGGCTGGGATACGCACAACCGTCAGACCGGCGCGCTCACACGGGCGCTGGGGCGCCTGTCCGATACCATTCTGACACTGTACCGCGATCTTGGGCCGGGGATCTGGGACAAAACCGCAGTGGTGGCGATGACCGAATTTGGCCGCACCGTGCGCGAAAACGGGACCAGCGGCACCGATCACGGAACCGGCGGTGCGATGGTGCTTGCCGGTGGCGCGATCCGGGGTGGCCGGGTCCACGGGCTGTGGCCGGGTCTTGAGGAGGCGGCGCTGTTTGATCGCCGTGATCTGATGCCCACTGGTGATGTGCGGGCCCATATGGGCTGGATCATGCGCGGTATGATCGGCACCGACGCCCAGCAGATTGCAGATGTGGTTTTTCCCGGCGTCGAGCTGGGCGCTGAGCCGGGGGTGCTGCGGCGCTGACGGGGGTGCGCTGACCGTTACGGCGGCTTGCGGCTCCGCCAGTGGGCCGCCAGTCAGCGGTTAATGGGAGAGGGGCCGAGAGTGTATCGGCTCGCGCGATCTGTCGCCTTGCGCCGCTATGTGGGTGCTGCGCATTGGCCGACCGGGATAGCGACCGTGCGATCTGTTATCCAATAGACTGACCGGGCTACCTGTCAGCAAGGATGCTCGCCCAACGATCTGTCAGCAAGGGTGCGGACGGGGTGACCTGTCAGCCAGGATCAGGTGATCCCGTGGCGCGGCAGATCAGCGGTCGCTGCGATCAAGGATGACCAGCGATCCCAATGTCCGGTCGCGGTTACGGCGGATTTCACGGGCCGAGAACCGCGCCTGAAGATATAGGACAATGCCCAAAGTGGTTGAGGCGATGAGAACGATTTCGATCATCTCAGATGGCGACTTTCTGTTTCAGACGTTCCTGAACCAGCCCGGCGACACGGGCGGCAATGGCGGCAACGGGGCGTCCGCTGCTGCGGGCATCGGCCAGATCTGCGGCGGCTCCTGCCAGATGTGAGTCGCCAACGCTGCGGGCCACACCACCAAGGAACTGCGCAACATAGTCCAATGTCTGCCCTTCCTCAGCTTCGTTCAGCACCTCTGCGGCATGGGACATGTCATCCTGAAAGGCGAGGAGATCCGGCTCGATCACCTCATCGGTCAGCTGGTTGGGGCCGGAGAGCTGGCGTTCGGCGGGCAGGCGCGACAGGATCGCGGATTGGAATGCGGCGAGCGATGTGATCGGTTTTGCCAGAAACCCATCGGCCCCGGCGTCCATCGCCATCGCCTCACCTGCTTCATCACCGGAGATCCCGAGGATCACGCCGACACGTGGCGAGGCCTCCGCCATGGAGCGGATCAGATCGGCGCCCGACCCATCAGGCAGGCCGAGATCGGCAATAACGACCGAGGGGCGGTAGACCTTCAGATGCCGGTGGGCGGATTTCAGACAATCGGCCCGGCGGATCCGCGCACCGCTGCGCAGGCACAGCAGACGCATCGCCTCGCAGGCGTATCGACTGTCTTCCACCACAAGAATGGTCAGCCCCAACAAAGGTCGTTTGGTGGTGGGCAGGCGGTGGGCAGCAGCAAACAGTTCCGAATCGTCCATGACTAAGGCTCCTGACTGGATACGACTCAACGCTAGGGAAACGGGGCTAACAGCTGGTTAACATCCAGGTCGCAGCCTAAGGTTGAATGGAATTACCGCGCAAAAATCGACGCAACGAAGCGTTATTGCAGGAAATATTCTGCCGCGCGGATTGGCGCACTTGTCCGCAGGCCATGGCTCTTTGATAAGTCTTGGCAATCAGTTCACTCAGGAGACCGCACCATGATTGGCCGCCTCAACCACGTCGCAATTGCCGTACCGGACCTTGATGCCGCCTCGGCACAGTATCGCAACACCCTCGGCGCCAAGGTCGGCGCACCCCAGGATGAGCCCGATCACGGCGTCACCGTCGTGTTCATCGAACTGCCCAATACCAAGATCGAGCTGCTCTACCCTCTGGGCGACACTTCTCCCATTGCGGGGTTTCTGGAAAAGAACCCGGCCGGGGGCATTCACCACATCTGCTACGAGGTGGATGATATCCTGGCGGCCCGCGACCGGCTCAAGGCCGAAGGCGCGCGGGTGCTTGGATCGGGCGAACCCAAGATAGGCGCCCATGGCAAACCGGTTCTTTTCCTGCATCCGAAGGATTTCAACGGCTGCCTGGTGGAATTGGAACAGGTTTGACGCTATCTGCCCCTTAACCCTCCGCAGTGGGGCGGGGGTCTCAGAAGGACAGCTATCATGGGTGTGACATCCGGTTTGGTTCTCTATGCGGTGATCTGGTTCATGACGTTCCTGATCGTGATCCCGATCCGCATTCAGACGCAGGGCGACCTAGGCGAGATCGTGCCCGGCACCCACGCCGGTGCGCCCGAGCATCACTATTTGAAGCAGAAGGCCGTGATCACCACCATTGCCGCTGCCGTCATCTGGGCGATCGTTGCAACGATCATCCTTAGCGGCTGGATCACGGTGAATGATTTTGACTGGTTCGATCGGCTGCCGGATCCCGAATAACCCGGCGCAGCATATCTTTGGCATCATAACAGGCGGGCAAGGGTCCGCCTGTTTTATGTTTGTCCTCCGGTTTGCCGCCCCGGTTTGCTCCGCGCGGCTCAGCCTGCCGACAGTTCGTGCCGGGTCAGCCGATGGAAGAGATGGGTGAAGGTCGCCGCCCCGATGATCGGGATAAGCAGGTTCACCAGCGGAATCGACAGCGGCATGGCCATCAGCACACCGGCGATCCAGACCGCGCCCAGATGCTTGCGCCGCAGCCGTTTGGCTTCCGGCAGGCCAATGCGGCGCGCGGCGGCGAGGGTGAAATACTCCCGCCCCAGAAGGAACCCGTTCAGCCCCCAGAAGATAAACAGCGCAAAGGGGGCAAGCATCACGTAAAGCACCAGCGCCAGCACATTGGCGACGACAAGAACGCCGAGAAAATTGATGGTATCGCGCACGCCATCCCAGAACGGTGTCTTGGTCGCCGGTGGCAGACCGGGATAGTGGCGATCTTCTACCGCCTGTGCGACCTCATCCAGAAACATCGAGGTAATCGCCGAGGCCACGGGCACCATCAGGAACGCCGACAGCACCAGCATCAGCAGCAGCGAGGTGATCGAAAGGAGATCATCGACCCAGGTGACCGGGCCGATCAGCGGCAGCGTCGCATCCGGACCGACCAGCCATTGGATCAATGCCAGAAACGCCGCATAGGCCAGCACCAGCAGCGCGACGGTCAGGCCAATGCCCAGAAACAGAACCCGGCGAAAGCGGGGGTCGCCGATCTGGCTCAGCGCCTTTGAGAAATCTGTCAGAATCATTGGTCCATCCAGGTGGTCAGCGCCGCCAGATCAGGGCGGGGGCGGTCCGGCGGCGTGTTGGTTTCGGTGGCGATATGGATCAGGCCCGCAATCCGCTCATGCGACTGCAGGCCAAAGGCTTCGGCGCAGAACTCGGGATCATGGCTGGCCCAGCCTGACAGCCAGTTGGCGCCCCAGCCGGCCGCAAGAGCTGCGTTCAACAGCGCCAGGCAGACGGCCCCGGCTGAGTAGGTCTGCTCGATGGGCGGGATCTTCGGGCTCGCCTTCTGGATCTCCACAACGGCGACCGCCAGTTGCCCCAGTTCAAACTGGCTGCGGCCCTTGGCAATATCCTCGGCCGATTTGCCCAGTCGTTCGCCCGCCTTGCCGGTCAGCTCTGCCAGCCGCGCCATCGCGGGTTTCTCGATCACGATGAAACGCCAGGGCTCCAGCTTGCCGTGATCGGGCGTGCGTGCGGCTGCGGTCAACAGCGGCATCAGCGCCTCGCGGCTTGGGGCCGGGGCCACCAGCGTCTTGGCCGGGCGGGAACGGCGCGACAACAGAAACGCCAGGGCAGCATCATTGCGAGGGGGCATATGTGAAACCTTTTTACATCTATCGCCCCATGTCGGCAGGGCGGCGCGGGATTTCAAGGGGGATCCGAGAATTTGGCAAAGCTGGCCTGCCCGGAGCGGGGACAGGCACGGACCGCAGCCGGATCCAAACATGAGGTGTGAGGCAGGAAATATCCCGGTCGTAGCGCCAAAGTCTATGGATTTTGCCCGCAATCCGCGCGATCACCCCGCTATGGGCAAGCCAAAGCAGAAAGACCTCCCCGATCTCAGCCATCTGGCCATCGCCGGTGCAGAGATTGCCGTCCGCGTCACGCCAAAAGCGTCGCGCAACGCCGTTATCCGTGCCGGGGCGGAGAACTGCGGGCAGGCGGGTGTGCTCAAGATCACGGTGACGGCAGCGCCCGAGAACGGCAAGGCCACGGCTGCGGTGCAGCTGCTGCTGGCCCGCGCGATGGGTATTGCCCCCTCGCAGCTGACACTGCTGCGCGGCGCGACCTCTCGGGAGAAGGTCTTTGCCTACCGCCGCTGAGGTCTCCGGGTCCGGGCCTGCGCCGCCAACCATGGGGCCAGCCCTCACCAGTTCCTGATGGATCTCAGCCCTTTGCCTCGGGTTCATCATCGCGGGCAAAGCGATAGACCCCCTCAGGCAGATCCAGCGCCGCTGCAAGATCGCGGACCTGATTGTGCGACAGGGTGATTGTCTGAACCCGGTCGGTGCGCGGGTCCAGCTGTTCGACCGTGACGCATTCTGTGAAAATATTGATGGAGACATCTTCCATCAGCGGGGTGGCCTCGTCATCGACGAGCGTAACGACGGTGGCGTCGAATTCATGCTCAATGGTAAACATGTCCCCAGCTTGCCACCGGGCCGCCCCCGCTG
Organism: Phaeobacter sp. JH20_08; assembly: GCF_048056635.1. Classification (NCBI taxonomy): domain Bacteria; kingdom Pseudomonadati; phylum Pseudomonadota; class Alphaproteobacteria; order Rhodobacterales; family Roseobacteraceae; genus Phaeobacter; species Phaeobacter sp. JH20_08. The sequence continues at coordinate 493,155 of NZ_JAYMVV010000011.1, read as the reverse complement.
ACAAGGCTTTGTCGCATCACGTGATCTTGCAGCAGATTGCAGCCGCCGGAGCTTCATGCAATTGATCCTCGGTCCGCTGTCGCGATAAGATGGCACAGACAAAGCAAAGGAGATGTCATGCGTCGGGTGTTGCTGTTGATGGGATGTGCCATCACCATGGGTCTTGCGGCCTGTGATGTTGTGGTTGACACCGGGTCTGCGCCCACCGCGCGGCCCTCTGGCGCGCCGGTTCAGGGCCTGTCCCCGGCCGAGGGGCGCAGCGCCTTTGCGGCGGTCACCCGCGTGGTCGAGCCCGTCTCTGAACGGGAATGCCGGGCGCGTGCGCCGGGTCTGAACTGTGATTTCCTGATCCGCATCGACCCCAACCCCAATGCCCCGCCAAATGCCTATCAGAGCCAGGACCGGTCCGGGCGCCCGGTGATCACCTTCACCCAGCGGATGCTGGGGCAGATTGCCAATCGGGATGAGCTGGCCTTTGTGATGTCACATGAGGCCGCCCATCATATTCGCGGCCATCTGGCGCGCAAACGACAAAGCGCGGTGGCAGGTTCGATCCTGCTGGCGGGACTTGCCAGCGTCTCTGGCGCCAGCGCGGCGGATGTGGCCCGCGCCCAGGATCTTGGCGCGGTGGTCGGCGCGCGCACCTATTCGAAGAATTTCGAGCTGGAAGCGGATGAGCTGGGTACCATCATCACCCATAAGGCCGGGTATCGTCCCAGCATCGGGGTGCGCTTCTTCAACCGGCTGCCGGATCCGGGCGATCGCTTTCTGGGCACACATCCGGCCAACCCGGACCGGGTGCGCGTGGTCAATCAGACGATCCAGAAATATAACCTGAATTGAGCGATCTGGACCAAGCCGTCGCCTCGCTGAGGCAGCTGGGCGTCGTGCTGACCGATCGCGGCTCGCGCTATGCGGTCAGCGGAGCGCGGGTCACCAGCCGCGAGCAGATCGACGCCGTTCTGGCGGCGCTGAAATCCGACCGCTCCTATGCCAAGGCGACCCATAACACCTGGGCCGCGCAGCTGCCCACCGGCGCGCTGAAGGCCGATGACGGCGAAAGCGGCGCCGGTATGGTCATCCTGCGCATGATGGAGCGCGAGGGGCTCTGCGATCACCTGATCATCGTCACCCGCTGGTATGGCGGCAAGAAACTGGGCGGCGACCGGTTTCGCCGGGTTCAGGACGCGGTGCGCGCCTATCTCGACCCGGCCAGGAGCAGCTGACCGCCGGGTGCGCGCCCTTTTGACCTGCATCAAATCGCAGTGCGCCGGAGATGGCTAAGCTGCCCTCAGAATGAATGATTTCCGAGGGCGCCGAGATGACCACCTACACCGATCAGAGCCGCAGGGACAACCTGAAGACCCATGCCGATCTTTTCGACAGCATGGCCACAACCGTGGGGCTGGACCTACAGGAAGAAGCCATCTCGGGCCGGTTGAGATTTGACGAGATCGCCGAGGCGGTGCTGCGCTGCACCCGCTGCGGCGGCGTCGGTGCCTGCCGAAATTGGCTGGCGAAGGGGGGCCGCCCAGGCGCCGACGCGCCGGATTTCTGCCGCAACCGCGATCTGCTGGCCTTTCTGAACGATGCGGAGACAGAGCAGGAGCGCTAGGATGCGGCCCTTGGGCGATCCGCTCCATCACCTGCGCCTGATGGCCCGGATGGGGCAGGCTGCGGGGGTTGAGCTGAGCGCTGCGCTGGCCGCAGGCCGGATCCCTCCCGAGGACTGGGCCGCGATGATCACCCGCTGCCGCAGCTGCGACGCGACCCTGCACTGCGAGGCCTTCCTTGCCACCCGCGAGCGATCACAGGCGCCGATGCCCGGCTGCCGCAATGCCGATCAGCTGATGGTGCTGCGCGACTGACGTATCGCAGCTACGACCCGCGACGCTGCCGCAGGCGGTGCCAGCGATAGAGCGTCGGCGCCAGCAGGTGATCATATGCCGCCGATGCAAGCTGGCGCAGACCGGGCAACCCGACGATCCGTGCGACCCAGCGATATCCCGGCATCTGCGCCCAAAGCACCAGAAACGCCGGGATGCCACTCAGCACCTCGCCCCGATGGCGCACATGCAGCCGTCGCGCCGCGCTATCGGCATCCACGCCCCACAGCGCCAGATCCTGCGAGTTCAGATCATCAAACCTAAGCGGCAAATCCCGCCGCTCCGCCAGATTGGCATAATGGCGGATCTCGATACTGCACACCGGACATTCCCCGTTGTAGAGAACCTCCGTGCTGTCATCCTGAGGGGTCGGCATGGTGGGTGCCTCTTTGCTGAACACTGATACTTGACGATATAGCGGCGCCGCGCCGCCGGACGAAGGGCAGATGGTCACAGGCAGCCCAAAAACTCCACGCGCCACAATCCATCCCGGTCCACCCCGTCCAACCAACAACGCGGCAAGGGGTAATGTTGCTGCGGTCTATCCAACCTTTGCAATAAATCTAAAGTTGTGCAAAATCACTCCAGGATTGTAGAAAATGATAATACCACCTTATTACGAGAGCGGCTTGGAGGCACCATGGACAGACCAGAATATCTAAAACAAGGAGAGCCTGCGCGCCTTTTCCCGGTTCTGTCCAACAACTCCAAAGAGGGCCGCACAACCTCAATTCTTCTCGCTTGCCTCTCGAAAGTTGAGGAACTTGCATCGGAGCTTCTGGCCTCTCTGGGGCAGAGAGCGGGAAAACGAACGTCGGTCGAGACATTTACCGAGGTTGTTTTTCACGGCCAAGAAGGTGGGGGCAAAGACCGCCCTGATGGGTTGATCATTGTGAGAAATGGCTCACGCGAATGGCGCGCTATGGTGGAGGCGAAGATTGGGAATAATCCGCTGACAGCAGAGCAGATTGAAAAATATCGGAACCTCGCCAAGGATAACGGAATCGACTGCGTCATCACAATTTCCAATCAGTTTGCGACCTTGCCTGCGAACCATCCGCTAGAAGATGTGCGCAAAAGCCGCTCTAAGATCCCTGTTTTTCATTGGTCATGGATGTTTGTTCTGACGGCTGTGGATTTGCTGATCAGCAATGACGGCGTGGCCGACGATGATCAGCGTGTGCTGCTGAATGAGCTGAGGCGGTTTCTGACCCATGAAAGCGCGGGTATTCGTGGTTTCGATCGAATGCCGCCGGAATGGGGAGAGTTAAACAAGCTGGTCTCTGCGGGTGGCAAGATACTGGCCAAATCGTCGGAGGCTGTCGCCGTATTGGAAGCCTGGCATCAGGAAACGAAAGATCTTTCCTTGATCTTGAGCAGGCAGACGGAGGCAAGCGTAAAAGAGCGCCTGAACAGAAAACACGCTAAAAATCCGGCAGACCGCCATAAAGACGAATTGAACCAGCTGAGGGAAACTCATCAATTACAAATCTGCTTTGACATCCCCAATGCTGCCGCACCTCTGGAGGTCGTAGCAGATCTTAACCGCCGGACAATTGAAGCGGGAATGACACTCAGAGCGCCTGAGGACAAGAAGTCGTCGAAAGCCCGTTTGAATTGGTTGCTGCGACAATTGAGAAGCGACGCCACTGACGATCTGTTTGTTCGCATGACTTGGCCGGGTCGCAGCGAAGACACCCATTTTCCCTTAACGGAATTGGTTGCCGATCCCGACCGCTGCGAGAAAGACAAAAACGGGCTTCAAGTTGTCAGTTTTCATATCTACGTTGCAAAGCGGTTGGGAGCAAAATTTACCCAGCAAACAAATTTTATCGCAGAGCTTGAGACCATCGTTCCAAAATTCTATCGAGAGGTTGGCCAAGACCTGTCTCCGTGGAGGAAACCTGCGCCAAGAATTCGGGAAACACAATCGGACGTCAGTGTTCAATCAATCGAAGATGAGGCAGAGGTAGAGGCGCTACGGGCACAATAGCTGCCCGGCGTTCGGGGGGACTAAGCCCTCCTAACGCCCCACAGGTCATACTCCCCGGCCTCGTCCACCTCGACCGTCACAAGATCACCCGCCTGCAACCCCTCGGTTCCCTCATCAATGAACAGGTTGCCGTCGATCTCCGGCGCGTCGGCCTTGGTGCGGCAGGTGGCGATGCCGTCTTCGTCAATGTCGTCCACGATGACCTGCATCGTCTGGCCGACCTTGGCCGCCAGCTTGGCCTCGGAAATCGCCTGGGCCTTCTCCATGAACCGCTCCCAGCGCTCCTGCTTCACCTCTTCCGGCACGTGGTCCGGCAGATCGTTGGAGCGCGCGCCGTCGACGTTTTCGTATTTAAAACATCCCACCCGGTCCAGCTGCGCCTCGTCCATCCAGTCGAGCAGGTGCTGGAACTCCGCCTCGGTCTCGCCGGGGAAGCCGACGATGAAGGTGGAGCGCAGGGTGATATCGGGGCAGGTCTCGCGCCAGGCGCGGATCTCGTCCAGCGTTTTGGCCGCCGCCGCGGGCCGTGCCATGCGGCGCAGCACGTCCGGGTGGGCGTGCTGGAAGGGGATGTCCAGATAGGGCAGCAGCGCATTGTCCGGGTCCGCCATCAGCGGGATCAGCTCGCGCACATGCGGGTAGGGGTAGACATAGTGCAGCCGCACCCAGAGGTCCTCTGCCGGGGCCAGCCTGCCCAGCTCGCGGCTGAGGTCAAGGATATGGCTGCGCACATCGGCGCCCTTCCAGGGGTGCGTGGAATACTTGCGGTCAAGGCCATAGGCGGAAGTGTCCTGGCTGATCACCAGGAGTTCGCGCACACCCGCCTCCACCAGCTTCTCCGCCTCGCGCAGCACCGCGTGCACCGGGCGCGAGGCCAGCTTGCCGCGCATGTCCGGGATGATGCAGAACTTGCACTTGTGGTTGCAGCCCTCGGAGATCTTCAGATAGCTGAAGTGGCGCGGGGTGAGCCGGACGCCGGTTGCGGGCAAGAGGTCTACATATGGGTTCGGGCTGGGCGGCACCGCGGAATGCACCGCGTCCAGCACCTGTTCATACTGATGCGGGCCAGTGACCGCGTGGATGCGCGGGTGATGCTCGCGGATGTAGTCCGGCTCGGCGCCCAAGCAGCCGGTGACGATCACCTTGCCGTTTTCCTTCAGCGCCTCGCCGATCGCCTCCAGGCTTTCGGCCTTGGCGCTGTCGAGGAAGCCGCAGGTGTTGACGATCACCGCGTCCGCGCCCGCGTAATCGGGCGAGATGCCGTAGCCTTCGGCGCGCAGCCGGGTCAGGATCCGCTCGCTGTCGACCAGCGCCTTTGGGCAGCCAAGCGACACCATGCCGAGGGTCGGCTGGCCGTCACGGGGTTTGTCGCGGAACTGCGGTTCCGGGGCAAGGTCGGGACGGAGGCTGGGCGGGTTGGCTGAACCGGGTGTCTGTGTCATGCGCGCGCATATATCAGGACTGCGGCAGGAGGCAAGGAAAACAGGGGTATTCAGCGTCACCACCTGTGCAGCGGGGCGGTGCATATCGCGCTTCCTGTGTTGAAGGTGGCAGGCCAGAGCCCGTAACCTGCGGAACAGCCATAGTGATCCCGAGCGCAAGTGAGACGCGAAGAGCGGGCGATTTTGTGCTGTGACCTGCGCTGTCGCCCTCGGGCGTCTGGGCCTGCGCCAGCGGTTCCGGTTGCGATAAACCTCTGATGCAAACATGCAAACCTTTGATGCTGCGCGGGGGCTTCCTGCATTGCACCCCTGCGCGCAGGCGGTAAGCTGCGCAAAACCCCGTGGGGAATACGGGGGCAAGGCAAGAGGAGTGGGGTGATGAGGCTGATAATCCGGGTCATTGCGGCGCTGGTGGTGGCGCTGGTGCTGCTGCTGGCTGGGTTGTTATTGCTGCCGGGGGAGAAGCTGGCCCAGCTGGCGGCAACCCAGATCGAAAAGCAGACCGGTCGCACGGTCACCTTTGGCGGGCGCGTGGGCTATACGCTCTGGCCGACGCTGGGAGTGAAGGCAGACCGTGTGGCGCTGTCAAACGCGCCATGGGCCGGGCCTGAGCCGATGCTGACGGCGGAACGGCTGACCATTGGGGTTGCGGCGGCGGATCTCCTGCGCGGTCAGGTCAGGATCACCGAATTGTCGGCTGTCCTGCCGCAGCTGAACCTCAGCACCCGCGCGGATGGCACCGGCAACTGGGTGCTTGAGCCACTCGCATCCGGTGCGGTGGAGACCCCGGCGGCCCCCTCCGGCACGATGGAAAGCCTGCCGATCAGCATCGAGGCGCTGACCCTCACCGGTGCCAGCCTGCGCTACGCCCCCCATGGCGAAACCCCGATTGAGATGAAACAGGTCGACCTGGCGCTGCAATGGCCTGATCCCACGGGCACCGTGATTGCCGATGTGACGCTGCGCCCGGCTGGGGCGCCGGTGCAGATCGCCGCCGAAATCGGCACGTTCGAGGCCTTCCTCGCGGGTCAGGTGGCCTCGGTCGGGGCGTCGCTTAGCGCTGACGATACGGAGCTGCGCTTTGACGGGCGGGCGGATATCAATGGCGCCGCCACCGGGCGGGTGACCGGCAAGAGCACCGATCTGGCGCGCAGCCTTGCGGTGCTTGGTGCGGCAGAGGGGATCGAGACCCCGGCGGTGGACAGCTGGCTCATCGGGTCTGATCTCACCTATACCCCCGACGGGCGGCTGGCGCTGCGGGATCTGACGCTGGAGGCGGATGCCAACAGGCTGCGCGGAGCTGCCGACGTGGTGCTGGGCGATGTGCCGATGGTGACGGCGCGGCTCAGCGGGGATCAGCTGGATCTGTCGGCGCTGCTGCCCTCGGGAGAGGCCGATCTGCCGGCCGCCGCCGCTGCGGGCAATGGTGACGATCCGGTCAGCGATGGCTGGTCGCGCACGCCGATGGACTTCAGCTGGCTCGCCGCGCTCAATGCCGCGATTTCGCTGGAGGTGCAGGGGGTGGAGACCGGATCTGTCCGCCTCGGGCCCAGCTCGCTGGACCTGACCCTTGACCGGTCGCGTGCGGTTCTGAAATTCCAGCCCGCCACGGTCTTTGACGGTCAGTTGCAGGGGCAGCTGGTGGTCAACAACCGCAACGGGCTGTCGGTCGGCGGTAAGCTGGGCTTTCAGGATATCCGGCTGGAACAGGCGCTGGGGCAGACCATGGGCTATGACCGCCTCAATGGTGAGGCGCTGGGCGAGCTGGAATATCTGGGGGTCGGCAATTCGGTGGCAGAGATCATGTCCTCGCTCAGCGGCAAAGGTTGGCTGGAGGTCGGCAAGGGGTTCTTTACCGGCTTCGATCTGGAAGAACTGATGCGCAGCGGCAGCGGCAATGGCGGCAGCACCCTCTTTGACCGGCTGACCGCCAGCTATACGATCGAGGGCGGCAATCTGCTCAATCAGGATCTGCTGTTGAGCCTGCGCGGGTTGCGCGCCGAAGGAGAAGGCCGCATCGGGCTGGGGGCTCAGGATCTGGACTACCTGTTCACCCCGAGCCTGCAACGCGGCGACGGCAGCACCCGTCTGTCGATCCCCGTTGCGATCACCGGTCCCTGGAGCGATCCCAAGATTCGGCCGGATCTGAAACGCGCGCTGGAGCCGGAAATCGACGCGGTGGAACAACAGGCCAAGGATCGCCTGCGCCAAAAGCTGGCCGAAGAGCTGGATACAGAGATCGCGCCGGAGCAGGACATCAATGAGGCCATCCGCGACCGGATCGAGAAAGAGGCCAAGGATCAGCTGTTGCGGCTTCTGGGCGGCGATTGATCCAGCCGCCAGATTCGAGTGGCCAGATCCCACAGTGCCGACAAAATAAAAACGCCCGCCAATGGCGGGCGTTTTTATCTCAGCTGGCGGAATGATCAAAAGGTCTGATCGTAGTCCCCGACCAGCGGTTCGGTGCGGATGACCGCGTCAATCTCGGCAAAGATCTGGCGCAACTCGGCCTCGCTCTCGCTGCTTTCGCAGACCACAACGAGGTTCGGCGTATTGGAGGATGCCCGCACCAGCCCCCAGGAGCCGTTATCCAGGATCACACGCGCACCGTTCACGGTGACGACTTCCTTGATGGGGCGGTCTGCCAGCGTCTCGCCCGCCTCGGCCTTGGCGACCAGTTTATCCACCAGCCGCTCCAGCACGGTATATTTCTCGGTATCGGCACAATAGGGCGACATGGTCGGCGTCGCCCAGGTCTTGGGCAGTGCTTTCCTCAGATCCGACATGCTCTTGTCGGGGTTGCGATCCATCAGCTTGCAGATCTCGACCGCGACCCGCATGCCGCAGTCATAGCCCCGGCCCACAGGTTCGGCGAGGAAGTAGTGGCCGGATTTTTCGAACCCTGCCAGCGCGCCGATCTCCTTCACCCGTCGTTTCATGTGGCTGTGACCGGTTTTCCAGTAGTCCGCCGTCACGCCATTGGCCTTCAGCTCGGGGTCGGAGGCAAACAGCCCGGTGGATTTCACATCCGCCACAAAGGTCGCATTCGGGTAAATCTTGCTCAGATCACGCGCCATGATGACGCCGACCTTATCGGCAAAGATCTCCTCGCCCTCATCATCCACCACGCCGCAGCGATCGCCGTCGCCATCAAAGCCAAGCGCCATGTCAGCGCCCGAGGCTTTTACGCTGGCGGACATATCGTGCAGCATTTCCATCGCTTCAGGATTGGGATTGTAGTTCGGAAAGCTGTAATCCAGCCTGTTGTGGCTATCGACCACCTCAACGCCCATGCGCTCAAACAGCTCCGGCGCAAAGGCCGAGGCGGTGCCGTTGCCGGTGGCGCAGACCACCTTCAGCGGGCGAGACATTTTGAAATCCCCGACCAGATCGTCCAGATAGGCCTCTTTTACGCCATCCACAAACTGATAGGAGCCGCCGGGACGGGCCACGCCCTCACCATTCAGGACGATATCGCGCAGCTCACCCATTTCGTCCGGGCCGTGGGTCAGCGGGCGTTCAAAGCCCATCTTGACCCCGGTCCAGCCGTTGGGGTTGTGGCTGGCGGTGACCATGGCCACGGCAGGCACATCCAGATGGAACTGGGCAAAATACGCCATCGGCGACAGCGCCGGGCCGATATCGCGCACCTCGATGCCAGCCTGCATCAGGCCGATGATCAGCGCCTGTTTGATGGCGACGGAATAGTCGCGATAGTCATTGGCCACGGCGATCACCGGCGGGATGCCGCGCTTGTGCATCTGCGTGCCCAGTCCCAGCCCCAGCGCAGTCATGCCGGGCAGGTTGATTTCCTCGGGGTATTTCCAGCGCGCGTCATATTCGCGAAAACCGGTGGGCGTGATCATCGGATCGCGCAGAAAGCTCCAGGTGTTTGGGCGCACCTCGGGGATGGGTTTGGTCATGTCACTCGGCTCTCTTGTCAATCAGATGCGGATGGGATCGGCCTTGGCCAGGGCATCAAAACGCATCAGCGTCTCGATCAGCTTCGGCATCTGGTCGAGGTAGATCATGTTGGGCCCATCGCTGGGCGCGTTATCCGGGTCTTCGTGGGTTTCGATGAACACCGCCGCAATGCCAAGCGATACTGCCGCCCGCGCCATCAGCGGCGCAAATTCGCGCTGCCCACCGGTGGAGCCGCCCTTGCCGCCGGGCTGCTGCACGGAATGTGTTGCATCCATCACCACCGGGTAGCCGCCCTGCGCCATCTGCGGCAGCGAGCGCATGTCAGCCACCAGCGTGTTATAGCCAAAGGAGGTGCCGCGCTCGGTCAGAAGGATGTTCTCATTGCCGGTGCTTTCCACCTTGGCGACGACATTGGCCATATCCCAGGGCGCCAGAAACTGGCCCTTCTTGATGTTCACGGCCTTGCCGGTCCTGCCTGCGGCCAGCAGCATGTCGGTCTGGCGACACAGAAACGCCGGGATTTGCAGGATATCCACGGCCTCAGCCGCCACCGCGCATTGCGCCTCGGTGTGGACATCGGTCAGCACCGGCACATCAAATTCGCGGGCGATTGTCTGAAGCACCTTCAGCCCCTCATCGACGCCCAGCCCGCGTTTGCCGGAGAGCGAGGTCCGGTTGGCCTTGTCGTAGGACGCCTTGAACACATATTGCGCGCCGTATCTGGCGCAGGCCTCTTTCATCTGGCCCGCGATCATGCGGGCATGATCGAGGCTTTCCAGCTGGCAGGGTCCTGCAATCAGGGTCAGCGGGCGGTCATTACCGATGCTGAGATCGGCGACGGAAATATTTTTCATGGCGTTATGACGAAACCTGTTCTCGGAGGATGGACGCAGTAAGCGAGCACATCAGGTAGATACCGGAAAAGATCAGGAATGCCAAAATCGTATTTTCAAATCGGCGGGGATAGGTCGCTTCCTCGCTGGGCACGGGTTCTACCGCCGTGGTGAGATAGCGCACCTGGCGGTTTGCCTCCATGCGGGTCTGTTCAACCTGTTGCAGCGCCGATTGCAGCATCAGATCGCGGGTCGCCAGATCAGCCTGCGCCATCTGGATCTGCACCGTCAGGCTGGCAAGCGAGTTTTCGCCGGCCGAGGCGTCAATCATGCGATCGTTTAGCCGCTGGATCAGGCTGTTCAGCCGCGCGATATCGGCGCGCGCGCCATCCACCTTGGCCTGATTTGGGCGGGTATTGTCCAGCAGGGCCGCCAGCTCCAGCTCCTTTTCCTGGCGCTGAAGTTCAAAGGTGCTGATCTGCGAACGCAGCGACATGATCACGCCTTCGGGGTCCAGCACGGTGCCGCGCTGTTGCAGCCGCACCAGTGTTTCCTGGGCATTGCGGCGTTTTTCTTCGGCCATCTCCAGCGCGGTTTCGGCATCCCCCACCTGATCGGAGCGTTTTTGCACCGACAGCTGGTTCACCTTTTCCTGCGCATAGCTGATCAGCTTGCGCGAAAACTCCGCCGAGATCTGCGGATCGGCTGCGGTGACTTCCATGCGGACCACACCTTCGGTCGGGTCGTAACCGATCTTCACGTGGCGCGAATAGGTCTTATAGGCTTCCTCATTGGTGGGGTTGTCGTTCAGCCGTTGGATCGGATCGATCCACTCTTGGGTGAAATGCGACTTGAATCCGATCTCGCGGTCCAGCCGCAGCATCGCCTCCTTCGATTGCAGATAGCTCTGGACCGCGATCGAATCCTGGCTGGTGGCAAACTGGGTGCCGCTGAGCAACCCGCCAAGACCGCCACCACTGCCTGCGCTGTCAGCCTTGAGCACGAGGAACTCGGATTTCGCGGCATACATCGGCGTTGCGACGCTATAGAAATAATATCCCGCAAGAAGCGTGGGCAGCATGACGAAAAACGCAAGACGCGCGCCCAGCAGAAGCAACCGGCGGCGACGGCGGCGCGCAATATCGCGCTGAATTTGCTTGATTTCCCGGTTGCGCCGCTCCGCAGGGCTCAGCTCTTGGGCGGGCAGGGATATCTTGCCGACGGGAACTGTCTGCGGCAGTTGCACGCCGCCCGGGGCAGGCGGGCTGCCCGTCGGCTGGGCCTTGTTGGGCTGGACCACAAGCTCCAGCATATTGGCGCGCTGGAACGGATCGATGCCCTTTAGTCGCAGCTGGCGGACCGCGTCGAAATCAGAGGTGGCGGCCAGGTTGTTCTTCTGGGCGATGCGGCGCGCCAGTCGCAATTGACGGCCGGTCAGCCCTTCCTTGCGGATGTCATCCAGATTGGTGGACGGCTTGCCGGGCTTCGCGTTGCCGGATTGCGCGGCGGCAGGTTCCTTGATGATGACAGGCTCATCTGCGGCTGTCGGTTTGACCGTAGCGCTATCCGCTGCAGCACTCGCCGCACTCGCAGACAGGGCGCCAGCGCCAGCCTGAGCGGCACCCGGTGGTGGCACGGGGCGCGCGGCGGCAGGCTGCGCTGCCGTGGTGCCGCTCCGGCGGACGCGGAATTTACTCGCCTTGGGTTTGGTAGTCATAGAGCTGTTTCGCTTCTTCCAAGGTTTCAAACATATGCAACTGGCCATCAACCAGAACAGCCGCAGAGCGGACGAATTTCTCCAGCGTCTTGGGCTGGTGCGACACCATGATGATGGTGGTGGTTTCCAGCCGCTCCTGCAGGATGGCGCCGGCCTTCTTGTTGAACTCCACATCCGTGGTGCTGGGCATCCCCTCGTCGATGAGGAAGATATCAAAATCCAGCGCCAGCATCAGTGCAAAACTGAACCGCGCCCGCATCCCGGAGGAATAGGTGCCGACCGGTTGGTCGAAATACTCCCCCAGACCGCAGAGCCAGCGGCAGTAGGCCTCAACATAATCGGGATCCAGCCCATAGAGATTGGCGATATAGCGGGCATTGGCCATCGCCGAGAGGCGGTTGATAACGCCCCCCATGAAGCCGAGGGGGAAGGAAATCCGGCAGCCCCGGCGGATATCGCCCTCGTCGGGTTTTTCCAGCCCCGCCATCATATTGATCAATGTGGTCTTGCCGGTGCCATTCGGCGCCAGCACCCCCATGGATTTACCAAGTTCAACGCGAAAGGACACCCGGTCAAGGATCACCTTGCGCTGGGTGCCGGTCCAGAAGGACTTGCTCACGTTTTCAAACTCAAGCATCGCGGGTTCCGGTGCTGCTCTCGGCCCCGTTCGGGGTCTCTGATCCTCATCATGCGCCAGGCGGATCCCGGCGGCCTTATGACTGCACTAACAGATTTGTGTTAACGACATAGGCTGCTATTTGGACCATATTATGTCCAATTGTTACGGGTTTTGGCAACGCTCCCTTAACCAAGTGGCGGGGCTTTGATCGGAAGATGGCGGTCGATGCCGGATGACAGAGGCCCTGGGCACCGGTTACGCGGGGTGAAAAACGGGGCCTGAGGCGTGGATGGCAGGGTCGGATATGACGACAATTGATCAGCTGCGACAGGAGATTCGCGCCTGCCGCCTTTGTGCTGCGCGTTTTGCCGCCACCAGCACCAGACACAGCCCGCGTCCTGTCGCCTGGTTCGACAGCGCCGCCCGCATCCTGATCGCAGGTCAGGCGCCCGGCGCGCGGGTCCATGACAGCGGCCGCCCCTTCACCGATCCTTCCGGGGATCGCCTGCGTGAGTGGCTGGGTCTGAGTGAGGCGCAATTTTACGACCAGGCGCTGGTGGCCATTGTGCCCATGGCCTTTTGTTTTCCGGGTTATTCGCCGAAGAAAGCCGACCTGCCGCCGCCTGCCATCTGTCGCAATACCTGGCACGACCGGGTGATGACCAACCTGCCCAATATCGGCCTGCGTGTGCTGGTCGGGGCCTATGCCCACAGCTATCACCTGGGTGGCAAACAGCCGGTTCAGGCGCGGGTGGAGAGCTGGCGGGACCACGCGCCGCAGGACTTCCCCTTGCCACATCCGTCCTGGCGCAATACCGCATGGCTGAAACGCAATCCCTGGTTCGAGACCGATCTGCTGCCGGTCCTGCGCGCCCGGGTTCAGGAGCTGATAACATGACCGAAGCCACCCCTCTGGACACCAGCCATGCCGCGATGCTGGCCGCGCCGCAGGATGACGCGGCCCGCCTGCGGTTCTACGAAAGGCTGGCTGATAGCGAGCTGTTCCTGATGCTGGCCCGCGAGGCAGAGGGCGACAGTATCGCGCCCGAGCTATTCGAGACGGAGGAGGGCACCTTTGCGCTGGTTTTTGACCGTGAGGACCGGCTCGCGGAATTCGCCGGTCGCATCGTGCCCTATGCCGCGCTGTCGGGGCGGGTTGTGGTGCAGATGCTGGCAGGGCAGGGCGCAGGCGCAAACATCGGCCTTGGCGTTAACCTGGATGTGGCACCTTCGGCAATCCTGATCCCGGCCGAGGCGGTGGCCTGGCTGCATGAGACGCTCGGCCAGATGCCTGCCGAGGTTGACGCCGAAATCGAGGCGATCACCGCCCCCGGAGGCCTGCCGGAAGTGCTGATCACCGCGCTGGACACCAAACTGGCCACCGCCGTTGGGCTGGCTCAGGCCGCCTATCTGGTCGGGCTGAACTATCGCGGCGGCGGGCAGGGGCATCTGCTGGGCTTTGTCGATGCCAGGGATGCCGCGCAGCCCGCGCTGGCCAAGGCGGTCGGAGAGGCGCTGACCTTCTCCGGGGTTGAGGCGGGTGCGCTGGATGTGGGTTTCTTTGCCAGCAGCGATGCGATGGCGGCGCGGCTGGCGCAGGTGGGACTGCGGTTCGATCTGCCGCAACCGGCAGAACCGAAACTGCCCTCTGCCCCCGGACGGGATCCTGAAAATCCGCCCCGGCTCAGCTAGGGCGGCAGGTCTGCGGGTCTCAAACAGAAACATCGCGGCCCGGTTAGGCGCCGCGATGTCCAGTGTCTTCTGCAATGGTGGTAGGCGGGGCCGTCCCCGCCCGCGGTCAGCTGTCGGCTTCTGCCGGTTCCAGTTTGTCCTGCGTCTTGGTGTCGAAATCCGACGCATCATGGCGTTCGCGCAGCTGGGTGTGCAGCTCGCCAAAGGCACGGTTCACCATGCGGCCACGGGACACGGCCGGACGCGCATCGATCTCCTTGGCCCAGCGGAGCACATGGGTATAGCTTTCCACATCCAGGAATTCCGCTGCCTCATAAAGCCGCCCGAGCACCAGCTGACCATACCAGGCCCAGATCGCCATATCGGCGATGGTGTAATCCTCACCGGCGATGAAACGGGTCTCGGCCAGCTGGCGGTCCAGCACATCCAGCTGACGCTTGGCCTCCATCGAGAAGCGATTGATCGGGTATTCGTATTTTTCCGGTGCATAGGCGTAGAAATGGCCAAAGCCGCCGCCGAGATACGGCGCGCTGCCCATCTGCCAGAACAGCCAGTTCATCACCTCGGCGCGCGCGGCCCCGGACTTTGGCAGGAAGGCATCGAATTTTTCCGCCAGATGCACCAGGATCGAGCCGGATTCAAACACCCGCACCGGCGTGTCGCCGCTGCGATCCATCAGCGCCGGGATCTTTGAATTGGGGTTCACCTCGACAAAGCCGGACCCGAACTGGTCGCCTTCGCCGATATTGATCAGCCAGGCGTCATATTCAGCCCCCTTGTGACCTGCGGCCAGCAGCTCCTCCAGCATCACCGTGACCTTCACCCCATTGGGCGTGGCCAGTGAATAAAGCTGATAGGGGTGTTTCCCGACCGGCAGCTCCTTGTCGTGGGTGGCACCGGCGATCGGGCGGTTGATCGAGGCAAAGCGGCCACCGCTCTCCTGGTCCCAGGTCCAGACTTTCGGTGGGGTATAGGTTGTGTCACTCATCTGTTGGCCTTGTTATGAAAGGGTTTTTGAATGGATCAGGTGATGGTGGCGCAGCGTCCTCCAGGAGGGGGGCCGCGCCGTATCCTGCAACAGATAATCAGGTCGCGCAAAATTCCAATGACTGGAAGGTCTGCGGCATACACTTTTTCTTGACCGGGGAGGGCTGCGGCCTGCCGGTTGTAACAAATCCCCGCGTCAGATCACGGCGGCTCCGCACTGGACACAGGGACGTGAGCCCCCCTTCGCATCGCCTGCGATCTCTGGCTAGTGTCTGAACAGCCCGGCCCGGATGGTCGGCGTTCCGCTTCTGTCGGGTCCGATGGCCCGCGCCTTTGAAAAGGATAGTCTATGAAACGCATTCTCTTTGCCGCCCTGGCCGCTGCCTCTTTTGGTCTGCCTGCCTTTGCCGGGGATCAATATGTCGACAACACCGGCTTTGCCGTTTCGGGCTACGATGTGGTGGCCTATCGTGATCTGGCGCAGAACCCTGTCGGCAACGCCCAGCCCGCAGCGGTGCCCGGCAATGCCGCCTTCACTGTTGAGCATAACGGCGCCACCTTCGCCTTCGCCAGCGCCGAGAACCGCGATAAATTTGCTGCCAACCCCGAGTATTACGCGCCGCAATATGATGGCCACTGTGCCTATGGCGTTTCCAAGGGCGGCAAGGTTCCGGGCAACCCGAACCTCTGGCGCATCGTGGATGACAAACTCTATCTCAACATCACCAAGAACGTCGTCGGCTTCTGGGAAGCGGATATTCCCGGCAACATCAACCTCGCCGAGGGCAACTGGCCCGAAATCGAACCCGCCGATGCCTCCAAGAGCGTGATCCCCAACTTCACATCCTCGGCGCCGGAGAAAGGCTGATCTTATCTGATCTGATCGCCCGCCTGCGGGCGCGGGGGGGGAGGGGCCTCGAACCGCTTCCCCCCAGCATGAAAACAGCGCCCCGGAGACATCCGGGGCGCTGTTTTACATCACACGACCTGCCGCTCAGACCCAAGGCCAGCTGGCAGGTGGTTCAGCGTTTGCGGTCGCGGCGCGCGCTCATCGGCTGGAAGGCCACGCCAACATGCGCTTCGCAATAGGGTTTGCCCTGCTGGACCGGCAGGCCACAGAACCAGAAATCTTCGGTCGCGGGGTCACCTACGGGCCATTTGCAGGTCCGCTCGGTCAGCTCCATCAGCGACAGCTTCTTGGCCTTCTTCTCGATCTCATTGACCTTGGCCAGCGCTTCTGGGCTGATCTCATTGGCCGAGGGCTGCGGCGGCAGTGGCTGTCCGGCCGGGATGATCTGACGGCGCGCAGGCGTCGCGCTCCGGGCGTCGCCGGTGGCCGCAGGCTCGGGCGTTACCGGGCGGGCCGGTTCGGTCTTGGGCTGCGGCTTGGGCTTGGCCGGAGCCGCAGCGGCGGCGGCTGGCGCTGGCTTTGGCGCGGCGGCGGGCTTTTCCTTGGGCTCGGCTGCCGGTTTGGCCGTACCGCTGTTGCGGTTGGACAGTCCCAGGCGATGCACCTTGCCAATCACGGCGTTGCGGGTCACGCCGCCGAGTTCCTTGGCGATCTGGCTTGCAGATTGCCCTTCGCCCCACATTTTCTTGAGCAGTTCGACGCGCTCGTCTGTCCAGGACATCTGTTGCCTTTCCAAGCTAAAAGCGGCCCCAGGAACCTGCGGCCGCCATCGAATTCCGTAACAAGCCCCTATTCTAATCACTGCGCCCCGAGTTACAAGAGCGTCTTGCGCTTGTCAGGGGTCTGCCGGGCCATCTGCGGCGACAAGCCTATCCATCAGGCTCGACGATCAGCCCCGGCAAAGGGCGCAGCACGGGTTGACGCGCGCCTGCGACCGGTTACGAAGGCCGTGACCACCCCCGAGGTCGCCGGACCGGTGGGGGATTGGCCCGCACAGAGTGAAAGAGGTCGGACATGGCACAGGATACACCGCAGACCCCGGCAGGGGCCGCAGCACAGGCAGAGTCACCTGTCTCACCGGGTATCGCCCTCGGAGAACGCCGGTTCGGGCGGGTGAACTGGCTTGGCCTGCGCACCCTGGCACGGCGCGAGATCACCCGGTTTCTCGTGGTCTGGTCCCAGACCCTGCTGGCGCCAATGGTCACTGCCGCGCTGTTCCTGATGATCTTCAACATTGCCATCGGGCCGGGGCGGGGCGATGTGATGGGCGTGCCCTTCATCGTATTTCTGGCCCCCGGCATCATGATGATGACGGTGATCCAAAACGCCTTTGCCAATACCTCCTCCTCCATCGTGATCACCAAGGTGCAGGGCAATATCGTCGACACGCTGATGCCGCCGCTTTCCGGGGTTGAAATCCTGCTGGGCTATCTGGCCGGCGCGGTCGCGCGGGGCGTTCTGGTGGCCCTCGGCATCGGCACCGGCCTCATGCTGGTGCTTGGCGTGGTGCCGGAACACCCTTTGGTGGCGCTGCTCTTTGTGGTGCTGGGCGCGGTATTCCTCGGTGGGCTTGGCATTGTTGCCGGGGTCTTCGCCGAGAAGTTCGACCAGATGGCAGCGATCACCAATTTCATCGTGACGCCGCTCGCCTTTCTCTCCGGCACGTTCTACTCGGTGCAGTCGCTGCCACCAGTGCTGCGGCTGCTGTCGCATCTCAATCCGGTGTTCTACCTGATCGACGGCGTGCGATTCGGCGTGATCGGCACCTCCGACAGTTCGCCGGTGCTCGGGCTTGTGGTCTGCAGCCTCGCAAGCCTCGCCATCGGCACATTGGCCTGGCTGATGCTGCGCAGCGGTTACCGGCTGAAATCCTGATCCGCCTGCGCGCCCGGATCCACGTGCAGGGTCGGGGGGCGCTGTCTTCCCTCGCGCCAGGCCAGTAGCGCCGCGCCCGCCAGAATGATCACCGCCCCCAGCACGGTGACCGCATCCGGGACCACCGCGAACACCGCAAGATCATAGAGTGTGGCAAAGATCAGCGTCGCATAGCTGAAAGGCGCCACAAATGACGCATCCGCCCGCGCGATCCCGTTGATGAAACAGCCCTGAGCGCAGGCCATCATACAGCCGAGCGCTGCCATCAGCGCCCATTGCTCTGCCGAGGGAGGCTGCCAGACCGCGACCACCGCGCTACAGGCAATCACCGTGCCCAGAAGATTGTTGACCCACAGGATCTGCAACGGCCGCTCGCGCCCGGCCAGCCGCTTGATAAAGATCAGCTCCAGCCCCATCACCGCAGCCGCCGCCAGCGCCAGCAGGCTGGCGGGCTGAAAACTCGCCGGGGTCGGGCGCAACAGGATCATCGCGCCCACTAGCGCAATCGCCGCCGCCGCCCATCGCCAGGGACCAACCCGCTCTCCCAGCAGCGGAATCGCCAGCAGCATCGCAAAGACAGGGTTCAAAAAGGTGATCGCGGTGGCATCCGCCAGCGGGATATAGGCCACCGAGGCAAACATCAGCGTCACCCCCATCCAGCCAAAGCTGGTGCGCCCGAGATGCAGCCCCCAATGCGGGCGGGTGAACCGGGGTCGCCGCAGCGCGACCACGGTCGTGATCGCCAGAAACGCAAAGGCAAAGCGCCCGAAACTGATCTGAAGCGGATGCAGCGGCACGCCCGATGCCTCGGTCCCCAAAGCCTTTGCGATCAGGGTGGTGCCTGCGATGAAAACTGTGGCCACCAGGATGAAGACGGCGGCAAGAGCGGGATTGGGCGATATGGTCCGGTGCATGGGCCAGCGATGCGCCAGCGGTGCCGCCTTGGCAAGCCAAAACGGGTTGCTCAGCGTCGAAACGGTGCCGCCTCTAGCGCATCGCGGGCCTGGCGCAGGCTGGTCAGGAACCGCTCTGCCCGCTGGATACGGGCCTCGACCTCGGCATGGGTCGGCTGGACCGCTGGCGGCGCGCATAACACCGGCAAAGCGGCCGGCCCCGAGCAAGAGCGCCGACTGTGGCACCCCGGGGTGCCGCTTTGTCGCATATGGCTTCACAAATGGTCTTTTCTTTTGTCAAAACCTCCGTTATGGACGCGGTCATGATCACCGCTGCACATATCTCCCTGCTGCGACGCCGACGCCAAAGCGCGTAACCGGCCCCGATCCCGCGTGCCTGATCAAAGCTCATCGGCATGCCTCAAGACCTCAAGAATCACGCCCAAAATCGTTGACCCTGCGGCCCGGCTGCGTCACTGCTTGGCCCATCATGCCCAAAAGGAAGATCCAGATGATCCCCTCCGTTCTGCCAACCTATAATCGCGCGCCGCTCAGCTTTGTGAAGGGCGAGGGCGCCTGGCTGATCGAGGCTGACGGGCGACGTTTTCTGGACCTCGCCGCCGGCATCGCGGTCAATGCGCTGGGCCACGCCCATCCGGCTCTGGTCAAGGCGCTGACGGAACAGGCCGAAAACCTCTGGCATGTCTCTAACCTCTACCACATCCCGCAGCAGCAGGCGCTGGCCGACCGGCTGGTGGAGCACAGCTTTGCCGACACCGTGTTCTTCACCAACTCCGGCACCGAGGCCTGCGAACTCGCCGTGAAAATGGCGCGCAAGTATTTCTATGAAAACGATCAGCCCGAGCGGGTGGAGATCATCACCTTCTCCGGTGCCTTCCATGGCCGCTCCGCCGCAGGCATCTCAGCCGCGGGCTCTGAAAAAATGACCAAGGGCTTCGGCCCGATGCTGCCCGGCTTTGTCCATCTTACCTTCGGCGATCTCGATGCGGTCACCGATGCCATCAGCGACAAGACCGCCGCGATCCTGATCGAACCGGTGCAGGGCGAGGGCGGCATCCGCCCGGTGCCGGATGCAGAGCTGAAGGCGCTGCGTCAGATCTGTGACGATCACGGCCTGCTGCTGATCCTCGACGAGGTGCAATGCGGTGTGGGTCGTACCGGCAAGCTGTTTGCCCATGAATGGGCGGGCATCACCCCCGACATCATGATGGTGGCCAAGGGCATCGGCGGCGGTTTCCCGCTGGGTGCAGTGCTCGCCACGGAGGAGGCTGCGAGCGGCATGACCGCAGGCACCCATGGCTCCACCTATGGCGGCAACCCGCTGGGCTGTGCGGTGGGCTGCGCGGTAATGGATCACGTCTCCGACCCTGCCTTTCTGGCCGAGGTCAACCGCAAGGCAGGCCTCCTGCGTCAGAAACTCGAAGGGCTGGTGGCCGCCCATCCCGAGGTCTTCGAGGAGGTGCGCGGCACCGGCCTGATGCTGGGGCTGAAATGCGTGGCGGCCAATATCGACGTGGTCAATGCCGGCTATGCGGCCGAGGTGGTCACGGTTCCGGCCGCCGACAATGTGATCCGCCTGCTGCCGCCGCTGACCCTCACCGATGAGGACATTGGAGAGGCCTTCGCCCGTCTCGATCAGGCCGCCACCTCGCTGACCGCCAGCGCCGAGGCCTAGCCGTCATCTTTCCCGAAATACTCCGGGGGTGCGGGGGCTGGCCCCCGCCTTGACCGGCCCAGGGATGCGGTGCCGCCGCCTCCAAAGACAACCGAAAGCGATATCCGACATGAACCACTTTCTCGACATTCACAAAACCGATGCCGCCGATCTGCGCGGGATCATCGACCAGGCCCGGATCACCAAGGATGCCCGCCAGGGCCGTCCGAAGGCCGCCCTTGACGATGAACTGCCGCTGAAGGACCGGATGGTTGCGCTGATCTTCGAAAAACCCTCGACCCGGACCCGCGTCTCCTTTGATGTGGGCGTGCGGCAGATGGGCGGGCAGACCATGGTGCTGTCGGGCAGCGACATGCAGCTCGGCCACGGCGAAACCATCGCCGACACCGCCCGCGTGCTCAGCCGCTATGTCGATATGATCATGATCCGCACCTTTGATGAAACCGTGCTGACCGAAATGGCCGAATATGCCTCGGTGCCGGTGATCAACGGGCTGACCGACCGCACCCACCCCTGCCAGATCATGGCCGATGTGCTGACCTATGAGGAGCATCGCGGCCCCATCAAGGGCAAGAAAGTCGTCTGGTGCGGCGACGGCAACAATGTCTGCGCCTCCTTCCTGCATGCGGCCGCACAATTCGGCTTTGATTTCACCTTCACCGGTCCGGCCCAGCTCGACCCGGAGCCTGAGTTCATCGGCCTCGCCCGCAACGCAGGCTCGCAGGTCATCATCGAGCGCGACGCCCAGAAAGCGGTCGAGGGCGCCGATCTGGTGGTGGCCGACACCTGGGTCTCGATGCACGACAGCCAGTCGTCCAAGGAGCGCCGCCACAATATGCTGCGCAGCTATCAGGTGAACGATGCGCTGATGGCCCATGCCAAACCCGATGCGCTGTTCATGCACTGCCTGCCGGCCCACCGCGAAGAGGAGGTCACCTCCGCCGTGATGGATGGCCCGCAATCGGTGATCTTTGACGAGGCTGAAAACCGCCTGCACGCACAAAAGGCGATCATGCGCTATTGTCTCGGGGCCTGAACCACTCGCCTCAGCCTGCGAATAGGCCAACAAAAAACCGCCGCATCCGGCCAGGATGCGGCGGTTTTTCCATTTCAGGCCGAGGCTTCGGGCCGGGGCTTCGGGCCGCGACTTTGGCCCGAGGCCGGGATCACATGGTGATCGCGGTCAGCGCCAGGAACACGCAGCCCGACAGCAGTGCTGCGGCGGGCACGGTGATCACCCATGCGGCAGCAATGGTCATGAAATGGCTGCGGCGCACCAGTTTGCGGCGACGGCGCTCTTCCGGTGCAATCCGCTTGGTTTCGGGTTGGGTGGCGGAGCTGTTGCGCAGGCGGCGCTCCATATGCCATTCGCGGAAGAAACCGACGCCAAACACAGCCCCCACCGCAATATGGGTGGAGGAGACCGGCAGGCCCAGCCAGCTGGCCACGATCACGGTGATCGCGGCCGACAGCGATACGCAATAGGCGCGCATCGGATTGAGCTTGGTGATCTGGCTGCCGACCATGCGGATCAGCTTGGGACCAAAGAGGAACAGGCCAAAGGAGATGCCAAAGGCCCCGATCACCATGACCCAGGTCGGAATCGCCACTTTGGAGGCGATATCGCCAAATTCCGTTGTGTGCACGATCGCCGCCAGCGGCCCCACCGCATTGGCCACATCATTGGCACCATGAGCAAACGACAGAAGTGCAGCCGAGATCACCAGCGGGATCGAAAACAGCACCTTCAGCGATTTGTTGCGGTTCTCCATCCCCTCCGACTGGCGCTTGATCAGCGGTGCGGTGATCACATAGCTCATCGCGCCGACAGCGGCCCCGATCAGCAGCGCAATCTCCAGGTCGATCTTGATGATCTTCTTCAGCCCCTTCAGCGCCAGATAAGAGGCAAAGGCCCCCGCCATGATGCCCACCAGTACCGGAACCCAGCGCCGTGCAGCGGCGATCTTGTCGTCCTGATAGATGATCTTGGCCTTGATAAAGGCGAGGAACCCGGCCGCAATCAGCCCGCCCAGCACCGGTGAGATCACCCAGCTGGCAGCGATTTTGCTCATCGTGGGCCAGTTCACGGCGCCGAACCCGGCTGCTGCGATACCAGCGCCCATGACGCCGCCCACAACCGAATGTGTGGTCGAGACAGGCGCGCCGATCCATGTCGCAAGGTTCACCCAGAGCGCCGAGGAAATCAGCGCCGCCATCATGGCCCAGATGAACACATCGGCGCTGGCAACACTTGCCGGATCAATGATGCCCTTGGAGATGGTGGAGACCACATCACCGCCTGCCAGCAGCGCACCGGCGCTTTCGGCGAGGGCGGCAATCACGATGGCGCCGCCCATGGTCAGCGCGTTGGCGCCCACCGCCGGGCCCATGTTGTTGGCCACATCATTGGCGCCGATGTTCAGCGCCATATAGGCCCCGAAGGCCGCCGCCGCGATCACCACAAAGCTGGAGGGCGCCGAGCCGAGGAACACCGCCGCGCCAACGCCGGCCAGCGCGATAAAGACCAGCGCGATGCCGGGGGCCACCAGCGGGCGCGACACATAGGATGTCGCCAGTTCAAGTTGAGAAATCCGGTTAAGATCCCGGTCCAGTGTCTTCCACTGCGGTCGCTGCGGTGCGTCGCTCATTGTATCGATCCCGATTCAAAAGTTGCGCACGCGCCTAGCGTCCCCTCTGCAGTCATGCAAGGGGTTTGTCATATTTCCATCACGGAACTGTTACAATTGACGCAGTAATTCGCTCAATTCAGGCTCGGCCACCAGATCTGCAGCTGCGGCCGGCGACATCCATTTGCGGGTCCGCTCGGATTGTTCGGGGTAATCCTTGGCCAGCTCAATGACCTCTGCCGCATAGACCAGCGTGTGCACGGTTTCCTTCGTGCCATTGTCCTGCAATTTCACATATTCGTAGGTGCCGACCGGCTCACCCTCGATCCGGGCCTCACGCACACCGGCCTCTTCCCAGGCCTCCTGCAGCGCGGATTGCGGGCCGTTCTTGCCCTTGATCGGCCAGCCTTTGGGGACGATCCAGCGGCCGGTGCCCCGGCTGGTGATCATCAGCACTTCTCGGCCCTCGGCACCATCGCGATAGCACATGGCGGCGACTTGCAGCCGTTTGGGGCGGAAAAACATTGGCCGGAGGTACTCCTCCCAGGCACTGGACATCATATGCTTCATTGCTGCTCAGCTTTCTGCTGCCGGCGCTTGGATGCCCGGCACATTTTTGCTTTGCAACAATCTTGGCATGGTGGGGCCGGAATTCAAGAGGCCGAGATTGCGAAACGGCGGGTTTTTGCGCCAAAGAGGCGCAAAATTCCGTGAATTCGCGGGGAAATCACGCGTTCCGGCATCAGTTTTGGCTATTTCCGGGGTTTCGCGCGCAGGGTCGGATCCGCCTGCGTGGGGTCCTCGGGCCAGGGGTGTTTGGGGTATTGGGCGCGCATATCCTTGCGCACATCGGCATAAGAGCCGGACCAGAAACCGGGCAGATCGCGGGTGATCTGGATCGGCCGCTGCGCCGGCGACAGCAGCGAGACCTTCAGCGCCACGCCACCCACGGTAGGGTGGTGGGTGACCCCGAACATCTCTTGCAGGCGCACGGAGATTTCCGGGATCTCCTCGGCATAATCAATCGGCACCCGACGCCCCAGCGGCGTGGTGAAATGCGGCGGCGCCAGCTGGTCCAGCCTCTGCGTCTGCTCCCAGCTGAGCGCCGCGCGCAGCGCAGGCAGCAGGTCAAAGCGTTTCCAGTCCTCGGCGCTGCGCACCCCGTCCAGCATCGGCAGCAGCCAATCCTCCAGCGTCGCCAGCAAAGCCTCTTCGCTGAAATCCGGCAGATCCTCGCCATCGGCCTGCAACAATCGCACCCGCGCCACAAACCGCGCCGCCGCACCGCTGAGCCGCAGGCCCAGTTCGCGCACGCCGTCCAGCATCGCCGTCGCCACAGCCTCCGCCGGAACATCCTTCCAGATGTGATCCTCCAGCACGATGGCGCCCAGACACTGCTGACGACGCGCCACCACCCGGCGATCGCGTTTGGACCAGGCGCAGGTCAGCTGCGGTTTGATCTGATCGGCAAATTCGGCGCGCAGCTCCGACAGGGCGATCGGTGCGGCCAGCCGCAGCCGCGCCTCACGCGGGTTGCCATCGCTGTCGAGCCCCACCAGAAACGGCGTCGCCGCCAGACTGTCCTCGGGCGGCAGCACCGCGCCCTTGCCACCCGACAGCACATAGCGCGGCGCATCGCCCTTGCGGCGCTGGCCGATCCGGTCGGGGTAGGCGGTGGCGGCCATCACCGCAGCGCTTGCCGACGCAGAGGATGCCCCACTGCGCGCCTGCCGGGCCAGCCGCTTGGTCTCGCCCTTGATGCGCTCCAGCGTCGGGAGGTTCAGCTGATAGTTCCGACGACGCTGAAACCCCTTGGCATCCCTCAGGGCCTCCAGCCGCAGCGCCAGATCCACCGGCGCGCCGCGCAACGGGTCGCGTTCCGCCAGCAGCGCCGCCAGCGGTGCCGCATCAGCGCCAAAGCGCGCCAGCATATGCCCCAGGCGCGGGTGCAGCGGCAGCCGGGCCAGCGCCTTGCCATGGGGGGTGATCCGCCCCTCGTCGTCCAGCGCCCCGAGCATCCGCAACAAGGCGCGCGCCTCCTGCAGGGCGCCATCTGGCGGTGGCGTCAGAAACGGGAGATCGCCCGGATCCGCCCCCCAGAGCGCCAGTTCCAGCGCCAGCGCGGTAAGGTCGGCGGCCTGAATTTCCGGCGGCGGAAACGCGGCCAGCGCGCCATCCTCGCCCTTGGTCCACAACCGATACCCAACACCAGCTGCAACACGGCCCGCACGGCCCTGCCGCTGGGTGGCTTCGGCACGGGTCACCCGTTCGGTCACCAGCCTCGACATGCCGGAACCGGGGTCGAACCGGCTGCGCCGCGCCAGCCCCATGTCCACCACCACGCGAATGTCCTGAATGGTGAGCGAGGTTTCCGCGATCGAGGTCGCGAGCACGATTTTGCGCGCCACAGGATCCGGCTGGATCGCCGCGCGCTGCTCGGCAAAGGGGAGCGCGCCATATAGCGGACGCACCACGCAATCTCCCCGCAGCCGGGTTGCCAGCGCGGCAGCGGCCTTGCGGATCTCGCCCTCGCCGGGGAGGAACACCAGAATGCCGCCACCCTTGGCCTCGGACCCGCCTTTGCCGCCGGATCCGGGCGGGCGTGTCTCCGCCTCTGCGCGCAGCACCAGATCCACCAGCGCATCCAGCCGCCTCGGACCGCGTCCGCTGCGGCTGTCGGCGGGCAGGGGAGTGTCCAGCCAGCGGGTCTCTACCGGATAGCTGCGCCCCTCGGAGGTGATCAGCGGCGCCTCCATCAGTTCGGCGACGGGTGCGGCATCCAATGTGGCAGACATCGCCAGCAGGATCAGATCGTCGCGCAGCGCTCCGGCCACCTCCAGACAGAGCGCCAGACCAAAATCGGCATTGAGCGACCGTTCGTGGAATTCGTCAAAGATCACCGCGCCGATACCCGGCAGATCAGGGTCCGATTGCAGTATCCGGGTCAGGATCCCCTCGGTCACCACTTCGATCCGGGTCTCGGCGCTGACTTTGGCCTCGCCGCGGATCCGGTAGCCGACGGTTGCGCCGACCGGCTGGCCCAGCGTGTCGGCCATACGTTCCGCCGCGGCCCGCGCTGCCAGCCTGCGCGGCTCCAGCATGATGATCCGCCCCTCGCAGAGCTGCTCTTCCAGCATCGCCAGCGGCACCCGCGTGGTCTTGCCCGCGCCCGGTGGCGCCTGCAACACGGCACGCGACTGGCGGCGCAGGGCAGCGATCAACTCGGGCAGGGCGTCATCAATGGGCAATCTGGTCATGCCGCCTTATCGCCAATGGCGCGGGCGTGGTCCAGCGCCGAGCGCACCGGCTTTGTCCTCCTGCGACGGATGTTCACTGGACAAGCGCCGCCCGGCTGCGCCATCAATGCCCAAACCTAGGAGCGGGGAGAGGGCCACCATGGCAGCAGCAGGCAATTCCGGTGGAACAGGCGGCACAACGGCAGACCGCAGGGGCCCGCTGGATATCGACGATCTGGCCGCGCGGATCCTGAATGGCGAACGCCGCGCCCTGGCCCGAGCGATCACGCTGGTGGAAAGCGGGCGCGCCGACCACCGCGAGGCCACCACCCGCCTGCTGGACAGTCTGGCCCGCGAAAACCGTCAGGCTCTGCGCATCGGCCTGTCCGGCACGCCGGGGGTGGGGAAATCCACCTTCATCGAAAGCTTCGGCATGATGCTGATCGCGGCAGGCCTGCGGGTCGCGGTGCTTGCGGTTGATCCCAGCTCGACCCGTTCGGGCGGATCGATTCTGGGCGACAAGACCCGGATGGAACATCTCAGCCGCGAAAAAAACGCCTTTATCCGCCCCTCGCCAAGCCAGACCCATCTGGGCGGCGTTGGGCGCCGCTCGCGCGAAGCGGTGGCGCTGTGCGAGGCGGCGGGCTTTGACGTGGTGCTGATCGAAACCGTCGGGGTCGGGCAGTCAGAAACCGTGGTTTCGGAAATGTCCGATCTGTTTCTCTTGCTGCTTGCGCCGGCGGGGGGCGACGAATTGCAGGGCGTCAAACGCGGTATCATGGAAATGGCCGACATCATTCTGGTGAACAAGGCCGACGGCGATCTGAAACCGGCCGCCACCCGCACCTGCGCCGATTATGCCGGGGCGCTGCGCCTGCTGCGCAAACGTCCGCAGGATCCCGATGGCTTCCCCAAGGCGCTGATGGTCTCTGCCGCGACAAGGGACGGGCTGGAGACCGCATGGGACGACATGCGGGCGCTGGCCGACTGGCGTCGCGCCAATGGCCACTGGCAGCGCCGCCGCGCCGAACAGGCCCGCTACTGGTTTGGCGAGGATGTGCGTCAGGCGCTGCTGGCACGGCTGGAAACCCCCTGGGCGCGGAGCCGCATGACGGAACTCTCTGAAGATGTGGCGGCAGGGCAGATCACGCCGGCGGCGGCGGCCCGGGATCTGCTGGCCGGGCTGGGCGTCGGTTGAGGTCCGCACCGGCTGCCGGGAGGGGATGCTGCGGCAGGCGCAGATGCTGTGATAAACGCTGGAGTCCGCGCCTCAGACAGGCTATGAGGGCGCAGACCTTGGGTGCTGAAACAGCCCGCTGGGAGGTTGTGCACGGGTTGTCCCATAAATCCGTTTCATATGGCTTGACCCTGCACGCGATTCCTCCTAAACGCATCCAACCAGTTTTCGGGCGCAGCCAATGGCCGCGCCCCTTGTAATTTGGTGCTCGATTCGAACAATGATCCACGGGCGCCCCAGATACGAAGGATGAACCTATGTCGCGCCGTTGCGAACTGACCGGAAAAGGCCCGATGACTGGCAACAATGTCAGCCACGCCAACAACAAAACCAAACGTCGCTTTCTGCCGAACCTGAACGACGTGACCCTCCAGTCCGAGACTCTGGGTCGTGGTATCAAGCTGCGCATCTCCGCGGCTGCTCTGCGCACCGTTGATCACCGTGGTGGTCTGGACGCATTCCTGGCCAAAGCCAAGGACGAAGAGCTGTCCACCGCAGCGCTGAAGGTCAAGAAAGAGATCGCCAAGGCACAAGCCGCCGAGGCCTGATCGCCAGACCCGGCCCGCAGCGGGCAGGGACAAGATTTCGAAACGCCGTGCATGACCCTCATGCGCGGCGTTTTCATGTGTGCCACTGGCGTGCCTGCTGGCCGGTCTCGCCTGCTTTGCCTGCGTCCCTTTTTCGCCTTGCAGCGGCGCGGTCGCGGGCGCATATCTCGCGGCACAATGACCTTGCTGCGTTCATATCTGGCTCTGGCCCTGATCGCTTTGATGGCCGTCACCGGCGTCAGCGCGCAGGCGGGTATGCGCGATGCTACGGGGCAGATGGTGATCTGTACCGGCACCGGGCCGGTGATGGTCTATATCGACAGCGACGGCCAGCCGGTCTCGCCGCCGATGGACTGCCCCGAATGCCTGACCTTCACCGCCGATCTTGCGCTGTCGCTGCCGCTTCCGGCGCAGAGCACCCTGCCGCGACAGCTGACGCGCGATCTGGGCGAATCCGCCGCGATCCTGCCCATGGTGCGGCTGGCGGCCTGGGCCCGTGGGCCACCGGAACTGGTGCCTCTGCGCGCGGTCTGAGCGCGCTCCACCAGACCCGAATTCCAAAGCCTACGTATCAAGGATCACGACCAATGACCTTCAAGACCACTTTTGCCGCCAGCGTCGCTGCCATCTGTTTTGCCGGTGCCGCCTTTGCCGCCGACATCACCGTGACAGACAGCTACGCCCGCGTCTCCTCCAAAGCCGCCAAAAGCGGCGCGGCCTTCATGATGATCGAAAACGCCTCCGACAGCGACGACCGCCTGATCGCAGCCAGCAGCGACGCCGCAAAGCTGGTGCAGCTGCACACCCATAAGGAGGGCGAAAACGGCGTCATGCAGATGCTCCACGTCGAGGAGGGCTTTGCCGTTGCTGCCGGTGCCACCCATATGCTGCAACGTGGCGGCGATCATGTGATGCTGATGGGGCTGACCAGACCGCTGGAGCATGGCGATACGGTCGATCTGACCCTCGTGTTCGAAAAGGCCGGTGAGGTCACCGTGACCGTGCCCGTCGATCTGGAGCGCAAGGCAGATCACGGTGCGATGAAACACTCGCATTGATCGCCCGTCTGATCTGAAACCACAGCCCTTTTTTGGCCAGCCCGCGCAGACCGCCGCATGGGCTGGCCATTTTCTTTTTCTGCGGGCGCGTTACCATGGGCCTCTCCCCTCGCGCCAAATCGCGGCGCATCCAGCAAAGGCCGCATCCGTGACGCAGAACATTCTCTTTGTCTGTCTTGGCAATATCTGCCGCTCCCCCGCCGCCGAAGGCGTGTTTCGACTGCTCTGCCCTCAGGTCGGGACCGACAGCGCCGGGACCGCAGGCTACCATGTGGGCGCGCCGCCCTATGGCGCCATGCAGGCCGCAGCCGGGGCGCGGGGGATTGATCTGTCGGATCTGCGCGCGCGTCAGTTCACACCACAGGATTTCGCCCGCTTTGATCTGATCATCGCAATGGATGGCGACAATCTCGCCGATATCGAAGCGCTGCGCCCCGAGGGAGCTGCGACGCCGGTCAGGCTGTTCACCGATTACGCCCCGGATCATGGCGCCGATCACGTGCCGGATCCCTATTACACCCGCGACTTTGACGGATGCCTCGATCTGATCGAAGCCGCCGCAGCCGGGCTGGCCAGAACATTGCGCTAAGGCGGGTTTAGTCCTCCAGCACCTTCAGCTCACCGGCCAGCCAGGGCAGGCGGTGCACCGCAGGGTCAATCATATGGCCCTGCACCAGCCGCCGCATCGTCTGCGCCACGTCGCGCGGCACCCGGTCGGCCCAATCGGCACTGGAAAACAGCGAAATTCGCCGCGAAAACGCCCCAAAGGGCAGCGGAAAGGCCTCGATCTCATCATGGAACCGGCCAGCCCGCATATAGCCCAGCGGCGTGGTGATCGCCCAGCCGATCCGCCGCGCCACCAGCGCCATCAGCGACAGATGCGAGCCGATTTCGAACCGTTCCTCAAACAGCAGCTTCTGGCGCGCCAGATGGGCCTCGATCTGTTGCGAAATCAGCTGGCTGCTCTCATAGCGCAGAAACGGCAGGGCGCTGAGGATATCCATCTCCGCCTCCGGTTTGCGCAGCATCCCGCGCGGCGCCACCAGCATGAAGGGATCGCGCACCAGCGGGTATTCGGTGATCCCCTCGCGCAGCGCGCCTGAGGTGGCCGCCACGGCAATATGCAGCTCGCGCGCATCCAGTGCGTCCAGAATGTCGTGGCTGCCTGCGGTGATCATCTTGAAACGGCAGTTGACCAGGCTCTCGGCCAGCGTGGTGGCCAGACGCGGGGTCAGATCATTGTCGAAATCATCAATCAGACCGATGGACAGCGTCGACAGGTGGTTGAGGTCAACCACGCTCAATTCGCTCTGCGCCAGACGCAGCTCGGTCAACACCGCCTCCGTCCGCGCCAGGAAATTGCGCCCGGCCGGGGTCAGCACCATCGGACGGCGGCCGTGGTTGACCAGCTCCGCCCCCAGCGCGCTTTCCAGATTGCGCAGCTGCTGGCTGACCGCAGGCTGGCTCAGCCCGGTGAGCGCGGCCGTCTGTGCCACCGACCCGGTCTTGGCCAGCGCTTCGAACACCTCAAGCCCGCGCAGCGTCACCCCTTTCATCAACATATCTGCGGTCCTGCCTGATGGTGCGGGCGCCGTTCTGCGTCCCGTCGATGGGAAAGGGGAGGGGCGATGCGCATCGTCTGCTCAGCTGCGGTCCGTGATAGCCTCTGCCTGCGGGGCGTCTTATCCGATGTCACCCGGTGTCATCCGGGCGCCGGGTTGGACGTGATGAACCCACCCCGCCGCAGCGGATCAGCTACAGACCCGGGCTGCGTTTTCACCGAAGGATTTGTACCGTTTCCACAGCCGCTCGTCCGAGCTGCGGCTCGACTGGCGCACGACCTGGGCCTGATGCGGATCGCTGAACCATTTCGACACGGTCTTGCGTTCGCTGCGGTT
This sequence comes from Phaeobacter sp. JH20_08, assembly GCF_048056635.1. NCBI lineage: Bacteria > Pseudomonadati > Pseudomonadota > Alphaproteobacteria > Rhodobacterales > Roseobacteraceae > Phaeobacter > Phaeobacter sp. JH20_08. The sequence goes on along the minus strand of NZ_JAYMVV010000011.1, from coordinate 462,084 downwards.
GAGGCTGGCATTGGCCACCGACTGAATGCAGCGGCAGAGTGACGGCGAGGCTGCGGCGCGGTTGGACTGGCGGCAGGCCTTCTCGATGGCGCCGGCGTCGACGGGGGCAGGCATCGCACCGGTGATCATCACAGCGCATAGCGTGGCAGTCAGCAGTAGCTTCATCTTCATTGTCCCTAGAAATCTGCAAGTGCTCTGATCTGAACGGGTCTGATGCCCGCGTGTGCCGGGACTATGACGCAAGCGGCGGAGGCTTTCAATCTAGGTAAACAGCTGGTTAGCCCTCGGCGGAAACCCGCCAACGGGCGAGAGGGCCTCCGCCGCGGCCCGGGCACAGCCCAGCCGCCGCGCCCACCGGGCACCGGCCCCTCTGGTGATCTGCTATGGCGACGCGGCGCTGTCCGATAGTCCGGCCCCCCGTTCGGGCAGCTGTTCGACCGAGCGGCCAGCGGGCGCAGGTCAGGACTGATTTGGCCCGCGCAGGGACAGGATCATCTGGCGGACCGACTTCCAGTCCTCGGCCTCGGCTGTTTTGCCAGCCTCCTGACAACGCCGCATTTTCTGCGCCACTTCGGCCTCGGCCTTGTCCCCATGCGCTGAGTAGAGCGCTCGGGCATATTCGGCAGTTCTGATGGCATCCATTTCGGTGTCCTCCTGAGCAGTGGGATCCCCCGCAGCGGGGGCGCGCGTCTCGCGGAATGGCCACAGTATAGCGTATTTTCGACCCGCCCGCAGGAGGCCAGACGAATTTGCGGCGTTTTGGCGGTGTGGGGAGGGGGCAGCCTGAGCTTGGGGAGGTCAGGCGCGGTTTGGCCTTGTGACTGGGCGGGGGCCTGTTCAGAGAACGCCGAGCAGGCGCAGGCCAATTTGTACGAGTTTAAGCAACTTGGGGCCAAAATTGACCCCTGCCGCAACTGCACCACCACCTACCAAGCCAGCGAGTTGCTCCGCTCATCAACGATGCGCTTGGTGCTCAAATTGGTAGATTTGGTAGTGTCTCTGACTTCTCTGGAAAAAATTTGGTCAGCCAAATGCAACAATTCTGACGTCTCGTTGGTAAACGTGCTGTGATGCCCTTCAGATTGCCGGAAGTGAAGTGACGATCCGCCTCCAAAAAAGCGGACCGAAGCCACTGTATGGGCCTTCCGTTTTGTTAGGGAGATTTCCTCTGGCCTATCATTGGTCGTATGCGGAGCAGAGAACAGTTCAGTTGCTTCCGAAGATGGGAGCTGGGACCCCTGAAGAACTCGCAGAATACGCAGCAGACCGGTGTCAGGTTCAGGAGAACCCTCGGAGAATTCCGCCATCCGTAAGCCCAGATTTCGCAGCACATGGCGGCCCAAAAGGATCTTTCTGCTTCTGGAAGAGACCTAGCCCAACTTGCGGATCACTTTAGGGAACTCTACGCGATAAAAATGATCGTCCAAATCTACCCTCCAATCCACCTTGACCAAACCCTAAAACCAAATCATATCCCCTTGCATGACAGACCTCGCTCACATCCGCAATTTCTCCATCGTCGCCCATATCGACCATGGCAAATCCACTCTCGCTGACCGGCTCATTCAGGAGACCGGAACGGTTGAGGACCGCGATATGAAGGAGCAGCTGCTCGACTCCATGGATATCGAGCGCGAGCGCGGCATCACCATCAAGGCCAACACCGTCCGCATCGACTACAAGGCCGATGATGGCGAGACCTATGTCCTGAACCTGATCGACACCCCCGGTCACGTTGATTTCGCCTATGAGGTCTCCCGCTCCATGCGCGCGGTCGAAGGCTCGCTTCTGGTGGTCGACAGCTCGCAAGGGGTTGAGGCGCAGACGCTGGCCAATGTCTATCACGCGCTGGACGCCGACCATGAAATCGTGCCGGTCCTGAACAAGATCGACCTGCCGGCCTCTGACTGTGACCGCGTCGCCGAACAGATCGAGGATGTGATCGGCATCGACGCCTCCGAGGCGATCCGGGTTTCGGCCAAAACCGGGCAGGGCATCCGCGAGACGCTCGAAGCCATCGTGAAGAAACTCCCCGCGCCAACCGGAACCCGCGACGCGCCGCTGAAGGCGATGCTGGTGGACAGCTGGTATGACGCCTATCTCGGTGTGATCGTTCTGGTCCGCATCATGGACGGCGTCCTGAAAAAGGGCATGCGGGTGAAGTTCATGTCGAACAACACCCTGCACCATGTGGACCGCATCGGCGTGTTCCGCCCGGCCATGCAGGTGGTGGACCAGCTGGAACCAGGCGAGATCGGCTTCCTCACCGCGTCCATCAAACAGGTGCGCGACACCCGCGTCGGCGACACCATCACCAATGACCGCAACGGCACCGAGGTCGCCCTGCCGGGCTTTAAACCGGCACAGCCCGTGGTGTTCTGCGGTCTCTTCCCGGTGGATTCCTCCGAGTTCGAAGACCTGCGCGACGCCATCGACAAGCTGGCGCTGAATGACGCGTCCTTCTCCTTTGAAATGGAAACCTCCGCGGCCCTCGGCTTTGGCTTCCGCTGCGGCTTCCTTGGTCTGTTGCACCTTGAGGTGATCCGCGACCGGATCGAACGCGAATATAATATCGAGCTGATCACCACCGCGCCCTCCGTGGTCTACCATGTCTATATGAAGGGCAAGGAAGGCGTTGAGGGCGAGATGATCGAGCTGCACAACCCCGCCGACATGCCCGATATGTCCAAGGTCGACCACCTTGAGGAGCCGCGCATCAAGGCGACCATTCTGGTGCCCGATGAATACCTCGGCGATGTGCTGAAGCTCTGCCAGGACCGTCGCGGCATTCAGGAAGACCTGACCTACGCCGGCTCCCGCGCCATGGTGGTCTATGACCTGCCGCTCAACGAGGTGGTGTTCGACTTCTACGACCGGTTGAAATCGGTGACCAAGGGCTATGCCTCCTTCGACTACCAGATGACCGGCTACCGCGAGGACAATCTGGTCAAGATGTCGGTGCTGGTCAACGATGAGCCGGTGGATGCGCTGTCGATGATGGTGCACCGCGACCGCGCCGAATTGCGGGGCCGCGCCATGTGTGAAAAGCTCAAGGACCTGATCCCGCGCCACATGTTCAAGATCCCGATCCAGGCCGCCATCGGCGGCAAGGTGATCGCGCGCGAGACCCTCTCGGCGCTGCGCAAGGACGTGACCGCCAAATGCTACGGCGGCGACGCCACCCGGAAGCGCAAGCTCTTGGACAAGCAGAAAGCGGGCAAGAAGAAGATGCGCCAGTTCGGCAAGGTCGACATCCCGCAAGAGGCCTTCATCTCTGCGTTGAAAATGGACTCTTGATTGAACCTACCGTTGGTGATTTTCTATAGAGGTGGAGTTAAGTCTCCACCTTTTTTTGTCGACGGAAATGAGGGTTGAGAATTAAGAATGTCCGCTAAGTCCAATTTCGACGTCTATAATCAGCCAACATCTATTTCAATTGCTGAGATGCACCTTTGGGCGCCGGAGCAAGGGACGGGTGCCGATAATTTCCCTGTCGAACTCGATGTCGAGTTTTTTAAAGAGGTCGTGAAGACACAGAAGGCCCATTTAGATGTATTGGCGGCAGAGGCGGAAGTTAAAATTACTATCAGCGGCGGGTCGGTTGTAAGGGGGTCGAGGTACGGCGAGAAAACCTTAACACAAGGAGAAATCGCAAAGCTTGAAGCAAGTGATAGCCGCTTACAAAAGAAAATCAGAAGTTCAAGTTTACGAGGGAAGCTAGGCAGTGTAATCGGTGGAGGCTCGAAAATTGAGGCAGGAGGCGATTTTGGAGTAGGAAGCTCTGTTTCCATTGAGAGTGAGGGTAAAGGGCAGCTGTCCAGCGAGAAAACTCTACAGAGAGTCGTTGCGAGACCCCAGGGGCGGTGGCAGATTTTGGAGCCAACACCACCCGGTATTCTCGATGGAAAGTATCTGGGATTGGTTAAGCTAACTAATGGTGAAGATGTTTTCGCCCCCCTTTGCCAAGTTGTATCTTCTGGGAAAGTTGTTCTTATAAGAGTGTGGCTGCGGATTCCTCGTCGCTCTTTGAAAGTTCGGTTGGGAGGCGAAAATGACGATGTTTCCTTGTCGCGGAACAAAGAGATAATCGTGCAGGAGCTGATTCGCAGGGCAAAAGTGGAAGGTCAATCTTTGGTGGATGGAGAACAACTTCAAGGCACTAGTGATTACGTGGACGTCGGATTCGCTGAGATCAAAGCGGAGTGCCAGGATTGAAAGTTGACGCGCGCTCTGAGGAAGCGATTGATGCCGTTGTCACATCACCTGAGGACCGATTTGATATTCTTGTGAAGTTGTCTGGGCTGAACCCTGAAAGGGATCTTCGAGCAGCTGACTTGAGCGGAGCAGATTTTAGAAAGTCTGAATTGACGGACTTTGACTTCTCGTTTGCTAACTTGAGTGGTTGTATTTGGGATACGAAATCCCTTAAATCCTTGAAGAACTTTCGCTATTCTTTGCGTGGATCGGGTTTTCCTCCGGCAGGTTTTGATGTCGCGTCGTGCCTCGAAGCGATGAGTGTTGAAAGTCGTTGGTATGAACGGCTTGAGAGATTTGATGAGTTGCTGAGAGTTTGCGGACTTGTCGACATCGTCCTTGAAGAGTTTTCTGAAAAGGGGCGCTTTGACAAGAGTAATGTTTTCAAGATTTTTGCGTTGACTTTGTTAGTCGCGGGCTATCTTGAGCACCCAAAGCCGATCTCAATTGTACGCCGGTGCCTTTCAACAAAAAATAGACGCCTGACAGCTAAGGGTAAGCACAAAATTCTCTATTATTTATTTACAGCACAAGAGAGGCTTAAGGGCTATCACCCTAGGTTTCGTGTCCCAGGTGAAATACAATCCATGACGCTGTATGAAGTGGTAGCGGATTTCCTAAGGGAGCTGCCGGAGATTTCGGACTTGGAGTATGGGGTCGGGGATTTTGAAAGAAAATCCGCGTTGAAAGGCTTTGATGCTAGAAGGAAAGGCTACTTATTGGAGGTGGGTTCCGACCTTCTTTAAGGTTTTGTGATTAATTTACCGGCTCCCTTCAAGGGGGCGGGCGCTGCCCCCCCCCCCCCTCCGCGTGTTGATCGAACCTTTCGCAATCCGGGACGCTGGGACTTCGCCCGCAATAAGGGAAACGTTGTTCCCTCACAGGGGCAATCCTGCCCACCACCGCCACCGCCCCGCAACTCTCCGACTGAAACCCACCCGTTCCGTGCTATCCTCCACCCCGTTCATCTGGGGAGGAGAACACCATGAAACAGCTGACTTTGGCAGCCGCGATCACCCTCTTGGCTTCGCCGCTTCTGGCCGGGCAGTGCCCTGCCGATATTGCCGCCATCGACGCGGCACTTGCCGCGGGCACCGAACTGTCGGAGGCGGATCTGGCAACCGTTCAGGAACTGCGCGACGAGGGGCAGAGCCTGCATGACGCGGGCGACCATGATGCCTCGGTTCAGACCCTGGCCGAGGCCAAGGCGATGCTCGGCATCTGAGGCCCCGCAGGCCAAACAAAAACGCCCGGCGGCAAACCGGGCGTTTCCACATCTTTCGCATCCCGTCGTCAGAAGCTGTTCTGCACGTCCTGTGCGGCGCCGCTGATGGCTTGGCCGGCTTTGGAAATGTCGCGGCCGGCGCCTTTGGTGGTTTCGCAGGCGGTCAGGCCAAACAGCGCGCCCGTCAGGGCGAGGGCGGTCAGGGCGGTTCGGATCATCGCATGTCTCCCGTGGTCGATCTTGCCCAACAGATAGCAAGCGCGCGGCGCGCCTTCCAGTGGTTTGCGGGGCGATATATCGGCGGCATTTTCACGACCGCCGCCGCCCCGGCTGCCCGTCGCCCGCGCCGACCCCATCCCCCATATCCGGTGAGTACCACTTTCGGTCAAAACCGCATAGGTTGAGTCGGGTCGATCAAGTTTCGTCAGCACAACCTGTCACCGATCCGGGGAGGATTTCTCAATGAACCACGCCGCTCAGAAAGACATACTGACACATCTTCGCAATGGCCTGCCTGCCGTTGGCGCCGCTTTCGGGGATGCCGCGGGCAACGTCGTGCCGATGACGCCGCGCCGCGCCAGCCCGGCAGTCGCGCAGCCGTCGGAGGCGCTGCTCAGCCGCAAATGGCTGGAACTGCGCCGGGATATCGACTGCGCTCTGGCCCGGCTTGACGAAGGCTCCTATGGCTACTGCCAGATCTGTGGTGATCGCATCACCGACAGCCACCTGCGCGAGCATCCGACCACGCCGTTCTGCGCCTCCTGCGCAGGCTAGCCGCCCGCGCCGGCGATACAGGCCGGAGATGCAGGCCGGAAATGCAGGCCGGGTACCTCCAACCGAGCCCGCATTCCCCCGCCTCCGCAAGTTTGCGTTTACGAGTACCCCCGTTCCCCTGTGGACCCGCAGCAGGTCTCCGTGCTGCATCCCAACTCGCCCGCGCCTCCACGCGGGCGCTTTTCTTTCGCGGTTTTCTTTGTCGGTCCGCTCGCCTAAAGCAGGGGCAACCCTGTCCTGAAGGAGCTTTGCCGATGTCCTGCGCCCTATGTGCCGCCGAAACGCCGCTTGTCACCCATGAGGTCGCTGGCGCCCCCGAGGGCCAGCTGGACGAGGTTGCCATCTGCCAGACCTGCGCTGCGCAGGTGACGGGCGATCCGGATCCCGCACATATGCGCTGCCTGTCCTCGGCGATGTGGTCAGAAACGCCTGCGGTTCAGGTGCTGGCGGCCCGTCTGCTGGCGCGGTTGTCGGATCAGGACTGGGCGCGGGATCTCTCCGATCAGCTCTGGCTCGACGAGGACACGCGCGCCTGGGTCGACGCGGCACCTCAGCCCGGCGCCCACCGCGACAGCAATGGCGCGCCGCTGGCCCATGGCGACAGCGTGGTGCTGATCAAGGATCTGCCGGTGAAGGGCGCAGGCTTTACCGCCAAACGTGGCACCGCCGTGCGCAATATCTCCCTTGTTGCCGACAACCCCGAACATATCGAAGGCCGGGTCGAGGGGCAGCGCATCGTCATCCTGACCAAATTCGTGAAAAAGAAATAGGCGTCTCACCCGCCACAACGCAGCAGAAATGCGCGCCCGCCCGTTGCCGCCCTGTCCCGGATGTGGCACAACCACAGCAACTGACTGAACAGATGAGTTTAGCATATGACTGACTTTGCCGAACGTCGCCGCATGATGGTCGACACGCAGATCCGCCCGTCGGATGTCACCAAGTTCCCGATCATCGAAGCCATGCTGGCCGTGCCGCGCGAAGCCTTTGTTGCCGATGCGCAGCGCGAGGCGGCTTATGCCGATGGCAATCTGGATATCGGACCCGGTCGGGTGCTGCTGGAGCCGCGCACCCTGGGCAAGATCCTGGATGCGGTTGACGTGCAGCCGGATGAGCTGGTGCTCGATGTGGCCTGCGGTCTGGGCTATTCCACCGCGGTGATCGCGCGGGTGGCGCAGATGGTGATCGGCGTCGAGGAAGACGAGACCCTGGCGAGCGAAGCGCAGGGCCAGCTGTCGGCCGTTGGCGCCGACAATGCGATCGTGCACACCGGTGCGCTGGTCGAGGGCGCCGCAGAACACGGCCCCTATGATGTCATGATCGTCGAGGGGGGGGTGGAAACCCTGCCGGAGGCGCTGCTGGATCAGCTGAAGGATGGCGGCCGGATGGCAGCAATCTTCATGTCCGGTCCGCTGGGAGAGGTCAAAGTCGGCTATAAGACCGGCGGCCAGATCTCCTGGCGTCTGGCCTTTAATGCGGGTGCCCCGGTGCTGCCCGGTTTTGCGGCTGTTGAAGAATTCGCTCTCTGATCCGTCAGAGAGTTCACAGGTGATCCGCGCTGACCTTGGTCCGGGCGGATCGTGACAGATCGGCGCCTGAGACCCCTGTGCGCCAGAGAGAGCAGAACGGCACTGCCGCGTCGGTAGGCCGGATCACAAGAGGCTTAAGATGCGCAATAAACTGACGGCAAACCTGGTTAAGGCCTTCGTCTTCGCAGGAAGCGCGGCATTGCTGCTGGGTGCTCCGAAACAGGCTGCTGCCGACAATCTCTCGGATGCGATGATCGGCGCCTATAAGACCAGCGGCCTGCTGGAACAGAACCGCGCCCTGCTGCGCGCGCAGGACGAAAACGTTGCCGCCGCAGTGGCGCGCCTGCGTCCGGTGGTCGACTGGGTTGCCCGGGCAGAGCGTCAGTATGTGCGCAATGGCAATGGCACCATTGCCAGCTCCAACCATGATTCGACCCTCTCTACCGGTATTGATGTCAGCTGGCTGCTGTTTGACAACGGGGTCTCCCGGCTCAGCCAGCTCGCCGCGCAGGAGACCGTTCTGGCGACGCGGCAGGCCTTGCTCGACGTTGAACAGCAGGTGCTTTTTGCCGCCGTCCAGGCCTATGTGAACGTGCTGCTGCAACAGGAGACCGTGGCGCTGCGCAGCAACAACCTGCGGCTGCTGCGCGAGGAACTGCGCGCCGCCAATGACCGCTTTGAAGTGGGCGAAGTCACCCGGACCGATGTGGCTCTGGCCGAAAGCCGCGTGGCCGGCGCGCAGGCCAGCCTGATCGAAAGCCAGGGCGACCTGCGCAATGCCCGTGCGACCTATGTTCAGGCTGTTGGCAATGCGCCGGGGACGATTGCCGGCCAGCCGCCGCTGCCGCAGCGCGTGGCCTCGCTGCAATCGGCAGAAGCCATCGCGATGCGCAATCACCCCAGCCTGCTGTCGCAGCAACACGCGGTAAAGGCTGCGGATTACGCCTCGCAGAGCAACACCCGCAACCTCGGGCCATCGGTCACATTGCGAGCCAATGCCACCCATGCCTCTGACGCCAGCGGGCCGGGAACGCGCGACACCTCCGGCGCCAGCGTGACGCTGTCACAGCGGCTCTATTCCGGCGGCTCTCTGGCCTCGGCGCGCCGTGCCAGCATTGCCCGTCTTCAGGCCGAACGCGGTGCCCTGATCACCACCCAGCGCGGCGTGACACAGGATGTATCGGCGGCCTTTGTGGCACTGGAAACCGCGCGCGCCAGCCTGGTGTCCTCGAATGAGCGCGTCCGCGCCGCGCGGGTCGCCTTTGACGGTGTCCGCGAGGAGGCAACGCTGGGCGCGCGAACCACGCTCGACGTGCTCGAAGCCGAGCAGGAGCTGCTGAACGCCCAGACCGACCGCGTGCAGTCCCGCGCCAATCAGGTGCTGGCGGCCTATGCGCTGTTGCAGGCGCAGGGGCTTCTGACCGCAGAACACCTTGGTCTGGCTGTCGAAATCTACGATCCGACGCTCTATTACAATCTGGTCAAGGATGCGCCGGCCCATGTCAGCCAGCGCAGCAAGGATCTGGACCGCGTGATGCGCGCTCTGGGCAAGAACTGAGACCTCGCAGAGCGCTCGACCGGGGGTCCGCAGCGGCGGGCCTCCTTAAAAACCGCTTAATTCACACGGTTGTCTGAACCGGGACAGATCGCTACACTCAGCCTCAAGAGGCGAGAGTGATAAGCAAAAATGTCCGAACCGGTTACCCAAGCTGAAATTGAAGACGTCCTGTCATCGATCCGCCGTCTGGTGAGTGAGGACAGTCGCACGGCTGATCCCCGGCTTGGCAAGGGGGGCGAGGTGGCATTGGCCGCCCAGATCGCCCAGCCGCAGCGGATCCACCGCAACACGGGCGTGCAGCCGAAAACGGACACCGCCAACAGCAGCCAGCCGGTAACACGGCTGGTTCTGACTCCGGCCCTGCGCGTCCCTGAGAGCAAGCTTGCGCCCATCGCCGATACGCCGACTGCCGATACATTCGTGGCCGACAGGCCGATCACCCAGGATGCCAAGGACGCGGACACCGCACCGGTTTCGCAGCAGGCCTCTGATGCCGCGACATCCGGCAAGGTGCGTTTCGAGGCGCTGATGGCCGTTGATGCGATTGAGTTCTGGGATGAGCCGCAGGACCGTATCGCGCAGGGGCTGGCGCTGCATGACAATGATCCCGGCCATGAGGATCTGGCGTTTTTCAACGGTATCGCCGCCGCAACTGCCGCTGATGCCGCCAAGGCTGCCGCTGATGCGGCCAAGCCCGCGCCGCAACCGGCTGCTGCTGCGCGCAGCGCCGACGCGCCCTGGACCGACCCCTCTGCCACGCTCTATCAGGCGGCGGCCACCACCGGCCACGCACCTGAGCACAGGCCCGAACGCCGGCCCGAGACAGAGGCGCCAGCGGTTGTGGTGAAACCTCATGCCCAGCTGAACCCGAAGGTGGGCGCCGTGGTGCAGAAACTCGCCGAGATGGAGGCCGCAAACTCAGCCCGCCCCGTGCTCTGGGAGCCGGATGGTTCCCGCGATACGCCCTATGCCGGCAGCGATCTGGAGACCCTCGCCTGGGAGGATCAGGACAGTGACGCGGAGGCCGCTGAGGAGGTTCAGCTGGCCGCTTCGGCACCGCAGGCCGAGACCCCGGAGGAGAATCAGATCGCAGAACCGGAGGCGGGGATAGAGGCTGATAGCTCGCACCGCGAGGCGCAGGAGACGCCCGTCAGCGAAGACCCGGAAGAGATCACGGAGGAGGTCACGGAGCGCGCAGTTGCGGCGCAGGCCCCTGACAGTCCCCCCGACGGTCACCGCGATCTGGCCGAAACCGCTGTCACCGACACCGCGCTGGAGGCGCTGGCGGGGTTCAGCGCCGACGAGGGCATTCTGGATGAACAGGCCCTGCGCGAGCTGGTCTCTGAAATCGTCCGCGAGGAGTTGCAGGGCGCCCTGGGTGAGCGGATCACCCGCAACGTCCGCAAACTGGTGCGCCGCGAGATCCACCGCGCCCTGTCGGCCCAGAACCTGCTCTGATCAGATCCCGACCGATCCACTGGCGCGCGTCTCTGGCGGCACCATAGCTGCGCTCATCGCGCCTATGCGCCCCGAACCGGTTCGGCCAGCGCCAGCAGCGCGTCCAGATCCATGCAGTCCTCCAGATGGGCCGCCAGCGCATCCAGCGTGGCCTCGACCCCGTCGTCATAGCCTGCGACACTCTCATGTCCCAGACCAGATAGGACCGACGCCCGGAACGCATCCGAGCTGAACAGACCATGCAGATATGAGCCGCGCACGCGCCCATCCGGCGATACGGCCCCTTCCAGACGGCCCTCAATGCTGAGCCAGGCGCGGGCGCAATCCGCGCCATCGGTGCGGCCCATGTGGATCTCGTAACCGCTGACCGGCAGATTGCCGTCGCGGGTCACCGCTTCGGTCAGCGTCACCCGCTTTTCGCCCGCCATCACGGTATGCACATCCAACAGGCCCAGCCCGGCCACCTTGCCCGGTCGGCCATCGACACCATCAGGATCATCAATTGTCTGCCCCAGCATCTGGTAGCCGCCGCAGAGCCCCATCACATGGCCGCCGCGCCGGTAATGCGCCAGGATATCAATGTCCCAGCCCTGCGCCCGCAGATAGGTGAGATCGCCAATGGTGGATTTGCTGCCGGGGATCAGAACCAGATCCGCGTCGCCGGGCAGGGCGCGCCCGGCGGGCACGATCTCAACCGTGACATTGGGTTCTGCCGCCAGCGGGTCGAGGTCGTCGAAATTCGCCATCCGCTCCAGCTGCGGCACCACGATCTTGCAGGCGCCCCCCCGGTGCGAGGCGATGTCCATCATATCCTCGGCCGGCAGTTTCCAGGCCTCCCAGAACCAGGGGATCACCCCCAGCGACGGCCAGCCGGTGCGTGCGGCGATATCATCGCGACCGGCATCAAACAGGCTGCGGTCGCCGCGGAACCGGTTGACGGCAAAGCCCTTGATCCGCGCCAGATCCTGCGGCTCCAGCACCGTATGGGTGCCGACGATCTGTGCAATCACGCCGCCCCGGTGAATGTCGCCCACCAGCACCACCGGCACATCCGCCGCGCAGGCAAATCCCATATTGGCGATATCACCCCGGCGCAGGTTGGTCTCCGCCGGGGATCCGGCGCCCTCGATCAGGACCAGATCGACATCCGCCGCCAACCTGCGAAAGCTCTCCAAGGCGGCCTCCAGCAGGCCGGTCTTATCGCGCATGAAGGAACCTGCCGCCTGGGTGCCGCGCCGCTTGCCCTGTACGATCACCTGCGCGCCGGTCTCCGTCTCCGGTTTCAGCAGCACGGGGTTCATATCGGTATGAGGCGGGCGCATCGCGGCCCGTGCCTGCAACGCCTGCGCGCGGCCGATCTCACCGCCCTCGGGGGTGACCGCGGCATTGTTGGACATGTTCTGCGGTTTGAATGGCGCCACTGACAGGCCCCGGCGCACAAAGGCACGCGCCAGCCCCGCGACAATCATTGATTTGCCGACATTGCTGCCGGTGCCTTGGATCATGATGGCCCGTGCTGTCATGGCCGCCTCTTTCCCGCTGTTGCTGGTGTGATTTGTCACCTGTCAGCCATGGCGGATTTTTCGGGCCATGAAAAGCCCGGCGAGCGGCCGATTTCGCCATGAAACCGCCATCGCCAAAAGAAAAAACGCGCCCCCCAGGACGCGCTTTTCTTTGACGGTTAACTGTCCGTCAGACTGGCAGGTCTGATCAGGCCGCTTCGGCCTGTGCCGCGTTGCGGCGTTCGCTCTCTTCGCGCGACAGTGCAACAGAGGTACGGACACCCCGGCCCACAAATTCCATCAGGCCGCCGACCACACGTTCGTTCGGGTCGATGCCTGCACAGCTCAGCACTTCGCGCCCGTCGCGCGACCGTGCCCACCGAGCGATCTGCTCGGGGCCGTTACCGTATTTCTTGTCATCAGCAATCGCATCGTCCAGCGCAGCCAATACCACCGCCGCAAACAGCTTGCGTGCCCGGTTGCCTTGCTCGTTGTTATATGCGGTGCCGTCAACGAAATCTCGCATCGTGCTTCCTTTTTGTTCTTGCTATTGCAATTTCGGCGTAGCGCTCCTTATGGCGGAATTGTGACGATTCGGATAGCCTTCATACGCATATCTTTTATGCGCAATTTGCATGGCTCCCCGGTCCCTCACACGACATATCGTTGTCTTGCCAGCCGACTCCCTGCCAGATATAGGGGCGGTTAACAGTTCATCAACCACCCGAGAGGGATTTTTGTCATGCCCAAAATCAACGGTAACGAGATCCGCCCCGGCAATGTTCTCGAACACAACGGCGGTCTGTGGGCCGCTGTCAAAGTCGATCACGTGAAGCCCGGCAAGGGCGGCGCCTTTGCCCAGGTCGAGATGCGCAACCTGCGCAACGGCTCCAAACTGAACGAGCGGTTCCGCTCCGCCGACAAGGTCGAAAAGGTCCGTCTGGAACAGAAGGACCAGCAGTTCCTCTATGAGAGCGACGGCATGCTGGTGTTCATGGATGCCGAAACCTATGAGCAGATCGAGCTGCCCGCCGATCTGCTGGGCGATCGCCGCCCGTTCCTTCAGGACGGCATGACCATCGTTGTGGAATTCCATGAATCCGAGGCGCTGAACGCAACGCTGCCGCAGAAAGTCACCTGCAAGATTGTCGAGACCGAGCCGGTGGTCAAAGGTCAGACCGCTGCCAACTCCTTCAAGCCTGCGATCCTGGACAATGGCGTCAAGGTCATGGTGCCGCCCTTTGTCGGTCAGGATGAGATGATCGTCGTCAATACCGAGACCATGGAATATTCTGAGCGCGCCTAAGCGGTTAGCGCCAACAGCTTCAGCAAATGAAAACCCCCGCAGGCTGTCCTGCGGGGGTTTTTTCATGGTGTCACAACAGGTGGCAGAGCCGATCAGTTGTAGTCGATTTCAATCTTGCGCAGTTCCAGGCTGTGGCCGCATTCGTCCATCATCTTGCCATAGGCAGCGGTGAACCCGGCCAGAGAGGCATCCAGAACCATCTCGCCCGCGCCATAGGGCACCACGGTCCGCACCTCCATCCGATCGCCGTCCTGCATCCAGAGAATGGTGTTCAGCGCATCCATCCAGCGGACCATGGCGCGCGCTTCGGCAATGCCTTCCTCGTTGATCTCGGCATCGGCGATACCGTAGAACACCGCCTTCTGGTCGATGATAAAGCCGATGGCCTGACCGTTCTGAACCTGCGTCGGATAATGGCGCGCGGCGCTCTCAAACAGCTCAAGCTGGGGGTAGGTTTCGGGTGGGCCGACATCGCCTTCGGTCACCGTGAGGCGCAGCAGCGGCAGCCCGTCGCCGCCGGTCCAGGCGGTGCAATCGCGCCAGTCGTGCTCTTCGGTGACGCGCATATCGGCGGCGACGGACCAGTCCTGATATTCCCAGTAGTCACTGGAAAACGCGGGCAGGGGCAGCAGCGTCAGGGCAAGGCAGGGGAGCAATCGCATGAAATTATCCTCGTGAAATGATGTCTGAGACATAGCCGCCCGAGACAGCGATCCCGATGTGACGTCGCGTCACGATCTCGGGTGGCGGCCACGGAATCGCCTCAGGTCTTAACCTGCCAATGAACCCGTGCGTCCTGCGCGCACATATCGTCGCCCGCACGGTCGAATCGCAGATAGGCAATCGCGTGTTCGCCCGACTGGGTGAACAGCGTCCCGACGGCTTTGTCGGCGCGGCGGATCTCGGTGTCGATGGGCGCGCTGCCCTCGATGGCGACGGTGGAAAGACCTTTGCGCAGGGTGGTCTTGTGTTTCATCCGGGCGGTGACCTCCTGGCCGACATAGCAGCCCTTGCGGAAATCGACGCCGTTCAGCCGCTCAAACCCGGCTTCCAGAATGTAGCTCTCCGGCCCCAGCTCGATGCCGGTTTCGGGGATGCAATGGGCGACCCGGATGGCGTCCCAGTTGCTGCCGTCCTCGCCGCTTTCGGTGCCATAGGCGCGCCAGCCCAGATCCGGGTGGCGCGGATCCGCCAGCGCGCCCTCAGGCGCCGGCCCGGTGCCCCGGCGCACGGCCAGATCGGTTTCCTCGATGGTGACCTTGGCGCGCAGCCGGTACATTGTCAGCCGTTTCGCCAGCCCCGCGGCGAGGCTTTCGTCCACGTCCACCAGCAGGTCATCGCCATCAGCGGCGACAAAGAAATCCGCCAGATATTTGCCCTGCGGGGTCAGCAGGGCGGCATAGACCAGCCCCTGATCCACCTTGGCGACATCATTGGTGATCAACCCCTGAAGGAAGTCGCGGGTGTCAGCGCCGGAAAGACGC
The DNA here is from genome assembly GCF_048056635.1 of Phaeobacter sp. JH20_08. Taxonomy (NCBI): domain Bacteria; kingdom Pseudomonadati; phylum Pseudomonadota; class Alphaproteobacteria; order Rhodobacterales; family Roseobacteraceae; genus Phaeobacter; species Phaeobacter sp. JH20_08. The sequence continues at coordinate 446,994 of NZ_JAYMVV010000011.1, read as the reverse complement.
AGGATGCGGCGGTTGGTCATGGGTCAGGCTCCTGAAAGATCACGAAGGCAATGTAGGTCGCGAAGTGGGCAAGGCCTAGCCGAACATGCGCCGGGCCAGTTTCTGGAACCAGCGCGGCTGGTCGCCGCCTTCGCTGAACTGTCTGGGCGCCTGCGCGGCGACTCCTGCTCGGTCCACCAGCGTTTTGCCGTCCTGAAACTGCAACCGGTAGAGATCGGCATAGATGCCGCCACGCTCCAGCAGTTCCTCGTGGGTGCCCTGATCCATCACACGGCCACGTTCCATCACCACGATTTTATCGGCATTGCGGATGGTCGACAGCCGGTGTGCGATCACCAGCGTGGTGCGCCCACCCGAGAGTTTCTCCAGCGCCTGTTGCACCACCTTTTCAGATTGCGCATCCAGCGCCGAGGTCGCCTCATCCAGCAGCAGGATCGGCGTGTCACGCAGCAGCGCGCGGGCAATCACCACCCGCTGACGCTGGCCACCGGACAGGGCCGAGCCACGCGGACCCACCAGCGTGTCCAGCCCATTGGCCAGTTTCGGCAGGAAATCGGCCACATGCGAGGCTTCCAGAACCTCCTGTAGCCGCTCATCACTCACATCAGTGCGCCCCAGCAGGATGTTTTCGCGCAGGGTCTCGTCAAACAGCAGCGCCTCTTGGGTCACCACCGAGAACAGCCCGCGCAGATCATCCAGATCCATGTCCCGCACGGCGACGCCGCCCACGGTCACTGATCCTTCCTGCGGGTCCACCAGCCGGGTGAGTAGGTTGAAGATGGTGGATTTCCCGGCCCCGGAGGCGCCAACCAGCGCGGTGGTCTTGCCGGCCTCTGCCACCAGCGACAGTTCGCGCAACACATCCGAGTCGCCGTAGCGCAGGGTGACATCGCTCAGCGCCACCTCGGGCAGGCCCTTGGGTGCGGGCACCGGCGTCTCCGGCGACACCAGTTTGATCGGCGAGTCCATCAGTTCCTTGATGCGTTCCATGGCGGCCGCCGCGGCCTGCCAGGTGCCGCTGATCGAGGCCAACCGGCGCATCGGGTCAAAGGCCAGACCGATGGCGGTGAAAAAGCTCATGAACTCGCCCACGGTCTTCTTGCCCTCGATGATCTCGGCGCCGCCATAAAGCACCACGCCCATCACGCCCAAGCCGGCCATGATGTCGATCATCCCGGTGGTTGAGGCCACACCAAAAGAGGCGCGCACTTCGGAGCGGACAAACTGGTCCATATGGCCGCCGAAACGGTCAGTCTGGTAGTCTTCGAGATTGTTCAGCTTGATCGGCACGATCCCGTGAAAGATCTCGTCGAGCCGGGTCGACAGCGAGGCCCCCAGATCGCGCGCCTGCGAGGCTTTGCGCCGCACATAGCGCTGTACGGCGGCCAGCGGCAACAGCAGCATCGGCAGGCCGACCAGCATGATCGCGGTCCAGCGCCAGTCAACGCTGATCGCCACAGCCAGAACGGCCACCATCTGCGTGACATCGCGGCCGGCACCGGTGATCAGCGCCTGCCAGACCGAATTGATCGCCATCACATCGCTCTGCACCCGCTGGATCAGGAAACCGGGCGGGTTCACCTGATGAAAGGACGGATCCTGCCGGATCAGCCGCGCCAGCATGTCCTTGCGCATATGGGCGGCGGAGGTCTGGGAAATCTTGCTGAGAATGACCTTCTGACAGACGCTGGAAATCCCGCGCATGGAGAAGATGATCAGAAACGCCAGGCTGACCCAGAACAGCGCAGTGGTATTGCCCGCCACAAACACCAGATCGAACATCGGCTGCATCATGTAGCTGAGGCCGCCGACGGTGCCGCCTTCGATCAGCATGAAGATGATCGCCAGTCCCAGAAGGCCCATGTAATGGCGCAGATAGCCGCGCCACAGCCAGCCCAGCAGCTCGCGCGAGGACATGTGCTCGGGCTTTGACTTGATGGCCGGGGCCTCTGCCGTGGCGGGTGCCACCGCCCGCCTGGGCGAGGGGGCGGCATCCACCGCAGGGGCGTCCGGCGTGTCCGGCGTTGCGGATGGGGGCGTCGTCTTGGGGTCAGTCTGGGGCAAGGATCACAACCGATGTGGTTTTTTCTGGCGCTGACATCCACGTCAGGCCTGAGCCATTTAAGCAGCTGGGGGAAAAGGTGCAAGCATGGCGCGGGTTTCGCAGCCGATGGGCCAGCTCTGGGCGGCGGTAAAACCGCTGCGTCAAATGCGCGTGCGGCGCCGTTGCAAGGGGTTGCAGCCACCGCAGACCCGCGTCACAGTTTGCCCAGATAAACATAGGAGTGCAGCATGACAGCGGGTGTTTCCCTTGCCGCGGGACGCGGATATCTGGCCATTCCCGGCCCCTCGGTCATGCCGGATGCGGTGTTGCAGGCGATGCACCGCCCGTCGCCGAATATCTACGCCGGTGAACTGGTGGAGATGACGGCAACCCTGATCCCGGACCTGCGCCGGGTGGCGCGCACCGATCATGATGTGGCGATCTATATTTCCAACGGTCACGGCGCCTGGGAAGCGGCGTTGCTGAACACCCTTCAGCCGGGTGACACGGTGCTGGTCGCCGCCTCGGGCCGTTTTGGCATTGGCTGGTCGGAAATGGCGGAGGCGCTCGGCATCAAGGTGGAGCTTTTGTATTTCGGCACCGGCTCGGCCTGGGACATGGACCAGATCTCCAGCCATCTCGCCGCCGATACCGCCCATCGGATCAAGGCGGTTCTGACGGTGCATGTCGATACCTCCAGCGCGATCCGCAATGATGTGACGGCAATGCGCGCGGCACTGGATGCCTGCGGCCACCCGGCGCTGTTGATGGTCGACTGCATTGCCTCGCTTGGCTGTGACCGGTTCGAGATGGACGACTGGGGCGTGGATGTGATGGTCTCGGCCTGCCAGAAGGGGCTGATGGTGCCTGCGGGCATGGGGTTTGTCTTCTTCGGGCCAAAGGCGGCGGAGGCCCGCGCCCGCCTGCCACGGGTCAGCCGCTATTGGGACTGGCAGCCGCGCGCCAACCCGGAGGAATTCTACCAGTATTTCGGCGGCACCGCGCCCACGCATCACCTCTATGGTCTGCGGGCCGCACTGGATCTGATCCACGGTGAGGGGATGGAGGCCGTCTGGGCGCGCCATCACCTGTTGGCGCAGGCGATCTGGGCGGCCTGTGACCGCTGGGGCGAAGGTGGCCCGCTGCGGATGAATGTGCAGGAGGTCGCTTTGCGGTCAAACGCGGTCACATCGCTGCATATCGGCGGCGATCGCGGCACGCGCCTGCGCAATTGGGTGGAACAGACCCTTGGGCTGACGCTGGGCATCGGCCTTGGCATGGCGCCGCCGAACAGCCCGGAGTGGCACGGGTTCCTGCGGCTGGGCCATATGGGCCATGTGAACGGTCAAATGATCATGGGGCTGCTGGGCGGGGTTGATGCCGGTCTGAAGGCGCTGGAGATCCGGCATGGATCCGGCGCGCTGGAGGCGGCCTCACAGGTGATCGCCGGGGGTGGCGCGGCATCTGTTGCAGACACATCAGAGAGAGGCAGCTGCTGCGGGTGATCCGCAGCAGGCCCTGACGCAGCCTCAGCCGTTGCGCGCCCGCTCCAGCGCGAGGGGCAGCGCGCGGGCAAAGGCGTCCAGCTGATCCTCCGGCCCGCAGCTGACCCGGATGCAGCGGTTTTGCGGCGCCGCGAAGGGCATCCGCACAAACACGCCCTGATCCACCAGACTCTCCAGCACCGATTTGGCAAAGGCACCTTCACTGCCACAGTCGATGGCCACGAAATTGGTGGCCGAGGGCAGGGGTGTTAGCCCATTGTCGCGGGCAATCTGCGCAATCCGGTCGCGTGCGGTGGCAATGCGGCCCAGCACCTCGGCCAGCCACGCCTGATCCCGCAGGGCCGCCAATGCGCCAATCTGAGCGGTGCGGTTCATGCCGAAATGGTTGCGCACCTTGTTGAAGGCGCTGACCAGCCCGGCCTCTGCCAGCACGTAGCCCACCCGCGCACCGGCCATGCCATAGGCTTTGGAAAACGTCCGGGTGCGGATCACGCGGGGATCGTCGATATCTATGGGCAGGGCAGTGCCCTCGGGGGCGCAGTCGATATAGGCCTCATCCAGCAGCAGCAGGCAGCCCTCTGGCAGGGCGTTCATCGCGGCCAGCAGATCAGCGCCGCTGTGCCAGCTGCCCATCGGATTGTCGGGATTGGCTAGGTAGACCAGCTTGGCATCCACCTCGGCGGCCTTTGCAAAGAGCGCGGCGGGGTCTTCGTGGTCATCCTTGTAGGGGACGGTATGCAACAGGCCGCCAAAGCCCGCGACATGGTAGTTGAAGGTCGGATAGGCGCCAAGCGAGGTCACCACCGCATCACCTTCGCCAATCAGCAGCCGCACCAGATAGCCGAGCAGCCCGTCGATACCTTCGCCGATCATGATGTTATGGGGCGCAACACCGTGATGCGCGGCCAGCGCCTCGCGCAGGTCATGGCTCTCGGCGTCGCCATATTTCCAGATTTCGCCCAGCGAGGCCTGCATGGCCGCAATCGCCTTGGGCGAGGGGCCAAAGATGTTTTCATTGGCGCCCAGCCGCGCCGTGAAGGGCGCGCCGCGCTGGCGCTCCTGGGTTTCCGGCCCGACAAAGGGGACAGAGGCGGGGAGGGAGTGGGCAAGCGGGGTGTAGCGTGGCTGTGTCATGGGCTGAGATAACGTGATCCGGTGCGTCCGGGCAAGCGCGTCGCTTTGCCCCGGCGTTACGCTGGATCACTGCCGGGATCCGGGGCAGTCTGCCGCCAACGGAAATTCCAAGAAGGAGGGCGCCGAGATGGCACGGGTATCGGTAGAGATCGAAGACCATATTGCACGGGTGACATTGACCCGCGGTGACAAGATGAACGCGCTGGACAGCCAGATGATCGAAGAGATCATTGCCGCTGGCGAAAGCCTGATGGACAGCAAGGCGCGGGTGGTTGTGCTCTCGGGCGAGGGCAAGGCGTTCTGCGCCGGCCTTGATCTGATGAGCTTTGCCCAGATGGGGATGAAAGACCCGACAGAGTGGCTGATGAGCCGCTCTCATGGCGATGCCAATCAGGTGCAGCAGGTGGCAATGGTCTGGCGTCGCCTGCCGATGCCGGTGATTGCGGCGATCAATGGCGTGGCCTTTGGCGGCGGTCTGCAACTGGCACTGGGGGCCGATATCCGCATTGCTGCGCCCGATGCGCGGTTCTCGGTCATGGAGATGAAATGGGGGATCGTGCCGGATATGGGCGGCATGGTGCTCTTGCCGCGGCTGCTGCGCTCCGATGTGCTGCGGCGGCTGACCTATACGGCGGAGAAAGTGTCGGCGCCGCAGGCGCTGGACTGGGGGCTGGTCACCGAGCTGGCCGAGGATCCCATCGCCCGCGCCCATGAACTGGCGACAGTGATCGCCGGGCAAAGCCCCGCCGCCATCCGCGCGGCAAAAACGCTGATCGAGACGGCCGAGGCCAGCGCGGATCGCGCCGAGGTGCTGCTGGAGGAATCCCGTGTTCAGGTCGGTCTGATCGGCAAGGCTGAGCAGATGGAAGTGGTCGCCGCCCAGATGCAGAACCGCGCGCCTAAATTCGACTGAGGCCGACGTCAGCCAGTCAGTGCAATGAAAGAGAGCCGCGCCGGGATCTGACCGGCGCGGCTCTTTACCTTGGTGTCTTTCCCCGTCAGGGGCGGCGTGATCGTCAGATCGAGGCGCGGTAGATCTTGTCGATGTTGGAGCCAAGCGCTGCGTTGTAGTCGCTGTCGCTCATCGCGACATTCAGACCTTCGGTCAGGGCGCGGCTGAAGGAGGCGATCATGGTGCTGTTCTTGGCCAGCTTTTCGCAGGCGTCATCGGTGGTATAGCCGCCGGACAGCGCAACAACGCGCACCACATTGGCATGGGCGGCGAGATCGTCATAGAGACCGGCCTCGGTCGGGATGGTCAGTTTCAGCGCCACTTTGGTATCGGCGGGCAGGGCGTTCAGCTCGTCCAGAATCGCAGCCTTCAGCAGGGTTTCCGCCTCGGCTTTGGTGGCGGAGTTGATGTCCACTTCGGGTTCGATGATCGGCAGCAGACCGGCAGCGGCAATCTGGCGGCCGACGATGAACTGCTGGCCGACGACGTTCTTGATGCCGGTGGCATTGGCGCCCTTGATCACCGAGCGCATCTTGGTGCCGAAAATCCCGGCCTGTACCGCGCGCGACAGCAGCTGATCAAGATCGGGCATCGGTTTCATGGTCTGGGCGTCGTCCACCTCATCCGCGAGGCCCTTGTCGACCTTGAGGAAAGGTACAACGCCGCAGTTGTCCCACAGGTAGGCAGGCACCGGGATGCCGTCGATTTCGGCATCCATGGTTTTTTCAAACAGGATCGCCCCGAGGATCTTTTCGCTGTTGAAATCCGGTGCGGTGATGATGCGGGCGCGCATTTTCTGGATTTCGCCGAACATCTCGTCGTCATTGCTGTAGGCGTCTTCGGTCACGCCATAAAGCGCCAGCGCCTTCGGGGTGGACCCGCCGGACTGATCGAGCGCCGCAATGAAGCCCTTGCCGTTTGCGATGCGATCGAGCTGAGCAGTCTGGGTCGAGGTTTCTTGCGCCATAGGTCGGGTCTCCACGAAAAGGGATTGTCTGTCTGGCATCGTCTATACCGCGCCTGCGGCAGGAAACAACTATCTGTATCAAGTGGTTGCGCTAACGCCTCCGCTAACAGTGACGCGACCGGGCGGCGGTTCGGCGAAACATCGCAGGCAGGCATATCCGTCAGGCGTTCGCACGCAAAAAAGGCAGACCGGGGTGGTCTGCCTTTTGGTGTGTTTCAGTCAGGCCCGATGCGCCGGGCGCTGTGCCGGTCAGACCAGCCGCGAGGCTTCCTTGGCGGCGCGGACGAAATCGTCAAACAGCGGGTGCGGCTCAAACGGTTTCGACTTCAGCTCGGGGTGGAACTGTACGCCGATGAACCACGGGTGATCCGTCCATTCGACGATTTCCGGCAGGCGACCATCCGGCGACATGCCGGAGAATTTCAGGCCACAGGCTTCCAGCTGCTCGCGGTATTTGGTGTCCACCTCATAGCGGTGACGGTGGCGTTCCTCGATCCGGGTGGTGCCATAGACCTCAGCCACCTTGGAGCCTTCGGCCAGCGTGGCGTTGTAGGAGCCCAGACGCATGGTGCCGCCCTTGTCGTCATCGACCTTGCGCGCCACGGTGTGGTTGCCCTGCACCCATTCCTTCAGGTGATAGACCACCGGTTCAAAGCGTTTCTTGCCTGCCTCATGGTCGAATTCCTCGGAGCCTGCCTCCGCGATGCCCGCGACATTGCGCGCAGCCTCGATGACGGCCATCTGCATACCCAGACAGATGCCGAGATAGGGCAGCTTGTGCTCGCGCGCATATTGCGCGGCTTTGATCTTGCCCTCGGTGCCGCGCTCGCCAAAGCCGCCGGGCACCAGAATGGCGTTATAGCCTTGCAGGTAGGGGGCGGCGTCTTCCTTGTCGAACAGCTCGGCATCGACCCATTCGATCTTTACCTTCACGCGGTTGGACATGCCGCCATGGGTCAGCGCCTCGGCGATGGACTTATAGGCGTCTTCCAGCTGGGTGTATTTGCCGACGATGGCGATTTTGACCTCGCCTTCGGGGTTGTAGATGCGATCGGCCACATCTTCCCAGCGGGTCAGATTGGGTTTCGGGGCCGGCGCAATGCCAAAGGCATCCAGAACCGCCTGATCGAGACCTTCGCGGTGATAGGCCAGCGGGGCCTCGTAGATGGACTTCAGATCCTGCGCGGCAATCACGCTGTCGGCGCGCACATTGCAGAACAGCGCCAGTTTTTCGCGTTCCTTGTGCGGGATCGGCCCTTCGGAGCGGCAAACCAAGATATCCGGTGCCAGACCGATGGAGCGCAGCTCCTTCACCGAGTGCTGGGTCGGCTTGGTCTTCAGCTCGCCGGAGGCCTTGATATAGGGCAGGAGGGTCAGGTGCATGAAGATACACTGGCCACGCGCCTTGTCATTGGCGAACTGGCGGATCGCTTCAAAGAAGGGCAGCCCCTCGATGTCGCCGACGGTGCCGCCGATTTCGCAGAGCATGAAATCAACCTCATCTTCACCGATGGAGATGAAGTCTTTGATTTCATTGGTCACATGCGGAATGACCTGAATGGTCTTGCCGAGGTAGTCGCCGCGACGTTCCTTTTCCAGCACGTTGGAATAGATCCGGCCCGAGGAGACCGAGTCGGTCTGGCGGGCGGCCACGCCGGTGAAACGTTCGTAGTGACCGAGGTCGAGATCGGTTTCGGCACCGTCATCGGTGACGAAGACCTCGCCATGTTCGAAGGGGCTCATCGTGCCCGGATCGACGTTCAGATAGGGATCCAGTTTGCGCAGGCGGACGGAATAGCCGCGCGCCTGCAAAAGTGCCCCAAGAGCGGCGGATGCCAGCCCTTTGCCCAGAGATGATACAACACCGCCAGTAATGAAAATGAAACGCGCCATGTCTGTTCGGCTGCCCCCGTGAGAAGTCAGAATTCAGCTGCCCGGCGGTTGCAGAAACCGCAGCATCACGGGGCTTTACATATAAAGGATTCGCGCAAAATGCGCAAGCAAGCCGCAAGATGCTGTTACGGCTGCTTTTGTTCATTCTAAGTGTAGTGGATCCTCGCGAATCCCGCGTCAGACGCTCTGGTCTTGCCGGATCTGCCCGAAGCGCAATTGGCTGTCGGGCTGATCCGAGGGTCCTCCGGGCCGGGTGGCCGGATTAGTCTGCGCTGGGAACCAGCGGTGCATTGTCACCCTGCACCGGCGGCAGCAGGTCGCTGCCCAGCGGGGTGTCGGGTGTATCGGCAGCGCCTTCTGCGGCAGGCGCCGAGAGGCGATCTGCAACCGAAGAGCCTGCGGATTTCTGTGCTGCCAGAATGGTCAGCGTGATGGATGTGGCGATGAAGGCCACGGCCAGGATCCAAGTCACCTTGCTCATCGCGGTGGCTGCTGCACGGCCTGACATGGCCCCGCCGCCGCCGCCGCCCATGCCAAGGCCGCCGCCTTCGGAGCGCTGCAAGAGGACAACGGCAATCAGCCCCAGGGCCAGAAGAAGATGGATGATGAGTACGACGTTTTCCATAGGATCCTACGGCGGTTGGCTGAGTATCGGGCGGTAAATAGGGAAGATTGCTCTGAGGGGCAAGGGCTCAGTTTGCCGAAGGGCGGAGAAGGCGGGCCTGCGGCGTTTCGGGTGCATCAAATCCGCAGAAAACGGCGCATGAGAGGTCCGGCTGCTGCGGCTGCGCGCGGGCATCACCGCTGGTGATCGGGATCATGACGGATTGTGACTGGACAGCTTTGCGCCGCTGCGGGCAGTCTCGCCCTATGCCTCATGATCACGCAGACGCCCCGCATAGCCTGTTGCCCCCGGACCCCGCCCTGCGCGTCAAGGCGCTGGAGACGGTGCTGACCCGAAAGGGGCTGATTGATCCGGCGGCGCTGGATGAAATTATCGATACCTATCAGAACCGTATCGGCCCGGCCAATGGCGCCCGCGTGGTGGCGCGGGCCTGGGCTGATCCTGAGTTTCGGGCGCGTCTGCTGGCTGATGCCGATCCGGTGCTGGCGGAGCTTGGGTATTATGGCCGTCAGGGTGAACATATGGTGGTGGTCGAGAACACCGCGCAGCAGCATAACATGGTCGTCTGCACCTTATGCAGCTGTTACCCTTGGCCTTTGCTGGGGATCCCGCCGGGCTGGTACAAATCCGACGCCTACCGCGCCAGAGCGGTACGCGAGCCGCGCAAGGTGCTGGCGGAATTCGGCGTGAGCCTGCCCGACGGCACCGCGGTGCGGGTCTGGGATTCCACCGCTGAGGTCCGTTATCTGGTGCTGCCGATGCGGCCTGCGGGCAGTGAGGGGCTGAGCGAGGACGCGCTGGCGGCGCTGGTCAGCCGCGACAGCATGATCGGCACCGGTCTGGCCAAGGCGCCGGGGGAGGCGCCAGCATGACCCGGGTGCATGACATGGGCGGGCGATTCGGGGACGGGCCGGTGGTGCCCGAGGCAGAGGATGCCCCGGTCTTTGCCGAAGAGGTCTTTGCCGAAGACTGGCACGCCCGTGCCCTGGCGGTGACGCTGGCCTGCGGCGCGCTGGGGCAGTGGAATATCGACACCTCGCGCCACGCCCGCGAGCGGCTGGCGCCGAAGGATTACACGCGGTTTTCCTACTACGAGAAATGGCTGGCCGGTCTGGCGATGCTGTTGGTGGAAAAGGGTGTGCTGAGCCGCGCGGATCTGGCGACAGCCGAGGCAGGGGGGCGTCAGAAAGACGGCACGGGCGCAGAGGCCGTGGCCCCGCATCCGCTCGCTGCCCGTGCGCTGAAGGCATCGGATGTGGCCGCAACCCTCGCCAAGGGCGGACCGGCGGACCGGCCCTCTGATGTGCCGGTGGTCTTTGCCCCCGGCGATGCGGTGCGCTGTCGCCGCCCCGGTGGCAACCGGCTGGTGGCGGGCGGTCACACCCGATTGCCCGGCTATGCAGTGGGCGCCAGCGGTCGCGTGCTGCGCCTGCATGGGACGCATATTCTGCCGGACAGTGCCGCACATGGTCTGGGGGAGGCGCCGGAGCCGCTTTATGCGGTGGTGTTCCCGGCGGCCGAGCTGTGGAGCGCGCCGGAGCATCCGCGCGACGAGGTGGTTCTGGACCTGTGGCAAAGCTATCTGGAGCCGGCATGAGCACAACTGACACGCCGGTGGCAGAGCGCCCGGAACCGGCCTTTGAACAGCCGTGGCATGCGCAGGTCTTTGCGCTGACGGTGCATCTGAATGAAAGCGGGGCGTTGTCCTGGGGCGACTGGGTGACGCGGTTTTCTGCCAGCCTGCGCCGCCATGGGCTGGAGCGCGATCTGAACGGGGGCGAGGATTACTTTGCCGTCTGGCTGGAGACGCTGGAGATGTTTCTGGCAGAGACAGGCCGGGTGGCCCCTGTCGATGCCGAGGGGATGCGCGCCCGCTGGGAGGCGGCCTATCTGTCGACGCCACATGGCATGCCGGTTGAGCTGCCTGCGGATTAGTCGGGCGAGTGGCCGGAAATATCGTCTGCGGAGGGCCGGGCGCAGCTGCACCGGTTCGGGGCGCCACCGCCACGGCTGATGGCGCGGCGCGGGGAGATCCGCGCCGGGTCTGGGTCGTTCGGGCCTGTGTCGTTCGGGCCTGTGTCGTTCGGGTCTGGGTGTCTCTTCTGTCGCTCTCTCGCGTCCCTTCTGTCTCTGTTTCGCCGCCCCAGTCTATCGGTCTGTTTGTCGGTCTCGTCTCGGTTGCGGTCTCGCGCTGTGCCAAGAACAGGGATGGCGGCGCCGCCGGTGGAGGTGGACAGGCCCGGATGGGGCCTGCGCAGGCAGGATATCCTGACACGCCCCCGATGGGATCGGGGCCGGTCTCCTGTGCGTGTGGGTGCGCCGGGCTTAAGTGACCCTGACGCGGGGGATCGATCCGCGTCCAGACTGACATATCCTGATCCCGAAGGGGTGAAGAGGGCGCGCGCTGCGGACGCAACGGCCCTGCGACGGGCGCTCCACGCGCAACGGCGCTGCGCGGCGCCTGATCGTCCATTTTCGCCACGCAGCAGGGGGCTTTGCCGTGGATTCCCGCGCCTGCGACGAAAAACCGGTTCCCCTGTCTGCGCGGTCTCGTTATACGGAGCGTCGGTTTCAACCAGCATACATGAGGACCTGAGATGGCCAATGTCGTGGTAGTCGGCGCCCAATGGGGTGACGAAGGTAAAGGCAAGATTGTCGATTGGCTCAGCGAACGCGCTGATGTCATTGCGCGTTTTCAAGGCGGCCATAACGCCGGTCATACGCTGGTGATCGACAGCAAGGTCTACAAGCTGCACGCGCTGCCCTCGGGCGTGGTGCGTGGCGGCAAGCTCTCGGTCATTGGCAATGGCGTGGTGCTGGACCCCTGGCATCTGATGAAAGAGATCGAGACCGTGCGCGCCCAGGGCGTGGACATCTCTCCCGAGACGCTCATGATTGCGGAGAACACGCCGCTGATCCTGCCGCTGCATGGCGAGCTGGACCGGGCGCGCGAAGAGGCGGCCTCCAAGGGCACCAAGATCGGCACCACCGGTCGTGGCATCGGCCCGGCCTATGAGGACAAGGTGGGCCGTCGTGCGATCCGTGTCGCGGATCTGGCGGATGAGGCGACCCTGGTCGCGCGTGTTGATCGTGCGTTGCAGCACCATGATCCGCTGCGCAAGGGTCTGGGCATCGAGGCCGTGGATCGCGACGATCTGATCGCGCAGCTGAAAGAGATCGCCAAGGATATCCTGCCCTTTGCCGCACCGGTGTGGAAAGTGCTGAATGAAAAGCGCAAGGCGGGCAAGCGGATCCTGTTCGAAGGCGCCCAGGGTGCGCTTCTGGATATTGATTTCGGGACCTACCCGTTTGTGACCTCCTCCAACGTGATTGCCGGTCAGGCGGCAACCGGTGTGGGCATTGGTCCGGGCTCCATCGACTATGTGCTGGGCATCGTGAAGGCCTATACCACCCGTGTGGGCGAAGGCCCGTTCCCGACCGAGCTTTTGAAGGAAGACGGCACCCCGGATGCGGATGGCGAGCGTCTGGGCACCCGTGGTCATGAATTCGGCACCACCACCGGCCGTCAGCGCCGCTGTGGCTGGTTTGATGCCTGCCTTGTGCGTCAGACCTGTGCCACCTCCGGCATCACCGGCATTTCGCTGACCAAACTGGACGTATTGGACGGGTTCGAGACGCTGAAGATCTGTGTCGGCTATGAGCTGGACGGCGCGCGTCTGGACTATCTGCCGACCGCAGCCGACCAGCAGGCGCGCTGCACCCCCATCTATGAAGAGATGCCGGGCTGGAGCGAGAGCACCGAAGGGGCGCGCAGCTGGAACGACCTGCCGGCCAATGCCATCAAATACGTCAAGCGCGTGGAAGAGCTGATCGACTGCCCGGTTGCGCTTTTGTCCACCAGCCCGGAGCGGGACGACACCATTCTGGTGACCGATCCCTTTGCCGACTGATGTCGGGCGAGGGTGGTCTGAGCTATAAGGCGCGGCGGCGCTGGGCGCTGGTGATCCTGCTGATTGGCATGCCGGTCTATATCGTGCTGGCGGTCAATGTGATCAGCTGGCTGGACCGGCCGTCGCTGCTGGTTGAGCTGATTGTCTATGTGCTGCTGGGTGTCCTGTGGATTCTGCCGTTCAAATTCGTCTTTCGCGGTGTCGGCAAGGCGGATCCGGATGATGCGGATCAGGATCAGGGCTGAGGCGCCGGGATGACAGCCGGGGAGGGGCGCTGCCCCTCTTGACCTGACGGTCAATTCACCCCGGAGTATTTCGGGAAAGATGACAGGTCGGCAGTGTCACGCCGGGCTGGTCTCAATCTAAAAAGGCGGCCTTTGTGGGCCGCCTTTTTTTGTGTCATCTGGGTCGGGGATCAGCCTGCGGCGCGGTTGCCAGGCTGGAAGCCGATCTGGCCGGAGGCGGTGAAGCGGCCATTGTCGGCGCGTTCGATCTTGCCCTCGCGCAGGAGCTGGCCAAAGCTGCGCAGCCCGTCCTCGCGGTTGAAGTCGGTGCCATCGACATCGCGGACCTTGTTCATCAGCTGCGGACGCGAGAAGTGATCGCGGCCTTCGACAAAGCTCATGTAGGCGGCGGCGGCTTCGAGAAGTTCGGCCAGTTCCACGGCGCCGGATTTCGCAGCATAGGCCGCAAAGCCGCCTTCGCTGCCGCTGTTGCGCGGGGCCTCTTCGGCCAGCACGGCGGCGGAGACCCGGCGCGGGCGCACGGGGGCGGCGGCGCTGTCGTCGATGCGCTGTTCCTGGACCAGTTGCAGCGGTGCGGGGCGGCTCGCCGGTTTGGCGGGCCGCTGGTCGGCGGTCTCGCGGGATTCGGGGCGGCGCGGGCGCACCACGCTGGCCAGATCGTCACGGTAGACCTGGGCGTCGTCCTCGGCCTCCAGCGCGCCACCGGCGGAGCGCTCGGTCGAGGCCGCAGCCATGACCGCGCGCAGCTGGCTGTAGGTTTCGCGCGAGGTGGTGTTTTCGGGGTCTTCCAGGCGTTCGTCAGCGGCGGCCATCAGACGGGCGATATCGCTGTCGGCGGTGCTGGTGGCGCCGCGTCGGGAGCCGGGCGCCACGGCGGCGGCGGCCTCTGCGGCGCTGTTGAGCGGTGCGTCAGTGCGAGGCGAGGCGCGCACAGCTGCGGCCGGTGCGGCGCTGTCCTCGTCCTCGTCATCCTCGTCGTCAAAGAAGGCCTCATCATCATCGCTGCCCAGCAGATCGGCCTCGACGGCGGCGAGTTCGGCCAGCAGTTCGGCCTCGTCATCAGGTGAGAGGCTGCTGTGGGTTTCTGGGTCGGCTTTGGGCGCTGCACCCGTGCGGGTTTCTGGGCGGGTCTCTGGTCGGGCCTCGGATGTTTCGGCGGCCTCGGGCGCCGGGGCGGCGGGTGTCGCCGGAGGGGTATCGGGCACGGTCGCAGCGGCGGTGTCGTCGAGTTTTTCCAGCGTGCCATCGGCCATGGCGCCTTCGATATCGCGGCGTTTGATCCGCAGCACGCGGCCACGTTTGCGGGGCGCGGCGGTTTCGGGCGCGGCTGGGGTCTCGGCAGCGGTCTCGCTCTTTGAGGTTTCTTCCGGGGCGCGCTCGGCCTGCTGGACCTCTGCCTGCTGGACCTCTGCCTTCGCAGGCTGTGGCTGGGCAGTTTCCGACAGGGGCGCGACCCTCTCGTCGAGATCGTCCTCAAGGCTGTCGGCCTCGGTGTCATCCGTGGCGCTGCTGCTGTCGGCGAAGAATTCTTCGGCGCCTTCGGGGACGTTGGGCACGCTGGGTGTGGCAGGAACTGACGGGGTGTTGCCGAGGTCGAGCCGGTTCAGCGCGGCGGCGATGGCGGCGTCATCCTCGTCGTTTTCGTCGAGCTCCTGCGCTGCGATCTGGCCATCTGCGGCGCGCGGAGCGTCGACGGCATCGTGATCGGCGGAGAGCGCGTTGGTGATTTCCTTGACCGCCTCTTCGCGGGCCTGTTCGGCGTGCTGGTCTTCGGTGAACTCATCAACCGGGGTCTTGGCCACAACAGCGCGGATGCGGCGCAGCTTGGCGGCGATGCTTTCGGCGTTGGTCTCGGCATCGGCCGTGGCGGCCGTACCGCTATCGTCTGGGGCATCCTGGGCCGCGAGGGCCGAGGCGGCAGCGGCTGCCGGGGCCGCGGCGATTCTGGCGGCGGCAGAGGTGGGTGCGGCCTGCTGGACCGGCTGCAACTTCACCTCAGCCACAGGCATCGCCGAGGGCTCTGACAGCGGCGCGCGGGCTTTGGGCGCGCTGGCCGGGGCGGTGCGGGCGGTGGGGTCTGTCGGTTCGGCAGCGCTGACAGGGGCCGGGGCAGCAGGGGCGGCGAGGGCGCCGGTGGCGCGATGCTGCGAGGTCTCTTCGCTGGGCTGCTGGGCAGCGGGGCGGGGCGGTGTTTCGCTCTGCGGCGGTGCGGTCTGTTGCGGCGGCGGCGGCAGGGTGGCGGCGCGCAGGTGGATGCCCTCGGCGCTGGTGCGCGCCTCGACCTGGCGGGCGACCTCACGCTGGGCGATGCGCGCCAGCATTTCGGCGTCCGGCTGCGGCGGTTCGGCCCCGAAGTAGCGGTCATCGGAGGCCAGATCGCGGAAATACTCCGCAATGGCCTTCATCGTGCCGAATGAATCGTCGAACCCCTCCAATGTGCAGGAAAAAGTCCCGTAGGAGACTGTCAAAACCTTATTGTTCTGTACCATCGGATAGGTGTCCTCGCCAAAGTCAGTGCCGTCTACGTTGACCGCCCAGGGGGTCAAATTGCGCCCGAATCCGTGCAATTGATCGTATCATTTTGTGTCCACATTGTGGTCTGTTTCCTTTTCTGCGAGTAATCCCAGCATGAAAGAGCTGATTGTTGAACGGTTTGAGCCGGTAACCCTGGTCGGGGCGGGCGCGGTGGATCCCGGGGATCTGGAGGCGGCGCTGGCGCTGGCACCGGTGCTGGTGGCGGCGGATGGCGGCGCAGCCCATGCGCTGGCGGCGGGGTATCGGCCGGTCGCCGTCATTGGCGATCTGGATTCGCTGTCGGCGGATGTGCAGGCGCAGCTCGCCCCCGGCACGCTGCACCATGTGGCCGAGCAGACCACGACGGATTTCGACAAGGCGCTGCGCGCGATCTCTGCGCCGGTGGTGCTGGGGGTCGGGTTTCTGGGCGGGCGGATTGATCATCAGCTGGCCGGGTTCAATACGCTGATGCAGCCACATCCCAGCCCCTGCGTGCTGCTGGGGCCGCAGGAGGTGGTGTTTCATCTGCGCGGCGAGATCGCCCTGCCGCTGGTGGCGGGGGAGGTGGTCTCGCTGTTTCCGATGCAGCGGGTGAGCGGCTGGTCGGAGGGGCTGGAATGGCCCATCGAGGGCTTGCAGCTGGATCCGATGGCGCGGGTCGGGACCTCCAACCGGGCGACGGGGCCGGTGCGGATCCGGGCCGATGGGCCGGGGCTGCTGGTGATCCTGCCACGGGCGCGGCTGGGCGTGGTGGTGGGTGCGCTGGCTGCTGGCTGAGGCTCGCGGGTCAGACGGCCGGCTGTTCCGGCGCGATGGGCGGGTCGCGGGTGAGCAGCGCAGCCCGCTCGGCAGCACTCTTGCGGGATTGGATCTGACGCTCGCGCAGGATCACGAAGAGACCGGCCGCAACGGTGATCACAATCCCTAGGGCGGCAATGCCATTGGGCAGGTCGGCAAAGATCCACCAGCCAAACAGCGCGGCCACCGGAATCTCCAGATATTGCATCGAGGCGAGAGTCGCGGCAGGCGCGTAACGCAGGCTCCAGGTCATCAGCAGATGGGCGGCGGTGCCGAGGCTGCCGATGGCGGCCAGCAGCCCCCATTGTTCGGCGCTCGGCGTCACCAGCGACAGTGCGGGAATGTCCGTGACCTGTCCCAGCAGCAGCACCGGCAGCAGCATGACACAGGCCATGGTGCCGGAGACCGCCTGAAGGCCAACCGGATCGGTGTCCTTGGCGATCTGGCGGGTGACCAGCATGAACAGTGCAAAGACCACGGCAACCATCAGGGGCCAGAGCGCATGCAGGCCAACGGCGGCAAAGCTGGGCTGAATGACCAGAAGCGTGCCGCCAAAACCGACGATGCAGGCCAAGAGGCGCATCATGCCGACCTCTTCGCCAAGCACGTATTTGCCCAGAAGCAGCATGATGAAGGGCATCACAAAGGCGATGGCCACCGCATCCGCAAGCGGCAGGTATTTGAGGCCGGTGAACATCGCGCCGATGCCCGCGATATGCAGCAGCGTGCGCAGGAAGGTAAGCCAGAGCACGCGGCCCCGCATCCGCCACAGGCGCCCGGTGGCCCAGATCAGCGGCACCAGCAGCAGGACCTGCGCGGCAAAGCGGACAAACAGCAGCTGCCCCAAGGGGATATGAGCGCCCAGCAGTTTGGCCACCGCGTCACCCAAGGGGGCGACGATACAGAAGCCGAGCATGAGCAGGATGCCTAGTGAGGGGCGGTCATGAGTCATAACGCCACGCTAGGCGTGGTGGCGGGGGGATGCAAGTAGGGGTTGAACCCGGCTGCGAAACCCCTGCGTGGATCGGGCCGCAATGGGCCCGATCCTGTGGGATTATGGTTCAGCAGTTCGGCACGTTCACGGCGAGGCCGCCGAGGGAGGTCTCCTTGTATTTGTCGTGCATGTCGGCGCCGGTCTGGCGCATGGTTTCGATGCAGGCGTCCAGCGGCACGAAGTGCTGGCCGTCTCCGCGCAGGGCCAGCGACGCGGCGGAGACCGCCTTGATCGCCGCCAGACCGTTGCGCTCGATGCAGGGGACCTGGACCAGGCCTTTGACCGGATCGCAGGTCATGCCGAGGTGATGTTCCAGCGCGATCTCGGCGGCGTTTTCCACCTGTTCGGGCGTGCCGCCCATCACCGCACAGAGACCTGCGGCCGACATCGCGGCGGCGGAGCCGACCTCGGCCTGGCAGCCGGCCTCGGCGCCGGAAATGGACGCGTTGTATTTGACCAGCCCGGCAATGGCGGCGGCGGTCAGCAGGAAATCCTCAACATGGGATTCGGACGCGCCCGGTACGTGGTCGAGATAGTAGCGGATCACCGCCGGCAGGGTGCCTGCGGCGCCATTGGTGGGGGCGGTCACGACCTGACCGCCGGCGGCGTTTTCCTCGTTCACCGCCATCGCATAGACGCTCATCCAGTCATTGATGGTGTGCGGCGCGTTGATGTTCATGCCGCGTTCAGCCAGCAGCGCATCGTGAATGCCCTTGGCGCGGCGGCGCACCTTAAGGCCGCCGGGCAGGATGCCGTCGCGCTCCAGTCCGCGGTTGATACAGTCGTTCATCACCTGCCAGATGCGGGCGGTGCCTTTGGTAAGGCTCTCTTCGCAGCCGCGCGCGATTTCGTTGGCGCGTTTCATCTGGGCGATGGATTTGCCGCTGGCCTTGGCCATCTCCAGCATTTCGGCTGCGGATTTGAACGGGTAGGGGACCGGATCGCCTTCGTCGGTGGCCTTGCCTGCGGCCAGCTCTTCCTCGGTGAGGACAAAGCCGCCGCCAATGGAGTAGTAGACCTGTTTCAGGATCACGTCGCCCTGGGCATCGGTGGCCATCAGGATCATGCCGTTGGCGTGGCCCGGCAGGGCGTGATCATAATCGAAGATCATGTCGGCCTTGGGGTCGAAATGCAGCGCGCCCAGACCCTCGGGGTGCATTTTATGGGTCTTGTCCAGCTCCGCCAGAAAGGCCTCGGCCTTGGCGTCGTCATAGTCATGAGCGACAAAGCCGCCAAGCCCGAGGATGGTGGCGCGGTCGGTGGCATGGCCGACACCGGTGAAGGCAAGCGAGCCATGCAGCGAGGCGCGCAGCCCGTGAAAGTCGAAGGGCGAGGCGCGCATCAGGTCCAGAAACTTCGCGGCGGCCACCATCGGCCCCATCGTGTGAGAGGAGGACGGGCCAATGCCCACTTTGAACATGTCGAAGACGGAGAGAAACATTAGGTCGCTGATCCTTCTGGCGGCTGCGCGAGATGTGGCTGTGTAAACGGGGTCGGGCCAAGGCCTTCGGCCCTGGCGGCAGTAACTGTGCTGGCGCGGGTCTCAAGCCGGGAGAGCAGCCGGGCGAGGTCCGGGGTGTCGCTCAGCCGGAACCAGCTGCGGTCGCTGTTGCGCGGATAGAGCGCCATCCAGCGCATCATACAGGCCAGATAGAGCGCAAGTGCGCTGGGACCGGCGCGATCATCGCTGGCGGAGGGACCGATGAACAGGGTCGGCGCGGTTGCGCAGGCGGCGTCCAGATTGCGCAGATGCGCCGCGATGCGGACCTGTAGCATGGCCTGAAGCCGGCGCTGGTCGTCCGGCGCCGCACCGATGTATTTTTCAGGGTAGAACAACATGCGCAGATCGGCATGAAGCGTGTTGGAGGCATGAAACAGCCACTTCAGGAAGGCGGCGCGCTGCGGGCTGTCGGGGGCGGGCACCAGCGCCGTCTCGGGGTGTGTGTCGCCCAGCCACAGCAGGATGGCGGCGGTTTCAAAGATCGCACCGTCGGGGGTCTCCAGCACCGGGATCAGCCCGGTGGGGTTGAGCGCACGATAGGCAGCGCCATTCTGCGCACCGGCGCGGCGGTCGACCAGCGCGGTGTCATAGCTGAGGCCCATCTCTTCCAGCGCCAGCCGGATCACCAGCGAGGCGTTGTCGGGGGCGTAATGCAGGCGATACTTGTCCATCGTGGAACCATTCTAAGATCTCCGCCGCCATGGGTAACGCCCGTTTCCGACGTTTCCAATAGGAAACACGCAGTTTGCGCAGAAGCTGGCACAGGTGGCGGCGCGAATGATGCGCCGGACGGTTGAATTCCCGATATCCGTGATCCTACTGTGCGGCGCAATATGCGGAATTGGCTGCAAGGATAAACAGGTGAGAGCGGATGTCGCGCCCTTCTTTTGATGACCTGACAGAGGCCCAGAAACTGCGGTTCGGCAATGGGGTTGGCCCCTATTGGCTGCCGGATCGCCTGCGGGCGCTGATTACCGACACCGCAAGCTGGTTTTTCTGCGACGCCAGCTGGCGGCACCATGATTTCGGCTATGCGGTGGGCGGTGATCGCTGGGACCGGGCGCGCTGCGACTGGAAGTTCTTTGTCGCGATGCTGCATGACGCGGTGACACAGCGCTGGCCCCTGGCGCTGGTGACGGTGCCGACGGCCCTGCTGTTGAGTGTGCTGTTCTATCTGGCGGTACGGATCGGCGGGCAGTTCGGATCCTTCGACTACCGGGAGGATTACGCGACGCTTGCCGAGATCCTGAGCACATCGCGCTGACCTGCCACGATCGTCTGGCCAGATATCCTGCCGGGTATCATGCCCGTTTTTCTGCCCGTATTCTGGAACTGCATTTTATGACCGTGTTGCGAAAACGTGCGCGCGGGCGCTGGCCTCTCGCGCCGGGGGCGGATTAGGCTTATACCACCAGAAGATAGCTTCAGGGAGATGCTGCCATGACAGGAGAACTATCGCCTATCGACAAGGCCAAGTTCGTTGCCGCCAAACGGGCAGCGGAGATGGTCGAGGACGGGATGCGGGTTGGTCTCGGGACCGGGTCGACGGCGGCCTGGCTGGTGCGTTGTCTGGGTGAGATGGTGCAGACCGACGGGCTGCGGATCAAGGGTGTGCCGACCTCGCGCCGTACGGCGGAGCTGGCGCTGGAAGTGGGCATCGAGGTGGTCTCGCTGGATGAGGCGAAATGGCTGGATCTGACCATTGACGGCGCTGATGAGTTCGACCGCGATCTGAACTTGATCAAGGGGGGCGGCGGTGCGCTGTTGCAGGAAAAGATCGTCGCCACTGCTTCGGACCGGATGGTGGTGATCGCCGACAAGGCCAAGGAAGTCGAGACGCTCGGCGCCTTTCCCTTGCCGGTGGAGGTGATCCCCTTTGGCTGGCAGACCACGCAGGCGCTGCTGGAGGAGACACTGGTGGCGATGGACGTGATGGGCCGCAAGACAACGCTGCGGATGAACGGCGATGCGGCGCTGGTGACTGATGAGGGCAACCATATTCTGGATCTGCATCTCAACCGGATCGGCAATGTACGGCAGATGGCGCTGGTGCTGAACCAGATCCCCGGCGTGGTCGAGAACGGGCTGTTCGTCGATATCTGTGACACCGTGGTGGTCGGCTATGGCGATGGCAGGGTCGAGGTGCGCGACATAAATGAGGGCACGGTGGAAATCGACCGGCTGGATTTTGTCGAGACCGAGAATCTGTTCACGGATCTGATGGATTGAGGTGCAACGGATAGGGCCAGACGGCTGGGCTTTTGTCGGCCACCGCGATATCTGGAACCATATGACGACCACCGACATGCAAACCACATCTAACATATCGGCTGCCGATCCTGAGACGTGGGACCGGCCGGTTTCCCTGTCGGTGAGGCTGCGTGTCCCGGCAACACCGTTCCTTGTGTTCTCGCTTGCACTGCTCATCGCTTCGGTGTCGCAGAAAAACAATTGGTGGGTGCTGGATCAGCCCGATTTCGAGGTCCCTTACCTAGCGCCGTTGACCTATCTGTATTTGCTGACGCTTTTGTGCTTTCTGTGGGATGGGATCCCTCTCAGCTGGGCAGAGGTCTCTGCAAAGGGAATTACGACACGCACAGGCCTCTGCTCATCCTCTGCTAGGATCCCTTGGTCGAGAGTTGTCGCTGTTCAGGAAAAGCCATCGGATCTGCGTCTCGTGCCCTTTCGGCGATACCGGTATGCGTCGATTCTCGTGCGCGCTGAAGACGGCTCATTGACCAAACTTCGATGCCCATTGGAAAACGCTGATACAATTGAAACACGGCGGTTTCAGGCTGCGTTCGCCTCGTACTGGCCGGATTGGTCCTCGTCTTGCGGCAAGGCGGTTGTAGATTAGACTGCTTTGTCACAAGCGTCTCGGTCTCTTCACGCGCTTTTCACGGTTTCGCGACTAAACCGCCCTTGGGCATAACAATCAGGGCGCAGTGTCCCCACCTGCGAGACTGGCAATTACCTCTGCGCTATGGGATACCTCGCGCAAGATATGAGAAGGGCGACTTAAATGAGCTTTGATTACGATCTCTTTGTTATCGGCGGCGGCTCCGGTGGGGTGCGTGCGGCGCGGGTGGCTGCGCAGCAGGGCGTGAAGGTGGCGCTGGCCGAGGAAGACCGTTACGGCGGCACCTGTGTGATCCGGGGCTGTGTGCCGAAGAAGCTGATGGTGTTTGCCAGCGAATACGCAGGGATGGTCGAGGACGCGCAGGCCTATGGCTGGGATCTGTCGCCCGGCAGCTTTGACTGGGATCGGTTCAAGACCAAACTGCACGCCGAGCTGGACCGGCTGGAAGGGATCTATCGGAACATCCTGAAGAACAACGAGGTCGAGACCTTTGATCAGCGTGCCAAACTGGCGGATGCCCATACGGTCGAACTGGCCGATGGCACCCGCAAGACGGCAAAACACATCCTGATTGCCACCGGTGGCTGGCCGATCACGCCGGAGTTCCCCGGCTCGGAGCTGGCGATCACCTCGAATGAGATCTTCCATCTGGAGAAACTGCCCGAAACCATGCTGATTGTCGGCGGTGGCTATATCGCCTGCGAATTCGCCGGCATCATGAACGGGCTGGGGGTCAAGACCACGCAGTATTATCGCGGTGCGCAGATCCTGCGCGGCTTTGATGATGAGGCACGCGGGCTGATCTCCGAAGAGATGTGCCAGTCCGGTATTGATCTGCATCTGGGCACCAATGTGCTGGAGATGCGCAAAGAGGGCGACAAGATCTGGGTGAAAGCGACCAATGGCGATGAGAACCTGTTCGATCAGGTGATGTTCGCCACCGGACGCAGCCCCAATGCCGACAACCTCGGCCTGGAGGATCTGGGCGTTGCCCGTGATCGCGCGGGCGCCATCGTGGTTGACCAGTACAGCCAGACTGGCGTGCCCTCGATCTATGCGGTGGGGGATGTGACCAACCGGGTGAACCTGACACCGGTCGCCATCCGCGAGGGCATGGCCTTTGTCGAGACGGTGTTCAACGGCAATCCGACCAGCCCGGACCATGACCTTATTCCGACGGCGATCTTCACCCAGCCGGAAATGGGCACCGTGGGGCTGAGCGAGGAAGCGGCGGCAGAGCAGGAGGAGATCGAGGTCTATGCGACCTCCTTCAAGCCGATGCAGCAGGCCTTTGCCGGGCGGGCGCAGCGGGTGCTGATGAAGCTGATCGTCTCCAAGGCCACGCGCAAGGTGCTGGGATGTCATATTGTCGCCCCCGGCGCGGGTGAAATGATCCAGCTGGCTGGCATCGCCGTAAAAATGGGCGCAACAAAAGAAGACTTTGATCGCACCGTGGCGGTGCATCCGACGATGTCGGAAGAGCTGGTCACGATGAAGACACCGGTGCGGACGGCTTGATTTTTCAGGCAGAACACACAGGTAGAACACCAAGCCGCGATGGGCGGCAAGATAGGGATTGGACACATATGGCGGGCAATAATGGTGGCCCCTGGGGGGGCGGCGGCTCTTCTGGCGGCTCAGGCAACAGAGGCAACAACCAGAGCGGTGACGACAACCGGGGCGGCGGACGTCGTCCTGATGAAGGTCAGATCCCCGAGATCGACGAGCTGGTCAAGAAAGGCCAGGAGCAGCTGCGCGTTCTGATGGGCGGTCGCGGTGGTGGCACCGGCGGCGGCGGTCGCGGTGGTGCTGGCGGCGGCGGTGGCCCGCAGCTGACCAAGGGCACCCTTGCGCTGGGCGCGCTGGCTGCGGTTGGCTTCTGGGCTTTTGCCAGCTTTTACACGGTGAAGCCGGAAGAACAGTCGGTTGAGCTGTTCCTTGGGGAGTATTCCGCAACCGGGCAGCCGGGCCTGAACTTCGCGCCCTGGCCGCTGGTGACCAAGGAAATCCTGCCGGTGACCCGTGAGCAGACCGAAGACATCGGCGTCGGTGGCGGTATCAGCTCCGATGCAGGGCTGATGCTGACCGGCGACGAGAACATCGTCGATATCGACTTTCAGGTGGTCTGGAACATCAATGATCCGGCGAAATACCTGTTCAACCTGCGCGATGCCCGCACCACGATCCGCGCGGTGTCGGAATCGGCAATGCGCGAGATTATCGCCCAGTCCGAGCTGGCGCCGATCCTGAACCGGGACCGGGGCGCGATTGCCTCGCGTTTGCAGGACCTGATCCAGTTCACGCTGGATGACTATGACAGTGGGATCAACATCATCCGGGTGAACTTTGACAAGGCCGACCCGCCCGCATCGGTGATCGCGGCGTTCCGGGATGTTCAGGCGGCTGAACAGGAACGTGACCGGCGCCAGAACGAAGCGGATGCCTATGCCAACAACGCACTGGCCGAGGCCCGTGGTCAGGCGGCGGAACTGCTGGAGAAAGCCGAAGGGTACCGTGCACGTGTCGTGAACGAAGCCCAGGGTGAAGCCAGCCGTTTCTCTGCGGTTCTGACCGAATATGAAAAGGCCCCGGACGTGACCCGCAAGCGTCTTTATATCGAGACCATGGAGAAGGTGCTGAGCCGCGTCGACAAGATCATCCTGGATGAGCAAACCGGCGAAGGACAGGGCGTGGTGCCATATCTGCCGCTTAATGAACTGCGCCGTGGAGGAAGCAACTGATGCGTAAATCAACTCTCTTGCTGCCCGCGCTGGTGATCGTGGCGATCACGGCACTGTCGTCGGTGTTCATCGTCGACGAGCGCGAAAAGGCGTTGGTTCTGCAGTTTGGCCGGGTTGTCTCGGTCAAGGAAGAGCCGGGGCTGGCGTTTAAGATCCCGCTGATCCAGGAAGTGGTGCGTTATGACGACCGCATTCTGAGCCGGGATATCGACCCGCTGGAAATCACCCCGTCGGATGACCGCCGTCTGGTGGTAGATGCCTTTGCCCGCTATCGGATCACCGATGTGAACCGGTTCCGTCAGGCGGTGGGTGCCGGTGGTATCGCAACGGCTGAAAACAGGCTGGACTCGATCCTGCGGGCGCAAACCCGTGAGATCCTCGGCTCTGTCAGCTCAAACGATATCCTGTCCTCGGACCGGGCGGCGCTGATGCTGCGGATCCGCAACGGGGCTATCAGCGATGCCCGTTCATTGGGGATCACCATCATCGACGTGCGGCTGAAGCGGACCGACCTGCCCACCGAAAACCTCGACGCGACCTTTGAGCGGATGCGGGCGGAGCGTGTGCGCGAAGCGACCGATGAGCGTGCCCGTGGTAACGAGGCCGCCCAGCGGATCCGGGCGCAGGCTGACCGGACCGTGGTTGAGCTGGTCTCAGATGCGCAGCGCGAAGCGGAGATCATCCGCGGTGAAGCGGACGCCGAACGCAACGCGATCTTTGCGCAGGCTTATGGCGCGGACCCGGAGTTCTTTGAATTCTACCGTTCGCTCAATGCCTATGCGACCTCGTTGCAGGCCGGGAACTCCACCATGGTGCTGTCGCCGAACAATGAGTTTTTCAACTATCTGAAATCCTCAAGCGGCAAACCGGCAGCGGCTGCGCAGCAATGATCGGCCCGCAGAAGCTTTGCGTGGATTGACGAGACATCAGACAGGGGCTGGCCGTGAGGCTGGCCCCTTTTCTGTAAAAGCTTCCCCGGCGGCAGCTCACCGGGTTTCACTTCGAATTGAATACGTGCAACATTCGTTGTGACGGTTCTTGGAAAGACTACATTAACGCCCATGACCCGCAGCGGATCCAGAGGCGCCCACCCGCCCAGGCCCGCCGCTGGATATGGAATATGGCGACAACTAAGGAGTAGTTTCGTGCAGCCACAGGCAAAGAACAACACAATCAGCGGCGCCCGCGCCCTTGCCCGCGCCCCCGCGCGGCAGGCGACGCAGTGGCGCCTGCTCTGGCTGGCCATGATCAGCACCCTGATGGTGCTGGCGCAGGTGGCCATCGCCCAGGCCCGGCCTGAAAGCCTGGCCCCGCTGGCCGACAAGGTGAGCCGGGCGGTGGTGAATATCACCACGACAACTGTTGTTGAGGGACGCACCGGTCCGCAGGGCATCGTGCCCGAGGGCTCACCTTTTGAGGATTTCTTTCGGGAGTTCCAGGACCGCAACGGCGATCAGGGCGACCGTCCGCGCCGCTCTTCGGCGCTGGGATCGGGGTTTGTGATTTCTGAAGATGGCTATATCGTCACCAACAACCACGTGATCGAAGAAGCCGATGAGATCGAGATCGAATTCTTCCCCGGTGAAGGCCAGCCGTCGCAGCCGCTGCCCGCAAAGGTGGTCGGCACTGACCCCAACACCGATATCGCGCTGTTGAAGGTCGATGCGCCGATGCCGCTGACCTTTGTCAAATTTGGCGACAGTGATCTGGCCCGCGTTGGCGACTGGGTTGTCGCGATGGGCAACCCGCTGGGGCAGGGCTTCTCGCTGTCTGCCGGGATCGTGTCGGCGCGCAACCGCGAGCTGTCGGGTTCTTATGACGACTACATCCAGACCGATGCGGCGATCAACCGGGGCAACTCCGGCGGACCGCTGTTCAACATGGATGGTCAGGTCGTCGGTGTGAACACGGCGATCCTGTCGCCCAATGGCGGCTCGATCGGGATCGGTTTCTCGATGGCTTCCAATGTGGTCAGCAAGGTGGTGAACCAGCTGAAAGAGTTCGGCGAAACCCGCCGCGGCTGGCTGGGCGTCCGCATTCAGGATGTGACCACTGATGTGGCCGAGGCAATGGGGCTGGACAGTGCCAAGGGCGCGCTGGTGACTGATGTGCCTGAAGGCCCGGCGAAAGAGGCCGGCCTGTTGGCGGGTGATGTCATCCTGTCCTTTGACGGGGTCGATGTGAAGGACACCCGCGGTCTGGTGCGTCAGGTCGGCAATACCGAAGTCGGCAAAGCTGTGCGGGTGCGGGTGTTCCGCGAAGGCAAGACCGAAACCCTGCGGGTGACCCTTGGCCGTCGCGAAGATGCGCAGCGCCAGAGCACGCCTGCCGCTGGTGATGACAGCGCGCCGGATACGGCGGAGAAACAGCTGCTGGGTCTGACCGTCAGCCGTCTGAGCGATGAGCAGCGCAGCGAGCTGAACGTGCCCGATGGCATGGATGGTCTGGTGATCACCTCGGTGGATGAAAGTTCGGAAGCCTGGGAAAAAGGTATGCGTGCCGGCGATCTGATCACCGAGGCGGGCCAGC
This sequence comes from Phaeobacter sp. JH20_08, assembly GCF_048056635.1. Lineage (NCBI taxonomy): Bacteria > Pseudomonadati > Pseudomonadota > Alphaproteobacteria > Rhodobacterales > Roseobacteraceae > Phaeobacter > Phaeobacter sp. JH20_08. The sequence continues at coordinate 419,781 of NZ_JAYMVV010000011.1, read as the reverse complement.
AGAAACTGACCTCGATCAGTGAGCTGGAAGCGCGTATCGACGAAGCCAAGGAAGCCGGTCGCAAGTCGCTGCTCTTGCTGGTGCGCCGTGCCGGTGAGCCGCGGTTCGTGGCGCTGAACCTGTCGGAGTGATCCGTCAAGGGCCGCCCGTCGGTGGGCGGCCCGATCTGTCCGGTCACCTGCCACAGACAGGCCGCAGACAGGCGCCTGACGTGCGCGTAAGGCAGATACCATAACAAGCAGATACAATAACAAAAGGGCCGGGCAGGGATGCTCGGCCCTTTTGCGTGGATCATCACAGGGTGGCGAAATTGCCCCCGGCCCACAGGTCCGGCGTGTCACGGACTCACGCCGACGGGAGGCGTCTGCACATGGGTCCAATGACCCCAGGCACCCCCCAGGCACCTTCTGTTCGATCCAACAAGCTGTTCGTAGATATCCGCCGCCCCAGATGGCGCATTGGTCCCCGGTTGCGCCCGGCGGATGTCCCTGGGTCCCGTCGAGCCATGTGCCGTGACACATGGCTCTTGATGGGACAGGATGCCGTTGGGATGGAACGGATAACGGCATCCTGTCATGACCATGCCCTGCCCGGAGCGGTCTGGTCTGTAACCCAGTTCACAATGGATTAAGATTTGTCCGATTGCCGATCCCTCGCGCGGCGTGCTCCCCGGCTGGCGAGGGCAGTCTTTGGGAAAAGGTGCGGCGGGAGGATCCGGGGCCTGCGGAGATCCGAGCCTGCGGCTTTGTCAGCCGATGTCGGGGTCCGACAGCAGCCGCAGCGCAGCCCGGTCGCGGATGGTAAGACCGCCACGGCTGATGTCGATCACATCGCTGCGTTTCCACTGCGACAGGGTTTTGGACACCGCCTCGCGGGTGGCGCCGACAAATTCAGCCAGCTCGCTCTGCGACAGCGACAACCGCCCGTCGCCGCCTTCGGTGGTGAGATACAGCAGTTTGCGCGCCAGCCGCACCGGCATCGGCAGAAACACCTGTTCGCTGTATTGCGTGTTCATCCAGCGCATCCGCTGACCGGCGAGGCGCAGCAGATCTCCGGCGAGCGAGGGATGGTGTTGCAGCTTGGCGAGCACGTCGCCGCTGCGCAGTCGGCGCAGGCGGCTGGGCTCCAGCGCGGTTGCGGTCGCGGTGCGGGGGCCGGGGTCAAACAGGGCGATCTCGCCGAAGACGGCACCGGGGCGCATGATGTCCAGCGACAGTTTGCGCCCGGCAGAGGACAGGGTGGAGAATTCAATCGCGCCACTGACGATGGCATAGAGCGCGTCGCCCTCATCCCCCTGTTCAAACAGTTCTTCGCCAGCCTGCAGGAGGACTTCACTGGCCTGGCTGTCAAGCATTTCCAGCAACCGGTCGGAGGCACCAGAGAGGAACCCGCGGTCGGGCAACAGCCATTTGCGGCGGGCCGAGGAGGCCGCGCGACCGGTGCTGTTGCCGGAGGAGCTGCCCGAACTGTGCAGGGCACCGGTGGCTGGCGATGGGCTCATATCAGACCTTCGGTGCTAGGGGACGGGGCGGGGCGGGGATCAGTTCTCAACGGCTACCAACCCCAGTCTGCGGGCGCTGACCAGTGACAGCTGGTCATTGTCAAACCCGTCGCGTTCCTGAAATTTGCGCACGGCGGCGCGGGTGTCTCGATCCAGGATGCCGGTGATCTGGCCTTGGTAGAGGCCACGCACCGCCAGGGCGCGCTGGACCGAGCCGACGAATTGCGGTGTCATATCCACCGGGCAGGGGGTTTCAAACCAGCTTTCGCGGCGCGGGCGCACGATGTCCTGTCGGGTCTCGCGGCGAAACCGCGCCGGTTCCAGCACCTGCCCGTCGGCGGCGGTTCTGGCCGGTCGGGTCATCACCTGAACGGTGACGGTTTCGATCACGGCGGGTGTGGTATGGGTGCCCCAGCAGCTGCCGGGGGCAGCGCCGGGCGGGGCGGCGGGAGCATTGCGCGACACCTGCAGGCTGCTGCCACCGGTCTGTGGCGCGGTACAGGCCGCAAGCAGCATCACCAGCCCCGCCGTGGCCGGCAGGACTGTGCCTCGGCAGATATGCCGCAAAAAGGCCTGCCCCAGCCAGGGCCCGTGCGGGCGCAAGAGGTCAGACATGAACAAAGTCCCCGTGTCGAAACACCTGTGTCGAAATACCGGCAGCCGTGATGCCGGGATGGCCCCGCGTCGGAGCGCATCCGGGGCTAGGCTACCGCAGTTCGCGCCCCAGCGCAAAGCCCCGTTATCGCCGGGCCTGTTGGTGTGCTATGCTCTGATGGCTCAGCTGAGGCGCGTGACCGGCCACCAACCCAAAGGGGGAGGACGCAGGGAGGGCGGGGGCCTGGTGCAACGCGGTGCAGGAGTTTTGCCCCGCGGGTGGTTTCTGACTGGCGCGGTGGCCAGCGGTTGGCTACAACCTCGGACGCAACGCGAAAAAGGATGCAGCTGACGATGGCAAAGATCACTTATGTCGAACACAATGGTGCCGAACATGTTGTGGATGTGGCCAATGGCCTGACCGTGATGGAAGGGGCGCGCGACAACAATATTCCCGGGATCGAAGCGGATTGCGGCGGCGCCTGCGCCTGTTCGACCTGCCATGTCTATGTCGATGCCGCCTGGGTTGAGAAGCTCCCCGCCAAGGACGACATGGAAGAGGATATGCTGGATTTCGCCTATGAGCCGGATCCCGCGCGCTCGCGTCTGACCTGCCAGATCAAGGTGACGGATGATCTGAACGGTCTCGTGGTGCATATGCCCGAAAAACAGATCTGATGCGGCTGGGGCCGCAGGCGCGGCGTCATCTGTGGCGCGTCTGGCCCCTGTCTCGACGCCGCGCAGGTCAGGCGCTGCGCCCGTGGCGGGCGGGGTCCTGGGCGGGCCCTGCCATTCCTGGCGCATTGGCGCGGGCGATCTGTGCAGGCGGGCTGCTGTCCGCAATGGTTTCGGCTGCGGCGGCGCAGGATCCGCTCCGGCTGACGAGTGCTGAATTCGCCGCACCCACCGCGCATTATCCGCATGGGGTGCTGGGCGATCACATCGAGTATTCGGCCCTGGTGGCGCAGGACAGCCGGGGCACCCGCCATCGTGTGGCCCTGCCTGTCGCTGGCGCGGTCTTCGAGGACCTGGCGCCACGGCTCTGGGATGTGACGGGCGATGCGCTGCCGGAGGTGGTGGTGGTCGAAAGCGATCCGGGCAGGGGCGCGCAGCTGGCGATCTATGGTCTGCATGACGGGGCGCTGCGCAAGATGGCAGCGACGCCGCATATCGGCACGAGATTTCGCTGGCTGGCCCCGATCGCGGCGGCTGATCTGGATGGCGACGGCCATATCGAGATCGCCTATATCGACCGTCCTCATCTGGCGAAAACCCTACGGATCTGGCGCTATCGCGACGGTGCGCTGCATCAGGTCGCACAGCGGTCTGGGCTGACGAACCATCGCATCGGGGAGGGTTTCATCACCTCGGGGCTGCGGGACTGCGGCGATGGCCCGCAGCTGCTGACTGTGGACGCCGGGTGGAGCCGGATCATGGTCAGCACCCTTGTGGCTGGTCGCGTGATCAGCCGGGAAATTGGTGCATATTCGCCTGCGACGGGTCTGGCGGCGGCGCTGCGGTGCGAGGGGCCGGTTCAGGCCGACTGAGCGGGCAGGCGGCAGATGCTCGGCGCCGCTTCGGTAAAGTTGGGTTTATTTTCTTGCCGGCTGTTGCCGCAGTGCGCCCCTGCGTTGCAGATTTGTTCACCACTTTGCGCGTATTCTCTTGATCAAGACACCCCCCGGATTGCGCTGTCGCAGCCGGTGGCGGAACCCGTTTGCAAGCAGGAGACAGGCGCGTGACCTTTTCACCCTATGTGCTGGGAACCGGTATCGCCGGATGGAATTTTCTGGACCGAACCCGCGCCCAGCAGCAGGAGATTTTTGAAAAATCGCCGATCATTGATCGCGCGGTGCAGGACTTCACGCGGAAAATCGACAATATCCAGACTGCCGATCAGCTGCTCGGCGACTATAATGTGCTGAAGGTTGCCCTGGGCGCCTTTGGTCTGGAAGAGGACATCAACAACCGCGCCTTCATCAAGAAGGTGCTGGAATCAGATCTGTCTGAGCCCACCTCTTTTGCCAACCGGCTGAACGACAGCCGCTATCTTGGTCTTGCGCAGACCTTTGGCTTTGGCAGTGAGAGCGGCCCGCAGCTGCCGAGCACAAGCATAGAAAAACCCTATGTGACTGTCGCCAGCCCGGAGGATCTACTGTCGAACCAGACCCTGCTCAATCAGGCTCTGGATGACTTTGGCCTGAAGAAATACGCCGGTAACGAGTTCTTTCTGATGCGGGTCCTGGAATCCGATATCACCGATCCGAATTCTTTTGTGAACCGGCTGAGCGATACGAAACTGGCGGATTTTGCCAAGGCGTTCGAATTCAACCGGCCGCCGGATTACAGCACCAGCATGGAGGCGCTGGTGGGCGAATTCCTCGCCGTGAACGATGGCAATGGTCCGGCCAATGCGGATGAGCTGCTGGCCAATGAGGATCTGCTGAAGGCAGTCGTGGACAGTTTCGATCTGGAATATACCAACTCGATCTTCCTCAAGCGGATGCTGGAATCAAACCCCTATGATCCGGAATCGCCCGTCAACCAGCAGGAGGATCCGCGCTATCTGGCGATGTCGCGCGCCTTTGGTTTCGGGATCCCCGATATTAACAGTTTCACCAGCCCCGACGAGCTGCTGTCTCAGCCTGAACTGCTCGCGGATGCGCTGGAGCAGTTCTACCTGAGCAACCCAGGCGAGGATTATCTGCGTGATGTGCTGGAGTCCGATCTCTCGGACCCAAGCTCTTTTGTGAATCAGCCCGGAAATCTTGCGTTCCATAATTTTGCCGAGGCGTTTCAGAACGAATGGCCCACCGCGCCAAGCCGGATGAAGGTGCTGGCCGATGAGGTCGACGGCAAATTGGCGGGCTATGAGCTGCCACGGCGGTTCGTATTTGATTTCGATGCCTTTGAGGCGGGGCTGGATGTGTTCAACATCAGCGAGCGGGAACTTGATTTTGACGTGATGATCAGGGCTTTTGAATCGGATCTGTCCTCCGAAATTTCTTATGCAAACCTGCACCGGGATCCGAATCTGAAGGCCATGGCGCATGCCTTTGCTTTTAACCCCGGTACCAATGACCGCACCTATCCCGCTGGTTTCGCTGAGGAGATCGCGGGTCTATACAATGATCGGAATTTTGAGGCCGCCATCGGGGAGAGTGACCCGAACATGCGCCTTGCCCTTGCCTTGGAGCGCGAGCTGCAAGCGATCGCGGATGCCGGTGGCAGTGAAGATGCCCATTGGTTCGGCATCATCGGCTCACCGCCGCTGAAAGCGGTGTTTGAGACGGCATTGGGCCTGCCATCCAGCTTTGGCCAGCTGAACGTGGATCGCCAGGTCGATGAAATGAAAGAACGTGCGCAGTCGTCTTTTGGCACCAGCCATCCGGCGGATCTTCTGAAGCCTGACAAGCTGGACGAGTTCAGAAACCGCTTCCTGCTGCTGAGCGGGCTGAACAGTGATCTGGCGTCGAGCGGCTTCAGCGATCCCGTCTTCACGCTGTTCCGATAGCGCGCGGGCAGTGCGACAAAGGTGCCGGGCCAGCGTCGGCCCCTGCGGTCACCCTTCGTGACATTGGCGCCTTACCCGGTACGATCGGGGACGCGGGCTGATCTGATCGGCCCCGCCTGCGGAATTTGTGCCGACGCTCGGCCCCGTGATCGACTTCGGCGGCATGAGGCGCGATCTTTGCCGGAACCGGAACCGGGGAGGGCTATGGTGGAGCAACCCGCGCCCAGCCCGTGACAGCGGTTGGATCTTGCGGGCCCCGGTGCGATTGCGAGCGCATTTCACGCCGTCACGGGCTGGGCGTGCCCACAACATGGGCGCCGTCGATGTCACCCAGAGAGGAGAAAAGCGCGGCGGTATTGCTGACGCCGACCTTCTTCAACAGCCGGGCGCGATGAACCTCGACCGTACGGTAGCTCAGCTCCAGACTTCGGGCGATTTCCTTGCTGGTCTTGCCTTCGCACAGCAGCGAATAGACCTCGCGTTCGCGCCGGGTCAGGGGTTGATAGGGCCGGGATCGGGACAGATCGGCAAAGCTCCAGACCGCGCGTGCCAGCGGCTCTTGCGGTGTGAAGCTATGGCCACGGACCCGGACCCAGAACAGGCTGCCGTCCTTGCGCCGCATCACCCGTTCGTCCCAATAGGGCGCGCCGGCTCCCAATGTGTCATTTCCCCGGTTGCGCAGGTTGAGAAATTCTTCCTGCGATGGGTAGAGAAAGGCAAAGAGCTGATCGAGCAGGTCCAGCCGGGTGTAGCCGAACATCTCGCAGAACCGCCGGTTGCAGTCGCGCAGGACCCGGTTTTCGGTGACAACGATCCCCACCGGCAGGAAATCATAGGCGAGCTGCATCAGGTCACGGGTGGCAAAGAGCTGGTCGAGCGTCTCGGCGCCGGGATCGCCCATGGGCGCTGTGCCGACGTCGAGGCCGGGGCGGGGCTGCTGGCTATTGGCCGTCATCTGGTCCTGCTGTTCCTGCATATGTCCTGCCTGTCGCGGCGACCGCAGCTCCGCGGCAGGGCTGAGCCTTCGGGAGTGGGTGCGGTCGCTGTTACAAGGATCTTAGCGGAGTGAAGGCAGCGTGAAAACAGGTGCTTGCCAGCCGGCATGCTGATCCTGTCGGGGTGTCAGGAGAGGTAATAGTCGATCGGTTGCAGCGGTGGCGGTACCTCCTCGCCCAGCTTTGGGGCCAGGCTGCGTTCAACGGTCCGGCAGATGGCATCCAGCGGCAGGCCGTTCACCGTTTCGCCAAAGGGGTGAGACAGCTCCTCGGTCACCTCTGCAAGGCCGAAGAAGACATAGGCGACAATGCCGACGAAAATCGGCGTCAGCCAGCCCGCGCTGTCGATCAGCGCAAAGGGCAGCAGCAGGCAATAGAGGTAGGTCGTGCGAAACACCAGCAGCGAATAAACATAGGGCAGCGGCGTGGTGGCAATGCGTTCGCAGCCCGCCTGAGCCAGCGCCATGCTGGCGGTGCGTTCGGCCAGCGCCTTGCGGGCAAACCCATCGTCGGCGGCTGTGGCCAGCGTCGCGGCAAGGGCATCGAGCGCTGCGCAGGGCGGATGTGGCGCGGTGGTGAAATCGTCGCCTGCCCAGCGGGTTGCGGCGCTGGTGTCGCGTTCTTTGCGCAGGTTGATGCGGTGCAGATGCAAAAACGCAAGGGCCAGCCGCAGGATCCGGCGTCGGCTCTGCGGGTCGGCAACAAACAGGTCCACCTCACGGCTGAGGCTGCGCAGGTCCGCGACCAGCTGTCCCCAGAGCTTGCGACCTTCCCACCAGCGGTCATAGGCGGCATTGTTGCGAAACCCCAGAAACAGCGAGAGCGCGATGCCAAAGACCGCAAACGGCGCGGCATTGGTATGGGGCAGGCGGGTGATATCGGCGTCAATCCACAGCACCAGCGCCGACAGGGCGGAGAGGCCGAGGATACGGGGCAATATGCGGGGCAGGACAGAGCCGCGCAGCGCAAACAGCAGCTGCATCAGGCCGGGTTTGTCGCGTAGGATCATCGAAAGTGAACTCCGCTTCGCTCAAAGGCGGGACTAGGGCAATTGCGCAGCTGCTGACGGGGATCCGAGACCGGGAACTGAGAGTGCCGGTCCCGAAAGGGGAGGCTCGCCTTGGCGCGCCTGCAACCTAGGGCCCGCCCCACCGCTGCACGTGGCCGAAAACGTCAGACTGGGGGGATTTTGCGCGGTGTCCTGTCGGATTCGACCGGGCGGGTCTGGACAGCCCGGCGTGCGGTATCCTCACTGGGCGTCGGGGCTTGCCGCTTGCGGCGCCGGGCGCAGCAGCGCCCGGCAATGCCCAACTGTGTCGAGCCATCTGTGATGGTTCTGAAACAGACGGGAGTGCCTGCTCGGTCGGTCTTACTTCAGCGCGCGCCAGCCGATGTCGCGGCGGAAGAAGCCCTGCGGCCAGCTGACACCCTCCACCATCGCATAGGCGCGGTCGCGGGCCTCTTGCAGTGAAGCGCCACGGGCGGTCACGTTCAGCACCCGGCCGCCGACGGCCAGTACCTTGCCGTCCTGTTCCTTGGTGCCCGCATGGAACACCATATTGCTGCTGTCTTCGGGCAGCGCGTCCAGGCCTTTGATCTCGGTGAATTTTTCGTACGATCCGGGGTAGCCCTCTGCCGCCATCACCACGGTGATCGCATGGTCATCGGCCCAGTTCACCTGCGCGTCACCCAGGCGGCCCTCGGCGGCGGCCTGCATCAGGTCCAGCGCCTGGGCGCCGAGGCGCATCATCAGCACCTGGCATTCCGGGTCGCCGAAGCGGACGTTGTATTCCACCAGCCGGGGCTGTCCGTCCTTGATCATCAGACCCGCATAGAGCACGCCCTGATAGGGCATCCCGCGTTCCGCCATCACCCGCATGGTGGGCTTCACGATCTCTTCCATCGCCTTTGCCTCGACCTCAGCCGACAGCACCGGCGCGGGGGAGTAGGCGCCCATGCCGCCGGTATTGAGGCCGGTATCGCCTTCGCCGACGCGCTTGTGGTCCTGCGCGGAGCCGATTGCCAGCACGTCCTCGCCATCCACCAGCACGAAGAGGGAGGCCTCTTCGCCTTCCATGAATTCCTCGATCACCACCTCGGCGCCGGCACCGCCGAAGACGCCGCCGAACATGTCGTCGATGGCGGCCATGGCCTCCTCCTCGGTCATCGCGATGATGACGCCTTTGCCTGCGGCCAGACCGTCGGCCTTAACCACGGTGGGCACGCCGTGCTCGCGCACATGCGCCTTGGCGGCGTCCGCGTCGGTGAAATGGCCGTAGCCTGCGGTCGGGGCGTTTGCAGCGTCGCAGATTTCCTTGGTGAAGCTTTTGGAGGCTTCCAGTTTTGCGGCGGCCTCGGAGGGGCCGAACACCAGAAGGCCCGCCTCGCGCAGCCGGTCGGCAACACCTGCGGCCAGCGGTGCCTCGGGCCCGACGATGACGAAGTCGATGGCGTTTTCCTCGGCAAAGGTCACCACGGTGCCGCCGTCCTCGATATCAAAGGTGGCGCAATCGGCGATCTGGGCGATGCCCGCGTTGCCCGGTGCCACGATCAGCTTGTCACATTTGGGGTTCTGCATCACCGCCCAGGCGAGCGCATGTTCCCGCCCGCCACTGCCGAGGATAAGGATGTTCATGTCCGTGTTCTCCGATCTGCCTGCACCAATGGCGCCGTCGGCGGTTGCCGGGGCTTGCCTTGCTTGCGGCGGGTTCTATGCTGCGCGCGACTTCAAAACAAGAACCACCTGTGACGCAGGAGAGCAGCCCGCCGATGTCCGACCTGTTTGACGATCCCACCCCGGCTGACCGGCCCGGGCAGAATGCCCCCGAATTCACCGTTTCGGAAATCTCCGGCGAGGTGAAACGCACGCTGGAGGGCACTTTCGGGCGGATCCGGGTGCGCGGCGAGGTGGGCCGGGTATTCAAGGCGCGGTCCGGGCATCTTTACTATGACATCAAGGACGACCGCTCGGTGCTGGCCTGCACCACCTGGAAGGGGCAGATTTCCAGCCTTTCGGTGGTGCCGGAGGAGGGGCTGGAAGTCGTGGTCACCGGTCGGCTGACGGCCTTTGGCGGGCAGTCCAAGTACAACATGAACGTCGACGAGGTGGCGGTTGCCGGGCAGGGAGCGCTGATGGCGCTCTTGGAAAAGCGCAAGATGCAGCTGGAGGCCGAGGGGCTGTTTGCGCCGGAACGCAAGAAGCCGCTGCCCTATCTGCCACAGATCATCGGCGTGGTCACGTCGCCATCGGGTGCGGTGATCCGCGATATCCTGCACCGGCTGCGCGACCGCTTCCCGCGCAAGGTGCTGGTCTGGCCGGTCGCCGTGCAGGGCAAGGCCTGCGCGCCGGAGGTGGCCCGCGCCATCGACGGCTTCAACCGGCTGACACCGGGGGGCGCGCTGCCGCGGCCCGATCTGATCATCGTGGCCCGGGGTGGTGGCTCGATCGAGGATCTCTGGGGGTTCAACGAAGAAATCGTCGCCCGCGCCGCCGCAGCCTCGCAGATTCCGCTGATCTCTGCCGTGGGGCATGAGACGGATACCACGCTGATTGATTTTGTGTCCGACCGCCGTGCGCCGACACCGACGGCGGCGGCAGAGCTGGCGGTGCCGGTGCGGCTGGAGCTGATGGGCTGGACCGAAAATCAGGGCGCGCGGCTGGTGCGGTCTGCTGGTCTGGCGGTGCAGCAGCGGCGCCAGCGGCTCAATGATCTGGCCCGCGCGCTGCCCAAACCCGACACATTGCTGGAAACCCCACGTCAGCGGCTGGATCTGTGGGGGGACAAATTGCCCGATGCGCTGATCCGGGGGGTTGAGCGTCGCCGCCTGCGGCTGAGCGAGGCGGCAGCTGCGCTGCGTCCCAGCACCCTGCGCCAATTGGTCAGCACCCGTGGCGACCGGCTGCGCAACCTCTCTTCAAGGTTGAGCCTGCGCCCGATCCGGCAGGATCTTGCGCGTCAGCAGGACCGCCTCGGCCAGCTGGTCCAGCGGCTCGATACCGTGCAGGCACAGCGGTTGGACCGGCAGCGGCAACGGCTGGAGGCAACCGGGCGTCAGCTGGATATTCTGAGTTACAAGGCCACGCTGAGGCGCGGCTATGCGGTGGTGCGCAGCGCTGAGACGGTGATCACCCGCGCCGCAGAGGCGGCATCGCAGGCGCGGCTTCATATCGAATTTGCCGACGCCGAGATAGAGGTGACCCCAACCGTGACAACGACCGCAACAACGACCGCAGGCGGCGAAGCAGCCCCTGCCGTCAAATCCGATGCGGTCGCCGCCGCGCCATCGGCGGACGACCGGTCCAAATCCACCAGCCAGAAGAGCGACACATCAGACCCGGGGGATCAAGGCTCCCTGTTCTGAGCTGGCCTCTGGCGCGTGCTCAGACGCCGACGTCCGGGCCGAGGCAGAGCATCTCCCGGCCCAGCTCCTCCGCCTCGTAAAGCTCGGTTGCCTCCGGGTCGCCTTCGAACTGGGCAATTAACCCGTTGTCGCCAAATGAAAACTGCCAGCATTGCGGCGTGCCGATCTCGTCATAGACAAAACAGATCTGATCGGCCTGCGGATACCATTCGCCGTTCTGGCAGCGGCCATCCAGAAACGACCATATCACCCGGCGGTTGGGCAGATAGCGCTCAACCCCATAGGGCACGCCATCAAAACCGTAGAACAGGGTGCGGCCCTGGGTGTAGCGGTCGAACTGATCCGCTGTCAGAGGCGCACCGGCGGCGGCCGGACGGCCCTGCAGGGCGCTGCTCAACAGGATCGCCGAGAGAATCAGACAGAGCATTCGCATGGATCGACTGTGCCAGACCCGTATCGCCCTGACCATGGTTTCCGCAGCGGGGGCGATGACAGGCAGAATCGCGCGATGCCTCGGGCACGGCGGCGCGGGCGCAGGGTTGCGCGGCGTCACCTTTGACCGGGGCCGGTGTGCTGGGCAACATCGGTGCGGAAAAAAGCCGCAGCCTCAGGTGGTTGCCCGGTGCAGATCGGTGCGGCTGAGGTCATTGGCCAGAGCGAGGGGAGAGAGTGGGATGTCGGAATTGGGAAACAGTACCTATGGGGGATGCGTTGATCGGCGCGGCGGCGCTATTTGCGCTTGTGTATCTGGGGCTCACGGCGCGGCCGACCAGCGTGCTGCGCAGCGCGACCAAGACCCTGGCGGTGCTGCTGCTGGCGATTGCCGCCTGGCTTGGCGGTGGGCCAGTGCTGCTGACCCTCGCGCTTGGGCTTTGTGCCATTGGCGATTTCTGCCTGTCGCGGGATGGCGAAGGCGCCTTCATGGCCGGGGTCGGGGCCTTTGCAGCGGGGCATCTGGTCTATGTGTTTCTGTTCCTCGGTCAGGACAGCAGCGAGGCCGCGCGGCTATTGCAGATGCCGCAGTTGATCGGCGTTGTGGTGCTGGCGCTGGCGGGCATTGCCATGGCGCGATTGCTGGCGCCGCGTGCCGGTGCCCTGAAAGCTCCGGTGCTGGCCTATGTACCGATCATCATCAGCATGGGGCTGGCAGCCCTGACCCTGCCGCTGGGGGGCAGTCTGCAAGGGCTGGCGCTGGTACTGCCTGCGGCGCTCGCCTTCATGGCGTCCGATATCGTTCTGGCCTTTGAAACCTTTGTGCTGGCCGAGGATCACCCGGCGCGGCGGTTCACGCCCTATGCGGTCTGGCCGCTCTACTGGGGGGCGCAGGCGGGGTTTCTGCTGGCGTTTCTGTAGCGGCTTAGGCCGGTTCTTGCATCGGTTTTGTGGCAGCCGGCGCACCGAGGTGCTTTGCACTTGCCGCAAAACCGCATTAGGTGTCCGCGTGACAACTCGCACAGACCCAATATGCGGAGACCGACATGGCGTTTTTCTCAAAACTGAAGGACCGGCTGTTCAAGTCGTCGAACAAGCTTGAGGAAGGGCTTGATGCCATCGTCGAAGAGGGCGCAGCCGCACAACAGCCCACACCGGAGAAGACGCCCGAGGTGCCGCCATCCGCACCGCCAGTGGAGGTGCCGTCTGAACAGCCTGTTGAGGCACCAGAGGCGCCGCCAGTGGAGGTGCCGTCTGAAGCGCCGTCCGAGATCCCCGCAGAGACACCCGAACAGCCCGCCCGCATAGCAGAGCCGATGGCGAAACCGGCGATGAAGCCGATGCCCGCGCCGACCCCGGACCCGGTTTCGGCAACGCCTGGGCTTTTGGGGCGTCTGATAGGGCGCGGTAAGGCGGATGAGCCGCGCCGCGCGCTGGATGACGACATGCTGGAGCAGCTGGAGGATCTTCTGGTTGCCGCCGACATGGGGGTCGATACCGCGCTGCGTGTCACTGCCAATATGGCCGAGGGCCGGTTTGGCAAGCGGCTTTCGACGCGTGAGATCAAGGAGCTGCTGGCCGCAGAGGTGGCCCGCATCATGGAACCGGTCGCCCGCCCGATGCCAATCTACCAGAAACGCCCGCAGGTGGTGCTGGTGGTGGGCGTCAATGGCTCCGGCAAGACCACCACAATCGGCAAGCTGGCCAGCCAGTTCAAGGCCGCGGGCAAGAAGGTGGTGATCGCCGCAGGCGACACTTTCCGCGCCGCGGCAGTGGAGCAGTTGCAGGTCTGGGGCGACCGTGCAGGTGTGCCGGTCCTGACCGCGCCCGAGGGATCGGATCCTGCCAGCCTTGCCTTTGATGCGATGACACGGGCGCAGGAAGAGGGGGCGGATCTGTTGATGATCGACACAGCCGGCCGCCTGCAGAACCGCGCCGATCTGATGGAAGAACTGGCAAAGATTGTGAGGGTGATCCGCAAGAAGGACGAGACCGCGCCGCATAACACCCTGCTGGTTCTGGATGCCACCACCGGGCAGAATGCGCTCAATCAGGTGGAAACCTTCCAGAAACTGGCCGATGTGTCGGGGCTGGTGATGACCAAGCTGGACGGCACCGCCAAGGGGGGTGTGCTGGTGGCGCTGGCGGATAAATTCGGCCTGCCGATCCATGCCATCGGTGTGGGCGAGCAGATCGACGACCTTGCCCCGTTTGATCCCGAAGAATTTGCGGCCGCCCTGACCGGGCTGGAAACCCCCTGAGCCGCGCGCGCCAGCCGCATCTTCTGGCTGAAAATATCCTCGGGGGTCCGGGGGTGGAAAACCCCCGGCGATCTGTTCTGGAGCAAAGGTACTGCGGTTGAGCGACTGGCTGATCTCTCTGGAGGGGACCGAGGCGGGGCATCATGCGGCGCTTGCGCTGGCGCTGATGGCGGCGATCCTGCACGCGGTGTTCGGAGCGCTGCAAAAGGGGCGATATGACCCCTGGCTGTCGCGCGGTGCAATTGATTTCTCCTATGGGTTGATGGCCCTGCCGCTGGCGCTGTTTGTGGTGCCCTGGCCCGAGCCGCATATGTGGCCGATCTTTGCGGGCGTCTGGCTGATCCATGTGCTCTACAAGATCCTGCAGGGGCTGGCCTATAGCAAGGGCAGCTACACGGTGGTCTATCCGGTGGTGCGCGGCACCGGGCCGCTGTTCACCGTGCTGGGCGCGTCGATGCTGTTTGACGAAGGCTTTACAGCGGTGCAGTGGCTGGGGGTTCTGGTGCTGCTGGCGGGGATTTTCGGACTGGCGCTCTACAATTACCGCAATCTGACCGACAATCGCGAAACCCTGGGCAGCGCCCTGGCGCTGGCGGTGGCGACCGGCGTCTTTGTGGCGCTCTATACCACCTATGACGCCTATGGCATTCGCGCGACGGCGGATCCGTTCACCTTTCTTGCCTGGTTCTTCTTCATCGACGGGCTGGCGATGCCGCCCTATGCCTATCTGCGCTGGCGGGCGATGGTGCCGCGCCCAGACCCCGGCCCTCTCATGGCCAAGGGGCTGCTGGGCGGGCTTATCGCCTTTGGCTCCTTTGGGGCGGTCATGCTGGCCACGCGGCTGGACAAGGTGGGAGAGGCGGCGGTGCTGCGCGAAACCTCCACGGTCTTTGCTGCGCTTATCGGCTGGCTGGTGTTGAAGGAAACCGTGGGGCCGCGACGGATTGCCCTGATGGCTTTGATCGCGCTGGGGGCCGTGATAGTGGAGATGGGCGGCTGATCCGGCTGGCACAGCGGCCAGGCCTCGGCGATCACCGCCGGTGAATTCAGGTTAGGAACAGGAATAGAAATGGCGGGAAAACCGATCAACCGAACCCTTAAACTGGTGCTGGAATACGGCCCGCTGGTGCTGTTCTTTGTCGGCTACCTGCGCCTGCGCGATGAGCTGCTGATGATCGGCGGGCAGGAGTACAAGGGCTTTATCGTGGTGACGGCGGCCTTCATTCCGCTGATGGTGCTGTCGAGCCTGGCACTGTGGCGGCTGACCGGTCATATTTCCAGACTCCAGGTCGGGACGCTGGTGATTGTGATACTGTTTGGCGGGCTGTCGGTCTGGTTCAATGATGAGCGGTTCTTCAAGATGAAGCCGACGATCCTTTATGTGCTGCTGGGCGGTGCGCTGGCGATTGGTCTGATCCGGGGGGAAAGCTATCTGAAGGTGGCGATGGATGAGCTGATGCCGCTGCAGGACGCAGGCTGGATGATCCTTACGCGGCGGCTGTGTTATTTCTTCTTCGCGCTGGCGCTCCTGAATGAGCTGATCTGGCGCACGCAGAGCACCGACACCTGGGTTTATTTCAAGACCTTTGGCCTGTCGCTGGCGATGTTTGCCTTTTTCATGACACAGGCGCGGGTCTTTCAGGCCTATGCGATGCCGGACGCCGAGGTGGACGAGAGCGAGTGACGCGGGCAGGGCCGCAGCGACCCGTCCCGGTGGTGTCGCTGCGTGTCGCGATCTGCGCGCAGCGGACTTGACCAAACGGCGGTTTGGGCTTATCCGGGACGGATATATCGTGGCGATTTGTTACCGGATTGCGGGCCACGTAAAACAATCCCGCTAAAGAGGTCAGGATGTGAAGGACCCCCTTTCGCTTGGCCGAACGGGGGTTTTTTAATGCGCAACGCGCGCAAGGAGACAGAAGATGAGCGAGACCTGGAACAAGCGCACGAAACTGGTGCATGGCGGCACCCGCCGCAGCCAGTACAATGAGGTCAGCGAAGCGATCTACCTGACGCAGGGTTTTGTTTATGACACCGCCGAACAGGCCGAGGCGCGGTTTATCGAGACCGGCCCCGATGAATTCATCTATGCCCGCTATGGCAACCCGACGGTGGCGATGTTCGAAGAGCGCATTGCCGCGCTGGAAGGGGCCGAGGACGCCTTTGCCACCGCATCCGGCATGGCTGCGGTCAATGGCGCGCTGACCTCGATGCTGAAGGCAGGCGACCATGTGGTTTCGGCCAAGGCTCTGTTTGGCTCCTGTCTCTATATTCTCGAGACGATCCTGACCCGGTTCGGGGTTGAGGTGACCTTTGTCGATGGCACCGACCTTGAACAGTGGCGCGCAGCGCTGCGCCCTGACACCAAGGCGGTGTTTTTCGAGTCGATGTCCAACCCGACACTTGAGGTGATCGATATCGCCGCAGTGGCCGAGCTGGCCCATGAGGTCGGGGCCACTGTGGTGGTCGATAACGTGTTTTCGACGCCGGTGTTTTCCAATGCCATCGCGCAGGGCGCGGATGTGGTGATCTATTCCGCGACCAAACATATCGACGGGCAGGGACGGGTGCTGGGCGGCGTCATCCTTGGCACGCGCGAGTTCATCCGGGGCACCGTTGAACCCTATATGAAGCACACCGGCGGCAGCCTCAGCCCGTTCAATGCCTGGACGCTGCTGAAGGGGCTGGAGACGATTTCCCTGCGGGTCAACGCCCAGGCCGATACAGCGCTGGAACTGGCGCAGGCGCTGAGCGGTCATTCCGCACTCAGCCGGCTGATGTATCCCGGCCTGGAGACCCATGCCCAATACGCACTGGTGCAGCGCCAGCTGGGCGGCAAAGGCGGCACGGTGCTGTCGCTGGACCTCAAGGGCGGCAAAGAGGCTGCATTCAGGTTCCTGAACGCGCTGACCATCCCGGTGATTTCCAACAATCTGGGCGATGCGAAATCCATCGCCACCCATCCGGCCACCACCACCCATCAGCGGTTGTCTGATGAGCTGAAGGCCGAACTGGGCATTACGCCCGGTCTGGTCCGGTTTTCGGTCGGGCTTGAGGATGCCGCCGATCTGATCGCGGATCTGACACAGGCCCTGGCGGTGGCGGAGGCCTGATCGGCTGAATAGCGACGGCGATAAGGGGGCAGGGCGCGCGCGTCGCCGCTGCCCCCGATGCCAAGCGTGATCCAAAAGGATCTGGCGTCAATCGCCGTAAATGCGCAAAACACGACGCTTTTGAATGATCTGTTTTGCGATCTGCTGCGTAACAGACTAAAACTAATCCTGCTGCCTGATGATCGGGCAGCGTCAGCGGAGGTCTCTGTTTCATGAACTCTCACTCGCGTAATCTGACCAAGGCGCCTGATCGAGCAGATGCAGAGGATGCACTCGAGCTGTTGCGCAAATGGGCCAGCACGGCAACCGAGACCGAAATTGCTCAACTAAACCCTGTGGTTGCACGGCTTCTGCCGGATGCACCCGTTGGTAACTATCCCGATCTGTCGCGCCACTACCCTGAGGAGTTTGAGGCCGATAGCAGCTATCGTGCGACATTGCCGGACCTGCAGAACGGGCCGTCCAGCCTGATCCGCGGCGCCCATGAGCAGATCCAGCACGTCGGAATTTCCAATTTTCGCCTGCCGATTCGCTTTCACACCCGCGACAATGGCGATCTGACGCTGGAAACCAGCGTGACCGGCACCGTCAGCCTGGATGCCGACAAGAAGGGCATCAATATGTCCCGGATCATGCGGTCGTTTTACAAACACGCTGAACGCACTTTCAGCTTTGAAGTGATGGAAGCGGCGCTTGATGATTACCTCACCGATCTCGAAAGCCTTGATGCACGTTTGCAGATGCGGTTTTCCTTCCCGGTGAAGGTGCAAAGCCTGCGTTCTGGCCTGTCGGGCTATCAATACTATGATATCGCTCTGGAAATCGTGGATCACGATGGCGAGCGGACGAAGATCATCCATCTGGATTACGTCTATTCCTCGACCTGTCCCTGTTCGCTTGAGCTGAGTGAACATGCCCGCAGTGCCCGTGGCCAGCTGGCGACGCCGCATTCGCAGCGCTCGGTGGCGCGGATTTCGCTGGTGCAGGAGCCGGGCGCGCCGGTTCTGTGGTTCGAGGATGTGATCGACCATTGCCGCCGCGCGGTGCCGACCGAGACCCAGGTCATGGTCAAGCGCGAGGATGAGCAGGCCTTTGCCGAGCTGAACGCGGCCAATCCGATCTTTGTCGAAGATGCCGCGCGGCTGTTCTGCGAGGCGCTGCAATCGGATTCCCGTATCGGCGACTTCCGGGTGGTGGCCAGCCATCAGGAGAGCCTGCACAGCCATGATGCGATCAGCGTGCTGACGCAGGGGCCGACCTTTGCGGCGCGCAGCATCGACCCGCGGATGTTCGCAACCCTGATCCATCAGGGGTGATCCGGGCGCGCAGGACGCCAATCGTGCCTGTGGCCCCATTTTCCGACATAGACCCGACACCGCTGCCTGATTAGGCGGCGGTTTTTCGCGCTTTTTACGGGCGCCTCTGCAATGCGGCATTATTTATGCTGCAATGCAAAAGGAATCAGATAGAGTTGCAACCTGTGGGGGTGCGCGCTGCGTCGTTCCCCCTGTCCGAGGGGCGGAGGGGGCCTCGTGCCAGGGCTGTCGCGCCGAGCTTACCGGGTTCGGAAGATGGTCAGACCAATGTCTCTTGTTCATCTGCGCCAGCAAGGCCGTCTGATCGCTGGCCCTGATGTCTGGCGCAGCCATATCGCGGCGGATGCCACCCGCCAAACAGGAGATTTTGATGATCCCTCTACTCGACTTCACCGACCTTCCCCGGACACCTGCTGCATTGGCAGGTACGCTTGTTGGGCGCCAGATGCGGTTCTGGCGTGGGGCCGTGGCCCTGATGGGGGCAATGCCCGCCGCGCAGATGGCGGTTGCCAGCCATGCGATTGCAGTGGGGCTGAACCAGACCCGTGTCAAGACCACCGCCGCGCGCAGCACGGAGGCAGCCAGCCGCAGTGCCGAGCCTGCCGCAACCGCTGCGGAGAAACCTGCGGCCGCAAAACCAAAGCCCGCCCCGCAGCGCAAGCCTGCCCGCAAGAAAACCCGCCCGGCACGGACCAAGGCGGCGACCAGCACGCCGACGGTTGCGCCAACGCCGCAGCCCACCGACAAGGCGGATACAGCCGGGGCGTCCGATTTTTCCAGCAAGCGCAAGGTCGCGACGAGCGAAGCGGATGTGGCAAAACCTGCGGCCCCTGCCGCTGCTGCCGCCGTGACACCCGATACGCCCGCCGCCAAGGCCGCCGCCGCCGGACCAAGCCGCAAAACCACCCGCGCGCCGTCGAAACCGGCAGCGATGCCCGCCAAGGATCCGGCCCCGGCATCTTCGCCTGCATCGCAGCCCGCTGCGCGGGCTCAGCTGTCGCCGGTTGGCGCGAAACAGGCCGGAACCACCAGCACTCAGGCGCTGATGACCGGTCAGGGCGGGGGGGGCGGCACGTCGGCCAGTGCGATGACGGCGAAAGTCGGCACGGTGTCACAGAAGTCGACAAAACCCTAACCCCGGGTCGCAACAGTCGCGCAGTCTCTTGACACTCCGCCCGGTGGAGGCCAACGCTGCGCGCATGTTGGATCTGCGTCCGGTTGGATATGTCATTGGCCTTCTGGTGGCCATCCTTGGGGCAACCATGGTGTTCCCGCTGGCTGTCGATCTATACGACGGGCAGGGGGAATGGCCGGTCTTTCTCGAAAGTGCCGTCATCACCATCCTCGGCGGCGGGCTGATTGCGCTGTCCTGTGCCAATGGGGTGCGCGAGGGGCTGACGATCCAGCAGACCTTTCTGCTGACGACGCTGGTCTGGGTGGCGCTGCCGGTGTTCGGGGCGATCCCCCTGATGCTGGGCGCCACTGAACTGCGCTTTGTCGATGCGTTCTTCGAGGCGATGTCCGGCCTTACCACCACCGGCTCCACCGTGATTTCGGGCCTTGATGGTCTGCCGCGCGGACTGCTGCTGTGGCGGGGCATCCTGCAATGGCTGGGCGGCATCGGCATCATCGTGGTGGCCATGGTGTTCCTGCCGGAGCTGCGGGTTGGCGGCATGCAGATTTTCCGCTCCGAAGCCTTTGATACGATGGGTAAAATCCTGCCACGCGCGCAGGCAATCGCGAAGCAGATTTCGCTGATCTACGTCGGCCTGACCGTGGCCTGCATGGTGGTCTATATGCTGTTGGGGATGCAGCCCTTTGACGCGCTGGTGCATGCGCTGACCACATGTTCCACCGGTGGTTTCTCCAATTATGATGCGTCTTTCGGCACCTTTACCGGCGCGCCTGAATATGCTGCATCGGTGTTCATGATCCTCGCGGCGCTGCCCTTTGTGCGCTATGTGCAGATGGTCAACGGCCATTCCAAGCCGCTGTTTCGTGACAGCCAGATCCAGACCTTTCTGGCCACCATCCTGATCCTTGTCGTGGTGACGGCCTGTGTGCTGGTCTATGTGTTTCCTCACCACCCCGAGCAGGCGGTGCGCGAGGCGCTGTTCAATATCACCTCGATCATCTCCGGCACCGGCTACGCCAGCGTTGATTACATGCAGTGGGGCAGCTTTCTGGTGATGCTGTTCTTCTTTATCGGGCTGATTGGCGGCTGTGCGGGGTCAACCGCCTGTTCGGTCAAGATTTTCCGCTATCAGCTGCTGTTCGCCTCGATCCGGGTGCAGATCCAGCGCATTCATTCGCCGCATGGGGTGTTTGTCCCGCGCTATCAGGGCAGGGCGGTGGACGCCGAGGTGCTGAGCTCGGTGATCTCCTTTTTCATGTTCTTTGTGGTCACGCTGGGGATCGTGGCCTGGGCGCTGGCGCTGACCGGGCTTGATTTTGTGACGGCGGTGTCGGGGGCGGCAACGGCTGTGGCCAATATCGGCCCCGGCCTTGGCGACCGGATCGGGCCTGCGGGCAACTTCTCCACGCTAAACGATGGGGCCAAGTGGATCCTGAGCGCAGCGATGCTGATCGGGCGGCTGGAGCTGATGGCGGTCTATGCCATTCTGACCATCCGTTTTTGGCGCAACTAGGCAGATCGACCGAAACGCGCCGCTTTGACGCATCAAAATTGCGTGTTGCACCGGCGTTTCTGCGTGTATCGCTACAATCCGCAGGCTTGCCCTTGTGGGGCCGCTCGCATAAGAGGCGGGGAGTTGAAACCCGCAAGCGCACGGAGAGTTTTGCCCAATGCCCGTTCTTGTGATGAAATTCGGCGGTACATCTGTCGCCAATCTGGACCGCATCCGCCGCGCGGCGAAACGCGTGGGCGTTGAGGTGGCCAAGGGCTATGACGTGATCGTTATCGTCTCTGCCATGTCGGGCAAGACCAATGAGCTGGTCGGCTGGGTCAATGAGACCTCGCCGCTGTTTGATGCGCGCGAATATGATGCTGTGGTCTCCTCGGGCGAGAATGTGACGGCGGGTCTGATGGCGCTGACGCTGCAGGAGATGGATATCCCCGCGCGCAGCTGGCAGGGCTGGCAGGTGCCGCTGAAAACCACCAGTGCCCACAGTCAGGCCCGGATCGAAGAGATCCCGCCGGAGAACATCAACGCGAAGTTCGGCGAAGGCATGCGCGTCGCCGTGGTTGCAGGGTTTCAGGGGATCAGCCCCGAAGGCCGTATCACCACGCTGGGCCGGGGCGGGTCGGATACCACCGCTGTTGCCTTTGCCGCGGCCTTTGAGGCGGAGCGCTGCGATATCTATACCGATGTGGACGGGGTCTATACCACGGACCCGCGGATCTGCGATAAGGCGCGCAAACTGGATAGGATCGCGTTTGAAGAAATGCTGGAGCTGGCCTCGCTGGGCGCCAAGGTCCTGCAAACCCGCTCTGTTGAACTGGCGATGCGCTACAAGGTGAAGCTGCGCGTGTTGTCGAGTTTTGAGGAACAGTCCGACGAGGCCGGAACCCTGGTCTGCGACGAGGAGGAAATCATGGAATCCAATGTTGTGGCCGGTGTGGCCTATTCCCGTGACGAAGCCAAGCTGACCGTGCAATCGGTCGCCGACCGTCCCGGCATCGCGGCACATATCTTTACCGCGCTTAGCGATGCAGGTGTGAACGTCGATATGATCGTTCAGGATATCTCGGCCGAGGGTCGCACCGATATGACCTTCTCCTGCCCGACCGATCAGGTGGCGCGCGCCGAACAGGCGTTGCAGGCGGTAAAGCAGAAGGGCGAGCTGAACTACGCCGAACTGCTGGCTGACCGTGATGTTGCCAAGGTTTCGGTGGTTGGCATCGGTATGCGCTCACAATCAGGGGTTGCAGCCAAGATGTTCAAGGTGCTGTCGGACGAGGGCATCAACATCAAGGTGATCACCACCTCCGAAATCAAGATTTCGGTTCTGATCGACCGGAAATACATGGAACTTGCAGTGCAAGCACTGCATGATGCCTTTGAATTGGACAAGGCGGCCTGATCTGGACCTGGCTGCCTGACACCGAAACCTGTGTGAACGGCCCCCATGGTAAAGACGACCGAATCCGAAAGTCGCAATCTGTTGATGCGCTTGCGCGAGGCGATGGCCGGTGATGATGCCGGTCAGGCCCGGCTGGACAAGATCACCCAGCTGATCGCCGATAGCATGCGCAGCGAGGTGTGCTCGGTCTATCTGTTCCGGGACGAGGAGACGCTTGAGCTCTGCGCGACTCAGGGTCTGAACGTTGAATCCGTACACCAGACCCGTATGCGGATCGGCGAGGGGCTGGTGGGCCGTGTGGCGCGCTATGGCAAGGTGGTCAACACCCCGGATGCCCCCAACGCCAAGGGGTTCCGCTATATGCCGGAAACCGGGGAGGAGCGTTATGCCTCTTTCCTGGGGGTGCCGATTCAGCGGCTTGGCGAGATGCTGGGCGTGCTGGTGGTGCAGTCCAAGGACGCGCGCGAATTCTCCGCCGATGCGGTCTATGCGCTGGAAGTGGTGGCGATGGTGATTGCCGAAATGACCGAGCTTGGCGCCTTTGTTGGCGAGGGCGCGGCACTGTCGCCCCTGCACCAGCAACCGGTTCTGCTGCGGGGAACCATCGCGCAGGAAGGCGCTGTTGAAGGCCACGTCTGGCTGCATGAGCCGCGCGTTGTTGTGACCAATCCGATTGCCGATGATCCGCACCGCGAGCTTGAGCGCCTGCATGAATCGGTCGAGGAGCTGCGGGTCGGCGTCGACAAGATGCTGGAGGTCTCCCAGACCGGTGACAAGGAACAGTTGCAGGTGCTGGAAGCCTACCGGATGTTCGCCAATTCCAAAGGGTGGATGCGGCGGATGGAAGAGGACATCGGCCGCGGTCTGAGTGCCGAGGCGGCGGTGGAGAAAGAACAGTCCCAGGCGCGGGCGCGCATGGGGCAGGTGCAGGATGCCTATCTGCGCGAGCGGCTGAGCGATCTGGATGATCTGTCCAACCGGCTGCTACGGATTTTGACCGGGCAGGGCCGTGAAACCGGTGCTGAGCTGCCCGAGGACCCGGTGCTGATTGCACGGAACATCGGCCCCGGTGAGCTGCTGGAATATGGCCGCAACCTGCGTGGCATCGTGCTGGAGGAAGGCTCTGTCGGCTCTCATGCGGCGATCATTGCCCGCGCGCTGGCCATTCCGCTGGTGGTTCACACCAAACGCATCACCACCGAGGCGCTGAACGGCGACCATATCATGGTGGACGGGGAGCAGGGCGTCGTGCATCTGCGGCCGGATGACACCGTTGTGGGGGCCTTTCGCGACAAGATCGCGATGCAGGCCAAGGCGCAGGAACGCTATGCCTCGATCCGTGACAAACAGGCGCTGACCCGCGACGGCACACGTGTGAACCTGCTGATGAACGCCGGGCTGATGGCCGATTTGCCGTCGCTGGAAAACTCCGGTGCCGAAGGCGTCGGGCTGTTCCGAACCGAATTGCAGTTTCTGGTCCGCAACCAGATGCCGAAACGATCCGAACTGGTGGCGCTGTATCAGCGGGTGTTGGATGCGGCTGGCGGCAAGCGGGTGGTGTTCCGCACGCTGGACATCGGGTCGGACAAGGTGCTGCCCTATATGAAGCCGACCGATGAGCCGAATCCGGCGCTTGGCTGGCGGGCGATCCGGGTTGGTCTCGACAAGCCCGGTGTGATGCGGATGCAGTTGCAGGCGCTGATGCGCGCCGCCAACGGGCGTCCGCTGACGGTCATGTTCCCGTTTGTGGCGCAGTTCGAGGAGTTCCGCGCCGCCAAGGCCGAGGTCGCCAAGACGCTGGAACGCGAACGGCGCCTCGGGCATCCGCTGCCGGAAAAACTGGAAGTCGGGGCCATGCTGGAAACCCCGTCGCTGGCCTTTGCGCCGCAGAAGTTTTTCGACGAGGTCGAATTCCTGTCGATCGGCGGCAATGACCTCAAGCAGTTTTTCTTTGCTGCGGACCGTGAAAACGAGAGGGTGCGCAAGCGTTACGACACATTGAATGTGAGCTACTTGAGCTTTATCGCGCAAATCGTTGAGCGTTGCGAGATTTCCGGGACTCCTCTCAGCTTTTGCGGCGAGGACGCCGGGCGCCCGATCGAGGCGGTCTGCCTGGCGGCGATGGGGTTGCGGGTACTGTCGATGCGACCTGCCTCGGTTGGCCCGGTCAAATCGCTGCTGATGCGTGTCGATCTGAATGCTATTCGCAAAATCATCGCTGACGCACGCCACCGAGGCGAACAGACGGTGCGTCCGGCAGTGATGCAATATCTGCGAGAGCTCTGAGCCGGGATCCTTCGCACCATAGTCTGCATTGGGACCGCGCAGCCGAGGCTGCGCGGTTTTTTTGACTGAGTATCAGGTCAGGGGCTGCAGCCTATGAGTGTGTTGTGGATAGCCGCAGGTAACGGGTCTGGCTGGTGGCTCTGGTTTGCTCTTGATGAATCGTGACTGCGCAATCGAATTTACTCTTTAACATTTTGTTAATACCTTCCAAACTTGACTTATCTCGATATTTTTGTCGGTTCTGAATGTCCCGGCAGGGTGTCTCGTTTGGGTTGAGAATGCCCAAACTGTCCCCCAACTTATCCACAGCGTCGCCCCTGTTGTTTAGGTTGTTTTATCTATCTGAAAACATTGAATTAATTATGGTTTTGCGGGAGATCAGATGACCCGTTTGAGATAAGTTCTCTACATCAATTGTGGGGCTTATCCACTTGAAACTTATCGGGAAATTATGGCTGAATAGCTTGGGTTTCCCGCGCCCATGGCGATGGCGTCCGAGAAAACCGGGGCAAGAGTCATGCTCTTGCCAGTATTGCAGAGCGGAGATGAATATTCCCTTAATGCGGATCTCCTGCAGGTCTGGCAAAAGCTTCAAGTTTAAAAGTTTAAGCTTGAAATTTATTGCCGTGCGCTTATCCTGTGCTCAGCTTTGATCGCAATAGGGGAGTGGCACCATGAAAATCGCCTGTCTGGGAGGCGGCCCCGCTGGCCTGTATTTCGCGATTTCGACCAAGCTGCGTCAGCCGGATGCCGAAATCACGGTTTTTGAGCGTAACAAGCCCGATGATACCTTTGGTTGGGGTGTGGTGCTGTCTGATGACGCGCTGGACAATCTGGCCGCCAATGATCCCGTCAGCGCCGAGCGGATCCGCGATAAATTCGCCTATTGGGACGATATCGCCGTGGTGCATGACGGCGTGCGGACCGTGTCGGGCGGGCATGGGTTTGCGGGCATCGGTCGCAAGGCGATGCTGGTGATCCTGCAGGAGCGGGCGCGCGAACTGGGTATTGATTTGCAGTTCGAAACCGAAGTCGGATCGGCCGCGAGCTATCAGGCGGATTATGATCTGGTCGTGGCCTGCGACGGGCTGAATTCGCGGGTGCGAACCGAGTTTGCCGCGCATTTCAAACCAAACGTCGATGTGCGCCCTTGCAAGTTTATCTGGTTGGGCACACAGCAGAAATTCGATGATGCCTTTACATTTATCTTTGAGAAGACAGAGCATGGCTGGATGTGGATCCACGCCTATCAGTTCGACGCTGACACCGCGACGGTGATCGTTGAATGCTCGGCCCAGACCTGGGAAAACTGGGGCTTTGAGGCGATGAGCAAGGACGAGATCCTGCGCACCTGCGAGGCGATTTTTGCCGATCATCTGGATGGGCACGCGCTGATTTCCAACGCGGATCACCTGCGCGGCTCGGCGGTCTGGATCAACTTCCCCCGTGTGCTTTGCGAAACATGGTATCATCAGAACGTGGTCTTGCTGGGCGATGCTTCGGCCACGGCGCATTTCTCCATCGGGTCGGGCACGCGACTGGCCTTTGACAGCGCCATCGCATTGGCGGAGTTCATCAGCTCCGAACCGACGTTGGAACAGGCCTTTGTCCGCTATCAGGAGGAGCGGCGGCTGGATGTGCTGCGGTTGCAGTCGGCGGCGCGCAACTCCCTGGAGTGGTTCGAGGATGTGGAACGCTATCTGGATATGGATCCGGTGCAGTTCAACTATTCGCTGCTGACCCGGTCGCAGCGGATTTCCCATGAAAACCTGCGCCTGCGGGATGCGGATTGGCTGGCCTCTGCCGAGAAATGGTTCCAGACGCGGGCGGGTGCCAGCAAGGATGCCCCGGTGCGCCCGCCGATGTTTGCCCCCTACCGGCTGCGGGAGATGCAGCTGAAGAACCGTGTCGTGGTGTCGCCGATGGCGCAGTACAAGGCCAAGGATGGCTGCCCGACCGACTGGCATCTGATCCACTACGGCGAACGCGCCAAGGGCGGAGCAGGGCTGGTCTATACTGAAATGACCTGTGTGTCTTCGCAGGGGCGGATCACGCCCGGCTGTCCGGGGCTTTACGCGCCTGAGCATGAGGCCGCCTGGACGCGGCTGACGGAGTTCGTACACAGCGAGACCGACGCCAAACTCTGCTGTCAGATCGGCCACTCGGGCCGCAAAGGCTCCACTCAATTGGGCTGGGAGACCATGGACGCGCCGCTGCCGGAGGGGAACTGGGAGACGATTTCGGCCTCTGCCATTGCGTGGACTGAGGATAATCCGGCCCCGCGTGAGATCACAGCGCAGGAAATGGAGGCCATCAAGGCGCAATTCGTGGCCGCAGCTCAGATGGCGGATCGCGCCGGGTTTGACATGATCGAACTTCACGCGGCGCATGGTTATCTGATTTCATCCTTCATCTCGCCCAAATCCAACATTCGAACCGATGAGTATGGCGGCGCGCTGGAAAACCGTCTGCGCTACCCGCTGGAGGTGTTTGAGGCGATGCGGGCAGCCTGGCCTGCAAGCAAGCCGATGTCCGTGCGTATTTCCGCCAACGATTGGGTCGGCGATGACGGCGTCACGCCGGAAGAGGCGGTCGAGATTGCGCGGGCGTTCACCGCGGCGGGCGCGGATATCATCGACGTCTCCGCCGGACAGACCACACCCGAGGCACGGCCGGTCTATGGCCGGATGTTCCAGACACCGTTTTCGGATCGGATCCGCAATGATGCGGGCATTGCGACCATGGCGGTGGGCAATATCTATGAGGCGGATCACGCCAATTCGATCCTGATGGCCGGCCGGGCGGATCTGGTCTGTGTCGGGCGGCCACATCTGGCAGATCCCTACTGGACCCTGCATGAGGCGGCGCGGATCGGTGATCGCCATGCAGACTGGCCGTTGCCCTATCAGGCCGGGCGCGATCAGGCCTGGCGTCTGGCCGACCGCGAGGCGGAGGTGATCCGGGCATGAGCGAGATTTGCGGGAAACATGTGGTGATCACCGGCGGCGGCTCTGGCGTGGGCGCCGCCCTTGCGCGGGGCTTTGCGGCGCAGGGTGCGCGGCTAACGCTGCTGGGGCGGCGCAAGGCGCCGTTGGAGGACGTCGCCGCCGAGGTGGATGGCCTGCCACTGGCCTGTGATGTCACCGATGCCGAGGCGGTGCGCGAGACGCTTGCGGCGGCCCGTGAACAGCAGGGCCCGATCACCATTGCCATTGCCAACGCGGGTGCGGCGCCTTCCAAGCCCTTTGCCAGAATGGATGAGGGCGATTTCGCAGCGGCGCTTGCCGTCAACCTGTCGGGGGTGTTCAACCTGTGGCAGGCGGCGCTGCCCGATATGAAGGCCGAAGGCTGGGGACGGATGATCGCCGTGGCCTCCACTGCCGGGCTAAAGGGATACCCCTATGTCGCGGGCTATTGTGCGGCCAAACACGGGGTCATCGGTCTGACACGGGCGCTGGCGCAGGAGCTGGCGCGCAGCGGGATCACGGTGAATGCGATCTGTCCGGGGTTCATTGAGACGCCGCTTCTGGAGCGGTCGATCGCCACCATTGTGGCGACCACCGGCATGAGCGCTGACGACGCGGCGAAATCCCTGCGTGCAGGCAATCCACAGGGGCGGTTCATCCAGCCGGAGGAGGTGGCGGATGCCGCGCTCTATCTGGCCGGGACGGCTGCCGCATCCATCAATGGCAGTGCGCTGCCGATCACCGGAGGCGAGATCTGATGCAGACCGACCGCTCCAAGGACCGGCTGCGGCTGTGGCTCAAGGTTCTGAAGGCCACCCGCGCCGTGGAAAGCGAAATCCGCGAAAACCTGCGGCAGGAGTTCAGCACGACTTTGCCGCGTTTTGACGTGATGGCAGCGCTGAGCCAGCATCTTGACGGGCTGAAGATGAGTGAACTCTCCGGCGTGCTTAAAGTCTCCAACGGCAATGTGACCGGCATCGTCGAGCGGCTGGTGGACGATGGCCACGTGCAGCGCGAAAAGGTCCCCGGTGACCGGCGCGCCAGCCGGGTGCGGCTGACCGAGGCGGGGGTGGCGGAATTTGCCCGCCAGGCCGCCGCGCATGAGGCCTGGATCGACCGGATGTTTGACAGCGTGCAGGAGGCGGAGGTGCAGACACTGTCCGACGCGCTGGATCAGGTGGCTAAACGGCTTGAGAATGAAGGACGCAAGGGATGATCTCGACGGATACCAAGTATTTTCTGTGCTCTGTTGACGCGGGTGTCGCAACGGTTGCGCTGAACCGGCCCGAGCGGAAGAACCCGCTGAGCTTTGAGAGCTATGCCGAGCTGCGCGACTGGTTTCGCGAGCTGCATTACGATGACGACGTAAAGGCGGTGGTTTTTGCACCCAACGGCGGCAACTTCAGCTCCGGCGGCGATGTGCATGATATCATTGGCCCCCTGACGCAGATGTCGATGAAGGAGCTGCTGGCCTTTACCCGCATGACCGGCGATCTGGTCAAGGCGATGGTGAATTGTGGCAAGCCGATCATCGCCGCGCTGGACGGCGTCTGTGTCGGGGCCGGTGCGATCATCGCGATGGCCTCGGATATTCGGATCGCCACGCCCGAGGCCAAGACGGCCTTTCTGTTCACTCGCGTCGGGCTGGCGGGCTGCGACATGGGGGCCTGTGCTATCCTGCCGAGGATCATCGGTCAGGGACGGGCGGCGGAGTTGCTTTATACCGGGCGATCCATGAGCGCGGATGAGGGCCATGCCTGGGGGTTTCACAACCGTATCGTGGCGGCTGACGAGCTGATGGCTGAGGCGCGCAACTGGGCCGAGCGGATCGTTTCGGGTCCGAATTTTGGTCACATGATGACCAAAACCATGCTGGCGCAGGAATGGTCGATGTCGATCGAACAGGCCATCGAGGCCGAGGCGCAGGCGCAGGCGATCTGCATGCAGACGGCCGATTTCGAGCGCGCCTATCAGGCCTTTGTGAAGAAAGAAAAACCCCTGTTTGAAGGGGATTGATCCGATCCCCGGAGACCGCGGCGCCGGAGGAGGGCGCAGAGGCCTCCGGCGGGAGTATTTGGGGAAAGATGACAGGCGCTGCCCTGTCCCGGGAGGAGCGATATGGCGGATAGGACGTTTCTGAGCTGGCCGTTTTTCGAAGAACGCCATCGGGCGCTGGCTGAGGAGCTGGAGAGCTGGGCTGCCGGGGCGCTGGCGGACATCGATCATGGCGATACCGACGCGGCCTGCCGGGCGCTGGTTGCGGCGCTTGGTGCAGGCGGCTGGACGCAGCATTCCGGCGCCATGGCCGGAGAGGCGCTGGATGTGCGCACGCTCTGCCTGATCCGCGAAACGCTTGCGCGGCACGACGGTCTGGCGGATTTCGCCTTTGCGATGCAGGGGCTGGGGACAGGGGCGATCTCCCTGTTTGGCAGCGCGGGTCAGCGGCAGGAGTGGTTGCCGCTGACCCGCTCGGGCAAGGCGATCGCGGCCTTTGCCCTGACGGAGCCGCAGTCGGGGTCGGATGTGGCCAATTCCACCATGACCGCGACGCTGGATGGCGATCATTACGTTCTGAACGGGGAGAAGACCTGGATCTCCAACGGCGGGATTGCCGATGTCTATACTCTGTTTGCCCGTACCGGTGAGGGACCGGGGGCGAAGGGGCTCTCGGCCTTTGTGGTGCCTGCGGGCCTGCCGGGGTTTGAGGTGGTGGAGCGGCTGGAGACACTGGCGCCGCATCCATTGGCGAGGCTGAGGTTCACAGATTGCCGGATCCCGCGCAGCGCCCTTCTGGGGGAGGCGGGGGCCGGTTTTAAGATTGCGATGTCGGTGCTGGATGTATTCCGCTCCACCGTGGCGGCGGCTGCGCTGGGGTTTGCCCGCCGGGCGCTGGACGAGGCGCTGGCACGGGTGACGACGCGCCATGTGCAGGGCGCGCCGCTGGCGGATTTGCAGATGGTACAGGGCCATATCGCCGATATGGCGCTGGATGTGGATGCAAGCGCCCTGCTGGTTTACCGCGCCGCCTGGGCCAAGGACAGCGGCGCGGCGCGGATCACCCGCGAGGCCGCCATGGCAAAGCTGTTTTCTACCGACCAGGCGCAGCAGGTCATCGACAGGGCGGTACAGCTGCATGGCGGTGACGGCGTGCGGCAGGGCCAGAAGGTCGAGGAACTCTATCGCGATATCAGAGCGTTGCGGATCTACGAGGGGGCTTCGGATGTGCAGCGTGTGGTGATCGCCCGTCAGGCGATTTCCGCGTTTCAAAAAGGGGGCTGAGATGCTGGGACCAAGCGCACATATCGACACATTCACCCGCGATAACCTGCCGCCGGCAGATCAGTGGCCGGAGTTCCTGATGGAGGGGTTCGACTACCCCGAGCGGCTGAATGCCGCGGTCGAACTGACCGATGCCATGGTGGCCAGGGGATTTGGCGACAATACCGCCCTGATCGGCAACGGGCGGCGACGCACCTACAAGGAACTGGCCGATTGGACCAACCGGCTGGCCCATGTTCTGGTGGAGGATCTGGGGGTGAAGCCGGGCAACCGGGTGCTGATCCGTTCGGCCAATAACCCGGCCATGGTGGCCTGCTGGCTGGCAGCGACCAAGGCGGGGGCGGTTGTTGTGAACACCATGCCGATGCTGCGGACGGGGGAGCTGGCCAAGATCGTTGACAAGGCTGAGATCAGCCATGCGCTCTGCGACACGCGGCTGATGGAGGAGCTGGTGAGCTGCGCCAAGACCTCGGCATATCTGACGTCCGTTGTGGGGTTTGATGGCACCTCCAACCATGATGCCGAGCTGGACCGGCTGGCGCTGGAAAAGCCGGTGAGTTTCGAGGCTGTGGCCACGGGCCGGGACGATGTGGCGCTTCTGGGCTTTACCTCGGGCACCACCGGCGCGCCCAAGGCGACCATGCATTTCCACCGTGATCTGTTGATGATTGCGGATGGCTACGCGGCGGAGGTACTGGGCGTGACGCCCGAAGATATCTTTGTCGGCTCGCCGCCGCTGGCCTTTACCTTCGGTCTTGGCGGGCTTGCGATTTTTCCGCTGCGGTTCGGGGCGGCGGCGACATTGCTGGAGAATGCCTCGCCGCCGAATCTCATCGAGATTATTGAGAAATACCGGGCGACCGTCTGTTTTACCGCGCCAACCGCCTACAGGGTGATGTTGCGCGCGATGGAGGAGGGGGCCGATCTGTCGTCGCTGCGGGCGGCCGTTTCCGCGGGCGAGACGCTGCCCGCGCCGGTTTATGAGGATTGGATGGCGCAGACTGGCAAACCGATGCTGGATGGGATCGGGGCGACGGAGATGCTGCATATCTTTATCTCCAACCGGTTCGACGATCATCGCCCGGCCTGTACTGGCAAGCCGGTCCGGGGGTATCAGGTGCGGGTGCTGGATGCGGAGGGCAAAGAGGCGCCGCGCGGCGAGGTTGGCCGGCTGGCGGTCAAGGGGCCGACGGGTTGTCGCTATCTGGCGGATACGCGTCAGGATAGCTATGTGCGCGATGGCTGGAACATCACCGGCGACAGCTTCGTGATGGACGCTGATGGCTATCTGCATTTTGCGGCGCGCAATGACGATATGATTGTCTCGGCCGGGTATAATATCGCAGGCCCGGAGGTCGAGGCGGCGCTGCTGTCGCATGAGGCGGTGGCCGAATGCGCGGTCATTGGCGCCAAGGATGAGGCGCGCGGAGAGATTGTGCAGGCGCATGTGGTGCTGGCCGAGGGCAGCAGCCCGTCGGATGTTTTGACCAAGGCGCTTCAGGACCACGTCAAGGCGACCATCGCGCCCTATAAATATCCCCGCGATATCGTCTACATCGACGCCCTGCCGAAAACCGAAACCGGCAAGATCCAGCGGTTTCGCCTGAAAGCGGAGTAGCGCAGGGATCCGCCTCGGGATTCCGGCTGCTAGAGGACGGGCACCTGTTCCAGCCGCCGTATCAGGTCGGGAGAGATTGCGTCCGGGCCATCGTTGAACTGGGCACGGGAGACGAAATTCAGATGCCGTGAAAGCAGCGTCAGCTTTGCCGAGGAGATCTCTTCGTAGAAGGCCTTCATGTCGTCGCGCGCCATCAGCTCGGTGATCTTGCTGCGGTGGGCGGTGACCGCAGCGTCATGCAGCGCCTTGATCCCCTTGAGCCGTTTGAGCCGGGTCAGTTCCTTTTTCGTTGCCGGAAGGCGGCGCTGGATGGAGAGATCCTGTTCCATGTTGAAATTCATGCGCATCCAATAGGCCAGCCCCTGGTCGCGCTCCACATGGTTCACCCGGCCACGGTCGCGTTTGACAAGGAAGCTTTCGGTGCTGCGTACGGCGTAATGGTTCAGCGTCACCATGTCGTAGCCGTGGTCGCGAATGCCGAAACGCCAGCCCTGATCGGCCATATCCTCGGGCACCGGTTTTCCCGTGCCTGCCACCCAATTCGGCATCCCCTCTATGCGCCGTTTCAGCGGACGGTGGACGCCAATGCGGTCATAACCTCCGGCGACATGGTCCCCTCGCGTTCGGAACAGGGTTTTGATGCCCCAGGCCTGGATCGGGGCAGGGCAGTATTTGGGCGCGCAATAGGTATGCTGCTGTGTCAGAAGCACGTCCTCATAGGAATCGCGGAAACTGTTGCCGAACAGGCGCCATTGCATCGAGATCATGTCTGGATCACCGGTGGCAGCAAAAAGGCTGTCGAGGTCGCCGTCGCCAACGTGAATGTTCACGAACTCATCCACATCAGAGACCAGAACCCACTCGGCCTCCCGGACCAGATCAAGACCTTCTGCGAATTTCAACGCGCCTTTCTGCGGATTATAGCCGCTGCCCATCTCCTGATAGGGGTTGTCCATCCGGGTGACATAGCCACGGGCCGCCAGCGCATCGAGCAGCTCGACAGTGCCGTCGTCGCAGTCATTGGTGAAAACCAGGATATGATCGAACCCGAGGGCGCGGTGGTGGGCGACCCATTCCAGGATGAAGGGGCCTTCGTTTTTCATACAGGTGATGATCAGACGCTGAGCCGTCTTTGCGGGGCGTGTTGTCATGACCTAGCCCTCTGCCTCGGCGAGTTCGGCACGCAGCCGTTCCAGCGAGTTGCGAATGTTTTTCGCATTGCGTTTCTTCAGCGTGTATTCGCAGACCTGAATGGCCAGTTTCCTGTGGTTTTTCTCCTCGGCCTTCATCAGGAGGTCGTGCTGGTATCGGGGCAGGTCGCGACGCGCGCGCAGCAGTTGGTAGAACCGTTGGGAGGTGAAACGGCCCTCGCAGATTTCGTTCAGCATCGGTTTGAGGATGTCCATATTGGCCAGCGCCTGCGGCAGCTGGTGGCCGAAGAACGGCATCCTCATCTTGCGGATATTGTCACCTGTGAGCCGGTTCACCTGTTCCACATCCGGCGCGAAATAGGGGTCGTACAGGACCACGACATCCTCTGCCGATTGGGTCGCCTGCGCTGCATCCGCATAGCGGTCCTCCCAATCCAGACGCGCGGTCCAGCCCCAGCGGTTGTCATCCGGCAGGATGCGACGGTCGAGCGTGGTCTGCGGCGCGATGGCAAAGACCTTGGAGCCTGGCGCGCATTGCGAATAGGTGAGTGCGCCAAAGGCCCCCATGGAGGCGCCATAGAACAGAACCTCGTCAAATTGTGCAAAGAAGCCGCTGTCGCGCAGCTGGTCAAAGCTGTCATGCACAAAGGGGTTACGGAACCAGTTCCGCTTGGCGCCGATCACGCCAAGCACCGAACAGCCCATGGTCTGCGACAGCAGCTTGTAACCCCAGGGCCAGCGCTGGCCCTCCTTTTGCTGGACGACATGGATATTGTCGAAGCTGACCACCAGCCGCTTGCCAGAAGGCTCGTAAAACAGCGCGTTGTCCTTGTCCTCCCAGAAGAAGCCGGCACGCTGGGCGGCATGGGCGCGCATGTCGGTGAACCGTGCATCACCGGTCATCGGCTGGGCGCTGTCCGGCGCGTCCGGACGCCTGACGGCGGAACGATCAAGGGCGCCCTGATTTTTGATCTGGGCATTGGTAGCGGCCGGCGCGATCGTGACCACGCGGCTGGCAGGCGCCGGGGCAGGCGCGACGACGGCAGGCGCAGGCGCAGAGGGGCGCTGCATCTTCTGGGCGAGGTCGGCGATATCGATATCGGCTCCCAGCTCGGCCTCGCGTGTTTTCAGGTCCGCAACGCGGATCTTGCCCTGCACCATCTCTTTCAGCAGCCGGGTCTTGGCCTTGATCTGGGCGGGAGAGAGCAGCAGCGCCTCCGGTTCGGGGATCTGCACACCTGCCGGGGTGCCTGCCTCGGCCTGATCCTCAAGCTTGGTGAGGTAGATCGCATCCGGGCGCGCGACCTCGCTCAGGTTTTCATATAGATTGGCGTATTCCGGCTGAGATTTCAGATCGTCGATTTTGGCCCTATGCCATTGCACGGCCTCTCTGTGCAGGCGTGCCAGCTGCGGATCCGCCATCAGCTGATCCAGTTCGGCCCGCATCATCGGCAGGCGATTGAGCATCCGCCCGTCGGTTTCCGAGGCGTAGTTGCGGCGCGCCCAATAGTCGATCCCCTGATCCTGCTCGGTATGGTTGATCCGCCCACGATCCCGTTTCACCAGGAAACTGTCGGCCGACCGCAGCACATAGTGGTTCAGTGTCGCCATCCGATAGCCAAGCGAGCGTTTGGTGGAGCGCCAGCCGTTGTTGGTGAGCAGCATATCAGGCATGACGCGCCCGGACCCGTTGACCCAGCGCACCTGCGAGACGTTGTCTTCGTTGTCGATCTTCAGCGGGCGGTGAACGCCTATCTTGGTGTAGGGCGCGGATTTATGCACCATGCTTTTGAACCCCCAGCCAAGCCGGGGTTTTGGGATGAACTCGGGCGCGCAGCGGGTGAACTGTTCGATAATGGGGCGGTCTTCATAGGTGCCGACCCCGCCATTGCCGAAGAATTTCCAGGTAAAGGAGATCACATTCGGATCGCCAGCGGCCCTGAACAGATCGGCAAATCTGCCGTCACCGACATGGATGTTCACAAATTCATCGACATCAATGGTCAGAACCCAATCCGCAGCCTTGAAGGCAGGCTGTCTCATGGCGTCCTCCAGCGCGACATGCTGGGGCTTCTTACCGGAGGCCGGATCCCAGGGATTGTCAACGCGGGTGACCAGCCCCAGTTCTGCCAGACGGTCGAGCATCGCATCGGTATTGTCGCGGCAGTCGTTGGTGTAGATCAGGAAGTGTTTCGCCCCGATTGCCTTGTGATAGGCGATCCACTCCAGAATGAACGGGGCCTCGTTCTTCATCGAGGTGAGGATCAGGATATTGTCGTGGGAAACCGGCTCTGCCAGCGGCGCGAGGCGATCCACGAGTGTTTCGGTCCGCAGCTCCAGATTGTCGATCGCCCGCTGGTAATGGGCGCTCTGCGTGAGACGATCCAGCGGTATTTTGAGCAGGGGGTGCGCGGTCTGTTGTGCTGATGCCCGTGGCGCCGGAGCCGGGATTTTTGCGGTTGCAGCCGCGGCTTTGGCAAGTTCGGCCTGTGTGGGTTTGCCCTGTGGGGGCCGGTCCGGGATCGGTGCGGCGGCGGCGTCGATATCATGCCGGACCAGCGCGCGGCCGAGATAGCTGTCGGGATGAGGAATGCCGCCTTCATGGGTGATCAGGCGTCGGCTCAGCCGACGGTTCCAAAGATGCACACCATAGCAGCCCTCGTCGATCTTCTTCTCTACGGTATAGCCCGGTGACAGCAGGTTCCGGCGTTCTTTGAAAGAGATCTGAAAGAAGGCCATCTGCGGTTTCACATGCGCCATCTCACCGGTTTCATTCAGGAAATAGGTCAGCGCCGATGGCCCCCAGACGCCCCATTTCAATTCGGAGACATGAACCGGGTTGCCAGCCGCATGAGCCGCTTCCAGGGCCGCGCGTTCCTCGCCCTTGACCCAGGGCGGGATCGGGTATTCGTTTTCGCAGAACGTGTTCAGCCGCTGTAGCGTCCGCGAAAACCGGGGCAATCCCAGAACTGCATTACAGACCAGCCGTCCCGGTTTTTCCCAGCCAAAGACCCATTGGTCCGGAAAATCCCAGGGTTTGACGCAGAGAACATCGGCATCCACCCAGATCACATTCTGCATGGAAATCATCTTGTAGCGAAAGGCGTCGGCATGAACCGCAGGCGAGCCGGAGACCTTGTGGCGGATGAAATCCGACGCCGGGAAAATCCGGTTTGCATCCATCAGCTCGACACCCGGCGGGCAGTTGTCGACCGTCTCGTAGGTATAGAGCAGCGTGCGATGCCCGTGATCGGCAAAGGATTTCAGACAGGTTTGCTCAAGATAGCTGAGATTGCCACCAATCCAGAGGGAGGCGATTACCGGGAGGTCAGACATAGTATTGCGCACTGCTTCATTCTTATTCTGGGACTGTCGAAGGGGCGCTGGTCTACCGTCCGGGGCCGCGAGATCCGACGCGCGACCGCTGCCAGCTGCAAAGCTGAGCCTGCAAAACGGTTTTCTGTCCGGCAATGCCCTGTTCGACACTCATCCTCGTGACTGCGAGAGGTTCGCGAAGGGGCGTATCGCCACCAGAGCCCCTCTGATTAAGCAGGGACAGCCCAGGCCGCCCGCACGTCCTCAAACTCGTTTTTATCTAACTACCGGAGCCACTTGACCGTCTGCTTGCGATCATTGCCTGAGGTGACCCCACATGTCATAAGCGGACGATAACCTACCTTCAGGGCGCGTTCAAATGATTGTAAGCCACAAGCACAACTTTGTTTACGTCAAGCCCGGCAAGACCGCGGGCAGCTCGATCGAGCTGGCCATTAGCGCCTATTGCGGGCCACAGGATGTGATCACCAGGCTGCGCCCGCGCGAGGAATATCAGCGCGGCGACTGTGCGGCGCGGATCGAAAACCCACAATTCGTGAATATCAACTCCGGCGAGACCATCGAACTGCAGAACCATTCCAGATACAGCGATGCGCTGCGGGTATATGGCGAGCAGATCGTCGACTATGATGTGGTTTGCACCGAGCGGAACCCGTGGGAAAAGGCGATCTCGTCATTCTTCTGGAAGGGAAACAGGCGCCCCGAACGCCCGGTTGAGCCGCGATTCAAGAGATTTGTCAACGACGGTCGCTGGCCGCAGGATTTCGATGTGTACTCCGTGAACGGTGTCTGTGTCGCCGATCACATCATCCGGGTCGAACGTCTGACGGAAGACTACCGCGATTTCCTCGGATCATTGGGCATTGTGATCGAGGGGGAGATCAGCTTCCCGGCCTCCAAGGGCTTTCAGCGCCCCAAGGAGGCGACACGGGAGGTCATGTTCACGCGGCCTTGGGTGATCCGGGCAGTTGAGGAGCATTCCCAAGAGCTGCGCTCGGTGCTGCCCTACCGTTTCGAAGACCGCAGCGCACCGGAGGTCCACCTGAGCCCGGACCGCCGAACGGCCCGCTATCGGTTTCTGGAACAAAACGCCTGCGGTCCCGCCTATTGGCAGCGCGTGCCGACATCCACATCGGCCTGATCCGGGGGGCAGGCGCAGTGCCGATGAGTTCAGTTGACCGCCTGGAGGGAAGTGCCAGATCCGCCTTTAGAGGCGACGCGAGCAAAACTGTCAAAGCTGTCGCGGATCGCGTAGTCAAATCTGACGTCTGGAGGCGAGTACCGGAATCGAACCGGTGTACACGGATTTGCAATCCGCTGCGTCACCACTCCGCCAACTCGCCTTACCGGTGGTGTGAGGCGTGATTAATCACATGCCGGGGGACGGTGCAAGGGGGCGTGCGCAGAACCGGCGGGAAATTTTGAAAAATTCTGCGGCCGCAATGGGCTGGAGTGCCGCCTTGAGTGTCGATCTGCCGGGGGCGCCAGCGGGGCAGGCTGCCTTGGTGGCTGTCGGCAGCCCTGCCGGGTGTCGCAACGGGGGGACGGTTACGCCGGGCTGCGGGCGGGTTTGGTCAGATCCGACCGGCTTTGTCTCCTGCCGGGTTTGGCCCGAGGAGAGCCTGCCTTAGGGCGTCGGCGATCAGCTGGGGGACGCCGGGCAGCGCCCCGAGCACGGGCAATATGTCGCCGGGATAACTGGCATCGGCCAGCGCCTCGGGGATATCGTCGCGGACGTGTTCGCCGGATTGTGCAAAGAACGGCAGGCAGAGGGTCAGGTGTTCAGGTTTGGCCGCTGCAAGATCGCGGGCGGCGTCCGCGATACGCGGATCTTCCTCGACATAGCCTGTGAGCAGATCCGTGCCCGGCAGGTGGTGGCGCATGGCGGCTGCAAAGGCCTCGGCGGCTTCGGCGGCCTTGGGCCCCCGGGCCGACCCATGAGCGGCCAGAAGGATGCGGGTCCGGGGCAGCGACCATCCGCGTGCCTCGCAGGCCGTGGCCAGCGCCTTGCAGGCCAGTTCCGGCAGGGCCGGGTCCAGACCGAAGGGGGGTAACAGGTGAACATCATGCCCCTGGAGCCGCTTGGGCAGCACCGAGCCGGTGAACCAGCCGTTGGCCATGAAGAACGGATAGATCAGCGCGCCCTTTGGTGTCACCTGTTCCAGTCGATCAGCTGTGGACAACGTGGCCGAGCGGATATCCCAGTCGGGCAACAGCGCAGCGACGGCATCGGCCAGATCGGCCAGCGCGCGTTCCTGGGGCGCCGGATCGGAAGGCTGGCCATGCGCGGTAATCACGGCGGTCGGGCGATGTGGGGGCAGGGGGGCGGGATCGGTCAACTGGAAGAGCCTTTCGGCTGTAGGAGGGGGCTGGCAGGGCATCGACCTTGCGGGTCGCCTGCGGGTGTTTCGATGGCATTACGGCAGGGCGGGGGCGCTGGATCAATCTTCTGCGGGCCGCCATGGCCTCGCCACCGCTGGGGCTGGGGGCAAGCCATGGGCGTCATTGAGGCGGCTGTCGCAGATCGTCGAGGAAACTGCGCAGCTGCTCCGGTTGAATGGGTTTTGTGAACAGTCTGGCACCTGTGTTTTGGGCAAGCCGGGCGACCTGCGGGCGGCGGTCGGCGGAGATCAGGCAGGCGGGCAGCGCGCCAAGGTCGCGGTTGAGGCGGGCGATCACCTCGGCGCCGTTCTGGTCCGCTCCCAGTTGCAGGTCAATCACCAGAACATCCGGTGTGACGTCGATTTCCGTCAGCAAGGCGCGGGCATCCTCTTCACTGGCACAGGGCAAGACATCGATCCCCCATTGCTCCATCGTCAGGGTCAATGCGTGGCGCAGATCGGGATCGGTGACGATCAGCAGCGCGATCAGCTGCCCCAAGGCCACAGCTGCCGGATCCGGGGAAGCTGTCCCGGAGGGGGCGACCTCGGCCATGCGAGCGCCGGACAGCTCCGACTGATGTGACTGGTGCAGCCGTGCGGTGTCACGGGGCAGATCAACGGCAAAGACCGTTCCGCGCCCCACATGGGATCTGAGCGTCAGGGGATGGCCCAGCAACCCGCAGGCGCGTTCCACAATCGCAAGGCCAAGGCCCATGCCGTCAGCGGCGCTCACCGTGGCGTTCAGCCGCTGGAATTCTGCAAAGATCAGCGTGCGATCCTCGTCGGGAATGCCGGTCCCGGTGTCCCAGATCTCAACCCGGACCGAGTCCCGGCGGGGGCGGATGCCGACAAGCACACCCCCCCGGCTGGTATAGCGAAGCGCATTTGATATCAGGTTCTGCAGGATGCGCCGCAGGTAGGTCACATCGCTCAGCACCCGCGTCTGGCTGAGCCTGAGGCGGAACGAGAGGCCCTTGGCATCTGCCATCGGGCGCAATTCGTCATGCAGTTGCAGCAGCAGGTCGTCGAGATCGACGGACGTCACATGCCGTGTGGCGCGGCCGGAATCCAGTCGCGAAATATCAAGGAGCGCTGAGACCAGTGTCTCTACACTGTCCAGCGCATTTGCCGCCTTGTTCAGGGTTTCGCGGGAACCGCCTGTCGGCAATTCGCTTTGCAACGCTGCGACAAAGAGCTTTGCCGCCGAGAGCGGTTGCAGCAGGTCATGGGAGGCGGCGGCCACAAAGCGCGACTTTGAGGCATTGGCGCGTTCGGCGGCCTGAAGCGCGTCTTCCAGCTCCAGCGTTCGGTCAAGCACACGCTGTTCAAGCGTGTCACGGGCCTCGCTCATCGCGCGCGCAGCGGTCCGTTCGGCGGTGACATCGGTGAAGCTGATCACGAAACCGCCGTCGGGCATTTCCTGCATAAAAACCGTCAGGACCCGTGTCATGCCCTGCTGCACGTCGAAGGAAAGCGGCGCCCGTATCGCTGGGCCGGATCGTATCCGTTCAGAAGGGATATCCGGTGCAGGATCTGCTTTTGGCCGGGTCCAGAGGGTGACCTGATCGGCCATATCGGCCTGTTCAAATGTGAACTCCGCCCGCAGATGTTCGAAGATCCGCTCGAAGCGGCTGCCGATGCGAAACCGGCTGATCGGAATGGACAGCAGCTCTCCCATGAGCCGGTTCCAGCCAACCAGACGCGCCTGCTGATCGAAGATGCAGACCCCCTGGTTCAGGTGTTCCAATGTGGCGCGGATGAGCCGGGCCTGATCGTCGAGGATGCGTTCACGTTCCTGGTGCTGAAGACGCATGATGTCGGTGACATCGGTTTGCAGGATGACGGTGCCACTGTCGGAGGTGCGGTGTTCGCTGACCTGAAGCCAGCGGTTCCCGGTCATGCGAACGTTGAACATGACGCTGCGGTCCTGATGCCGGGCCAGCCTGCGCGCGGCCCATTCGGCGGCTGTGGTTCCGGCGGGCAGCGACAGGGCCGAGCTGCCGCTGACCAGATTGACATAGGCCTCAAATGCCAGCCCCGGCCGCAGCCGCGCGTGGATGTCGGGCATGTGCATCCCAAATCGGCTGTTGCACATCACCAGTACATCCTGCGGATTAAAGAGGGCAAACCCCTCCTGCACGGTTTCGATGGCATCGGCGAGATTGGCGCGCGCCGCCTCGGTCTCGCGGTTGGCCTCGGCAAGTTTGGCATTGGACAGGTTCAGAAGGTCCAGCGTGCGCTCCAGATCGCGGGTGCGGCTGCGGATTTCCTCTTCCAGCAGAACGGCGCGTTCGAACTGCGCATAGGCGAGACCGGAGGCATCGGTGTTCTGTTCCACCCGGCGCATCAGCGTTGCGGTGATTTTCAGCAGTTTTTCGTTCTGCCGCTCCAGCGAGTCGCGCGGATCAATCAGGCCTTGCGTCATGATCGTGCCGGTGGGTCGCAGGCCAGGGGCGGATAGATGGCAACTCCTGTCAGCGTCTGGTTCACATGGATGGAATTCACCTGTTCGCCATAGGTGCAGAAGCCGACAGCACGATGTTTGGCAAGAAGCGATGAGATCTGCGGCGTGAGCTGTTTTTGCTGGGCTTCCATCCGTCGCAGGAGGCAATCGCAGGCAAGGATCACATCCGGGGTCTGTGTCTCGCCAAGAGCGGTCAGGGCACGGTCGAGGTGATCGACCATGTCCAGGGGTTCGGCCAGGGTCAGCACGACACCTTCGTCGATGGCGGAAAAGAACACCAGATCGCCCGTCTCAGCGACCTGCTGAATCGCGCGGACATGGTGCTGGCCACCCAGGCGCACGACGACGGGATGGGCCGCAAAGGTGAAAGTGGTCAGCTGTTCAGGATCCTTGCCCAGGAGCCGTGCATATTCGCGCGCGGCCGGCTCGGCGTTGATTTCATAGACCAGCCGACGGGCGGGATCGGCACCGGTGACCACCATGCGCTGGGCCGTGGGCACCAGATGGTCGGTGTTGAAGACCTTGACCGGGCAATTGCTGCGGATCTGTAGCAACACCGCCGCATTCTGGCGCGCGATGCCGTCACAGAGCACATAGGTCGCGCCAAAATCGGTACCATCGCCTGCGGAGCCGCCAAATAGTGGCACGGGGCCCAGACCGGGTGCGAGATCGGCGGTCAGCGCGTCCTCCTTGATCGACAGCCCGTCGATCAGCAGAAAGGCGAATTCGGAGGTCCATTGCGGCGTCTCTCGCGCCATGTCGTTGCGGTTGCGGATGATCTGGTCGATCTGGCACTGGGCATCATATGTGTTCAGATCTTCGATGCTCAGCACACGTCCGCAGAAATGGCTGCGCGGCAGGCCGATTGCGATGATCTCCCCGTCGGTATAGCCCGCTTCGCCGATCTCGCCTGCGGTGGTGCACCCAACAACAGTGGCCGGTGCGAGCTGCCGCGCCGCAGCCGCGCTGAGCGCATGGATATCGGCCTGCGGCGAGACAAAGAGGATGACCAGCTCCAGCTCGTCCAGCGGCGCCAGCGTTCCGGCCAATGTCGCCAGCGCATCAGGGGAGTCTGCCGCTGCCCGTCCCGTGCGGGTGATGCGATCCGCATTGTGCAGCGCCCCCGCCATGGCGGGCAGAGAGACCCGGTCTGAAGCCTGCGCCGTTGCGCGGGGATCAGCCGTGTCAGGGAAGGGGGCGGGGCGCGTCATGTCGGATGGTAGGCAGCTCAGCCCAGATCTTGCAAGACGTTTGCAAAGCTTGTTTCCTTTGCAATCAGAACCGCTTGGGTCCGGCTTTGGACCCCGAGTTTGCGCATGATCGCGGTGACATGCGCCTTTACCGTGGTTTCGGCGATCGACAGGTCATAGGCGATCTGCTTGTTCAGTTTGCCCGCGCAGATCAGTTGCAGGATCCGCGCCTGCTGATTGGTCAGCGTCGCCAGACGCCCGGTCGCATCCTGCGTTTCACTGTCCCGCGGCAGCAGCACATAGCCGGGCGGGACGAAAGGCGTGCCCCTGCCGATGGCGTCAAAGGCGTCGATATAGATCTCGCGCT
Organism: Phaeobacter sp. JH20_08; assembly: GCF_048056635.1. Lineage (NCBI taxonomy): Bacteria > Pseudomonadati > Pseudomonadota > Alphaproteobacteria > Rhodobacterales > Roseobacteraceae > Phaeobacter > Phaeobacter sp. JH20_08. The sequence goes on along the minus strand of NZ_JAYMVV010000011.1, from coordinate 376,611 downwards.
GGCTGTGCTTGGGCACAAAGCCGGCGGCACCGGCGTGGATGGCTGCGCTGATGACCCGGTTGTCCGCCATCGACGATACGACAAGGATCGGCGCGGTCGTCGCATTGTGCAGCCGTATCAGCCCGTCGAGGCCCTGAGCATCGGGCAGGTTGAGATCCAGCACCACCGCATCGGGAGCAGGAGTGTCCGAAACCTCGGAAATGGCCTGTTCCACTGTCGCGGCGGTTGCGATGCTGGTGATCCCAACCGTGGCGCGCAGCGTCATCGCCAGGGCGTCGCAGAACAGCGGGTGATCCTCGACGATCAGCGCGGTCACAAAGCCTGCCGGGTCCTGCGCATCCGGGGTGCGAGGTCGCTGGGGATGATCTGGGGCGGGCGAATGGGTCATCACACTCCTCAAGCCTATGCCAATGGTCCATGGTCTGCGCCGGGCAATCGCGGGTCACATCGCGCGCCAAAGCCACGCGCCCGCCATGCCGCTCATGCTAGCAGCAGCTGCAAGCCGCGACCAATAGGCGAAAAGTCTAAGACGGCTCGCGAAGATGCAACGGCCGTGATTTCGCGTCTGGCGGGAGCGTAGGCCTGTGCTATCCTTGTTGCGCGCACCGTCGCCGTCTGATCTGCAACCAATGTCGCATATCGGCGCGCAGCCGGATTGCGTTATGCAGGCGCCAGCAGGGGCGTCCCAGTGCCCGCAACACGATGTATCGCCAGCAAAAGGAATAGGCTTATGAAACTTGCCGATACCCGCAGCATCGCTGCCCCGCGCGCCGAGGTCTGGCAGGGGCTTCTGGATGCCGAAACGCTGAAGGATGCGGTGCCCGGCTGCCAGGAAATGGAGGGATCGGCCGAGGAGGGTTTCACGGCGGTTGTGGTGCAAAAGGTCGGCCCGGTTAAGGCGACATTCCGTGGCACTGTGACCCTGTCCGATCTAGATGCGCCCAATAGTCTGACCCTGCGGGGGGAGGGCAAGGGCGGCGCGGCTGGGTTCGCCAAGGGCGACGCCCATGTGACGCTGAGCGATGGTGAGGACGGGCATACCCTGCTGACTTATGAGGTCGAGGCCAAGGTCGGCGGCAAACTCGCCCAGCTTGGAAGCCGGATCATCGACGGGTTTGCCAAAAAGATGGCCGACCAGTTCTTCGAGCGGTTCCAGACCGCCGTCGAAGGGGATAGTTCGGTCGAAACAGATGCCTCAGCGGAGGAGGCCGGGACACCCGACACCAGCCGGGACGAGGCGCCGCGCAAAGGTTGGATTGGCCGGGTGCTCGGCAATTGAGCGGACATGTGGTCAGGGGAGAGATGCCGGTTAATCCGGCTCTTCCAGATGAAATTTCACGATTTCACGCCACAGCCGCTTGACGCTCCGAAAGCACCGATTTATAGACCAAATTCCCTGAGCGGGTATGGTGAAATGGTATCATAAGAGCCTTCCAAGCTTAAGGTGCGGGTTCGATTCCCGCTACCCGCTCCAGGATTTCCGACATAGATCAGACCGGTAGCTGCGCAGAAGATCTCTCTGGGGTGTTCAGGGCGGTGCCGAACCATTCATGCGGCGGTATGACAGGCTTTGACGGCCTCTGTGCGCTTGACCTCAGGGGTTTGCGGGGTCATGAACCTTGGCGATGCGCAGGCGACAGAGCCTGCCACACGGAACGTCGAAGGAGCTGACATGGCGGGCAATCAAGCGGTCCCGACTGCGGATGTAGAGCGCGAGAAATCGCGCAAGATTGGTGTCCTGTCTGCCCTCTGGCCGTTTATGCGCCCCTACCGCCTGTTGATGGCCACCGCGACGCTAGCACTCGTGCTCACCGCGGGCCTGTCGCTGACGCTGCCGCTGGCGGTTCGCCGGGTGGTCGATAACTTCCGGGTTTCCGATGCTGAGCTGCTGAACCAGTATTTCGCCGCTGCTCTGGTGATTGCGGCGCTGCTGGCCGTGGGCACGGGCCTGCGCTATGCGCTGGTCACGCGGCTGGGAGAGCGGGTGGTTGCAGATATCCGCAAGGCGGTGTTTGACCGCGTCATCGGTATGAGCCCGGCGTTTTTCGAGCAGATCATGACCGGAGAGGTGCTGAGCCGGATCACCACGGATACAACGCTGATCCAGTCGGTGCTGGGCTCGTCGGTGTCGATTGCCCTGCGCAATATGCTGATCTTTGGCGGCGGTCTGGTGCTGATGCTGCTGACCTCGGCCAAGTTGACCAGCCTTGTTCTGCTGATCGTGCCTGCGGTGATCGTGCCGATTCTGGTGCTGGGGCGGCGGCTGCGCAAGATCAGCCGCGAGAATCAGGATTGGATCGCGGCCTCTTCCGGCAACGCGGGTGAGGCGCTGGGCGCGGTGCAGACGGTTCAGGCCTATACGCATGAGAGCGCCAGCCGGGGCGAATTCAGCCGGATGACCGAAACCGCATTTGACGTTTCAATGCGGCGGATCCAGACCCGTGCTTTCCTGACCGTGATCGTGATCTTTCTGGTATTCTCCGGCGTGGTTGGCGTCCTGTGGATGGGCGCAAACGATGTGCGCGCCGGGGTCATGTCCGAAGGCACCCTGGTCCAGTTCGTGATCTATGCGGTGCTGGTCGCAGGCTCGGTAGCGGCGCTGTCAGAGATCTGGAGCGAATTGCAACGGGCCGCTGGCGCAACCGAACGTCTGGTGGAGCTGCTGACGGCGGTGGATGAGGTGCAGGATCCGTCGCGTCCGCAGGCGCTGGCCGAACCGGTGCGGGGCGAAATCCGATTTGACAATGTGTCCTTCCGCTATCCCGCCCGTCCGCTGATTCCGGCCCTGAGCGACGTCTCCCTGACGGTGAAGCCGGGCGAGACGGTTGCCTTTGTCGGCCCCTCCGGTGCGGGCAAGACAACCATCATCCAGATGATCCAGCGGTTCTACGATCCCACTGATGGTGCGGTCTGTCTGGATGGTGTCTCGTTGCGGGACCTGCAACGGGATGCTTTCCGCAGACATATCGCGCTGGTGCCTCAGGACCCGGTGATCTTTGCCGCCTCGGCGCGGGACAATATCCGCTTTGGTCGTCCCGAGGCCAGCGACGCCGAGGTCGAGGCCGCCGCCCGTGCGGCCGCCGCCCATGACTTTATCACTCGGCTACCAGAGGGCTATGACAGCCAGGTCGGGGAACGTGGCGTGATGCTGTCGGGCGGTCAGAAACAACGGATCGCCATCGCCCGCGCGATTCTGCGCGACGCGCCGGTGCTGTTGCTGGATGAGGCCACATCCGCACTGGATGCCGAAAGCGAACGACTGGTACAGGCCGCTGTCGATGAGCTGAGCCAGGGCCGCACCACCTTGATCGTGGCGCATCGACTGGCAACCGTGAAAAAGGCAGATCGCATCGTGGTGATGGAAGAGGGCCGTATCGTGGCCACCGGTAGCCACGATCAGCTGGTTGCCGAAGGCGGGCTTTACGCGCGTCTTGCACGGCTTCAGTTCACCGATGGGCTGGCTGCGGAATAGGCAGACCCGGTCTCAAATGAGCCGAATTTCGGCTTCAAGGTCGAAAAACTTCAAATGTCGCTGCGTCAAAGCGCAGGCTTCCTTGACGTGACCCTGTCGGCGCGCTTGCGCGGCGGGTCGTTTCAAATCATTTTGTGTTAACTGAAATTCCCCGGCACAAGGGGACTAGGGGAGGAAACCAATGGGATTTGCCACGGCTGCGGACTGCTTGGCACTAACGAACGAGATGCCTTTTGGGCAGCGGAATATGCCGACGACGCTTTATGGGTTGCTGTCCCGTACGGCCGGGAAATTTCCCGACAACAACGCGGTGAGCTACCAGATATTCTCTGGTCCCAAGGATAAGGCCGAGACCCTGACCTGGCGCCAGCTGAAGGACAAGGTGACCCAGGCGGCGAATATGTTCCGCTCCATGGGGATCGGTGAAAAGGATGTGGTCGCCTATATCCTGCCGAACTGCAATGAAACCGTCGTGACCCTGCTCGGCGGCGCTGTGGCAGGCATCGCTAATCCGATCAACCCTCTGCTTGAGCCGGAGCAGATCGCCTCGATCCTGCGCGAAACCGGGGCGAAGGTGGTGGTGACGCTGAAGCCTTTCCCCAAGACCGACGTCGCCCAGAAGGTGGCGGAGGCGGTGCGCCATGCGCCCAAGGTGAACACGGTTCTGGAAATCGACCTCAACCGCTATCTGACGCCGCCAAAATCCTGGATTGTACCGATGATCCGCCCCAAGCTTGAGGGCAAGGACAAGCTGGCCCATGCGGATTACAAGAATTTCAACAAAGAGCTGCGCAAGCATCCGACCGAGCTGACGTTCGCGGATTCCGACAGCGACCGGGTGGCCTGCTATTTCCACACCGGCGGCACCACCGGGATGCCCAAAGTGGCGCAGCACACCTATTCCGGCATGAACTACAACGGCTGGCTGGGCAGCAAGCTGCTGTTTACCGCAGATGACAATATCATGTGCCCGCTGCCGCTGTTCCATGTCTTTGCCTGCCATGTGATCCTGATGGCGGCGGTGGCCTCGGGGGCGCATGTGGTGTTCCCGACACCGCAGGGCTATCGCGGCGAGGGTGTCTTTGACAATTTCTGGAAGCTGATCGAACGCTGGAAGATTTCCTTTATCATCACCGTACCCACTGCAATTTCGGCCAAGATGCAGCGGCCCGTCGATGCCGATGTCTCGACCGTAAAGACGGCCTTCTCCGGCTCGGCGCCACTGCCGGTCGAACTGTTCAAACGGTTCGAAAGCGCAACGGGCGTCAGCATTGTCGAAGGTTACGGCCTGACCGAGGCGACCTGCCTGGTCTCCTGCAACCCGGTTCAGGGCGAAAAGAAGATCGGCTCGATCGGCATTCCGCTGCCCTACACTGACGTCAAGATCGTGAAGGCAACCAATGGCGATATGGTCGAGCTGGGTGTGGATGAGATCGGTGAGATCTGTATCTCGAGCCCCGGCGTCTATGCCGGTCATACCTATACCGAGGTCGAGAAGAACGAAGGTCTGTTCTACAAGGACACCTATCTGCGCACCGGCGATCTGGGCCGTCTGGATGCGGATGGCTATCTCTGGATCACGGGCCGGGCGAAGGATCTGATCATCCGCGGCGGCCACAATATTGATCCGGCCGAAATCGAAGAGGCGCTGCTGGGGCATGAGGCCGTCGCCTTTGCGGGTGCAATCGGCCAGCCGGATGCCCATGCCGGCGAGGTGCCATGTGCCTTTGTCGAGCTGGTGGATGGCGCAAGCGTGACGCCGGAGGATCTTTTGGCCTATTGCAAGATCCACGTGCATGAACGCGCGGCAATCCCGAAACATGTCACGGTGATGGATGAGCTGCCAAAGACGGCCGTGGGCAAGGTGTTCAAACCTGATCTGCGCAAGAATGCCATCACCCGGATCTACAATGAGGCCCTGCTGAAGGCAGGCCTGCCTGCGCGCGTCGAACATGTGGTCGACGACAAAAGCCGCGGTCTGGTCGCCCAGGTTGAGGCCAATGGCGCTTCGGCCTCCGATATTTCGGATGTGCTTGGTGTCTTTACCCGCCCCTGGGAACCGATGCCAAAGGGCTGATCCCAGAGCGGCGGATGGCACTGCGCCACCCCAGCATCAGAAAGCGCCCCACGCGGGCGCTTTTTTCATTTGTAAAGCATGGTTTTTGATTTCGGCGCTGCTAATCTCATTCGACGGACTATGAAGATAGGGAACGGGTGAGATGAACTACGAGCGGCTGATCGACGAAGAAACCTGGGCCTTTATCCGCAAAACCGGCGAATGTTACCCGGATGATGCGGTGGATCTGTCGATCACGGAACAGCGCAAGGTCTATAATGACATGGCCGCTGAATTCCGTGTCGCGCGCCCGGATGTGGTCCGCTGCGAGGATCGGCTGGTGGGGGCGGTCCCGGTGCGGATCTACACCGCCGGAGAGCCGGGCTGCACGGTGATGTACTGCCATGGCGGCGGCTTTGTCGTTGGTGGATTGGACAGCCACGATGACGTCTGCGCCGAGCTTTGCGCCCAGAGCGGCTATCGCGTTGTGGCGGTGGATTACCGTCTGGCCCCAGAACATCGCCACCCTGCGGCCTTTGAGGACGCCTGGGCGGTCTTGCAGTGGATCCGCGACAGTTTTGAGGGGGATCTGGTTCTGGCTGGTGACAGCGCCGGTGCCAATCTCTGTGCCGCCGTGGCGCATCATGCGCGCGGACGTATTGGCGGGCTGGTGGGGCAGGTGCTGATCTACGGCGCCTTTGGTGGCGATATCAATCAGGGCTCTTATCTGGAACACGCGCAGGCGCCGATGCTGACACGGGATGATATCCTCTACTACGGGTCAATTCGCCGCCCGGAAGGCACGCAGGCGACGGGCGATCCGACCCTCGAACCGCTGGCCGATACCGATTTTTCCAACCTGCCCGCAACGGTGCTGATCACTGCCGACTGTGATCCGGTGCGTGATGATTCCCGCCATTACCGCGACAAGATCATGGCCGCCGGTGGCAAAGCGCATTGGATCAACGAACAGGGGCTGGTCCATGGCTATCTGCGCGCCCGCCATAGCGTCGGCCGCGCCCGTGACAGTTTCGAACGGATCTCCGTCGCCGTGGAGGCGCTGGGGCAGGGGCTCTGGCCCTATGAGTGAGCGCTGTCGTCGCCCGGCCCCTGGCACATGATCAGCCTGCGAAATCGCGGCAGTTTTCAGGGGCGGCTGCGCGGTTGTACCAGCCGCCGCTCTTGACCCGCCAGTCGCTGCTGTGGGTGGTGACATAGGACCAGTTGCCCACTGGAAGATGCGCATAGCCGATGGTGTCGCCGGGTTGGATCGTGCCGATACGGGCGGTGCCCGCACTATGGCCGGAATGGAGCGGGACCGGAGCGCCAAGCCAACCCAGACAGGCGCCTTCAAATTCATCGCGGATCGGCAGATCCACCAGCAACCGCCGCAGATGCGTATCGTTCAGCGTCAACTGCCTGCGCCCGGTGTTGACCTTGCAGCCGTGATACTTCTCCAGCGCGCGGATGTCCTGCACCTGCCGGTTGCTCTGCGGGTCAAGCGCGACGGATTTTCCGAGGCAATCGCTATTGTCGAAAACGCTTTGGCCCAGCACCGTTCCAAAACAATAGCCGGCACGGTCCATGATCAGATTTCGCGTGAACCACAGATCATCGCAGCCGTCCTGTGCAAACGCGGGCAAGGGCAGCAGCGTTAACAGTAGTGTAAGATAGCGGATGGGCATGGCAGGCTCCTGTTGATCGCGGCGACGGTCCGATAAGCCTGCCATGGATCCTCAGCCGAGGAAAGATTTTGCCTTCATCGTGTCGGCGATGGGCGCACCAAGGCGGCTGAGGATGGTAGGCGCCAGCTGGCGCTGGTCGATCACCACATCTTCTGCCGGGCCTTCGGCCGGGCCGAAATAATACAGCGCGGTTTCCTGTTGCAGGGCGCTGCGCCCGCCGTGGTGGCCGCGATCATCCTGCCCGTGATCGGCGGTGACGATGATCTCATAGCCCATTTCGCGCCATTTGAAGATAAACGGCGCCAGCATCTCATCCATGACGAAACAGGCGTGGTCCATTTGCTGGCAATCGTGGAAAAACCGGTGCCCCATGCTGTCCAGCGTGCAGGTGTGCAGCATTCCGTAGTTCAGCCCGAACCGCAGGCAGAGGTTTGTCAGCGTGCCAAACAGATCGACGTCCGACGGGGTCATCTGGTTGTCCAGCCCGTAGCCGGTCATCGAATGGAACCGCCCGTGATTGATCGTGGCGCTGTCCGGTTCGTCATATTCAACGTCGCGCACGGGGTCATAGGGGTGGCGGTTGAAGAAGGAGGACCAGAAACTATGCGCCACCGCACCGGTTACGCCGCCGCCCTCGCGAACCTGGCTGAACACATCCTTGTGGCCCAAGCGGAAGACATTGCCATTGCCGGTGCAGCCATGTTCGGCGGGGGCAACACCTGTGTGGATCGAGGCATAGCAGCTGGCGGAGATCGAGGGCAGCACCGACCGGTGTTTCCAGACCCGCGCTTCGCCGCTGTCGACCCAGCCTTCCAGATTGCCAAACAGCCGACGGAAGTTGCGCCACGGCACCCCGTCCAAGATGATAAGGAGAAGTTTGTTGTCCATCGCAGAACCCAAGGTCTTGTAAAGGTGAGTTAAAAAGGCGGCCGTGAGGAGTGTTCCTGCGACCGCCTTTGAGTGCGTCCCGCCGCAGTTGCCTGCGACGGGGGGATATCAGGTGCTGGGCTGCTAGTTGCCCGCACTTTCCATCTTGCGGTTGGCGATGACCTCTTCCAGCCACCCGAGCCGCATTTCCGGCACCGAGCTGAGCAGCAGATCGGTGTAATCGTCAAAGGGGGGCGACAGCACTTCGGTCTTGCCGCCATAGCGCTGGACGCGGCCCTGATACATCACCGCGATATTATCCGAAATCGCCCGCACCGTGGCGAGATCGTGGGTGATGAACAGATAGGCGACATTCTCGATCTTTTGCAGTTCCAGCAACAGCTTCAGAATGCCATCGGCCACCAGTGGATCCAGCGCCGAGGTGACCTCGTCGCAGATGATCATCTTGGGCTTGGCCGCCAGCGCACGTGCAATACACACCCGCTGTTTCTGTCCGCCCGACAGCTCCGCCGGGTAACGGTCGATGAAGCTTTCGCCCAGCTCGATCTCATCCAGCAGTTCGATGATGCGCTTGCGCTTTTCGGCGCCCTTCATGCCAAAGTAGAACTCCAGCGGACGGCCGATGATCGTACCGACGGTCTGGCGCGGATTCATCGCCACATCCGCCATCTGATAGATCATCTGCAATTCGCGCAGATCCTCGCGGGTGCGTCCCGCCAGATCGGAGGACAGCCGACGCCCGGCAAACTCGATATCACCCTCGCGCGGTGGCAATAGCCCGGTGATCACCCGTGCCAGTGTCGATTTACCAGAGCCGGATTCTCCGACCACGGCCAGCGTCTGACCGGGGTGCAGGTCGACGTTCACATTATGCAGCACATCGAATTTGGTGCCCTGGTAGCGCGCGGTGATATTGCGCACGCTCAGCACCGGCTCCGAGGTCGGGGCCTTTTCCTCATGGGTGATGGAGCGCACCGAGACCAGCGCCTGTGTGTACTCCTCCTGCGGGGCGTTGATGATCTGATCGACGGGGCCGTATTCCACCATATTGCCGTGGCGCAGCACCATGATGTCGTCGCTCACCTGTGCCACCACCGCAAGGTCATGGGTGATATAGAGTGCAGCCACACCCGTGTCGCGGATGGCTTCCTTGATCGCCATCAGCACCTCGATCTGGGTCGTCACATCCAGCGCCGTTGTCGGCTCGTCAAAGACCACCAGATCCGGCTCCGGGCAGAGCGCCAGCGCCGTCATGCAGCGTTGCAGCTGACCGCCGGAGACCTGATGCGGATAGCGCTCGCCGATATTGTCGGGATCGGGCAGACCCAGCTTGGCAAAAAGCGCGCGGGCGCGGGCTTCGGCCTCTTTCTTGGAGAACTTGCCCTGTTCAACCGCCGCTTCGATCACCTGTTCCATGATCTTCTTGGCCGGGTTGAACGAGGCCGCCGCCGATTGCGAGACATAGGTGACCTCGCCGCCGCGCAGGCGACGGATATCGCGCAGTTTGGATTGCAGGATATCGCGGCCATTCACCCAGACCTCGCCGCCGGTGATCTTCACACCGCCCCGGCCATAGGCCATGGAGGCCAGCCCGATGGTGGATTTTCCGGCGCCGGATTCGCCGATCAGCCCCAGCACCTTGCCCGGTTGCAGATCAAAGCTGACACCATGCACGATTTCGATGTCATGGGGCTTTTCCCCCGGCGGGTAGACAGTTGCGCCGATCTTGAGATTGCGCACTTTCATAAGAGGTTCGCTCATCCGCGGCCTCCTTTCAGCGAGGTTGTGCGGTTCAGGACCCAGTCCGCGACAAGGTTGACCGAGATCGCAAGGGTGGCGATGGCGATGGCAGGCAGCAGTGCCGCCGGAATGCCATAGACGATGCCTTCCTTGTTTTCTTTCACGATCCCGCCCCAGTCGGCTTCTGGCGGTTGCACGCCAAGGCCGAGGAAAGAGAGCGTCGAGACAAACAGCACCATGAAGATGAACCGCAGGCCCATTTCGGCCACCAGCGGTGACAGCGCGTTGGGCAGGATTTCGCGGAAGATGATCCAGGCGGTTTTCTCACCCCGCAGACGCGCGGCTTCGACGTAGTCCATCACCTCGATATCCACCGCAACAGCACGGGCGAGACGATAGACGCGGGTGGAGTCCAGCAGACCCATAACCACGATCAGAACCGGCACGGTCACCGGCATCACCGACAGCACCACAAGGGCAAAGATCAGCGTCGGGATCGACATCACCAGATCGACCAGCCGCGACATCACCTGATCCACCCAGCCACCGGCAACGGCGGCAAAGAAGCCCAGCACCGATCCGGTGACAAAGGACAGGATGGTGGCCGCAGTGGCGATGAAGATGGTGGTGCGTCCGCCATAGATCATCCGGCTGAGAAGATCACGGCCGATATTGTCGGTGCCAAGGAGATGCTCAGCCGAGCGCGGCTCCCAGACGTCACCGACAATTTCAGCCATCCCATAGGGGGCCAGCAGCGGTGCAAAGATCGCCATCAGGAAGTAGAGGGCCGTGAAGAACAGCCCGATCATTGCAGAGATAGGGATATTCTTCATTTCGGATGCCTCAGACGCGGGTTCGACAGGATCGCCACGATGTCGGCAATCATGTTCAGCACGATGTAGACGGCGGCAAAGATCAGACCGCAGGCCTGCACCACCGGGACGTCACGCTTGGACACGTGGTCGACCAGATACTGGCCCATGCCGGGGTAGACAAAAACCACCTCGATCACCACGACGCCGACCACCAGATAGGCGAGGTTCAGCATCACCACATTGACGATCGGTGCGATGGCATTGGGAAAGGCGTGACGGGCAATCACGTTGAAGGTGCTCAGCCCCTTCAGCTCCGCCGTCTCGATATAGGCCGATTGCATCACGTTGAGGATCGCCGCCCGCGTCATGCGCATCATATGCGCCAGAACCACCAGTGTCAGCACCGCGACGGGCAGGGCAATGGCGTTCAGTTTTTCCAGCAGGCTCATGGATTCATTGATCATTGCGACAGAGCTGAACCAGCCCATCTGCACCGCAACGAAATAGATCAGCAGATAGCCAATCAGGAATTCCGGGATCGAGATCGAGGCCAATGTCACGGCCGAGATCAGTTTGTCAGGCCAGCGGTCGCGGTAACGTACCGCCAGAAGGCCCAGGAAGATCGCCAAGGGAACCGAGATCACGGCAGCCCAGAACGCCAGGAACAGCGTGTTGCCAAGACGGCGGCCAATGCTGGTTGCAATGTCCTGACCATTGGTCAGGGCGGTGCCCAGATCACCTTGCAGGGCGCCGAACAGCCAGTCGAAATAGCGCAGAACAGCCGGTTCATTCAGCCCCAGTTCCTCGCGCAGGTTGGCAAGTGCCTCGGGCGTGGCCGACTGACCCAGAATGGACTGCGCCACATCGCCGGGCAGGATCAAGGTGCCCATGAAGATGAGCACGGATGCGGCGATCAAGAGAATTAGTCCCAGCGCGAGGCGCTGGGACACAAGTTTCACGACGGGGTGCATGGCATGGACCTCTATCAGGCCAACCAGCACTTATGCGACCATTTGCCGGCCATGGTGTCGCCGGTGGAATCCACCACCCAACCCTGAACCTTGCTGCTGGTCGCTTCGATGAAGTCGTTGAACATCGGGCAGATCAGACCGCCTTCGTCCCGCACCATCATGCCCATCTGGCTGTAGAGCGCCTTGCGCTTTGCTTCGTCCAGCTCGCCGCGGGCGGCAAACAACAGCTGGTCAAAGTCTTCGCGCTTGAAGCGGGTGTCGTTCCAGTCTGCGGTCGACAGATAAGCGGTCGAATACATCTGATCCTGCACCGGACGGCCACCCCAGTAGGAGGCACAGAACGGCTGGGCGTTCCAGACTTCGGACCAGTAACCATCACCGGGCTCGCGCTTCAGTTCCAGCGGGATACCGGCGGCATTGGCCGACTGCTGGAACAGCTGGGCTGCATCCAATGCACCCGGGAAGGCAACATCCGACACCCGCAGGGTGATCGGGCTGCCGTCATGGCCGGATTTCTTGTAGTGCTCTGCCGCTTTGGCCGGATCAAACGGGCGCTGCGGGATGCTGTCATCAAACAGCGGATAGGCGGAGTTGATCGGCATGTCGTTACCGACGGAGCCATAACCGCGCAGAACCTTATCGACCATTTCCTCACGGTTGATGGCATATTTAAGCGCCAGGCGCAGCTCGTTGTTGTCAAACGGCGCGGTGTCGCAATGCATGATGAACACATAGTGGCCCGGACCGGCTGCGTTGCGCACGGTCAGGTTCGGTGCACGGTCGAGGAGACCTGCAACCTTCGGCTCAACACGGTTGGCGATATGTACCTGACCCGATTGCAGCGCCGCCATACGGGCGGTGGCGTCGTTGATTACCACGATTTCGACTTCATCGACATGGCCGCGGGTGTCATCCCAGTAGTTGGGGTTCTTCTTCCACATATGGCGCACGCCCGGCTCATCGGCGACCAGCATATAGGCACCGGAACCGATGCCCGCTGCCGGGTTGTCAAAGCCGCCATCAGGCTGGATCATCAGGTGATAATCGGCCATCAGATAGGGCAGGTCGGCGTTGGGCGTGGTCAGCGAGACGACGAAGTTGTCGCCATCGGCCTTCATGCTTTCGATGCCGCGCATAATGCCGAGCGCACCCGATTTACTGTCCTCGTTGGAGTGGCGCTCCATGGTGCGCATCACGTCCTCGGCCGTCACCGCCTTGCCGTTGTGGAATTCAACGCCCTTGCGGATCTTGAAGGTCCAGGTCTTGGCGTCTGCACTGGCTTCGACGCTTTCGGCGAGACGGTTTTCGATGCCGCCTTCGGGCGTCACGTTCACCAGCGTTTCACCGAACTGATAAAGATTGTGGTAGGGCACCTGGCTTGCGGCCACGGCGGGATCGAGCGAGTCGGTGCTGCCGCCGCCGATGGAGCCGAGCTTCAGCGTGCCCCCTTTGACCGGGCCTGCGGCCTCGACGGCGCGGGCAAACAGGCTGCCTGCTACTGCGGCGCTGATGCCGAGTGCGGCGGTTTTGCCCATGAATTCACGCCGGGTCATTTTCCCGGAGGTGACGCTTTGCGTCATGAAATCAATCTGGTCTTTCATTGCGGACTCCCTGTCGTATCTAGACGCTGAACACGTCATTTCTTGAATTGTCATTCAAGGTTTGCGCATTTGCTGCGACCTCGCAACCCTTATTAGCGTGCTTTCTGGCGCAGGCGGGGATGGCGAAGGCATAAAGAGACGGTGATCCCGTCGTCTTTTGGAACTGGTATGTCGTATTTGGTAAGAAGTGAATGGCTGGTGGGACAATATGTGGAAAAAACCAATGCACTCGCGATGCCAATTATTATCGCCGCCGCACCCCGTATTTCGCCAATGGATGGTGGACCCCGCCTGATTTTCGGCCAAAACGGGTGATCCGAGCCGGTTTTGCGACAGGCCGCAGCTGCGGGCGCGATGGCCGATCTGGCGCATTTGCGCGATTTCGGATGCTTGCTTTGGCACCAATGGGCGCGTCAGGACATGACGGAAAACGACATCCGCAACCTAACCGCAATCCGCCCGCAGAAAAGCGCAGTTCACCAGTCCGCGCTGTCCATCCAGATGGTCACCGGACCGGAGTTGATCAGCGCAACCTGCATATCGGCCCCAAAGGACCCGCGCGCCACAGGCACCTCAAGCGCCGCCAGCTGATCGGCAAACCGGGTGTAAAGCGCGCGGCCCAGATCCGGCGCGGCGGCATTGGAGAAGCCGGGCCGGTTGCCACGGCGGGTATCGGCGGCCAGTGTAAACTGGCTGACAACCAGCGCGCCGCCGCCGATGTCCTTTACCGAGCGGTTCATCTTGCCCGCCTCATCGCGGAAAATCCGCAGCTTGCTGATCTTGGCCGCCATCTGATCCGCTTCGGCCGCGCTGTCCCCCGCCATCGCGCAGATCAGGATCAGCAGGCCTTCACCGATTTCACCGATGATATCGCCGTCGACGGTGACAGACGCCTCGGACACTCGCTGGATCAGGGCACGCATGGATTATCCTACTCAGTGATATGCGGCGTCAGTCGCGCCAGGTGGTGAAGTCGTGCAGTTCAGCGCGTTCAGTGCGGAACTGGTTGGCCGGGTGGTCGGGATCGGCATAGCCGAAAGACAGCGCACAAAGGATATTTCGATCCTCCGGTATGTCGCAGAGCTGATGCAGCATCGGCGCATAGGTGGCAACAGCCGCCTGCGCGATGCTGGCAACGCCCGCTGCGGTTGCGGCCAGCGTGAACCCGGTGACAAAGCCACCGCAATCCAGCGCACCATAGGGGCCAAGCTCCTTGGGGCTGGTCAGAATCGCGCAATGGGGGGCGTCAAAAAGCGTAAAGTTGCGCATCATCTGCCGGTGAGAGGCGGCGCGATCGCCGCGTTCAACACCAACCGCCTCATAAAGCGCCCAGCCGCAGGCCTGTCGCCGCGCCTTGTAATCGCCACTGTAACGCTCGGGAAAGGGGAGGTCGGGGGCAACAGGATCCTTTGCGACCGCCTCCGCCAGGGCCACCCGCAGCGCATCCGTCGCCGCGCCGCTGAACAGCGTCACCTGCCAGGGCTGGGCATTGCACCAGGAGGGCACTTTCTGGGCGCAACGCAGGATATCCTCGATAACCGCACGGGGTACCGGATCGGGGCGAAAGCCGCGACAGCTGTGACGGCGGCTGAACAGCGCATCAAGCGCAGGAAGGGTGGTCATGGCGGATCCTTATGTCGGCTTCGGGGGAGTCGTGGCCTCGGCGCGGAATGTCAGCGTGATCCGAAATAGGCCACAGCAGCGCCGATCAGCAGTGCCAGAGCAACGGCGGCGGCAATTTTCCACACCGAATAGGGGCGTTCTCCCTGTACCCGACCGGATTGCCCGTTGACCACAAAACGATAAGTCTTGCCCCGATATTTATAAGCGGCCAGCCAGACCGGCAGCAGCACATGTTTGAAGGTGATATCGGAAAAATCGCTGTCGATATGTTCGATCCGTTGCCGATCCCCGCCAATGTCAAAACGCACGTCGCGTTCGATGACCCGGCGCATCCGCGCAGTCGCCTCGCCGTAGCCATCGGCCAGTTCCACCGCATAGGCCTCGGCCCGGAACCCGGCCAGATACTGCGGCTGGTAAGGCTCCAGCGCCGACAGGTCCCAGGGCTCCAGCGCATCGGTGTTCTTTTTCGGCAGGCTCTTGGAGGCGAGCACCAGCACATCGTCAAAGAACCGCTGCACCCGCCCCGAGACCGGCCGCCAGCGTATCTTCGGCACCTGCCGCGACTGGCGCTTGCCGTCGACCATCACGGTTTCGGTGACATAATAGACGGTGCCGCGCTGGCCGCGATACTGTGAGCGGGTGTCGGCGTCGAAGGTCCAGTAGGGGACATAGATGCCGTCCATGCGTCGGCCTTTGCGGGCATATTGTTGCAGGCCGCTCGGCGCAAACCACAGCTGGCCCAGCCAGTCCGACATCGCCTGATGGGCGCTGCGCTCATCAAAGGCGAAGGGCAGCACGCCCTTGGGCTTGATATGACGGTGGATCCCGGTGTCTGTGACCATCGGCGTGGCGCAGAACGGACATTCCCCCGCATGGTCCTTTGGGTCAAATTCCACCTGCGCGGCGCAGTTCGGACAGCGCAACACGCGGGTTTCTTCCATGTCGGCCTCGGCCAGCCCCGAGGAGAGCGCCGTCTCGAAATCCAGCTCCCGCAGGCTGCCACCCCGCCACGGGCCGGATCGGATCGCTTCCCGGTGGCCGCAATGATCGCAGGTCAGCGTGCCGTTTTCAGGATCATAGCGATAATCCGCGCCGCATTGCTCGCAGGGGAACCGATGTTCCTCAAGCGGTGCCTGCGTCTCGGCGCTGGCGGAGCTCTCGGCAGGCGACAGGCCGGAGGGCGGCGGCGGTGGGGGCTGGGTCACGTGGGGAAGCCTCAAAGATATCTATGCAGCAGTTTCGGCACCATGATGCGCAGGGCGTTGTCCTTCAACAGGAAATGGCGCCACAGATGGAACAGCCCATGCAGGACGATGACAATGAGCAGCGCATCAAAGGCAAGTTCATGCAGCTCTTCAGCCAGCTCATGCAGGGTGCGGCTGCCTGCGGCCGGATTGATCGGCAACACCCCAAAAGCGCGGATCGCAAAGGGAGCCAGCACCCCGGCCAGCGCTCCGGTTGCGACCATGACCGGCAGGCCGATCTGCAAGACACGGTGGTTCAACCCGTGGAACCGTCTGGCCCAGCCCGGCAGCTTGGGACCGGCGCGCCCGGCCAGCCCTTTGCGCAGATAGACAAGTGTCCAGATCAGCACGACCACGGCAAGGAGCAGGCCGACGCCCGCGTGGGTGGCCAGCGCCAGCCCCGGATCGGCGCGGTTTTCCTCCGGTTCCACGAGAAAGAAATAGAGGATCAATCCAAGGCTCAGCCAGTGCTGCCATTTGAGCGCGCTGCGTCGGGTCATATGCAGAAGGTCCTTCGTGGCACAAGGGCTGCGGTCGGTCCTGAGAAAGGGCGCCGGTGATCGCAGCGCCCTCGGGATTGTGTGATGTCAGCCAGCCGGCGGTGCGGGCGGCGGTGGCGGAGGCGGCGGTGGCATGATGGTGAACAGCTGCGCCAGTTCGATGACATCGCCTGCCGCCTTCCAGCCGTCCTGACCGGGTGTCCAGACCAGGCTGTCCCGGCGCAATCCGCCCTCTTGTGCCATTCGCCCCAGTCGGGCCTTGGAATAGGGGCCGGTGGTCTGACCGTTCTCGGCGATGTGCCAGACATGTTCCACCGGTGGAGGCGGCGGCGCCACCGGCGCGGCGGCCTGCGGCGCAGCGGGTGCGGGCCGCGCGCCCCAGGGACCGCTGGTCTGACCCGCTGCATGAGCGGCGGCACCCGGCTGCGCCATCTGCGCCATCTGCTGGGCCATTGCCATGCCCATCCCCATGCCCATTCCGGCCCCCATGCCACTATTGGGCGCCTGGGCGGCGGCGGTCATCGCCTCGGCGGCGGAGAACTGCGTGTAACGGCCAAGATCACCGACGATTCCCATCTGGGTGCGCTTGTCCAGCGCCTGTTCGACCGCGGCGGGCAACGAGATATTCTCGATATAGAGCTCCGGGATCGCGATGCCGTATTCGGCCACCGTGGCGGAAATCTCAGCCGCCACCAGCTTGCCCAGATCGGCGGTATTTGCAGCCATATCCAGAACCGGAATGCCGGAGCCTGCCAGAACCCGGCTCACCTGCTGGACGATGATATTGCGGATCTGGAAGGAGATTTCATCCATGGTGAACTCACCATCGGTGCCGACGATCTCACTCAGGAACCGGGCCGGGTCCACCACCCGGATGCTATAGGTGCCAAAGGCGCGCAGACGGACCGGCCCGAACTCCGGGTCACGCGCCATGATCGGGTTCTTGGTGCCCCACTTCAGATCATTGAACCGGGTGGTGTCGACAAAGTAGATCTCGGATTTGAACGGCGACTGAAAGCCGTGATCCCAATGTTGCAGGGTGGTCATGATCGGCATGTTGTTGGTCTCCAGCATGTAGAGACCGGGGGTGAAGACATCGGCCAGCTGACCTTCATGCACAAAAACCGCCGCCTGACCTTCGCGCACCGTCAGCTTGGCGCCGTATTTGATCGCGTGGCCTTCGCGCTCGAACCGCCAGACCAGCGTGTCATTGGTGTCGTCGGTCCAGTGGATGACGTCGATGAACTCTCCCTTGAGAAAGTCGAAAATACCCATTGTCTTCATCCTCTTTCGGCGATGCCGGGGCATCGGGGTCGGCAAATGCGGAGCCGCTACTGCGGCTCTCCCATGATATCATATGCGATGGCTTGCACGATGGGCCGCGCCTCATCGGCGGACATGCCGGTGCGCAGGCGCGGATCGTACAGGATTTTCAGGAGTTTCTCATCCTGGCTGGTCAGCAGCGCAAATTCGTCGTCATCGTTGAAAATCGAGGGGCGCGCCTGCGGGCTGTCGTTGCGCAGGCCAAGGCCCTGGGCAACTTCCTCGTGGATACAGCTGCGCCGCGCCAGATCCGGGTGCTCGGCGCGGATAAGCGCGACCCCGCGCATATAGGACGATGGATCCGCCTGCAGCCCCCCGGCGCGCACCAGACAATAGTAGCTCTGCGGCGGGTTGGCAAAAACCTCTAGGTCGGCGTCGCTGATCGACGGCAGGATCTCCCGCACGCGGCCGGCGACATAGGCGCTGTCGTCGGCGCCTGCAAAGATC
Source organism: Phaeobacter sp. JH20_08 (assembly GCF_048056635.1). Taxonomy (NCBI): domain Bacteria; kingdom Pseudomonadati; phylum Pseudomonadota; class Alphaproteobacteria; order Rhodobacterales; family Roseobacteraceae; genus Phaeobacter; species Phaeobacter sp. JH20_08. The sequence goes on along the minus strand of NZ_JAYMVV010000011.1, from coordinate 358,246 downwards.
ACGTTGAAATTGGCGCGCGCGCGGCTGGTGGTGGTGCTGATCGGATGGCCGGTGATCCGGGCCAGACGGGCGGCATAGGCATCAAGGGTGGCGCGATCCTTCTGCTGCTGTTCTGCGCTGACCGAGGGGCCAAAATCGGCCCGCAGACGCACCGGCCCGTCCCAGCGCCCAAGCGCGCCGGAGGTGCGCAGATTGCTGCTGCCATATTCGTCGTAAAAGGCGATCTGCTCAAAATTCCGGCGCAGATCATCGGCGTCATAGGGCGTCTCCGGCCCGCCCCCATCGGTCCGCAGCAGCCCGCGCGTCAGCAGGTCCTGCTGGAGGGCGCCATAGTAGCGGGCCAGCCGCTGGCTCTCGGCGGAGGGCGGCTTGGGCTGCGGGGCGAGATTGGCCGGGCGTGTCGGCGGCACCAGCGAGGTGCGCTGAGCGAGGGGATCGCATCCCATCAGGAACGCAGTCCCGGCCAGCGCGCCGACAAGCACCGGCACCAGCCGTCGCCTTCGGGCGCGCTGCGATATCGGCGCGGCTGCGGTCATGCGGTGCCGGGAACCGCCGTGGCGGCGGTATCGCCGACCCCGTCGCGCCGCGCCTTTGCCGAGGCCAGCGTGTCACGCAGCTCCGCTTCCATCTTCTTAAGCTCCGCCTCGGCGGCGGCGCGCTTGGCCTTGCCCTCATCGGCGATCTGAAGGCTTTCCTGAATGGTGCCGATCAGATCCGCATTCGCCTGTTTCACCGCTTCGATATCAAAGACACCGCGCTCCATCTCCTGTCGGATCATCTTGTTGCTTTCGCGCAGATTGGCCGCGTTGGAGGTCAGCAGCTCATTGGTGAGGTCATTGGCATCGCGCACCGCCGCCGCCGCCTCGGCGGAGCGCTGGATGGTAACAGCCTGTGCCAGCTGGGTCTCCCAGAGCGGCACGGTATTGACCAGCGTCGAATTGATCTTGGTCACCAGCGATTTGTCATTCTCCTGCACCAGCCGGATCGACGGCAGCGACTGCATCGTCACCTGGCGCGTGAGCTTCAGATCATGCACCCGGCGTTCCAGATCGTCGCGGGCCGCGCGCATGTCGCGCAGCTCCTGCGCGCGCATCACCTGATCGGCCTCCGGTGCGGCGGCCACTGCCGCCTCCAGCGCCGGGATTTCCTTGCTGTCCAGTTCGGCCAGCTTGGCCTCACCTGCTGCAATATAGAGCGCCAGTTCGTCATAGAAGCTCAGCGTCTTGGCATAGAGCAGATCAAGCGACTTGATATCCTTCAGCAGCTGATGCTCATGGCCAAGCAGATTGTCGGTGATGCGGTCGATCTGGCCCTGCACATCCTCAAATCGCGCGGTGAACTTCGCAAAGGGCGCAGCGCGACCCAGCAGCCGCTCCCAGAAACTGCGCTTGCGGCGCACATCCAGTTCGGACACCGAAAAGCCCCGTATCGTGGTGACGATATTGCGCAGGGAATCGCCGGCAGGGCCGACATCCTTGTTGCGCACATCGGTCAGCATGGCCTGGCTGATCTGTTGCAATTCAGCCTGCGCACCGGAGCCGAAGTTGATGATCGAGTTGCTGTCGGACATGTCGATCTGCGCCATGCGCGACTGTATGTCTGCACTGGTGGCGGCGTCGGCCTGATCCAGCGACTGGATTTCGGCCGTCGGTTCCGGCAGTGCGATCGCGGTGATTTCGGAGATCAGCTGAGCCTCCTGGGCGGCTTTCGTCTGGGTCGTCTTGGACATGTCGAAGTTCCTTATGGCTGTGTCAGCGGGGGTCCAGGTGAACGCCCTCGCGCTGCAAACGGTCCCGCAGCACGTCGATTTCAACGGTCAGATCGGTGCGGTCCTCCAGCAGCATCTTGCGGGTGCGGGCGGCAAAGTTTTCCTCAAGGTCGCGCAGCAGCGCCAGATAATCCTCGCGCGATCGGGGGTCGCCACTGCGCGTATAGATATCGGCAAACTTGATCGTGGCGTCGCGCGCGCCCATCAGATAGACGGTCAGATAGCGCCGCGCGCCGGTCAGGTCGCGGGGGTCTTCCTCAACCGTGCGGAAGAGATCGCGCGCCACCTCCTGAAAGGCCTCAACCCGCTGTTCGACCTCGCGGTCACGGGCGCGCAGAGCAGCATCCTTCATGGCCGAGAGATAGGTTTCCGCCTCTTCGACGACACGGGCGACCCGGTCGCGCTGGAAATCGTCGATGCCCTCGGCGCCCTTGTCGCGCAGGGGATCAAGCCCAAAGGCCGCCAGATGCAGGCCGCTCGCCGCTGCGGCATAGATCAGCGCCGTCAGCGCGCCGGGGTCCTGCCGCCAGGCGGCAAACAGCGCGCCGACACCGCAGAGCAGCGCGGCGAGGATCTTGCGGGGCAGGGCAGGGCGACGGGCGACCTTGCGATCGTCATAAGCGGCCTCGGCCCTCAGCCCGTCGCGCAGCAGATAGGCCGATCCGGCCCATGTCGCGGCCGCAAGCAGCCCAAAGGCGAGACCGGCAGCCCCCGAAAAAACGGACATCAGCGCGACCAGACCGGCAGGCAGCGCCATCAGATTGGCGCGTGCTCCGACCGGATCGACGCGGGCATTGCGATAGCTGCCAGAACTGGAGCCCGCGCCGCCCGACGCCGGTTCATCGGCGGCTTTCCGCTCTTGTTCGTCGGGACTGTATTTGCCGCCAAAACGCCGCGCCATGCGATCAGCCTCCGACCAGCCAGCCGGTTGCCAGACCGATCATCAGGATCAGCAAGGCCACAAAGGCGAGTTTCTGCACGTTTATTCCCCCGAGATGAGCGCTCCAAGCAATTGGAAACTTAGGATATGCAGCGCCATCTTGCTAGGGGGAAGTCTCAGGCCTTCGCCGCAGGGCCGTCTTTGGCGGTGGCTCAGCGCCGGGGCGGTTTGCCGCCACCGCGTGGGGCTGAACTGCGACCCGCATCACGGCCAGCTCCGCCGCCTGCGGGTTTGCCGCCGAATTTTCCGGTCGGTTTGCCTGTCGGCTTGTCCATCGGTTTTCCGGTCGGTTTGCCAGCTTGCTTGCCAGTCGGCTTGCCGGTCGGTCTGCCGCCCGGCGTCTCCGTGCTGCGACCCGCCGGTTTTCCTCCGGGCTTTCCGGCGAACCGGTCAGCGGGTTTGCCCTTGCCTGAAAATTTGCCGCCGGACGCGCCGCCAGGACCGGACCGGCCGGCGGGCCGGGCGCCTGAACGCTCTGCGGGTCTGTCGCCAGAGCGGTCCGAGCCTGCAAATGAACGGCCCGCCGGTTTTCCGGCAGGTTTTCCGACGGGCTTGCCGCCTGGTTTTGTCGCTGGTCTTGCGCCGGCTTTCGTCGCTGGCTTGCCCGCCGGTTTCGCGGCACCGGGGCGCTGTCGTACCGGGCGGCCTGGGCGCTTGGGCTTGTCGTCTTCCTCGGTCTCGGGACCGGTCAGACCCAGCTGATCGCGCACCACACGCGGACGCAGCTCCTCGACTTCGCCTGGCTTCAGATTGCCCAGCTGGAACGGCCCATACGACAGGCGCAGCAGGCGGTTTACGGTGAACCCGATATCCTCAATGGCGCGGCGGATCTCCCGGTTCTTGCCTTCGCGCAGGCCAATGGTCAGCCAGGCGTTTGCGCCCTGCTGACGATCCAGCGCGACCGTCATCGGCTGAAATCTCTCTCCCTCGATCACGAGCCCCTGACGCAGCGGTTCAAAATCGCTGTCCTTCGGTCGGCCGTTGATCCGCACCCGGTAGCGGCGCAGCCAGCCGGTCGACGGCAGCTCCAGCTGCCGCTTGATGCCGCCGTCATTGGTCAGCAGCAGCAGCCCCTCGGAGTTGAGGTCAAGCCTGCCGACCGTCATCACACGGGGCATGTCCTCGGGCAGCTCATCAAAGATGGTCCGGCGGTCCAGCTCGTCGCTGGTGGTGGTCACCAGCCCCGCTGGTTTGTGATACATCCACAGGCGCGGCGGCTCCGGATCCTGCATCGGCATGCCATCCACCACGATCCGGTCCTTGCCCAACACCACATTCAGCGCCGGGCTGTCGATGACCTTGCCGTTCACGGCGATACGCCCTTCGGCGATCATCTTTTCGGCCTCGCGCCGCGATGCAACACCGGCGCGCGACAGCACCTTTGCGATGCGGTCGCCGTCCGGGCTCTCGCCGGTTGCGGAGGGGGCGGTCGGTTTCTTGCTGGCGCGGGCTGGTTTCGCCGCTGCGGGGCGCTGGCCCTTGGGGGAGGATGGTGTTTTGCTCATACCTGAGGCCATAGATCATTCCGCGCGGTTGCGAAAGCTCCCATTCTGGGGCAGGGAGAGCTATGCCGTTTCGTTCTCATATGGATATTGCCCTTGCCGAGGCGCGCGCAGCCGCCGCGCGCGGCGAGGTGCCGGTGGGCGCCGTGCTGATCGCGCCGGATGGCCGTGTCGTGGCACAGGCGGGCAATCGCACCCGCGAACTGAACGACCCCACCGCCCATGCCGAGGTGCTGGTGATCCGTGCGGCCTGCGCCGCCGCCGGTTCCGAGCGGTTGACCGGTCACGACCTTTACGTGACGCTGGAACCCTGCGCGATGTGCGCGGCGGCGATTGCTGCCGCCCGCATCGGGCGTGTTTACTACGGGGCGTCCGATCCGAAATCCGGTGGCGTCGCCCATGGTGCCTGCGTGTTCTCGCACCCGCAGGCTCATCACGCGCCCGAGGTTTACGATGGCATTAGCGCAGAGCCGGCCGAAACCCTGCTGAAGGAGTTCTTTGCGGCGCGTCGCGCGGGGGGCGGTTGACCGCGCTGATTTCCTGCCCGTAGCGTGGCGGCGCGGCGGGCCAGCAGATGAGCGGCCTGCACTGCCGAAAAAGGGGGCGAGTGATGAGCAAGGAATATCTGGCAGATGACGGGCAGCTGCGCTGTGGCTGGGCTGGATCCGCGCCCGAGTTTCTGGCCTATCACGATCAGGAATGGGGCTATCCGGTGGCAGATGATCGCCGCCTGTTTGAAAAGATCTGTCTGGAGAGCTTTCAATCCGGCCTGAGCTGGCGGACCATTCTGGCCAAGCGCGAGAACTTCCGCGCCGCCTTCCATGATTTTGACTGGGACCGCGTGGCGGAATTTGGCCCGCCAGATGTGGAGCGCCTGTTGCAGGATGCAGGCATTGTCCGCCATCGCGGCAAGGTCGAGGCGGTGATCAACAATGCCCGGCGCGCGCAGGAGATGGTCAGGCAGGAGGGCTCGCTGGCGGCGTTTTTCTGGCGGTTTGAACCCGGTCCCGATGCGCAGGTGCCGCCGCAGACGGCCTCTATCACGCCGCAGTCCATCGCGCTGTCAAAAGAGCTGAAGAAACGGGGCTGGAAATTTGTCGGCCCCACCACCTGTTTTGCCTTCATGCAGGCGATGGGGCTGGTCAATGATCACGCGGAGCATTGCATCTGCCGCGCGCAGGCGGCCAGGGCGCGCGCCAGCTTTCAATCCCCGGCCTTATCCGGCGGCGAGTGATCAGGCCGCACGCGTGATCTTCGCGCTTTTGAGGTCAGCGCGCTACCAGGCTTTCGCGCGTGCCCGCGCCGCCCCGGCCGGGGCGGCGCCACGCCCAACGGGACCGGATCTGCACCGCAGACCGGGGTCCGGGCGGGAGCCTGTCGGCTAGACGTCGATTACGTCCAGAACCTGCGGCTCGATCACCGTCACATCCGGCAGCGCCTCGGCCAGTTTCTCGGCGCTCTGCTCAAGGATCGGGAACGTGCGGTAGTGGCAGGGGATCACGGTTTTGAAGTTGAAATACCGTGTCGCCGCATAGGCCGCCTGCGCCATATCCATGGTGAAATGCCCGCCCGCGCTCAGGATGCCGATGTCGGGTTTGTAGTAATCCCCCATCCAGTCCATATCGGCCATCAACCCGGTATCGCCCGAGATATAGAGCGTCTTGTTTTCACTCATCAGCATGTAGCCGACTTCGCTGCCCCCGGTGCGCAGCCCGTCCTGGGTGGCAAAGGTCGAGCTGTGCGAGGCAGGCACCATCGCCAGTTGCGGCCCGTCCAGATTGACGGTTCCGCCTTTGTTGAAGCCGATGGTGGTGACCTCCTCGGTCTCGCCCCAGATGCCCATCAGGTCATATTGCCCCACAATCGGCACATCCAGGCGTCGCGCCAGCGCCAGCACGTCGATCACATGGTCGAAATGCGCATGGGTCAGAATGATATGGGTGGCGCCGGTGATCGCGGCGTCATGCTGGTCCTCGGCGAGCATGGGATTGCCGGTGAGCCAAGGGTCGACCAGCAGAACCTGCCCTGCGGTCTCGATGCGAAAACTGCCATGGCCCAACCAGATGATCTTCATGTTCTGTCTCCCTCAATACTGTTACGATCGGCCCCGCTGGCGCATCGTCTTGGCCTAAGCCTATCGCGCTTGGTGCAAAAATCCACTCGCCCGCGCTCCGTCACGCCGATTTCACCGGGGTTTCGCGCCGCCACAGGCTTGCGGCGGCGGCGGTGCGGCGGTAAATGCGTCCTAACACGAGATGAGGGTTTCCATGTCGATTGACCAAAGCACCGCCGCAAAAGTGGCCAAACTGGCCCGTATCAAGGTCGAAGAGGACGCGCTGCCAGCACTGGCGGATGAGTTCAACACCATCCTCGGCTTTATCGAGCAGCTGAACGAGGTGGATGTTGAGGGCGTCGAACCGATGACGTCGGTGACGCCGCAGCGCCTGAAACGCCGCGTCGACGAGGTGACCGATGGCAATCAGCAGGACAAGATCCTGGCCAATGCCCCCGATGCCCGCGAAGGGTTTTTTGCAGTGCCCAAGGTGGTTGAATAAGACATGACCGAACTCAACAAACTCACCCTGTCCGAAGCCCGTGACGCATTGCGCAAGGGCGAGACCACCTCTGTCGAGCTGACCAAGGCCTGCCTCAAGGCCATCGAGGCCGCAGATGCCCTGAACGCGTTTGTGCGCAAGACACCCGAAATCGCGCTGGAGCGCGCCAAGGCAGCAGATGCACGGATCAAGGCAGGCGATGCGCCCGCCATGTGCGGCCTGCCGATCGGCATCAAGGATCTGTTCTGCACCAAAGGTGTCGCCAGCCAGGCCGCCTCCGGCATTCTGGAAGGTTTCAAACCCGAATATGAATCCACCGTATCGCAGCAGCTGCAGGATGCAGGCGCTGTCATGCTGGGCAAGCTGAACATGGACGAATTCGCCATGGGCTCGTCCAATGAAACCTCCGTCTATGGTAACGCGGTCAGTCCCTGGCGGCGCGGCAATGATACTGCCGAGCTGACACCGGGCGGCTCCTCCGGCGGCTCCGCAGCGGCCGTGGCTGCGGATCTGTGCCTAGCGGCCACCGGCACCGACACTGGCGGCTCGATTCGCCAGCCGGCCGCCTTTACCGGGATCACTGGCATCAAGCCCACCTATGGGCGCTGCTCGCGCTGGGGGGTGGTGGCCTTTGCCTCCTCCCTGGATCAGGCGGGCCCGATGACTAAATCGGTGCGCGATGCGGCAATGATGCTTGAGGCGATGTGCGGCCACGACCCCAAGGACAGCACCAGCGCCGATCTGGCGGTGCCGAACTTCGAGGCGATGCTGACCGGCGATATCAAGGGCAAGAAAATCGGTATCCCGCGTGAATACCGCATGGATGGAATGCCCGGCGAAATCGAGAAACTCTGGTCCGAAGGCGCCGAGATGCTGCGTGCCGCGGGGGCCGAGATCGTCGATATCTCCCTGCCGCACACCAAATACGCCCTGCCTGCCTATTACGTGATCGCCCCGGCCGAGGCCTCCTCCAACCTCGCGCGCTATGACGGTGTGCGCTATGGCCAGCGCGCGGCGCTGGAGGCGGGCGATGGCATTACCGAAATGTACGAAAAAACCCGCGCCGCAGGCTTCGGCCATGAGGTGCAGCGCCGCGTGATGGTGGGGACCTATGTTCTCTCGGCCGGTTTCTACGACGCCTATTACAACCGCGCCCGCAAGGTCCGCACCCTGATCAAGAAAGACTTCGAAGACGTCTTTGCCCAGGGCATTGACGCGATCCTGACCCCGGCGACACCTTCGGCCGCCTTTGGCCTCGGCGAAATGATCGATGCGGATCCGGTGCAGATGTATCTCAATGACGTCTTTACCGTCACCGTGAACCTCGCCGGTCTGCCCGGCATTTCGGTTCCGGCCGGTGTTGATGCGCAGGGCCTGCCGCTGGGGCTTCAGCTGATTGGCCGCCCCTGGGAAGAGGGCGATCTGCTGAATACGGCCTATGCGCTGGAAGGGGCCGCCGGTTTTGTGGCCAAGCCGGCCCAATGGTGGTAAACCCTGTCCTGATCTGAGCAGAACCAACAGGTGGTGATCATGCGTCTATTCCGGTCCATCTTGGCGACCAGCAGTCTTGTGCTGCTGGCTGCGTGCCAGCCTCCGGTGCCTGAAAGTGGCCCAGAGGCCGGATTTGGCTCCAGCCCCTTTGACCGGGCACCGGCGACAGGCACCACGATTAATGGCGATCCGCTGGTGCCGCCGGTCCGCGTCGCAACCGAGAGCTTGCCGGGCAGCGCGCAGCCCGCCCCCCGCGTCGCAGCCGCAGGCGGTAGCGCCGGATCCCTCGCACCCGCGACCGGCAGCAGCGACGATATTGCCCGCGAAACCGCCGCGGCCCTCGCGGCTGCACGCGGCAACTCGGGCACCGCACCGATCGAGGCCAGCCCGTCAAACCCGGCACCGGCCCTTGCGGGCAATCCGCGGATCTCCGACGAGAATGATTTCGATGCGGTCGCCTCGCGCCAAAGCATCGAAAGCGATGCCGAGCGTCTTGCCCGTCAGCGCGCCCAGTATCAGGTGGTCAGCCCCACCGCAGTGCCCGAACGCAGCGGCGACCGCGATCCCAATATCGTGCGCTATGCGCTCAGCACCTCCAACCCGCGTGGGCAGCGGATCTATTCACGCTCCGGCTTCAACCTGGCGGCCCGCTCCTCGCGCAACTGCGCCGGATTTGCCTCGCCGGAACTGGCCCAGATTGCCTTTCTCGAAGCGGGCGGCCCGAAACGTGACCGCCAGGCGCTTGATCCCGATGGGGACGGCTACGCCTGCGGCTGGGATCCGGCGCCCTATCGACTTGCGGTGCAGAACTGAGGCGGCTGGCGCCTCATGACACCTCCGCCGACCTCTGCTGACACCGGGACGGATGCCATCTGGCATCCCAGTCCCAATTTCAATGCGCGCCGCCATGATCTGACGCCGCATCTGGTTGTGCTGCATTACACCGCGATGGACAGTGCCGAGGCCGCATTGGAGCGGCTCTGCGACCCGCAGTACGAGGTGTCAGCCCATTACCTGATCGCCGCTGACGGACGGCTATGGCAGATGGTCAGGGAGGCCGACCGCGCCTGGCATGCCGGCGCCGGGGAATGGTGCGGGCAGGAGGATATCAACTCCCGCTCGATCGGGATCGAATTGGACAACCGGGGCGATCATCCGTTTTCTGCAGCCCAGATGAACCGGCTGGAGGGGCTGCTGCGGGCTGTGCTGTTGCGCTGGCGGATCCCGGCCTCCGGTGTGATCGGGCATTCCTGCATGGCGCCGGGGCGCAAATGTGACCCAGGCGCCCGCTTTGACTGGGCGCGGCTGGCCAGACAGGGGCTGGCCAGCGCCGCGCCGGGCGCTGCGGCGCGGCCAGAGACTGACGTCGGGATGGACCGCTTTCGCGCTCTGGCGCGGCGGCGTGGCTTTACGGCGGATGTGGATGACGCCACCCTGCTGCAGGCGGTGCGCCTCAGATTCCGGCCATGGCAGACCGGTCCCTTGACCGACAGGGACGTCCTGCCGCTGCTGACCGATGCGTCCCGGGCAGAGGCCTGAGCGAGGCTCTGCCTCGCGCTCCGGGATATTTGACGCCAGAAGATAGAGAGCGTCCCGGCATCTTCTGGCCGCAAATATCCTGGGGGTGAGCGCCGCAGGCGCGAGGGGGCAACGCCCCCGGTGCACTATCCGCTTGACCTTGGGCGCAGTAGTTTCTACCCCAACCCCTGCGCAGAGGGCCGGACGGCCGCGGGGGGCCGCAAGGCGTCGCGAGGAAAGTCCGGACTCTACAAAACAACGGTGCCGGGTAATGCCCGGGCAGAGCGATCTGACGGAGAGCGCCACAGAAAACAGACCGCCCATGTGCGCCTGCCTGTCAGGTGATCCCATGTGGGTAAGGGTGAAACGGTGGGGTAAGAGCCCACCGCGCCGCTGGCAACAGGGGTGGCACGGCAAGCCCCACCGGGAGCAATGCCAAATAGGACCCCCGCGCGGGCCGGTCGGCGTCAGCCGATACCGCCGCTAGGCATGTTTTGGCCAAGAGGGGTCGGGTTGGCAGCTGGAGGTGCGCAGCAATGTGCATCCTAGATGAATGGTCGTCGAAGGGGCCCTGGCCCTGGAACAAAATCCGGCTTACAGGCCCTCTGCGCAAAATATCCCCTCGAATCCTATTGACTCGCGGGGTGGTGCAGGTAAAAGCGCACGCTCATATAGGAATTTACCGAGAGGCCCCTGCCTTTTCGGACGCAGGAGAATACCATGGCGAAGCCGACCACAATCAAGATCCGCCTGAACTCGACCGCGGGCACGGGCCACTTCTACGTGACCAAGAAAAACGCACGCACCATGACCGAGAAAATGGTTGTGCGGAAGTACGACCCGGTCGTGCGCAAGCACGTTGAATACAAAGAAGGCAAAATCAAATAAGCCTCTTGGTGTTGCGCTGCCTCCGGCCGCGACACCGCCCCCGATATTCGGGACAGTAGATCAGAAGGGTCGCACCAGGGTGCGGCCCTTTTTCATGTTGCCGCGCTGTTGCCTGACTGACCGGGCGCCACTGACCGGGCGCCGCTGGCCGGGCTGCCGGTCGCGCGCATTTTATGAAAATTCGGTAAATGAAAACACCGACGGCGCGCCGGATCGGCCCGAAAATGCCACATTTGGCCGTCACATATGTTCTGGGATGTGGGTGAGAGAGTGGGTCCGGGATGCAGCGCCAGAAGCGCGCGGTTTCGGAAGTTCACAGCACCACAGGTCGGCTCGGGGGAGCGACCATGACAGGAGGCGACGGTGGGGTCGCCTCCTGTTTTTCGTTGTGGCCGCAGATTAGCCGCGCCACTCGGCCATGACCATCACAGGCAGCAGGCCCATACGCTGCATCAGCGCCGCAGAGGCGGTGTTGAAGGGGGCGTATGTGGTGGCGATCACCGGAACTCCCTTGGCCGCCACAGAACGCTTCATATCGGTGATCAGCGCGGTTGCGACACCCATGCGCTGCCAGCTCTTGGCGACGGCGACATGGTGCAGCATGGCGCGGGTCTCGGCCCTGCGGACGGGGAGGGCAGGGCGCTCCTCGATGCCATAGATGACATAGCCCATGATCCGCCCCTGCGGGCTGACGGCGGCGCGGGCGGTCAGGCTTGGCTCGCTCAGCCATGTCTCAAGCCAGCGGGCCAGCGCTGCACCATCAGGATCGGCCGGGTAGCGGTCAGGCTGGTGGGTGACATGCAGCGCGTGCAGCTCTTGCAGCAGCGGGACAATGCGGTGCGCCTCTTTCGGGGCGATATCAATCAATCTCATCGGGGTCTCAAATTCGTTGCGTGACATGTCCCGGCCGCAACGGCAGCGCGGGCAAAGAAAAAGGGCGGATCGTGATGATCCGCCCCGGTCTTGGTTGGCTCTGAAAGGAGACGCGCTATTCGCGGTTTCCAAGCAGCTGGAGCAGCATCATGAACATATTGATGAAGTCCAGATAGAGGCTCAGCGCGCCCATGATCGCGGATTTTGCCAGCCATTCCTGGTCGCCCATATGGGCGTGCTGGAGATAGTCATTCTTGATCCGCTGGGTGTCATAGGCGGTGAGGCCCGCAAAGATCAGCACGCCGATCACGGAGATCGCAAAGGCCATTGCCGACGACGCCAGGAAAATGTTGACGATAGACGCCACGATCAGGCCGATCAGGCCCATGATCAGGAAAGCGCCCATGCCGCTGAGGTCCTTCTTGGTGGTGTAACCCACCAGCGACAGGCCCGCAAAGGCGATGGAGGTGATCAGGAACACCTGCACGATGCTTTCGCCGGTGAACACCAGGAAGATCGAGCTGATCGACAGGCCCATCACGGTGGCGAAGACGTAGAACAGCAGCTGGACGCCCGCGGCCGACATGCGGTTCGCGGCGGCGCCGATGCCAAACACAAAGGCCAGCGGGGCAAACATGATCACCCACTTCAGCGGCGAGGCGTAAAGCGCATAGCCGATGCTGGTCAGGTATTTATCGGCGCTCAGCTGGGCTGCGGCATTGGCCGGATCGGAGGTCACCGCCAGGCCGGAGATGGCCCAGGCAGCCAGAAATGTAATGAATGTGCCCACGGCCATGGTGCCGTAGACCTTGTTCATATGGGCGCGCAGGCCCGCATCGATCTCCGCAGAGCGTGCGCCCGCTGTGGACCGGATGGTGTCAAACTGTGCCATGTATCATGGTCTCCGTCTTTAAACTCCCTCGCGCAGGTTTCCTGCTGCGTGCAGAGACCTGGCGTTCCTCGCAAATATCGGGTGAAGCGGGGCGCGGTTCAAGGCCGTAGACCGAAGTTTCGGTGGAATTATCGACAAAAAACTTGGGATGTTTAGCGAGGGCTTGCACAGAGCCAGACCAGAGTGTTCCGGATCCGGGTCCGCGCCCCCTCTGAGATCACCCTGAGGCAGTTCTCACAACGTGGGCGTGCGGTTCTGTTGGTGCTGTCTGGCGACCCTGTTGCAGGCTAACATCATGAACCCACAAAAGACGCACAAAGATTCCATCTTCACGGCATCGCCACAGGTGGCCGCCGGTCGTGCGCCGGCGACACCTCCGGTGACGGTCCTAGAGAGTTCCTTGACTCCCAACCTTGATCCGGGGGGCAGACTGTTGGGGGTGCAAAAGGCCCGCAGCGCGGACCTCTTTTCGTATTAGGCTTGGTGTGAGCCTTGTCGGCGCGTCGCCTTTAGCGCCGCCAGCTGCTCGGCGCGTCCCAGATCGGGCGGCGGGCCTCTGCCTGGGCTTCGGTCTTGCTGATGCCCATGTCGTCCAACGCGCTTTGATCGAGCGTGGCCAGCATCCGGCGTTCGCGCCAGATGGCGAGGCGTTGGGCAACGGTTGCGAAGAACGAGCGGCGGGGCGCGCAGGCGCAGTTGCGCAGGCTGTTGTCCATATAGGTCATGATTTCTGTCCTTTTCTGGAACTCTGATGAGGTTAAGGTGTCTGATCAATTCTGTTGATATATATGGCGGAGTGTGATTGATATGAAAAACGAATGTTTATGATTTAAACCATCAGGGATTGTGATGATGCGAAATCTCGATATCACCACGCTGCGCTCGTTTGTGGCAGTTGCGGACAATGGCGGGGTGACCCGCGCGGCCGGTTTTCTGCATCTGACCCAATCGGCGGTCTCCATGCAGTTGAAGCGGCTGGAGGAGCTGTTGGACCTGCAACTGCTGGACCGTTCTGGCCGCACCATTGCGCTGACCGCATCGGGCGAGCAGCTGCTGGCCTATGCGCGGCGGATGGTGGCACTGAATGACGAGGTGATCGGGCGGCTCACCGATCAGGCCTATGAAGGTGAAATCGTTCTCGGCGTGCCGCATGACATTGTCTACCCGGCGATCCCGCAGGTGCTACAGCGTTTCAATGCGTCGTTCCCACGGGTGAAGGTGCAGCTGATCTCCAGCTATACCCGCTCTTTGAAGGAGCAGTTTTCGCGCGGTGAATGCGATCTGATCCTGACCACCGAAACCGCCACCTCGGAAAACGGCGAAACGCTGGCCAAGCGGCCGCTGTGCTGGATTGGTGCGCCCAATGGATCAGCCTGGCGGCAGCGCCCGCTGAAACTGGCCTTTGGCCGCTATTGCACCTTCCGGCCCAAGGTGGTGAGCGCGCTGGACGCCGCCGGGATCGCCTGGGAAATGGTGGTGGAGACCGATAGCGACCGCACCATCGAGGCGACGGTCAGCGCCGATCTGGCGATCCACACCATGATCGAGGGCACCGAGCCGCCGCATCTGCTACAGATCGACCACGGTGGCAGCCTGCCGGATCTGCCGATCCAGCTGATCAACCTCTATGGGGCAGAGACCTCTGGCTCGCCGATGGTGACTGAACTGGCCTTTCTGGTACGGAAGGCCTTTCGCAACATCAGTACCCCGCTGGCGGCGGCGCAGTCCCATTGGACCGCAGCCTGACACCTGCGCCCTAACGATCGCGCCTTGCGGTTGCCCTGCACCGCGGCGGCTGCCGTCGCCTAGGCCTCTGGCCGGATCATGATCACCACCTTGCCGGTGGCTTTGCGGTTGCGCAGCAGCTCCAGCCCTGCGTCAGTCTCCTCCAGCGGCAGGCGGTGGCTGATGTGTGGGCGCAGCGAGCCGTCACGATACCAGTCGATCAGCCGCGCGATGGCGCCCCTGACCACCGCCGGGTGGCTCTTCAGGTAGCCGCCAAAGTAAAACCCGATAACGCTGAGGTTCTTCACCAACAGGTGGTTCGCCGGGATCTGCGGCACCTCGCCGCCGGCAAAGCCGATGGGCAGCAGCCGCCCGCCCGGGTTGGTAGACCGAAAGGCCGCTTGCCAGACATCGCCGCCAATCGCCTCATAGACCACATCGGCGCCGCCCAGATCCTTGACCGCCTGCCGCAGATCCTCGTCGGCGTCGATCAGATGATCCGCGCCCGCCGCCTTGGCCACGGCCAGCTTCTCGGCTCCACGCGCATGGGCGATCACCCGCGCGCCCAGACGTTTGCCGATTTCCACAGCCGTCAGCCCGACACCACCGGCAGCGCCGGTGACCAGCAGGGTTTCCCCCGGTTGCATCCGCGCACAGTGATCCAGCGCAACCAGTCCGGTGCCATAGGTGATCTGAAACGCCGCCGCATCGGCAAAGGACATCTCATCGGGGATCCGCGTGACGCGATCGGCCGCAAACACCCCGGCCTCCGCCAGCCCGCCCTGACCGGAAAACACCGCCACCCGATCGCCAACCGCCAGCCCCTCCACATCAGGGCCAAGCGCCTGAATGACGCCCGCCAGTTCCAAACCGGGAATAAATGGCAGGTCCGGCGTATCCTGATATTTGCCACGGAGCAGAAGAAGATCGGCAAAGTTCAACCCACAGGCGTGTATTGCAACTGCAACTTCTCCGCTTCCCGGTGATCCTACGTCAACTTCTGCGATAGTCGGGGAAATGTCAAAACTGCTGACACTGTAGGCGCGCATATCATTTTTCCATATCTGGCATGGGGTAAGGTGATTCTGAATGGCCAAACCATGCCAGATTCGCCTTCAGATCACCTCACTATTTATGGGGAGGTGGGGAACATGTGTAAAACATGCAAAAAAGTGAAATAAAATTGGTACATGAAATCATGCGTTTGCCGCACAGGTGCTGACCACGGCGAGAGTGAACGCTTGAATTCAACCGTTAAGGTCGTACACTCAACTCCAATGGGAGCGCCTTGTCGTTTGTCCAGAAACCCGTCGGGTTTTTTGGCAACATTGGCACCACGCGGTATTTGCCGGGTGGGCGGGGGTTTAAAAAGGCGGTTAGGGTGGCACCCAGTTTTGTAAATCTTAGGAGAAACGCATGGCTCATCCAGTGGACGTGCACGTGGGGAAACGTATCCGGCATCGCCGGTGGCTCATCGGCATGACGCAACAGCAGCTCGCAGAGCTGGTTGGTATTAAATTTCAACAGATCCAGAAATATGAAACCGGTGCAAACCGGGTCAGCGCCTCCCGGCTCTGGGATATTTCCGACGCGCTCAGCGTGCCGGTCAGCTTCTTTTTTGAAGGTCTGCAAGATGATGATGCCCCGGCATCGGACAAGGCACGCGTGCCTGACGATCTGATGGGCGACAAGGAGGCATTGGATTTGGTGCGCTCCTACTATGCGATTCCTGAAAACCAGCGCCGTCGTCTGTTCGAACTGGCGCGCGTGCTCAGCGACGCAGCCTGATTTTCCCGCCTCAAGTGGGGGCTTGGGGCTTGAAATATGCGCGGTTGAATGTCACCCCTTCGGGTATGACTTCAGCCGCGTTTTCAGATCTGGACGTTGCCCATCGGATGGCCGATGCCGCACGTCAGGCGATCCTGCCCTATTTCCGCTCAGCCGGGCTGCAATCCGACAACAAGCTGGACGAAGGTTTCGATCCCGTCACCATCGCCGACCGGGCCGCCGAACAGGCGATGCGCGCGGTGCTTTCGCAACTCAGGCCCGAGGACGGCATCCTCGGCGAGGAATACGGCGAGACCCGTGGCCAGTCCGGGCGCATATGGGTGCTGGACCCGATCGACGGCACCCGTGGCTTTATCAGTGGCACCCCGACCTGGGGGGTGCTGATTGCCCTTGGCGATGCGGATGGCCCTTTCCTCGGCATCATTGATCAACCCTATATCGGTGAGCGGTTCATTGGTACGCCCGAGGGGGCCAGTCTGACCGGCCCGCTGGGGGAGGTCGCACTCAGCACCCGCAAGACATCGGATCTGTCGGCGGCCACGCTGTTCACCACCTTTCCCGAAGTCGGCAGCGCAGCGGAACGCGCCGCCTTCCAGCGGGTCGCCAGCGAAGTGCAGCTGACCCGCTACGGGATGGATTGCTACGCCTATGCGCTGCTGGCCGCCGGGCAATGTGACCTGGTGATCGAGGCCGGGCTCAACGCCTACGACATCCAGGCGCCGATCGCGGTCATCGAGGCCGCCGGTGGCGTGGTGACCAACTGGCAGGGGGAGCCTGCGCATGAGGGCGGTCAGGTCCTGGCCGCAGCCACCGCCGAGCTTCATGCCGCGGCGCTTGCCCTGATCCGCAAAACCACTTGAAACGACCTCGGGCAATCCATTAGGGTTCGGCCACGCGCCGAGTCCTTTGCCCATATTCTGTCGGCGCGCCATCACACTTCTGAACCGAAATGGGCGGCCTGACGGAGTGTGACCTGTGCCTGAAATTCTGATCGAAGATATTGATATCGCGCTGACAATGGATGATCAGCGCCGCCAGCTGACCCATGCCGATCTGCGGATCCGCGACGGGGTGATCGCCGAGATCGGCAGCGATCTCACCACGGAGGGCGAGCGGATCAGCGGCCGGGGCTGCGTGGTGACCCCGGGCCTTGTGAACACCCATCATCATCTCTATCAGAATCTCACCCGCGCGGTGCCCGGCGCGCAGGACGCGCTGCTGTTTGGCTGGCTCAAACGGCTCTATCCGATCTGGTCGGCCTTTACCCCCGATGACATCCATGTCTCCGCCCAGCTGGGGCTGGCCGAACTGGCCTTCTCCGGCTGCACGCTCACCTCCGATCACCTCTACCTCTATCCCAATGGCACCCGGCTTGAGGACAGCATCGAGGCGGCGGGTGATATTGGTCTGCGCTTCCAGCCGACGCGCGGCGCCATGAGCATCGGCGAAAGTGCAGGGGGCCTGCCGCCGGACAGTCTGGTCGAGGAGGAACGCGCCATTCTCGACGATATGATCCGCGTCGTGGACCGGTTCCATGACCCCGCCGAAGGCTCCATGTGCCGGGTGGCGCTGGCGCCCTGTTCACCGTTTTCCGTCAGCCGCGAACTGATGCGCGACACTGCGCTTCTGGCCCGCGACAAGGGGGTGATGCTGCACACCCATCTGGCCGAAAACGACGAGGATATCGCCTATTCCCTGGCGCAGTTCGGCTGCCGTCCCGGCCAATATGCCGAAGATCTGGGCTGGACCGGCCCCGACGTCTGGCATGCCCATTGCGTGAAACTGGATGCCGGGGAAATCGACCTCTTTGCCCGGACCGGAACCGGCGTTGCCCATTGCCCCTGTTCCAACTGCCGCCTTGGCAGCGGCATCGCGCCGCTGCGCGCCATGCGCGATGCGCAGGTGCCGGTTGGTCTCGGTGTGGATGGATCGGCCAGCAATGATATGGCCAGCCTGATCAGCGAAGCCCGTCAGGCGATGCTCTTGCAGCGGGTCGCACAGGGGGCTGATGCCATGAGCGCCTATGAGGCGCTGGAGATTGCCACCCGTGGCGGCGCGGAGGTGCTGGGGCGGCGCGATGTCGGCCAGCTGGCGGTAGGCAAACGTGCCGATATCGCGATCTGGGACGTGACCGGCATCGCCGCCAGCGGCAGCTGGGATCCGGCGGCGCTGCTACTGGCGGGGCCGGCGCAGGTGAAACATCTCTTTGTCGAAGGGCGCCAGATCATCCGCGATGCCACGCTGGCGACCGTGGATCTGCCAGACCTTCTTGAACGGCACCAAAAAGCCACCACACGGCTGATGCAGCTGGCCTGACGCAGCTGACCAGATCGGCGACAGCGCGCGGCGCTCATCTTCTGGCCCGAAATATCCCCGCCGGAGGCAGAGGCGCATCAGCGCCTCTTTCCCCCTCGGTGCCCGGCTCAGCTGCGCGCGCCGTTGATCCAGACCTCGGTCACCGCCCGGTCATCGCCCATCATGATGGTGGCAAAGACCGCCTCCCAGAGATCGCGCGCGCCCGCGCAGCGCTGCGCAATCGCCGGGGTCGAGGCCAGATCCAGGACCACCAGATCGGCCTCCATGCCGGGGGCGAGATTGCCGATCTGGGCCTCCATGCGCAGCGCGCGGGCCGAGCCTTGGGTGGCCAGCCACAGCAATTGTGCAGCATGCAGCGGCGTGCCGCGCAGCTGGCCGATTTCATAGGCGGCCGCCATGGTGCGCAGCATCGAGAAACTGGAGCCACCACCGGTATCCGTCGCCAGACCAATGCGTTGCCCCTCAGCCATCAGCCCGGCCATGTCGAACAGCCCAGACCCGATGAAGGTATTGGAGGTTGGACAATGCACCAGCGCCGCGCCAACCTCGCGCAGGCGGGCGCGCTCGCGGTCTTCCAGATGGATCGCATGACCGTAGAGACCACCTTCGCCCAGCAGGCCAAATTGCTCATAGGTGTCCAGATAGTCCCGGGCCTCGGGAAACAGCGATTTCACCCAGGCAATCTCGTCGGTCTGCTCGCTCAGATGGGTCTGCATCAGGCAGTCTGGGTGCTCGGCCCAAAGCGCACCCATCGCCTCCAGCTGTTCGGGGGTCGAGGTGGGCGAGAACCGTGGCGTGATCGCATAGGACAGCCGGTCCACCCCATGCCAGCGGCCAATCAATGCGGCGCTGTCGTCATAGGCCGATTGCGCGGTGTCGCGCAGGCCTTCCGGGGCGTTGCGGTCCATGCAGGTCTTGCCCGCAATCACGCGCTGCCCGCGCGCTTGCGCAGCGCTGAAAAACGCCTCCACGCTTTCGGGGTGGATGGTGCAGTAGCTGCACATCGTGGTGGTGCCATTGGCGCGTGTCAGATCCAGATAGCGGCCTGCGATTTCATCGGCATAGCCACGGTCGCCAAAACGCATCTCCTCGGGGAAAGTATAGCTGTTCAGCCAGTCGATCAGCCGCTTGCCCCAGCTGGCAATGATCGCGGTCTGCGGGAAATGCACATGGGCATCGACAAAGCCGGCGAGGATCAGGTGGTCGCCATGATCCACCAGGCTGGCGGAGGGGTGGGCCTTGCGCAGCGCATCAGCCGCGCCCAGTTCCAGCACCTTGCCACCACCAATCGCCACCGCTTCATGCAGCGTCGCCGCAGCCTCGGGGTGGTCGCCCTCAAACGGGTCTCCCGCAAATGACAGGACCTGCCCCCGTAAGATAAATTCTGCCTGCATCCAACGCGGTCCTTTCTTGCCAAACTGCGATGCGCAGGATACGCGCAGCGACATCGACGGTAAATTACGTCATTGTCATTGTTTTTCGGTAACAGCTTCTTTTATTCCAGAAGCAATCACCAAAAGGGGCCTCGGAATGATCGCAGATGACCAAAAAGAGCCAGTCGATGCCACATTCGAGGATGCCTACGAGCTGGACCGCAAACGGGTTGCCCAGATTCTGGAGGCGGTGGAGGCCGATGACCAGCCTCAGCTGACCGAGCTGATGGAGCCGCTGCACGCCGCTGACATCGCCGACCTTCTGGAACAGATCAGCGCCTACGAACGTGGCCGCCTGATCCGCCTTTATGACCGCGAATTCGACGGCGAGATCCTGTCGGAACTGGATGAATCAATCCGCGAAGAGGTGATTTCGCTGCTGGCGCCGCAGGTTCTGGCCGAGGCGGTGCGCGACCTCGAAAGCGATGATGTGGTCGACCTTCTGGAGGATCTGGAAGAGCCTCAGCAGGCGGCCATCCTCAATACGCTCGAAGATGCCGACCGGGTCGCGGTGGAGCAATCGCTGAGCTACCCGGAGAACTCCGCCGGCCGTCTGATGCAGCGCGAGGTGGTGATGGCTCCCGACCACTGGACGGTGGGGCAGGCGATTGATTTCATGCGTGAATCCGAACACCTGCCGGATCAGTTCTACCATGTGGTTCTGGTCGACCCGCGGCTGCACCCGGTGGGCAATGTCACGCTTGGCCGTATCATGTCCTCGAAACGGGAGGTGCGGCTGAGCGAGATCGTCGAAGACACCTTTCAGATCATTCCCGCCGATCAGGACGAAGAAGACGTCGCCTATGCCTTCAACCAGTATCACCTGATTTCGGCCCCGGTTGTCGATGACGAGGGGCGGCTGGTTGGTGTCATCACCATGGATGACGCCATGATCGTGCTGGATGAGGAACATGAAGAAGACATCCTGCGTCTGGCCGGTGTCGGTGAGGGCAGCCTGGCCGACCGGGTCATGGCCACCACGAAGCAACGCTTTCCCTGGCTGGCGGTGAATCTGGCAACGGCGATTCTGGCCTCGCTGGTGATTGCCCAGTTCGAGGCGACGATTGCGGAATTTGTGGCGCTGGCGGTGCTGATGCCCATTGTGGCCTCGATGGGTGGCAATGCCGGCACCCAGTCGCTGACCGTGGCGGTGCGCGCGCTGGCCACCCGCGACCTCACCGGCTCCAACGTCTGGCGGGTGATCCGGCGGGAGGTCCTGGTGGGGCTGGTGAACGGCCTCGCCTTTGCGCTGATCATGGCCGTTGTCGGCATCCTGTGGTTTGGCTCACCCATGCTGGGCGTCGTGATCGCCGTCGCTATGGTGATCAATCTGGTCGTCGCGGGGCTGGCGGGGACAGCGGTGCCGATTATTCTGGAGAAAATCGGCGTCGACCCGGCGCTGGCCTCCGGCGCCTTTGTGACGACGGTCACGGATATCGTTGGTTTCTTTGCCTTTCTCGGGCTGGCCGGGGTGTTGCTGCTCTGATCCTGCCCGCTGTTGCTGCCCGTCCGGGTGGTGTTCACTTGCTTTGACAGGAGCCGCATCATGGATGACCTCACCCGGATCAAGGTCGACGCCCGCAAGGCCGCCTTTCAGCGCCGCAAGGCCGCCTTTGACATGAATAAACCCGGTGTCGCGGGGCATCTCTCGGAGGTGCTGGCAGGCTATCGCGGCGTGCCGCTGTCGGGCTATATGCCGATCCGCACCGAGATCGACCCGCTTCCTGCGATGGCGGAAGCCGCCGCTCATGGCCCTGTTGGCGTGCCGGTGATCCAGGCCAAGGATACACCGCTGAACTTCAGCCGCTGGCAGCCTGATGGCGCGCTGCGCGACGGTCCCTTTGGGGCAAAGGTGCCGGAGGTCGATGACTATTTCGAACCGGAAATCCTGATCGTGCCGCTGGTCGCCTTTGATGCGCGCGGCGGGCGGCTGGGCTATGGCGGCGGCTTTTATGACCGCACTCTGGAACTGCTGCGGGCCAAACGTCCACCCCTCGCCATCGGTTTTGCCTTTGATGCGCAGGAGGCCGAAACCCTGCCGCTGGAGCCCACCGACCAGCCGCTGGACATGCTGATCACCGAAAGCCGGGTGTTGCAGTTCAGCTGACACCCGCTGTGACGGGCCAAGGGTTTGTCAAAAAACCTTGGCAAAACTTTTAAAAAGTTTTGCACCCGCAACGCGGCTCTTGTCCTGAGCCTTGCAACGGCGTACCACGCGGCAATGCGACTATTATTTCTTGGCGATGTCATGGGCCGTGCGGGACGCAAGGCCATTTCCGAACACCTCCCGCAGATGCGCAAGGACTGGCGGCTCGATTTTGTCGTGGTCAATGGCGAGAATGCCTCAAACGGTATGGGGCTCAATGGCGAACACGCCAAGCTGCTGCTGGATGCCGGGGCCGATTGCCTGACGCTTGGCGATCATGCCTTTGACCAGAAGGACATGTTGCAGGCCATTGAGAAAGAGCCGCGCATCATCCGGCCGCTGAATTTTGCCAAAAACGCGCCGGGGCGCGGCTACCGGCTGTTCAATGCTCCGGGCGGGCGCAAGGTGCTGGTGGTGCAGGCGCTGGGGCAGGTGTTCATGAAACGGGCCTATGACGATCCCTTCGGCGCCGTTGAGGCGGTGCTGAAATCGCACCCACGCGGTGGGCTGGCGCAGGCGGTGATCGTGGATATGCACTGCGAGGCCACCTCCGAGAAGATGGCGATGGGCCATTTCTGCAATGGCCGCGCGTCGCTGGTGGTGGGCACCCATACCCATGTGCCGACGGGCGATGCGCAGATCCTGTCGGAGGGTACCGGCTATCTGACCGATGCTGGCATGTGCGGCGATTACAATTCGGTGATCGGCATGGAGAAAGCCGAACCAATGCGCCGTTTCCTCACCGGCATGCCCAAGAACCGCTTTACCCCGGCCGAAGGCCCGGCAACCCTGTCGGGTGTTTTTGTCGAAACCGATGACCGCACCGGGGCGGCCAAATCGATCCGCATGATCCGGGTCGGCGGCCTTCTCGAGCAGGCAACTCCCTGACGCTGGCCACCCGATCCAGGCCCCCTAGTGCAGGCCACGGCAACCCCGCCCGTTCCATGCGCGAAATCTGGGCAGGCGGGGCGGGATATTCGCCCGCCAAACCCCTCAAATTCCGAAGCTTATTCGCAAAGGACCGCTAAATAGGGACCAGATGCTCCCATCGTGTTGCGAAACACTTGCCTCCGGTGACCGGATCAGGTTCACTCCCTTGGGCCGCGCGATATGCGAGGCGGTTCGCGCAGTTCTTTCAGGTCGCCGATGATTGATCTCTCAACCTCTTGGATGTCTTTACCCCTGATGCAGTTCATTCCCCTTGGCGAAACCGGTGGCGCGGTTCTGACGTTGCTGATCGTGGTGGCCATGTTTGCCGCTTTCCTGCGGGAAACCTTCCCGACCGAGGTGGTGGCGCTGGCCGGTGTCTCGGCGATGCTGGCAACCGGCGTTCTGCCCTATCAGGCGGCATTGCCCGTGCTGTCGAACCCGGCGCCCTGGACCATTGCGGCCATGTTCATCATCATGGGCGCGCTGGTGCGCACCGGCGCGCTGGATGCCTTTACCGCGCAGGCCCGCAAACAGGCCGAGATCAATCCGAAACTGGCCATTGCGCTCTTGATGGTCTTTGTCGTAGCCGCCTCGGCGGTGGTGTCGAATACGCCGGTAGTGGTGGTGATGATCCCGGTGTTCATCCAGATCGCCCGCACAATGAACGTTTCCGCCTCCAAGATGCTGATCCCGCTCAGCTATGCGGCCATTCTGGGCGGCACGCTGACGCTGATCGGCACCTCTACCAACCTGCTGGTTGACGGTGTTGCGCGGGCGCAGGGGCTGACGCCTTTCACCATCTTCGAAGTGACACCGCTTGGCATCATTCTGGTGATCTGGGGCATGATCTACCTGCGCTTCATCGCGCCGCGCCTGCTGCCGGATCGCAGCAGCATGGCCAGCCTGCTCAGCGACCGGTCCCGCATGAAATTCTTCACCGAGGCGGTGATCCCCCCGGACAGCAACCTGATCGGCCGCGAAGTCACCGGCGTGCAGCTGTTCAAACGGCCCGGCGTCCGTCTGGTCGATGTCATTCGCGGCGATATCTCGCTGCGCAACGCGCTGAAAGGGGTTGAGCTTCAGGTCGGCGACCGCGTGGTGCTGCGCACCCAGATGACCGAACTCCTCAGCCTGCAACGCAATAAGGAACTGAAGCGCGTCGATCAGGTCTCCACCGTGGAAACCACAACCGTGGAGGTGCTGATCACCCCCGGATGCCGCATGGTGGGACGGTCGCTCGGCGCGATGCGCCTGCGGCGGCGCTATGGCGTTTATGTGCTGGCGGTGCATCGGCGCAATCAGAACATCGGTGTGCAGCTTGAGGATCTGGTGGTGCGCGTAGGCGATACCCTGCTGCTGGAAGGCAATGTCGAGGATATCCAGCGACTGGCCGCCGATATGGATATGGCCGCCGTCTCGCAACCCTCGGTGCGCGCCTATCGCCGGCGCCACGCCCCCATTGCCATTGCCGCGCTGATCGGGATCGTGCTGCTCGCCGCGCTCAATGTGGCGCCAATCCTGCTGCTGTCGGTGCTGGCCGTCTCCACCGTGCTGATCACCCGCTGCATCGACGCGGATGAGGCTTTCTCATTTGTCGATGGGCGCCTGCTGACGCTGATCTTTGCCATGCTCGCGATCGGGGCCGCCCTGGAAAGCTCGGGTGCGGTGCGTCTGATCGTGGATGCCGTGGCCCCCTCGCTGTCGCTGCTGCCGCCGTTCCTACTGGTCTGGGCGGTCTATCTGTTGACCTCGATCCTGACCGAGCTGGTCTCGAACAATGCCGTGGCGGTGGTGGTCACGCCGATTGCGGTCGGGCTGGCACAGGCCATGGGCATTGATCCGCGCCCGCTGGTGGTTGCGGTCATGGTTGCGGCCTCGGCCTCTTTTGCGACGCCAATCGGCTATCAGACCAATATGCTGGTCTACGGTCCGGGCGGTTACAAGTTCACCGACTTCCTGCGCGTTGGCATTCCGCTGAACTTCAGCGTCGGCCTTCTGGCCTCCATCCTCATCCCCTTCTTCTGGCCGCTTTAAAAACGGCCGGTAAGGGTTTGTTAACCAAGAGTTACCGCAGGTTTTGGCCGCTCATGCGATGGC
The DNA here is from genome assembly GCF_048056635.1 of Phaeobacter sp. JH20_08. NCBI lineage: Bacteria > Pseudomonadati > Pseudomonadota > Alphaproteobacteria > Rhodobacterales > Roseobacteraceae > Phaeobacter > Phaeobacter sp. JH20_08. Next base: position 333,384 of record NZ_JAYMVV010000011.1, on the reverse strand, counting down.
GCGGGACCGGCCTGCCTGACGGCCGGTAAACAGGCAGCCGCCCAGAAAGCTGCCCTCCAGCGCATTGTAGCCGTGATAGCCGCCACCGCCAAAGCCTGCGACCTCTCCGGCGGCAAACAGTCCCTGCACCGGCGTGCCATCGGCGCCAATCAGCTGCCCGTCAAGATCGGTCTGCAAACCGCCCAGTGACTTGCGGGTCAGGATATTCAGCCGCACCGCGATCAGCGGCCCATTGGCGCGGTCCAGAATCCGATGCGGCTTGGCGGTGCGGATCAGCCGGTCGCCCCGGTAGTTGCGCGCGGCATTGATGGCGATGATCTGCGCATCCTTGGCAAAGGGATTGTCGGCCTGGGCATCGCGCGCTTCGATCTGACGCCGCAGGTGGGTTTCCTCCAGCGCGACATCGCCGATCTCATTCATGCCCGCCACCAGCTCGCTCAGCGTGTCGGCCACCACAAAATCCGCACCATGTTTCTTGAAGGCCTCAACCGGGGCAGGGGCCTTGCCCCGCGACAACAGCCGGGCGCGCAGCACCTCGCCCCATTTGCCGGAGGTGAGATCGGGGTTCTGTTCGGACCCCGACAGGGCGAATTCCTTCTGGATGATCTTCTGGCTCAGGATGAACCAGCTGTAATCATGGCCCGTCTTCAGGATCTCGCGCAGCGTGCCCAGCGTGTCGAATCCCGGCAGATAAGGCGCAGGCAGCCTGTCGCCTCTGGCGTCAAACCACATCGACGATGGCCCGGGCAGAATGCGGATGCCGTGGTTGGGCCAGATCGGATCCCAGTTGCGCAGCCCTTCGGTGTAATGCCACATCCGGTCGGCATTGATGACATGGCCGCCCGCCGCCTGCGCAATGGGGATCATCCGCCCATCGACGTGAAAGGGCACACCGGCCACCATGCGGCGCGGCGCAGGTCCCAGCCGCTCCACCGGCCAGTTCTGGCGCACCGCATCCAGATTGCCGCCAATCCCACCCGAGGCGACCAGCACCGAGGGCGCATAGACCTCGAATTCGCCGATTTCCTGACGGTTGGTGCGGGCCCCCTGCGGCGCGTCATCTGCCGCCAAGACCTCGCCGGAGACACCTTTGACAGCGCCGCCCTGAGTGATGATATGGCTCACCTGATGGCGAAAGCGCGGCTGGATCAGACCAGCCTCGATATGGGCCTCGACCCGCGCGGCAAAGGGGGCGACCACCCCCGGTCCGGTGCCCCAGGTCAGGTGAAAGCGCGGCACCGAATTGCCATGCCCCTCGGCGTCGCCACCGCCCCGTTCAGCCCAGCCAACCACCGGAAACCAGCGCATTCCCAGACCATGCAGCCAGGCCCGCATCTCGCCGCTGGCAAAGTCCAGATAAGCGCGCGCCCAGCGTTGCGGCCAATGGTCTTCGGGGCGGTCAAACTGGGCGCTGCCGAACCAGTCGCGCCGCGCCAGATCGGGACAGTCGCGAATGCCCATGCGGCGCTGCTCGGGCGTGTCGATCATGAACAGCCCGCCCAGGCTCCAATGCGCCTGACCGCCCAGGAAATGTGCAGGCTCCTGATCCAGCAGGATCACCCGCTTGCCCCGGTCGCCCAGTTCGGCTGCCGCCACCAGCCCGGCCAGCCCGGCCCCGACGATGATCACATCTGCGCTGTTGTCCGTCGGCTGTCCCATGGCGTGCCTCTGCTGTTGGTCCCGGTTGTGGGATCAGCCTAAGCGTGCAGAGGGGCGCGGCGCAAACCCTGCGGTCCCTGCCGTTGGGTCACAGCAGCGCCACAGCGCCGATCACAGCGGCCAGAACAGCAGGATTGCGGGGATGGAGACCGCGATGATCAGCACCTCCAGCGGCAGGCCAATGCGCCAGTAATCGCCAAAGTGATAGCCGCCCGGACCCAGCACCAGCGTGTTGTTCTTATGCCCGATGGGGGTCAGGAACGCCGCCGAGGCTGCCACCGCCACCGCCATCAGGAACGGATCCGGCGACACGCCCAGACCATTGGCCATCTGGATCCCGACCGGGGCCGCGACAATGGCCGTGGCGGTGTTGTTCAACACATCCGACAGCGTCATGGTGACCACCATCAACACGGTCAGAATGGCCCAGGCGGGCATGCCTGCGGTCAGCGTCAGCAGGCTCTCGGCGATCAGCGCAGTGCCGCCGGCACTGTCCAGCGCCGCCCCCAAGGGGATCATCGAGCCGAGCAGAACCACCACCGGCCATTCGATATGGTCGTATAATTCCGCCAGCGGCAGGATCTTGGTCAGCACATAGGCCACCACCACCAGCCCCAGCGCAATCGGCAGGTAGATGATACCCAGCGAGGCCGCCAGCACCGCGCCTGCAAACAGCGCGATGGCAAGCCAGGTCTTGTCATTGGCAGTGACCGACAGGCCGCGTTCCGCCAGCGGCAGGCAGCCCAGCCATTCGGTGACATCCGTGCCGCGATCACGCGGGCAGAGCAGCAGCAGGATATCCCCCGCCTCGATCTGTTCCTGCCGGATATGCCGGGTCAGGCGGCGGCCCTGCCGCGCCAGCCCCATCAGCACGGTGTTCTGCCGCCAGGCCAGACCCAGCGCCTGCGCGCTGCGCCCCTTGATACGGGCGGTTTCCGGCACCAGCACCTCGACCAGCTCCAGCCCATCACCGGCGGCGCCCAGCTTCTCCTGCCGGGCGGCATCGGCAAAATCGAGCGAGGCGGCGGTGCGGAATTCATCCAGCGCTTCGGGCGTGGCCTCCAGCACCAGCGCATCACCGGCCCGCAGCAGCTGACCCGCCGCGCGCCCATAGAGCCGCTTGCCGTCGCGGATCAGCCCGAGGATCGCCACATCGGCCTTGTCGGCTTCCGCGTCCAGCTCGCCCAGACGCTGACCGATCAGGCCCGATCCTTCGGGCACCGTCAGCTCGGCGATATACTGCGACAGCTGTGCCTCCGAGTCGCCGGCCGCATTCTGGCGCAGCGGGATCAGCCGCCAGCCGATCAGCGCCACAAACAGCAGCCCCGCCAGCGCCGCGATGCCGCCAACCGGGGCAAAGTCGAACATTCCGAAGGGTTCGCCCAGAGTTTCGGCCCGGATCGACGCGATAATGATATTGGGCGGCGTGCCGATCAGCGTCACCATACCGCCCAGAATGGTGGCAAAGGACAGCGGCATCAGGCTCAGCCCCGGCGCCCGCCCGGCCTTGCGCGCGGTCTGGATGTCCACCGGCATCAGCAGCGCCAGCGCCGCCACATTGTTCATAAAGGCCGACAGCACCGCGCCAATACCGCCCATCAGCGCGATATGTGCGCCCAGATTGCGGCTGCTGTCGACCAGCGTGCGGGTGATCAGAAACACCGCACCCGAGCGCACCAGCCCGGCCGAAACCACCAGCACCAGTGCCACCACCAATGTTGCCGGATGGCCAAATCCGGCAAAGGCGTCATTGGCAGGCACCACCCCCAGCAGGACCGCCACCATCAATGCGGAAAAAGCCACGATATCATAGCGATACTTGCCCCACAGCAGCAGGCCAAAGACAGCAGCGAAGAGGGCGAACAATACAATCTGGTCAAATGTCATGGCGCCACTCTAGCGGTTGCGCGCTGCGGGACAAGCGCCTCCCTGCACGCCGGATGCAGTGCGGCTCACGGCTGTCACCGTCCGCATGGTGCGCCGGGCCGGATATGGGGCGCTTGAAAGCCCCCCGGTGTCGGGGCTATATGGGCGCCAGATCCGAAATTGAATTAGCAAGGATGCACCATGGCAGGCCATTCCAAATGGGCGAACATCCAGCACCGCAAGGGCCGTCAGGACGCCGCGCGGTCGAAACTGTTCTCGAAACTCTCCAAGGAAATCACCGTCGCCGCAAAGATGGGCGACCCCGACCCGGACAAGAACCCGCGTCTGCGTCTGGCCGTCAAGGAAGCCAAGAGCCAGTCCGTCCCCAAGGATGTGATTGACCGCGCGATCAAGAAAGCCACCGGCGGCGACGCCGAGAACTACGACGAAATCCGCTATGAGGGCTATGGCCCCAACGGTGTCGCCGTGATCGTCGAAACCATGACCGACAACAAGAACCGCACCGCTTCCAACGTGCGCTCCACCTTCTCCAAGAACGGTGGCAACCTCGGCGAAACCGGTTCCGTGGGTTTCATGTTCGAACGCAAGGGCGAGGTGACATATCCCGCCGCTGTCGGCGATGCCGATACCGTCATGATGGCCGCCATCGAAGCCGGTGCCGAGGATGTCGAAAGCGCCGAGGACGGGCATCTGATCTACTGCGCCGACACCGACCTCAACGAGGTCTCCACTGCGCTTGAGGCTGAACTGGGCGAATCTGAATCGACCAAGCTGGTCTGGAAACCCACCACCACAACCGAGCTGGATCTCGAAGGCATGCAGAAGCTGATGAAGCTGGTGGATGCGCTGGAAGATGACGACGACGTGCAGCGGGTCACCACCAATTTTGAAGCCTCCGACGAGGTGATGGCGCAGCTCTGAGCCAGCGTCCGATGCGATTTTCAAGGCCCGTCAGCCCGGCGGGCCTTTTTCTTTGAACCCCTTGGGAATGCTGTAGAAAGGCCGCCCGATGCAGATCAGAGAGTTCCGCGCCGAAGATGCCGCCGCAGTGGCGCAGATCTTTCATGCCGCCGTGCATGGTGTTGCGCGGCAGGACTACACCGCCGCTCAATGCGCCGCATGGAGCCCGGAAGCCGCCCCCGCCACGGTCTGGCAAAGCCGCGCTCTGGACGGGCGGGTCATCTTCGTTGCGGTTGACGGCCGCGATCAGCCGCAGGGCTTTATCGAGCTGGAGCAGGACGGCCATATTGATTGTTTCTACTGCCACCCGGATGTGGCGGGCACAGGCGTCGGCGTGGCGCTCTATCGTCAGCTGGAGATCCGGGCGCGCGATCTGGGGCTGAAGATCCTCTATGTCGAGGCCAGCGAGGCCGCAAAGCGCTTCTTCACCCGGCAGGGCTTCAGCGATGAGGGGCGGCGCGATTTCGAACGGCGCGGCGTGATGCTGCACAACTACCGAATGACCAAATCGCTGCAATAAACCCACGCCTTAGGGCCGGGTCAGCACACCTGCGCGCCGCAGCTCGTCCGCATCCGGTGTCCAGAGCTGGCGATGGTCGGTGGCAAACAGCCGCTCGGCAAAATCGGCGCTGACCCCCTGTGCAATCAGAAAATCGCGGTCGCGGGCCTGTTCGCGGTTCAGATCGACCTGCGGCAACCCACCGGGAAAGGCCAGCGCATAAGAATGAAACCCAAGGCTGCCTCCCTTGGCGAGCCTGCGCTCCTCTCCGGCGGCAAAGACCAAGGTGCAGGCCGAGGCACAGGCGCCCTCGGCCACCGTGTCCAATGCGCGCTCCCGGATCAGCCGGGCCACACCTCGCGCCTCATAGATCAGCCCGCCCGGACCGCTCAGCGCCACCTCGCGCAGGGCCGGGGCCTCGGCCATCATCGCCGCCACCCGGCGCGTCAGCCCATGCGGGATTTCCCCGGCAAAGACCAGCCGACGCCCATCCGGGGTGATCGACAGATCATATAGCGCCTCGCGCGCCAGCCGTTCGGTTTCGGCATAATCCGGCTCCTCCGGGGTGGTGGCGATCAGCACTGCGTCCCACCACAGGGTCACCGTGGCAAAACCGGCGAAGAGAATGGCCAGATAGCCGCCCCAGACCGGCGCCAGATGACCGGTGTCGCGAATATGGGCATCGGCGCTGCGCAGGAAACTGCGCGCCTGCCACAGCAGCAACAGCCCATCAATCAGCACCAGCGCATAAAGCAGCCGAAGCGGCAGCACGACAACCGTGTTCAGCAGCGCCCATGTCAGCAGCACCAGCAGCCGTGGCAACACCAGCTGCCACAGGAAACTGCGGCCCAGCGTCAGCATATGCAGCCGCTCCGGCGAGCTGCGGGCGGGATCTGTCTTCAGGCTGGATAACCTGCCGTCCGTTCTGTTGCCTTTGTGGTCCTCTGGCACTGTATTCGTGCCCCCGGTGGTTAGATCGGCGTCAGATGCCGACGGGCTGATTTGAGCACGGCACGGGTCACATCGGCAAGGGCCGGGGCCAGAACCCGGCTCACCTGCCAGGTCAGCGGTACATCCAGCGGGGTGTCTGGGATCAGCGGGCACAGCTGCTCGGCCATCAGATAGGGCGCAGCCAGCTGCTCGGGGTTCATCCCCCAGCCGACGCCCGCCAGCGCCGCATCGACGAATCCCTGGCTCGACGGCAGGAAATGCGCAGGTGGCGCAATCCCCGGCCCCACATGTGCGCCAAGCCAGCGCGCCTGAAGCTGATCCTTGGCGTTGAAGATCAGACAGGGCGCGCGGCACGCTGTCTCCGGGGTCACGCCGCTGGCAAACCAGCGGTCGCGGAACGCAGGCGAGGTGGTCGCGATATAGCGCAGCGCACCCAGCGGATGGGCATCGCAGCCGGTCACCGGCTTGGCGCGGGCCGTCACCGCTGCCGAAACCTCGCCCCGGCGCAGCCAGTCGGCGCTGTGGTCCTGATCGTCGATCACCAGATCAAACAGCAGCCCCTCGCAGGCCGCCATCACCGGAACGAACCAGGTCGCCAGACTGTCGGCATTGATCGCCACCCGCAGCCGCGAGGCACCGGGCGCGCGCTCCAGCCGCAGATCGTCGGACACTGCCGCCTCCAGCAGGGCGACATCCTCGGCATGTTTGGCGATCCGCAGACCGGCCTCGGTGCCCAGACAGGGGCTGCCGCGTTGCACGAGGCTGCTGCCAATGCGATCCTCCAGCGCCCGGATCCGCTGCGAGATCGCCGACGGCGTCACCCGCAAGGCCTGCGCGGCCGCCTCAAACGAGCCGAGCCGCAAGACAGCCGATAGCGCGGCGAGCTGATTGGGATCGAATTGCATTAGCGGATCTTAATTTGGGTAAGTCAGATTAATTTGCTTACACCCGCTCAGCGCCTTAGTCAAAGCACAGACCACGACCACCACCAGGTCACCTGTTGGACCAGGCCGCCTGCACCAAGATGACAAAGGACAGATCCCATGCCTTCCAGCCTGATTGCCGGTTTCTTTCTCGGCCTGAGCCTGATCATGGCCATTGGCGCGCAGAATGCCTTTGTGCTGCGGCAGGGGCTCAGACGCCAGCATGTGTTCTGGATCTGCCTCACCTGCGCCAGCTCCGATGCGCTGCTGATTACCGCAGGTGTGCTGGGCTTCGGCTCGCTGGCGCTGGCACTGCCGTGGTTCGAGCTGGCGATGCGGCTTGGCGGCGCGGCCTTCCTGCTGTGGTATGGCGCGCGCAGCCTCAGGTCGGCATGGCGCGGCGGCGCGCATCTGGACAGCGCAGACGGGCAGGGCGCGCCGGTGACACTCTGGCCGATGCTGGCCACGGTGCTGGCGCTGACCTGGCTCAACCCGCATGTGTATCTCGATACCGTGGTGCTGCTTGGCTCGATCTCGGCGCAATATCCGCAGCCGCTGGTCTTTGGCCTTGGTGCGGCGCTGTCGAGCTTTGTCTTCTTCTTCACGCTTGGCTACGGGGCCAGCCTGCTGGCACCGGTCTTTGCCCGACCCCGAGCCTGGCAGCTGCTGGACGTGCTGGTGGGGCTGACCATGTGGGCCATCGCCATCAAGCTGCTAATGATGTGACAGTGCGGGGTGTCATACAGGTTCTGATGCGCCTCTGTGCGCGTCACGCACAAACCCGGTCGTGCCGCCCGGGACAAGAACATATTTCATATGTGAAGGGTTGTTCTGCGACCGCCCCGGTGCTCTCATGCGCGCCATGACCACTCCATCCGACGACCACCCCACATCCGACCGCGCCGCCACCGCCGCCGCCGCAAGGCCGCCGGCGCCCGCCGTCGGCAACCCGGTAAAAGGGGTGTTCTGGATGCTGGTGACGGGGCTGTGTTTTGTCGCGGTGACCGCCCTTGTCAAATACCTCGGCAATCGCATCCCGCCTGCGGAATCGGCCTTTCTGCGCTACCTGATGGGGCTGGTGTTTCTGGTGCCGATGGTCGCGACGCTGCGCCGGTCGCGGCTCACCGCCCGGCTCTGGGGGCTGTTTGCCATGCGCGGCTTTGTGCATACGCTGGGGGTGATCCTGTGGTTCTTTGCCATGACGCAGATCCCATTGGCCGAGGTCACGGCGATGAACTACCTGTCGCCGATCTATGTCTCCATCGGTGCCGCCCTCTTTCTGGGCGAACGGATGGCCCTGCGCCGTGTGGGCGCCATTCTTGTGGCGCTGCTGGGCGCGCTGATCATCCTGCGCCCCGGATTTCGCGAGGTAGAGGCAGGCCATCTTGCCATGCTCTTTACCGCGCTGGCCTTTGGCGCGTCCTACCTTCTGGCCAAGACAACGGTTGATGGCACCAACCCGGTGGTTGTCGTGGCGATGCTGTCGATCTGGGTCACGGTGTTTCTGGCTCCCTTTGCCGCCGCGGTCTGGGTGACCCCGAACATCTGGGAGCTGGCTGTCCTCTTTGCGGTCGCCTGTTTTGCGACAGCGGGGCATTTCACCATGACGCTTGCCTTTGCGTCAGCGCCGGTGACGGTGACCCAGCCGGTAACCTTTCTACAATTGCTTTGGGCGACACTTCTCGGCGCCCTCGTCTTCGAAGAGGCGGTGGATATCTGGGTTGTCGCCGGTGGCTGCCTGATCCTGGCGGCTGTCAGCTTCATCACCTGGCGGGAGGCGGTGCTGAAACGCCGGGCGCTGACACCTGCCAGCCTCGCCACAAAGGTCTGATTTCGCAAAACCGTCACAGAGCACTGATAGGGACACCGGAATAATTCGAGAATAGAGGTGAACGACATGCGCGTCCGATGGATCTTGGCTCTTCTGATTGCACCGGCGGCGCTGGTGCAATCGGCTTGGGCCGACACCGGTCATGTCGGGCTGGAGATCTGCAATGACACCGCAGTGCCGCAGTCGCTCAGCCTGGCGTTCCGCGATGACGGGCGCTGGATCTCCCGCGGCTGGTGGCAGCTGCCACCCGCCACCTGCGAGCGGGTGATCGACGCCCCGCTGCGCAACCGCTTCTACTACTTCCGAAGCGAGGCACAGGACTGGCAGTTTCTGGATGAGCGGATTTCCTTCTGCACCGCGCCGGATGAGTTCACCATCTATGGCGACCATGATTGCGCCATACGTGGCTATGACAGCGCATTTTTTGCCAAGATCGACACCCAGGCGCCCGCCACAACCACCGATGCCCCCGGCGCCAAAATCGCCTATGTGGCGCAGCTCAGCGAACATTCCCGCCCGCGTCACGCCCCGCCTGAAAGCGCGGCGTCAGGTGCCACCGCGCCGCCGGACAGCGGGTTTGATCGGGATGTCACCTTTCAGGGCTGCGAGGTCAGGCAGAGCGACGGGCGGGTGATCTGCAAGCTGGTGATGGAGGAGGGGCAGATCTGCGTCACCAATGACGGCGCGACAGAGCCTGCCATCATCGAGCGTCTGCTGACGCTGGATGCAGGCGCTCCGGTGCGGGTGGCCGGCAATCGTCTGGCGGTCGGGGATCGCGTCATCCAGGCCAGCATCAGCGCGCTGACAGAGCGGGACGAAACCCGATATGACACCCTGCTTACTCAGCTGGCGGGCAGGTGGGTCTCTCAGTCGGATGCCTACGATCTTTTTGTGGTCGAAGGGGCGGCGCGGCGCAATTTCTACGGCTCGGTCGAAACCATGACCGAACTGCTCTCGGTGCAGACCGCCTGCGCAGATGCTGAGGGTGCGGGCCCGTTCCTCGTCGCCCAGGCCGAGGACGGCGGGCCGACCCATTGTTACCGCATCCTCTCCCTGACGGAGACCGATCTGGTGCTGGGATACATGCCGCGTGACAGCCGATTGCACTATCGCCGTCAGGACCTGCCGCTGAACTGAACAGCCATCCGGTCGACGGGCCAGATCGTCGGGCAACGGCCCGGCTCAGTGGCTGTCAGCCGATCGCCAGATCCACAACCCGATGTGCCGCCCGGCGCGCCTGTTCGGGATCCAGCGGCGTTTCGGACTGGGCCGCCTGAAGCCAGACGCCATCCATATAACATTGCAGCGCCTGTCGGGCGGTTTCGACCCGGTCCTGCGGCAACAGGCATTTCAGCTCGGCCCGGAAATGGCTGCGCACGCGGCTGCGGTTGATTCTGTGCAGCCGCGACAGACGACTCGAATAAGGCGCGCTGGCCCAGAACTGCATCCACAGGCTACAGGGCGCGACACGGAACAAATCATCGTCAAAATTGGCGTCCATCACTGCATAAAGCCGCTCTTTTGGCGTCTGCGCCGTGGCATATCCACGAATCATCGCCAGGCGCAGCTTGTTCAGCAGATGGCGCATAGTGGCCTCCATCAGCCCTTCCTTGGAGCCGAAATAATAGTTGATCGAGGCTGCCGAGGCCCCCGCTTCCTTCGCGATTTCCGCCATGGTAACAACACCATAGCCGCGGCGGTGGACCGCAACGATGGTTGCTTCGATCAGCTCTTCGTTCCGGATGTCGCGAATTCTTTTTCTAGCCATATAGAAGTCTTGCGCCAGCTCGGTCTGCGTTTCAACTCCTGTTATGACTATTCCGGATCTTGAATGGTCATTTAAAAACTATTTGGGGACCTCCCGTTTTCTGCTATGTCTGTCGCACACGTCAAAAGGGCGACCAACGCCCATCCAAGGGAGGGACGTATGACAACAATCATCTCAGCCGGGATCTTGCTGGCCTTTGCGCTGGTGATTTTCTGCGTGATCAAATGGTGGAACATGCGCATCGTCGGGGTCACCCCGGTGCCGCTGTTCACCTTCATCGCTATTCTTTTCACCTCGGGTCTGGATGTGGGGCTGATCATGTTCCCACTCGCCTTCGACTTCCCGCTTTACGCGGATACGGCGACAGAGCCCGCCTATGCCTTCACCAATCCGCTGGCGCTCGAATTTGGCTTCTGGGGCTTCCTGATCTGGGCGTTCTACTTCCTGACCGCCTTCTATTTCTGCGCCATCGAGCCGCGGGTGAAGTTCTTTGAAATCGGCATCGTGAAGCTGCTGAACAATCTGGTGATCATCACCACCTGCGCCTTCACCGGCGCGCTGTTCCTGATCTACATGCCATATTACATCGCCGAAGTCGGCGACGGCGAGACGGTCATCCCGGCCTTCTATGTGATCTGCTTCCTGGTGATCCTGGCGGCGGCCTATTCCTCGACCGATATCAAATACGTCCGTATCCTGTCGGTGGCCTCCACCTTCCTGTTCTTCGCGCTGATCCTCGGCATGTGGGCCTATGCAGGTATGGGGCTGGGTGAGTTTGTCACCACGGCCGGCAATATCGGCGGCTACTTCGGCAATATCCACAAATTCATCCTGCCGCTGACCGAATACCATGAATTCTACCTGTTCTGGTGGTTTGCATGGTCGATCATGATCGGCCAGTTCACCTCGCGCTTTGTCGGTGGCCTGACCACATGGCAGCTGCTGGCCTCACTGCTGGTGTTCCCGTCGATCCCGCTCGCGGTCTGGTTCTCGGTGCTGTATTTCTACCACCTCAACACCATTCCCACCGCTGGTCTGATCAACTGGTCCATGACGGTTGTTGGCATCCTCTTCGTGATCAACTCGTTTGACTCGCTGATCCGCCTTTACACCGACAACATGAACCTCAGCGCCGAACGTCTGGGCAAGCTGCCTTACGTGCTTGGCAATGCCGTGGCGCTCTTTGCCCTGACCCTGGCCTTCCAGAGCCAGTGGCTGCAGATCCAGTGGGTCGGCACCGTGGTGATCGGCATCTACATCGCCTGCCTGATCTACATCTTCGTGAAGAAGCGCAGCGAAGTTGCGGCCATCACTGCCTCGCCTGAGGAAAACACCCTCGATTTCGATCGTATCAAGACAGCCCACTAAAGACCGGGCGCCCCGGCCCGCCAGATGGCAGGGCCGGGGCCTTTCGCGGCATCGCCGCACCGAGATATCCGACAGGTTTGGTCTTTTGCGCCGTGGGCCTCGCGCCTTGGCTCTCTCCAATCTGTCGCCCCAGATCACCCGGCCACAGGCCGCATCGCAGACCAAAAGGAGCGCTTCGACATATGACTGCCCCGAACATCCTGATCGTGATGGTTGACCAGTTGAACGGCACGCTGTTCCCCGATGGTCCCGCCGAGTTCCTGCATGCGCCGAACCTGAAAAAACTGGCCGCCCGCTCCACCCGTTTTGCCAATGCCTATACCGCCTCGCCCCTCTGCGCGCCGGGGCGGGCGTCTTTCATGTCCGGCCAGCTGCCCTCGCGCACCGGCGTCTATGACAACGCCGCCGAATTTCGCAGCGACATCCCCACCTACGCCCATCATCTGCGCCGTGCGGGCTATTACACCTGCCTTTCCGGCAAGATGCACTTTGTCGGCCCCGACCAGCTGCACGGGTTCGAGGACCGGCTGACCACCGACATCTACCCGGCCGATTTCGGCTGGACGCCGGATTACCGCAAACCGGGAGAGCGGATCGACTGGTGGTATCACAATATGGGATCGGTCACCGGCGCAGGCATCGCCGAGATTTCCAACCAGATGGAATATGACGATGAGGTCGCCCATCACGCCAAGGCCAAGCTCTACGATCTGGCCCGTGGCAAGGACGATCGCCCCTGGGCGCTGACCGTCAGCTTTACCCATCCTCATGACCCCTATGTGGCGCGCCGCAAGTACTGGGACCTTTACGAGGACTGCGAGCACCTGCTGCCCGAAATCCCGGCAATGGCCTACGCCGACCACGACAACCACGCCAAACGGATTTTCGACGCCAACGACTGGCGCAGCTTTGATATCTCGCAAGAGGACATCAAACGTTCCCGCCGTGCTTATTTCGCCAATATCTCCTATCTTGATGACAAGATCGGCGAGATCCTTGAGGTGCTGGAAACCACTCGGCAAGAGGCGATCATCCTCTTTGTCTCCGATCATGGCGACATGCTGGGCGAGCGTGGATTGTGGTTCAAGATGACCTTCTACGAAGGCTCCGCGCGGGTGCCGCTGATGATCTGCGCGCCGGACCTGCCCGCGGGCCGGATCGACACCCCGGTCTCCACCCTCGATGTGACGCCAACGCTGGGCGCGCTGGCCGGTGTGGATATGGCAGAGATCGAACCCTGGACGGATGGGCAGAACCTGCTGCCTTTGGCCCTTGGGGAGGAGCGCAGCGCACCCGTCGCCCTGGAATACGCAGCCGAGGCCTCTTATGCGCCGCTGGTCTGCCTGCGCTATGGCAAATGGAAATACACCCGCTGCGCGCTCGATCCCGACCAGCTGTTTGATCTGGAGGCCGACCCGCACGAGCTGACCAATCTGGCAGCGGACCCGGCCCATGCCGGCACGCTGAACTCCCTGCGCGCCAAATCCGAGGCCCGCTGGAACCTTGAGACCTTCGACGCAGAGGTGCGCGCCAGTCAGGCCCGCCGCTGGGTCGTCTACGAAGCCCTGCGCCAGGGCGGCTATTTCCCCTGGGACTACCAGCCGCTGCAAAAAGCATCCGAACGCTACATGCGCAACCATATGGATCTGAACGACGTTGAGGACGGCAACCGCTTTCCTCGCGGCGAATAGACCACTCACACACTCCTACGCCAGTTCTTCTGGCCCTAAATATCCCCGCCGGAGGCATAAAATCATGACACACCCCGCACAGCCCAAAGCCAGCCATTTCATCAATGGCGCATATGTCGAAGACACCAGCGGCACCCCGATCCCGGTGATCTATGCCGCCACCGGCGAGCAGATCGCCACGGTCTACGCGGCCACGCCCGCAATCGTCGAACAGGCGCTCTCCACCGCCAAAGCCGCGCAAAAGGCATGGGCCAAGATGACCGGCACCGAGCGCGGCCGCATCCTGCGCCGCGCCGCCGACATCATGCGCGAGCGCAACCACGAGCTCAGCGTGCTGGAAACCTACGACACCGGCAAGCCGCTACAGGAGACGCTGGTGGCCGACGCCACCTCCGGTGCCGACGCGCTGGAGTATTTCGGCGGCCTTGCAGGGTCCCTCACCGGCGAGCACATCCCGATGGGCGAAGACTGGGTCTATACCATCCGCGAGGCACTGGGCCTGTGTGTCGGCATCGGCGCCTGGAACTACCCGACCCAGATCGCCTGCTGGAAAGGCGCGCCTGCGCTGGCCTGCGGTAATTCGATGGTGTTCAAACCCTCCGAGACCACGCCGCTCTGCGCCCTGAAGGTGGCTGAGATCCTGCATGAGGCGGGCGCTCCGGCCGGTATCTACAATGTCATTCAGGGCATGGGCGAGGTCGGGGCTGCGCTGGTCACCGACCCGCGCGTTGATAAGGTCTCGCTGACCGGCTCGGTGCCGACCGGCAAGAAAGTCTATGCGGCGGCGGCTGAGGGCATGAAGCATGTCACCATGGAGTTGGGCGGCAAGTCGCCGCTGATCATCTTTGACGACGCCGATGTGGAAAACGCCGTCGGCGGCGCCATCAATGGCAACTTCTATTCCTCCGGTCAGGTCTGCTCCAACGGCACCCGCGTGTTCGTGCAGAAGGGCATCAAGGAGAAATTCCTCGCCCGTCTCGCTGAACGCACCGGCAACGCAATCCTCGGCGACCCGATGGATGAGGCCACCAGCTTTGGCCCGATGGTCACCGAAAACCAGATGAACATCGTACTTGGCTACATCGAGAAGGGCAAAGAAGAGGGCGCCCGCCTGATCTGCGGCGGCAAGCGCGCAGACATGGATGGTTTCTTTGTCGAACCGACCGTCTTTGCCAATGTGACCGACGATATGACCATCGCCCGCGAGGAGATCTTTGGCCCGGTGATGTCGGTCCTCGACTTCGACACCGAGGAAGAGGTGATCGCGCGCGCCAATGACACCGAATTCGGCCTGTCGGCGGGCGTCTTCACCAATGACTTCAGCCGCGCCCACCGGGTCATCGGCCAGCTGGAGGCGGGCAGCTGCTTCATCAACTCCTACAACGACGCGCCGGTCGAGGCGCCGTTTGGCGGCGTGAAAGCCTCAGGCGTGGGCCGCGAGAACTCGAAAGAGGCGATCAAGCACTTCAGCCAGGTGAAATCGGTCTACGTCCGCATGGGCGACGTCGAAGCGGCGTTCTGATTGCCCTTTTGGGCAACGCCCACCCACCCGCCCCGTTGCCCAAAAGGGCAAGAGGGAAGGGGATGCTGAGAGGCCTGCTGAGGGCGCTTCGCGTCCTCGGCGGACCACAACAATGATGAGGCAGATTCGGGGTGCCTCAAGGACAGGCCGCGCCATGGCGCGGTGCCACAGGCATCCTTGACCCAACCCGCATCCGCAATGGAGAGACGCAATGAACGCGGATTATGTGATTGTCGGTGCCGGCTCTGCCGGCTGTGCCATGGCTTACCGCCTGTCCGAGGCAGGAAAATCGGTTCTGGTGATCGAACATGGCGGCAGTGATGCCGGACCGTTCATCCAGATGCCGGGGGCGCTGAGCTACCCGATGAATATGTCGATGTACGACTGGGGCTACAAATCGCAGCCGGAACCGCATCTGGGGGGTCGCGAGCTGGTCTGCCCGCGCGGCAAGGTGATCGGCGGTTCCTCCTCGATCAACGGCATGGTCTATGTGCGCGGCCACGCAGGCGATTACAACCACTGGGCCGAGACCGGGGCGACAGGCTGGTCCTATGCCGACGTGCTGCCCTATTTCAAACGTATGGAAACCTGGGACGATCGCGGCCATGGCGGCGATGCGGACTGGCGCGGCACCGACGGCCCGCTGCATGTGACCCGCGGCCCCCGCGACAACCCGCTGCACGCGGCTTTTGTAAAGGCGGGCGAACAGGCCGGCTATCCGGTGACCGAGGATTACAACGGCGAGCAGCAGGAAGGCTTCGGCCCGATGGAAATGACCGTCTACAAGGGTCAGCGCTGGTCCGCCGCCAATGCCTATCTGAAGCCCGCGCTGAAGCGTGACAATTGCGATCTGATCCGCGCCTTTGCCCGCAAGGTGGTCATTGAAGAAGGGCGCGCCGTCGGCGTCGAGGTCGAGCGGGGCGGCAAGATCGAGGTGATCCGCGCCAACGCCGAGGTCATTCTTGCGGCCTCCTCGCTGAACTCGCCCAAACTGCTGATGCTCTCGGGCATCGGTCCGGCCAAACATCTGGCCGAGCATGGCATCGACGTTGTTGTCGATCGTCCCGGCGTGGGCCAGAACCTGCAGGACCATCTGGAATTCTATTTCCAGTTCGCCTCCAAACAGCCGATTACCCTGTTCAAATACTGGAACCTGCTTGGCAAGGCGATGGTGGGGGCGCAGTGGCTGTTCACCAAAACAGGTCTGGGCGCTTCCAACCAGTTCGAAAGCGCCGCCTTCATCCGCTCCGACAAGGGCGTCGATTACCCGGATATCCAGTACCACTTCCTGCCCATCGCGGTGCGCTATGATGGTCAGGCCGCAGCCGAGGGCCACGGTTTTCAGGCCCATGTCGGCCCGATGCGCTCGGACTCGCGCGGTGAGGTCACGCTGGCTTCCAGCAATCCCAAGGATGCGCCAAAAATCCTGTTCAACTACATGTCGACCGAGAAGGACTGGGAGGATTTCCGCAAATGTATCCGCCTGACCCGCGAGGTATTTGCACAGGATGCGATGAAGCCGTTCGTGAAATATGAAATCCAGCCCGGCGATGGGCTGCAATCGGACGACGAGCTGAACGGCTTTATCCGCGAACATGTCGAAAGCGCCTATCACCCCTGCGGCACCTGTAAGATGGGCGCGGTGGAGGATCCGATGGCGGTGGTTGATCCCGAATGCCGCGTCATCGGCGTCGACGGCCTGCGCGTCGCCGACAGTTCGATCTTCCCACGCATCACCAATGGCAATCTCAACGGCCCCTCGATCATGACCGGCGAGAAAGCCTCCGACCACATCCTCGGCCGCCGCCTGCCGTCGTCAAACGCGCAGGCCTGGTTCAACCCGAATTGGCAAACCTCCCAGCGCTGAACAGCCGGGGGATATCCCTGAAACGCCCGCTGCACCCCGTTGCGCGGGCGTTTTTTAGTCGGCCGAAGCTGCCGGTTTGATCCGCGTCAAAGTGGGCAGGGGCAGGGCTGGCTAAGGTCCGTCTGACGCTGAAAAATCAAGGAGCGAGCAGATGTCCAATACCCCCCACGAACTGGCCGAAGAATTTCCCGACAAGCAGTCGCAGATCCATGCGCTGAAGCAATCGGACGCCCATTTTGCCAAGCTTGCGGACAGCTATCACGCGGTGAACCGCGCGGTGCATCGCGCCGAAACCAATGTCGAGCCGATGTCCGAAACTGCCGAAGCCGACCTGCGCAAACAGCGCGCCGCCCTCAAGGATGAGATCTGGGGCATGTTGTCAAAGGCGTAAGAAACCCATCCAACAACAGCAAAGAGGGGCGCCGCCGGTGCCCCTCTTTTCCTGTCACCCGCGCGATTATTCCTGCGATATCATGCCGAAGATCGGGGCCGAGATATCGCTCAGCCCATTTCTTCCTGACATTCGATTGCCGCTTCAAGCGCCTTGTAGCTCCCGGTGAGGTCAATCGACATGACTTCGCCCTCGGTCGTGTAGAGCGTCATCGTCTGTTTGATCGCGAGGTCGAACAGGAAATCGGGGTTGTCAAAGGCGATATCCGCCCCGGGCACATCCTCAAGATAGATGCCCGTCGCATCGGCATCATAATCCTGACCGTCAAGCGAGAAGAGAACCGGATAGGAGGCCCCTTCCTCGATGTCCCCCCAGCCCATGTTGAAGGCAGTGACATAGCCCGTGCCTTCGGTGCGGTCAAAACCGATGCGGACAACGGATCCATCGGTGAATTCCGACTGGATCAGGCAGCCGTCGCCCAGTGAGGGATCAATCAGAACATCCCAGTAGTCAGAGGCCCCCCATTGCTCCAGTGTCTGGGCACCGACCGCGTTGGTATGGACCGCACCGATCAACAAGAAACTGGCGGCAATAGCTGGGATTTTCATGTGGTTACTCTCTTTTCCGGGGGACACTCGTATCTGGCTGCCGAGCTTGGAGGCTTGCCCCTGTTTCTGCAAGAAACTTTTCTGCCGGGGCGCTCAGGTCCTGCTGGGCACCGCGGCTGGGTTTTCCGCATCCTTTCAGCTCACCTCATAAGGCAGCACGCCGCGCTGGTCGGTGTTGATGCTCAGCCGCCGTTCCAGCGGTGGCACCGATCGCTGATGGCAATCGCGTCGTTCGCAGATCCGGCAGGAGATGCCAATCGGCTCATAGGCGCTGTCCTGACTCACATCCAGCGTATCGGCATAGACCAGAGCGTCGGCATGGCGGACCTCGCAGCCCAGGGCAATCGCGTAGCGCCGGACAGGAGAGCCAAAGGAACCGCCCGGTTTCGACACATCCCGCGCCAATGAGATATAGCGCACCCCGTCCGGCGTCTCCGCCAGCTGCCGCAGGAACCGGCCCGGCGTCTCAAAGGCGCGGTGCACATTCCACAGCGGGCAGGCGCCGCCAAATCGCGCAAATTGCAGCCGCGTGGCCGAGTGCCGCTTGGTGATGGTGCCCGCCTGATCAACCCGGACAAAGAAGAACGGCACCCCCTTGGCGCCGGGGCGCTGCAATGTGGACAGGCGATGCGCCACCTGTTCGATCGAGGCGCCAAAGCGGGTGGCGAGCAGCTCCAGATCGTGGCGGCAGTCCACGGCCGCATCCAGAAACTGCCGGTAGGGCATCATCGCGGCCCCGGCGAAATAGTTGGCGAGGCCGATCTTGGCGATCGAGCGGGCCGCCTCGCTGTGAAACTTGGCAAAGTCCAGCGTGGCCTCCAGCAGGTCGTTCTGATGCAGCAGCGCCACCTGCAACAGCAACTGGAACAGCTGCGTCTGCGGTGAGGCACGGTTGGACAACCGCAGCACCTTGCCTGCCGGATCAAACTTTCGCAGCCCGTCGATATCGCCGAAAACCACGCTGATCCCGGCCTGATCCAATGCGGCGATGGCGGCGCTGCGGGCATCTAGCCTGCCGCTGAAATTCTCTGCCGCGCGATCCACCGCATCAATGTAGTTGTCACAATAATGGAAGAAATCGCGCACCTCTTCCCAGGGCGAAGCCTGAATGCGCGCATCCTCGCGCCCCAGCGCCTCATCCAGCGAGGCCAGCCGCTCATGGGTCTGACGGTAGGCGCGATGCAGCGTCAGCAGCGCGCGCGCCAGCGCCGGCGCGTTGGAAGCCGTCAGCCGCAGATCCGCCATTGGTACTGCCGCATCGGCAAAAACCGGGTCGGCCATCACCTCACGCATGTCGCTGACCAGTCGTTCGCTGTCACCGGTGGACAGCTCGGTGACATCCAGCCCGAATTCCTGCGCCAGCGCCAGAACCACGGTGGTGGAAACCGGGCGGTTGTTGTTTTCCATCTGGTTGAGATAGGGCAGGGAGACCCCCAGCTTGGCGGCGAACTCCTTTTGCGTCAGCGACAGGCGCAGCCGCATTTCCCGCAGCTTGGCTCCGGCATAGAGTTTCTGTTGCGCCATGGGTATCCCCTTTGCAAATCTTGGATATTGCAACTGTAGAATTGCAAATCATGCGGTGCAAGAGCGGCACGCCATCGGACCCGCTGGCGGGGAAAGTGCAAGGTGATGATGGGAGGGCGTTATGCGAGCACCCGAACCGGGCTGGGCGGCGCAGCTGCCGCTCAGATCCCGAGGTTTTTCTCGCGGCGGATCACCACCTGGATCGACACAAAGCCCAGAACGGCGGTGGCCAGCATGATGGTGAGCAGCGGCACCGGCGTCGATCCCGGAACCAGCAGGTAGCCCGCATAGGCGCTAAGCCCGGCGCCAACGCCAATCATGATCGCACCGGCAAGCCCTGAGGCGGTGCCCGCAAGATGGGGCCGCACCGAAATCGCACCGGCGGTGGCATTGGGGATCGCCATGCCGTTGCCCAGCCCGACAAAGGTCATGAAGCCAAAGAAGGAATAGACGCTGTCGGCACCCGCCAGCGCCAGTGTGAGCGACAGCGCCACGCCGATGCCGTTGATCAGACAGCCCCAGAGCACCATCCGATTGAGCCCGATCCGGGTCGAATAGCGCCCGGACAGGAAATTGCCGATGAAATACCCCACGGCCGGCGAGGCAAAATAGACCCCAAGCTCGGCAGCAGACAGACCATAGACCTGTGTGCCGACAAAAGGCGCGCCGCCCAGATAGGCAAAAAACGCTCCCGACGACAGGCCCGAGGCCAGCGAATAGCCCCAGAACCGCGGCGACCGCAGCAGCTCGGGATATTCGCGGAACTGCGCCATCAGGGTCTTGCCGCTCTTGCGGGCGGTTTCGCCAAGGTCGAGATAGGCAATCGCGAATGTTGCCGCCCCCAGCACCATCAGCAGCCAGAAATTGGCTTTCCAGCCGAGGGTCTCTTCCAGCGCGCCACCGATCACCGGGCCTATCATCGGCACCACCGCCATGCCCATGGTGACATAGCCGATCATGCTGGCGGCGGCATCATTGTCGTAGATGTCGCGCACAGCGGCACGGCTCAGCACCATGGCAGAGGCGACAATCGCCTGACACATCCGAAACAGCAGAAAGATCTCCGCCGTCGGCGCATAAAGACAGCCCAGCGTCGCCAGCAAGAACAGCGCCACGCCCCACAGGATGACCGGGCGGCGCCCCAGCTTGTCGGAAATCGGCCCGACAAAAATCTGCACCGCCGCGCTGACGGCAAGGTACAGCGCGACCGACAGCTGCATCAGGCTGTAATCGGCATCAAAATATCGGGCCATCCCGGGCAGGGAGGGCAGAAAGATATTCATCGCCAGCGCCGACAGCCCAGAGAGCAGGATCAGCGTGCCGATATTGGGGTTGGACCGACGGTCCAGAAATCGCCGCGGAATGGTTCGCATGTGAACGAATTAGGTCACACCGCGGCGATTGTCCATAATGCGCAGCCTCAGACCAGCAGATCGTCGCTGATCTGATCCAGGGTCATATTGCGCAGCGTGACGCTGTTGTTGCCATCAAGGTCGAAGTATAGATCGTCGCCCACCTCGCTGGCGCGGGCGAGCACCTCGGCTCTGCTGCCGTGGCCGACGATGCGCAGCGTGTCGATGTCGTCCTGAAAGTCGCGGATGGTGTCATTGCCGCCATTGCGGGCAAAGATGAAGATATCGGCGCCGCTGTTGCCCACCAGACGATCATTGCCGCCGGCGCCGTTCAGGCGGTCATTGCCGCCGCCACCGATGAGCAGGTCAATCCCGCTGTTGCCGTTCAAGGCATCATTGCCGCCATCGCCGCGCAGGGTGTCCCGTCCGCCGCCGCCGACCAGCCGGTTGTTGGCGTCATTACCGATGATCAAATCCCGGCCTCGCCCGCCGATGGCGTTCTCGATGGTGACGCCATGGGCTATTGTCACATCGCTTTCGGTGTCAAAGCTTGAGAAATGCATCTCGCGCAGATCCAGTGTCACCGCCGTGCTGCGGTCGCTGGCGTTGAAGGTGTCGCGGCCACCGGTGTCCCAGATCACATCCACGGTGTCGGTGCGCGATCCGCGATAGGTAGAGTTGCCGGTGTTATAATCGACGGCACCCCAGATGTCCTGCAGCGCCAGCACGTCGAACAGCATCATCGCATCGCTGTCCTGCCCGTTCAGCGGGTTCTCGCGGTAGGACATCACCGAATAGAGGTTGCTGTCATAGCCTTCGGGCAGGCTTGAATCATGGGTGTGCTGAAGACCAAGAGCATGTCCCAGTTCATGCAGGATCAGGCTTTCACGGTTGTCCTGTGACATATCCAGCGTGTTGTCAAAAACCGCATAGCCGTCCCAGCTGCTGATATCACTGCCGCGAAAGCTCATGCTGTAGCCGCCGATCCCGACCGTGCTGCCGGGGATGGTGACGGAGCCGAGGTTCAGGTCGGGATCAGCCGCGCCCCGCACCTCGACAAAATCGACGTTCAGGAAGGTTTCGATATGGTCGAACGCCTCGGCAAAGGCAGCCCGTTCCGCGGCGCTGAAACTCTGCCAGCCGGAATATGTGCTGCCGGTCGGCAGATCGCCGGGCGCGGAGCTGCCCGCGAATTGATAGGTGATGGTCAGCCGGGGGGCGTTATCCGTGTTGATCGGATTGCGGGTGTAGAACCCGTCGAACTGCATGGCCTGTATGATCTGGGAAGGGTGTAACATGGGGGGTGTTCCGTCTCCGTTGCTCGGCCCCGGTGATACGAGCACATCGGTCAGCACATCAAGAACACCCGCCGCTTCGGCGGTTTCTGCGCGGTTCTGTGCCTGTTTGCAAATTAGCGCATCTGTTACGCAAATGCTTTGCAAATTTGCCATTATTGACTTTGGCTTCTCCTGTGCAGCGTCTATGGTCGCCTGAAATTCAACAGGGGGCATGGCCATGAAAGATATCCTTTCCGAGCTGGAAGACCGTCGCAACGCAGCGCGACTGGGGGGCGGACAAAAGCGGATCGACGCTCAGCATGGGCGCGGTAAACTGACCGCGCGCGAGCGGATCGAGCTGCTGTTGGACGAGGGCAGTTTCGAAGAATTCGACATGTTCGTGGCGCACCGCTGCACCGATTTCGGCATGGAAAAACAGCGCCCGGCGGGCGATGGCGTGGTTACCGGCTGGGGCACCATCAATGGCCGGATGGTCTATGTCTTCAGCCAGGATTTCACGGTGTTTGGCGGCTCTCTGTCGGAAACCCACGCGCAAAAGATCTGCAAGATCATGGATATGGCGGTGCAGAATGGCGCGCCGGTCATTGGCATCAACGATTCCGGTGGCGCCCGTATTCAGGAAGGTGTCGCCTCGCTTGCGGGCTACGCCGAGGTGTTCCAGCGCAACATCATGGCTTCGGGCGTGGTGCCGCAGATTTCCGTCATCATGGGCCCCTGTGCCGGCGGCGCGGTCTACTCGCCCGCGATGACCGATTTCATCTTCATGGTGAAGGACACATCCTACATGTTCGTGACCGGCCCCGACGTGGTGAAGACCGTCACCAACGAGGTCGTCACCGCCGAGGAGCTGGGCGGCGCCTCGACCCACACAAAGAAGTCCTCGGTGGCTGATGGCGCCTTTGAAAACGACGTCGAAGCCTTGGCGGAGGTCCGCCGGCTGGTCGACTTCCTGCCACTGAACAATCGCGAAAAACCGCCGGTTCGCCCCTTCTTTGATGAGCCGGGCCGCGTCGAAGCCTCGCTCGATACGCTGATTCCAGAGAATCCCAACACGCCCTACGACATGAAGGAGCTGATTCACAAAGTCGCGGACGAGGGGGATTTCTACGAAATTCAGGAAGATTTCGCCAAGAACATCATCACCGGCTTTATCCGCCTTGAAGGGCAGACCGTGGGTGTTGTTGCCAACCAGCCGATGGTTCTGGCGGGCTGTCTCGATATCGATTCCAGCCGCAAGGCGGCGCGGTTCGTGCGCTTCTGTGACTGTTTCGAGATCCCGATCCTGACGCTGGTTGATGTGCCGGGCTTCCTGCCTGGGACCAGCCAGGAATATGGCGGCGTCATCAAACATGGGGCAAAGCTGCTGTTTGCCTATGGCGAGGCGACGGTGCCGAAGGTTACCGTGATCACCCGCAAGGCCTATGGCGGCGCCTATGACGTGATGGCCTCCAAACATCTGCGTGGCGATTTCAACTACGCCTGGCCGACGGCGGAGATCGCCGTGATGGGGGCCAAGGGTGCGACCGAAATCATCCACCGCGCTGATCTGGCGGATGCCGACAAGATTGCCGAGCACACAAAGGATTACGAAGAACGCTTTGCCAATCCCTTTGTGGCGGCGGAACGCGGCTTCATCGACGAGGTGATCATGCCGCAATCCACCCGCAAACGCGTCAGCCGTGCCTTTGCGTCGCTGCGGGGTAAGCAGCTCAAAAACCCGTGGAAGAAACACGACAATATCCCGCTGTAACACCCGGACCCGTTCCGGATTTCCTGACCCAGACCCTTGCGGCCAAAGGTAAATATCGCCTTGGTTGCGAGGGGTGATGAGGATACAACTCAGATGTCAGCGCCTGCCTATGCCGCGATCTGCCGCCACCCCGATGGCAAAAGCCTGTTGGAAATCAGCAGACTGGAACCAATCGCCGGCATATCGGGTGGATTGTTCGCAAAATGCGATCAATTTGAACAATCTCAGATGTTTGCGCCCACATTTGTATCTTCGTTTGACACCGGAACCGAATCTGACACATGATCCGCGCCAGCTCATATCGGACAGCGCGCACCGCGTGTGCAGCGCCTGCAGCCCCGACAGGAGGAGCCCATCGTTTTTGGGGTCGGGGCTGCGGTATTGGGCCTGCCATCAAATCTGCCGTGACGGCCTCCGGGGTCTCGGTTCTGCTTGCCCTTGGCGCGGCTGCGCAGGCCGGATCGCTGCCGATTGATCTGCCATCGGGGCAGGAGGTCGATCTGCATGAGGTTCTTCTGGACGACAGCACCGGCGAGCTTTGGGTGCGCTTTCGCTTTCTTGCGCCGCAGATTGCCCGCGACGCGGCGCTGATCAGCTATGAACAGGCCGCCCCGGATATGGATCACCTGTGCCAGACCCTGGTTCTGGCCTATCTGCACCAGCATGGGCTTGAGCCGGTCCGGGTGGTGATATCGCTGTCGGACCGCGAAGTGCCCTTTGGGGCGGCGGATGCGGCGGCGACACAGTTCTTTGAAAGCTACCGCCCCGAGGGTGACAGCTGCATCTGGGAGGCATTCTGATGATCTGTTGTCTGCCCCGCGGGCTGCGGGCCACTACAGCCCGGCAGCTGCCGCCGGTTCTGGTGCCCCCCGGGGTCACAAAGACGCCGATGCAGGCTGAAAACTGGCGCTTTTTTGCAGCTTTGCCCGCCGAAGTGTCGTCGGATCCGGCTTTGGGATGTGAAACCCCGCGCATCTCCGCTACTCTCTCGTCAGATCACATGAGCGTGATCTGTTATTTGAGGATGAGGCAGGCGCCGGCCGTGGCCCGCGCAGGTTTCAAAGACACAATTGGGAGACAGAAATGTCCAAGAGCATCAAACTCGTTGCCCTGGCGGGCCTGCTTGCAGCCGCCGCAGCCTGCGCACAGCAGGAAGAAGAATACGTCGTTGTCGAGCCCGAGCCGATTTCGGCTGAGCCCGTTTACACCGGCAAATACAAGTAATCACGACAGGGGTCCGGCCCTGCGGCCGGACTCTACCGTCCCGCGGGGTGCCGGATCGGAGGCACCATCATGCTAAAACACCGCGGTTTCCCCGGCCGTCTGCCGGGCACCGATTTTCAATTCGTCATCCGCCGTCCCAACCCCAAGGGGGTTACGCCGATCACCCGTCGCGAACGGTTCCGCGACCGTCGCCCGGCAGACCGGCGCGCCGATGCGGGCTTCATGCAGGCGCTGTGGGACTGCTTTGGCGATCAGCCCTTTGAACGTGGTAATCTGGATGCAGGTCGTCTGAGCTGGCTGTTCGGCCGCGAGGTGATCCCTGCCGAAGACCCGTTTGATCCCGAAAGCTATGAGGCGCTGCTGGTCATCAATGTCGATGTTGCCCAGCTGTCCTTTCCCGAAGTCTTCGACGGGAGCGCGCGCTGAGATGTTTGCCGGGCCCGACCATATCCCTGTGCAGAGCTGTCGTCGCCTCGCGCGACCGCCGCGCGGTGGCTGTGATCTGGCTCGGGCTCGGGCGAATCTCTTGCCCCTGCGCGATGTGACGAGCCCCGCGGCAAACCCGGCCGCAGGGAGGGTCAGATCGCGGGGCGGTGACACTATATGCGGCGCGAGCCGGGCATTCCGGGCCGATTTCGGCGTAATCCTGCAGGGCAGATCCCGGTTTGCGCAACTTCTCGCCAAATTGGCGTGTTTTGCAACTCAGGGGATGTTTCTGTGGCGCGGGCTGTGCACTCTGGTCGTGACAGGTCAGCCTGTCGTGCATCTGATCCAGCCCCTTCGCCTGGAAGGGCAGGTTTGCCCCCCCAATCGCGGCCTGCCCATTTTTTCCTTGGATGCAAAGGCGGAAGCTTGCCAATTGCCCCCCAGTGTTTGGCAGGCTTCTGCGCATTCCCCTGATCCGCAACAGAAATCCTTGTTTGCTCTGGACCGTGCTGCGAACAGTTGCCCAGAGCTTGGATCACAAAACGAAGGATCATTCCAATGCAGGCAAAACTCATTCTTGCGGCTTTTGGCCTCTGCACCGCGCTTGCGGCCTGTGGCGACACCACCGGCGAACAGGTTGTTTACGGGGCCGGTGCCGGTGCCGTCGGCTCGGCGCTGCTCAACGGCAACCTGGTCACAGGTGCCGCTGTTGGTGCTGCGGCCAACGTCATCTACTGCAAGGAAAATCCGCGCAAGTGCTAGGCCTGCCGGTGGCGCCGCAGGCACGCGCCTGTATCGCCGCAGCCATGCCCTGACAGCAACGCCGTCTGACCGCCTCGCCGCAGGGGCGGTGGCCGCGCGCCACATATATATCACCGCACAAAGGCCGCACCCGGAGTCCCCTCCGGCGCGGCCTTTTTTGTGTTCTGACGAAGCCAAGACCGTGACGGGGCAGGGCTCCGTCACCCACCGAAGACAAGGGACAGCCAATGTTTGAAAAGATCCTGATTGCCAACCGGGGCGAAATCGCCTGCCGGGTCATCAAGACCGCCCGCAAGATGGGCATCAAGACCGTTGCCATCTACTCGGACGCCGACAAGCAGGCCCTGCATGTCGAAATGGCTGATGAAGCTGTCCACATCGGCCCGCCGCCCGCCAACCAGTCCTATATCGTCATCGACAAGGTGATGGAGGCGATCCGTGCAACCGGTGCGCAGGCGGTGCATCCGGGCTATGGCTTCCTGTCGGAAAACGCCAAATTCGCCGAGGCGCTGGCCGCCGAAGGCGTCGCCTTTGTCGGCCCGCCGGTGGGCGCCATCGAAAGCATGGGTGACAAGATCACCTCGAAGAAGATCGCGCAGGAGGCTGGCGTCTCCACCGTGCCCGGCTACATGGGCCTGATTGCCGACGCTGACGAGGCGGTGAAAATCTCCAACGAGATCGGCTATCCGGTGATGATCAAGGCCTCTGCCGGTGGTGGTGGCAAGGGGATGCGGATCGCCTGGTCCGATGAGGAGGCCCGCGAAGGGTTCCAATCCTCCAAGAACGAGGCGGCAAACTCCTTTGGCGACGACCGGATCTTCATCGAGAAATTCGTCACCCAGCCGCGCCATATCGAAATTCAGGTGCTCTGCGACGGCCATGGCAATGGCATTTATCTGGGGGAGCGCGAATGCTCGATCCAGCGTCGCAACCAGAAAGTCGTCGAAGAGGCGCCGTCGCCCTTCCTCGATGAGGACACCCGCCGCGCCATGGGCGAACAGGCCGTCGCCCTGGCCAAGGCGGTGGGCTACGCCTCCGCTGGCACGGTGGAATTCATCGTCGATGGCGACAAGAATTTCTACTTCCTGGAAATGAACACCCGCCTTCAGGTCGAACACCCGGTCACCGAGCTGATCACCGGTGTTGATCTGGTCGAACAGATGATCCGCATTGCCGGCGGCGAGCCGCTGTCGATCACCCAGAACGACGTCAAACTGAACGGCTGGGCCATCGAAAACCGCCTCTATGCCGAAGATCCCTATCGGGGTTTCCTGCCCTCCATCGGGCGCCTGACCCGCTATCGTCCGCCCGCCGAAGTCGCCGCAGGCCCGCTGCATGACAGCGGCAAATGGCAGGGCGACGCCCCTGCGGGCGAACTCGCCGTGCGCAATGACACCGGCGTCTTTGAGGGTGGCGAGATCTCGATGTATTACGACCCGATGATCGCCAAGCTCTGCACCTGGGGGCCCACGCGCGAGGCGGCGATTGCCGCCATGCGCGATGCGCTTGACGGCTTCGAGGTTGAAGGCATCGGTCACAACCTGCCGTTCCTCAGCGCGGTGATGGATCACCCGATCTTTATCGCGGGCACCATGACCACCGCCTTTATCGAGGAGCAATATCCCGAAGGGTTCGTCGGGGTGGAGCTGCCGGAGCAGGATCTGCGCAAGATCGCCGCCGCCTCTGCCGCCATGCACCGGGTTGCCGAAATCCGCCGCACCCGCGTGTCGGGCCGGATGGACAACCACGAACGCAAGGTCGGCAGCGACTGGGTGGTCTCGCTTCAGGGTATGGATTTCAACGTCATCATCGACGCTGACCGCGACGGCTCCACCGTGCGGTTTGACGATGGCAGCACCCTGCGCGTCACCTCGGACTGGACCCCCGGCGATCAGCTCGCCCGGCTGACGGTTGGCGGTGATGCTCTGGTGGTGAAGGTCGGCAAGATCTCCGGCGGGTTCCGCATCCGCTCGCGCGGGGCCGATCTGAAGGTTCATGTGCGCACGCCACGACAGGCGGAACTGGCCAAGCTGATGCCCGAGAAAGTCGCCCCCGACACCTCCAAACTGCTGCTCTGCCCGATGCCGGGTCTGGTGGTGAAACTGGAGGTCGAAGTCGGCGACGAGGTTCAGGAAGGTCAGGCGCTCTGCACCATCGAGGCGATGAAGATGGAGAACATCCTGCGCGCCGAGCGGAAAGGCGTCGTTAGCATGATCAACGCCGCCGCCGGTGACAGCCTCGCCGTTGACGAAGTGATCATGGAATTCGAATAACACCAGATGATGTTGGTGCAGCCATATCGCAAACTGGCGCGGGTCGCCTGTCTGGCGCTGGTCCTTTCGGGGCTGGCGGGCTGTGCCATGCAAGATGAGGCGGCGGCCCGTGCCGCCGTCGGCGACTGGGTGCAGCTGGGGGAGACACAGTATTACTTCTCCCGCCGCAACTGCGCCGCAGGCGTGTTCGAAATCAAGGCCACCCGGATTTCATCGCTGCTGACCAAGGCACGGTCGGTCCGGGCGGGGCTGCGTCATCTCGATGACGACAAACCCGTCGCCTTTGAGGTGCCCGGACTGTCGCCCAATATGGTTTCGGTTCAGGTGATGACGATGGATCAGGGGCGCGGCAATGGTATCTTTGCCGCCGGGATCGTCGGCAAGGACTGCATGTTGGAGGAGGTGAGCCGCGCCTATCTGATCGCGCTGCTCGATCCGACATCGGTGTTGATCTATGAGCCACGCGCCCGGTTCATGGCGGTGGTGGACCGCACCAACAGGCGTCTGTTCTACGCGCAGGGCGGGGCGGTGTGATGGGCCTGCGATCTGCCACCCAGCCGCTGCGGGACGCGGCCCCGGATCCCGGCGCGTTTCATCGCGGGGGTGCAGGGCGCGGTGCATCGGCGGCGGCTCAGCTGCCGCGCCGTTCCTTCACCTCGCGCAGCCGGTCGGGAAATTTGTCGATCGTCCGGCTCAGCTCGCGCACGGTCCAGGGCTGCGGCTTGCGCAGTTTGACTCCGCCGTCCTTGCCGATCAGTACCAGCATGAACCCGCGCGGCCGCAGTGTTTTGCGCAGCGCAGACGTCACGCTTGGATCGGTATCGGTCAGCACGATGACATCGCGATCCAGCAGCGCCTCGGCGCCGTCGGTCAGCCGCTCCATCTGCTCGTGGAACCGCGGATCGGCAGGGCTGTCGGCAAAGACCACGATGGGGCGGTATACCCACAGGAGACTGTCCAGATCGACGCTGTCACCGGCGCGGATCAGCTGGGTGATGGGATCCTGCGCCAGGTTTTCTGCGGTCTGCGGCAGCTCCTGCGCGGCGCTGGCGGGATCGGTGCCTTCGACCATCATCGTTGCGGTCTCACCGCGCGCGCCATCTGCGGCCTCGGTTGTTGCAGGCTCCTGCGCCATGGCCGGGCCGGGCAGCGCCAGCAGCAGCGCCAACGCGGCGCCCGCAGCTGGGACTGCGGGCCAAAATCGGGTTTTTCCAAAGACAAACAACTGTTTCATCGGCTCTCCTGTAGCGATGAATATATGCTCCGCCCCGCCAATTGCGATGGGCAATCCGGCTTGCCGGGCAAAAAAATCCACCCCGCACTTCGGGGCCAAAGCCGCCGTTAACCCTATTGTCAGCCTGCCCATGTCATCCTCCCGGCCTCTGCAAACCGGGCTGTCCGCCTCGCGCGGCGCCACCAACGGGACGGGACCGGCTATGGATATCATGCTGCACATCGGCGCACATCGCTGCGCTACGGGATATTTTCAGGGCTTTCTTGCCCATCATGAAACGGCGCTGCGCCGTGACGGGCTGGCGGTCTGGGGACCGGCCAAGACCCGCGACGGGCTGTTCCACGGCATCCATCCCGGCCCGGCCCCGGTAACAGGCCGTGACCTGGCAACCCGCGCCCGTGGTCGTCTGCGCCTGCGCCTCGCGACCGAGGCCGCCAGCGGCAGCACGCGGCTGCTGATCAGCGACGCCAATATGATGGGCAGTCCCAATGGCCTGCTGCAACAGAGCCAGCTATATGGCAGCATCGGCGTGCGTATGGCGCGGTTCGATGCCGCCTTTGACGGGCAGGTGCGCGATGTGATGCTGAACCTGCGCAGCCCGGAGCGGTTCTGGACCTCGCTGCTGACCCGGATGGTGACCAATGGCCACCCGTTGCCCTCGGCCGCGCTGCTGGGGCGGATCGCCGCCCATCCGCGCAGCTGGCGCGATGTGATCACCGATATCGCCTGCGCCATGCCCAATGCCCGCATCCGGGTGCTGCCCTATGAAACCTATGGCGACCGGCCAGAGGTGCAGATGGCGCTGCTGACCGGGACGCGGCTGGCGCGGTTCACCTGTTCGGATCGACTCAACCGCTCAGACGGGCTGCCGACCCTGCGGCATCGCCTGTCGGCAGCCGTCGCCCGCGACCTGCCGCGCGGCGAGGGCCGCTGGACCCCGTTTTCCGACATTCAATCCGCAGCGCTGCGCGAGCGCTACGCCGATGATCTGATGTGGCTGCAAGGCGGCGCGGACGGTCTGGCAGAGCTGATGCGTGACCCTGACAAACATGCGGTGGGCTCGAACCCGCCCTCATACGACCTGACAAGAGGAACTTCCGATGACGACCAAAACCGACGATTGGCGGGCTCTGGCTGAAAAAGAGCTGCGCGGACGCCCGCTGGACGCGCTGACCTGGAATACGCTGGAAGGCATTGATGTAAAACCGCTTTATACTGAGGCTGACAGCAAGGATCTGCCTCATATGGGCACGCTGCCCGGCTTTGGACCCTTTACCCGGGGCGTGAAGGCCACGATGTACGCAGGCCGCCCCTGGACCATCCGCCAATATGCGGGCTTCTCCACGGCTGAGGAATCCAACGCTTTCTACCGCCGCAACCTCGCGGCCGGGCAGCAGGGCGTTTCGGTGGCCTTCGACCTTGCCACCCACCGCGGCTATGACAGCGACCACCCCCGCGTGATGGGCGATGTCGGCAAGGCCGGTGTGGCCATCGACAGCGTTGAGGATATGAAAATCCTGTTTGATGGCATCCCGCTGGATCAGGTCTCGGTCTCGATGACGATGAACGGCGCGGTGATCCCGATCCTGGCCAGCTTTATCGTCGCGGGCGAAGAGCAGGGCCATGACAAGGCGCTGCTGGCAGGCACCATTCAGAACGACATCCTGAAGGAGTTCATGGTCCGCAACACCTATATCTATCCGCCGGAACCCTCGATGCGGATCATCTCGGACATCATCGAATATACCTCGAACGAGATGCCGAAATTCAACTCCATCTCCATTTCCGGCTACCACATGCAGGAGGCCGGCGCGAACCTGGTGCAGGAGCTGGCCTATACGCTGGCGGACGGTCGCGAATATGTCCGCGCCGCGATTGAGGCAGGCATGGATGTTGACAAATTCGCAGGCCGCCTGAGCTTCTTCTTTGCGATTGGCATGAATTTCTTCATGGAAATCGCCAAACTGCGCGCTGCCCGCACGCTCTGGCACCGGGTGATGACCGACTTTGGCGCCAAATCCGACCGCTCCAAGATGCTGCGCACCCATTGCCAGACCTCGGGCGTGTCCTTGCAGGAGCAGGACCCCTACAACAACGTGATCCGCACCGCCTATGAGGCGATGTCGGCGGTGCTTGGCGGCACGCAGTCGCTGCACACCAACGCGCTGGACGAAGCCATCGCGCTGCCCACCGATTTCTCTGCCCGCATCGCCCGCAACACCCAGCTGGTGCTGCAGGAGGAAACCGGCGTCACCAATGTGGTCGATCCGCTGGCTGGCTCCTACTATGTCGAGAGCCTCACCAATGAGCTGATCGAGAAAGCCTGGGCGCTGATGGAAGAGGTCGAGGAGATGGGCGGCATGACCAAGGCCGTGGCCTCCGGGATGCCAAAACTGCGCATCGAGGAAAGCGCGGCCCGTCGTCAGGCGATGATCGACCGGGGCGAAGAGGTGATCGTCGGGGTCAACAAATACCGCAAGGAAAAGGAAGATCCGATCGACATTCTGGATGTCGACAACGTCAAGGTGCGCGACAGCCAGATCGCCCGGCTGGAACAGATCCGCGCCAGCCGCGACAGCGCCGCCTGCGAGGCCGCGCTGGACAATCTGACCCGCGTCGCAAAGGAAGGTGGCAACCTTCTGGCCGCCGCCGTCGAAGCCGCCCGCGCGCGGGCCTCAGTCGGAGAGATCTCCATGGCAATGGAAAAGGAATTCGGCCGTCACAGCGCCGAGGTCAAGACCCTGGCCGGTGTCTATGGCGCCGCCTATGAGGGCGACGAAGGCTTTGCCGCCATTCAGAAATCCATCGAAGACTTTGCCGAGGCAGAGGGCCGTCGCCCGCGTCTTCTGGTGGTCAAGATGGGGCAGGACGGTCACGACCGCGGGGCCAAGGTGATCGCCACCGCCTTTGCCGATATCGGATTTGACGTTGACGTCGGCCCGCTGTTCCAGACCCCGGAAGAGGCCGCGCAGGACGCCATCGACAATGACGTCCATGTGGTCGGGATTTCGTCGCAGGCCGCAGGGCACAAGACGCTGGCCCCGCAGCTGGTGCAGGAGCTGAAGGCGCAGGGCGCCGAGGATATCATCGTGATCTGTGGCGGGGTGATCCCGCAGCAGGATTACCAGTTCCTCTATGACAATGGCGTCAAGGCGATCTTTGGCCCCGGCACCAATATTCCCGAAGCGGCGCAGGACATCCTGAAGCTGATCCGCCAGGGTGGGTAACCGGCGCGGCTGATCAGGACCGCTGGCATTTGCGGCCCGGCAAGGGCGGCGCTGCGGCCTGACCGCCTTGCTCATGCTCATAAGCGCTCCCGCGCCCGCGGGGGCCTTTGCCAGATGGGCAAATCCCCCCTTGCGGCCTTGGGCGCGGCAGCCAGCCTATCCGGCTGGCTGCCGACATCGCGCGATGCGCGATGCCATGCCCAACGGGAGCGGGGGCGTCTGTGACGCCGCCGCCGACGGGCGGGAGAGCTGCTGCCTCCCATCTGTGCCCGGATGTATCTGTGCCCGGATGTTAGGCAGCCACCTGCCGTCACATCGCCAGTGTTGGGGCGCCCGCACGTGGTTCCAACATTGCCGCTTGCACCCCGGCGGCGGGTGGCTAGTCTCGCCGCCATCAGCGGGGAGCATGTCATGGAACTCGATCATCTGGCCGTTTCGGCCGCGACACTGGAAGAGGCGGTCGCCCATGTGGAGGAAAGCCTCGGCGTGCCGATGCAGCCGGGCGGCAGCCATGCGGTCTTTGGCACCCACAACCGGCTTCTTGGGCTTGCTGATGGCCTCTATCTCGAGGCCATTGCCATCGACCCCGCCGCCACACCACAGCGCAGCCCGCGCTGGTTCGATCTGGACCGCCGCAGCGGCCCCGCACGGATCACCAACTGGATCTGCCGCTGCGCCGATCTCACGGCCGCGCTGGCGGCAGCCCCGGAGGGCGCGGGAGAGATTGTCGATCTGCAACGGGGCAATCTCATCTGGCAGATGGCGGTGCCGGCTGATGGCATCCTGCCGTTTGACAATATGTTCCCGGCCTTGATGCAATGGCACAGCCCCCATCCCGCCGCCGCGCTGGTCCCGCAGGGCTGCACCCTGCGCCGTCTGCATCTGTCGCACCCGGACAGCACAGCACTGGCGCAGGCGCTGCCGTTTGATGATCCGCGGGTCGAGATCCACAGCGGTCCCGCCGCCTTCGAGGCTGAGTTCGACACGCCCCACGGGCGCCGGGTGCTGCGATGATCGTCCGGGCGGCCACCGCAGCGGATGCAGAGGCAATCGCCGCGATCACCAACCAGATCATCCGCGACACGCTGATCACCTTCACCACGGCGGAAAAGACCGGCGCACAGGTCAGCGATGAGATCGCCGCGAAAGGCGCTTATGTGCAGGTGGCCGAGGAGTCGGGCCAGATCCTCGGCTATGTCAGCCTTGGCGGGTTTCGCAGCGGTCCCGGCTATGCCCGCACCGCTGAACATGCGATTTACCTCACCGAAGCGGCCCGTGGCCGGGGCACCGGCCGGGCGCTGATCGCCGCCATCGAGGAGGTCGCACGCCGGGACGGCATCCACGTGCTGGTCGCAGGCATCAGCGCGCTCAATGCAGGCGGGCTTGGCTTTCACGCGGCCATGGGATTTGTCGAGGTCGGACGGATGCCGGAGGTCGGCTACAAATGGGGCCAGTGGCTGGATCTGGTGCTGATGCAGAAAATTCTCTCTCCCAAAGGGGTTGGCCCCGCTGACAGTCCGGCCAAAGCAGGCTAGGCTGGCCATATGTCACTCTGGACCCGCATCACCGAAGCGCTCGCTGCGCTGGCCTCTGGCCAGAGCCTCAGCGATGTCTTCGACAGCCTGCGCGCGCCACCGGAACGCACCGTTGCCTTTGCCATCGCGGTGATTGCGCTTGGTGCCAAAATGGCCAAGGCGGACGGGCAGGTCACCCGCGACGAGGTCACCGCCTTTCGCGAGGTGTTCCAGATCGCGGCGGAGGATGAGGCAGGTGCTGCGCGGGTGTTTGACCTCGCCCGAACCGATGTTGCGGGCTATCAGGACTATGCCGCGCGGATCCAGAAGATGTTTGCCAATGACCCGCAGACGCTGTGCGATCTGATGGAAGGACTGTTTCACATCGCCATGGCGGACGGGTTTTATCATCCCGGCGAAAACGAATTCCTGTCCGAGGTCAGCCGCATCTTCGGTCAGAGCGAGCAGCAGTTCATGGCGCTGAGGGCGCGGTTTGTTGCCGATGCGCCGCGCGATCCCTACACGGTGCTGGGGGTGACCCCAGAGATGCCGCGCGAGGAGATCCGCAAACATTGGCGCAAGCTGGTGCGAGAGACCCACCCGGATGCGATGATGGCCCGTGGCGTCCCCGAAGAGGCGGTGCGGCTGGCGGAAAAGCGGATGATCGACATCAACCGCGCCTGGGATGAAATCAACGGATGTGCGGCCCATGCGGCTCGTCACGTATAACGTCGAATGGTTCTCCTCGCTGTTTGACGCCGGGGACCGCCTGCTGATGGACGCTGGCAGTTCGGGCCGCTACGGGGTGGATCGCAGCAGTCAGACACGCGCGCTGGCGCGGGTGTTTCAACGCCTCGATGCCGATGGCATCATGGTGATCGAGGCCCCGGATACCAATGGTCGCCGCCAGACCGTGCGCGCGCTGGAACATTTCGCGCGAGAGGCGGGGCTGCGCAGCACCGAAGCGCTGATCGGTTTTGCCAATGACACCCAGCAGGAAATTGCCTTTCTCTACGATCCGCAGGTGCTGCGGGTGGCCCATACACCGGCGCAAACCACCGAGGCACCGCGTTTCGACGGTGTCTTTCACATTGATCTGGATATTGATGCCAAAAAGGATGCGGTGCGGTTTTCCAAACCGCCGCTGGAGCTGACCCTGACCACAAACGGCGGGCGCGAGGTGGCGCTGATCGGCGCGCATCTGAAATCGAAAGCGCCCCATGGCGCGCGCTCCGAAGGGCACGCGGTCAGCCTGTCGATTGCCAACCGGCGCAAACAGCTGGCACAGGCGATCTGGCTGCGCCGCCGGGTTGAGCAGCTTCTGGCCGAGGGGCGGGATGTCATCGTGATGGGCGATCTCAATGACGGGCCGGGGCTTGACGACTATGAGCAGCTGTTCAATCGCTCCTCGGTCGAGATTGTGATGGAGAGCGATCTCTATGATCCGAACGCCCAGAGCCTGCTGCAACCCCGGCTGCGGGTAATGCCCAGCACGGCACGCTTTTATGACAAGGCAAACAAACGCTATTTCAGTGCCTTGCTGGATTATGTCATGGTCTCCTCCGGGCTGCGCCAATCGGCGCAGAGCTGGCGGATCTGGCACCCGTTCGAGGATGCCGCCTGTTATGAGGATGTCGATCTGCGCGAGGCGCTGCTGGCGGCCTCCGATCACTTTCCGGTCAGCCTTGATCTCGATCTTGGGTGAAGGCCCTCAAAGGTTCACCGGCGGCACCGGGGGCTGCGCGACGCCGCCGGTGGTGGTCGCCACTTCAATCCTGACGTGTTTCGCCTATATTGACGGCAAGCAATCCCGTCCAACCCTAAAGGGGGCAATGACATGATGCCTAGGTTCCGAATGACGCCTCAGTCGATGCGCGGCCTTGCGCTTGCGGGGCTGCTGGTGCTGCCGCTGACAGAGCCGGTGGCTGCCGAAACCGCACCCGCGCCAGAGGACGAAGGCAGCAGCCTGATGCAGCGCGGGGCAGAGCTGTTCTGGGAGGGGCTGCGTCAGGAAATGGCGCCCGCGCTTGACGATCTTCAGGCGCTGGCGGATGAATTCGGGCCAAGCCTGCAAGGGTTCCTGTCGGAGATGGGGCCTGCACTGGCCGAGATTGCGGGCAAGGTCGAGGACTGGAGCGTTTATGAACGTCCCGAAATCCTGCCCAATGGCGATATCATCATTCGCCGCAAGCCGCAGGACGCTCCAGAGGTGCCGCCGGGTGGATCCCCGCAGGCCAGCCCGGACACCGATCTGCCCGAAGGCACAACCGACCTGTGACGCGCTGAGGATCGGCCCAGAGCGGCGAGGGAGGGTCTGACCCGATGCGGGGCAGGCGCTGCGGTTACTTGCGGATCTTCACCCGTACCTCTGCCTCCAGCGACCGGGCAAGGGAACTCAGCCGTGCTTCGGCAACCTCGCCAAACAGCGGCTCCGCCTCGGCCGGCAGTTCCAGCAGCAGGTGTTTCTTGCGCGGTTGCCAGACCAGCTTGCCGATGTTGCCATCCTTGCTGACCATCAGCATGGCGCCGAACCGCATCGCCTTGCCCAGGATCTCGGCCTCTTTCTTGCCGCGCTCGTCCAGAAGATCATAGAGATATTCAAACGCCGTCCCCTGCCGCTTGTTGCGATAGCGGTGCAGCAGCGCAAGGCCGAGAAAGATCCGTTCGGAGTGTTTCAGCCCGCCCAGATTGGCCCGTGTGGCGTTGTCGAAACAGACCTCGGCGCGATAGTCGGGATGGGCGCGCCAGCTGACGTCATGCAGCAGGCAGGCGGCTTTCACCAGCCGGGTCTTGGCATGGTCGGAGGATCTGAACAGCGGCGAGACGAATTCATACAGCGTGCGGCCAAAACCGGGGATGCGGGCATCCTTCTGCTCGGCAAAGCGGCTGGCTTCGATCAGCGGATCGCGGTCGCGCAGGCGCTGGGGCATCTGCTCATAGAGGAGCCCCTCGCGGATGCCATAGCTGGAGACTGCGATATCCTTGGGCCGAAAGGTCTTGACCAGCCGCGACAGCACATCGGCGGCATAGGGCACCAGCGACATCCGGGCGCTGGAAACACCGCATTCGGCGCGCAGCTCTTCCAGGTCCTGGGTCTCGATATAGCGCAGGGTCTCGCGCACGGATTGGGCGCTCATGCGGTATTCATGCAGGACCCGCAGCGGGTAGCCGCGCCGCGCCATGTCGATCCGGGCAATCGCCCGCCAGCTGCCGCCGACCAGAAACAGCCGGTCGTTCTGCTGGCCCATCTCGCTGCGCAGGCCCTCCATCACCTCGGTGACATGCGCCTTGCGGCCACGCCGGCCTCCCGCAACGTCGCGCAGTTTCAGCGGGCCGAGTGAGGAGGTCACCCGTTTGCCAACCTCACCGTCATGGATTTCTGCCAGCTCCATGGAGGAGCCACCGATATCGCAGACCAGACCATAGGATCCGGGCCAGCCCAGCAGCACGCCCTGCGCAGACAGGCGCGCCTCTTCCTGACCGTCGATGACCCAGATCTTCAGCCCGGTTTCGCGCAGCACCTCTTCGCAGAAATCCTGCCCGTCGCTGGCATCGCGTACTGCTGCAGTGGCCACCACCGACAGCGGCGGCATGTCCATGCCCGCGGCCAGATGCTGGAACCGGCGCAGCGCCGACAGGGCGCGGATGCGCCCCTCCGGGTTCAGCCGACCGGTCTCCGACAGGCCAGCGCCCAGGGCACACATGATTTTTTCGTTATAGAAATAGGCGGGGCTACGGGCGGCCCCGTCAAAGATCACCATCCGCACCGAGTTGGAGCCGACGTCCACCACGCCCACCCGTGACAGGGCGCGGGCGCCCGGATCGTCAAACAAGGGTCGGCCAAAAGGCCCCCAATCGGCGGTGGCAGGCTCCGGTGTCACGTGCATGTTGGCTCCGTTACGTGTCGTCAGGATGGGGGATCGGCAAAGCCGGGTCAATCGCAGGCTGCGGCAGCGCCGGACCTGTCTGCGGCATCGGCTGATGCGGTGGCGGCTGGTTTCTCCGCAGGCCGCGACGGGCTGCGCGCGGTTCGGGCAGGGCGGTCCGACATCAGCTCGACCGCCAGCACCCGCGACACCATCCGCCCTTCGGCGAGGGACAGGCGGTCCAGCTCCTCGACGATCTGCGAGGCTGCGGCAAAGGAGCGGTCCATATGCGCCACCAGATAGGGGATCACATCGGGTTTCGGGGTGATCTGCCGGTCGTTGAACAGTTTTGCCAGCACCACCGACAGCAGCGCGTCATCCGGCGGTTGCAGCTGGGCATGGGTCGCGCCTTCGACCCTGCTTTGCAGATCGGGCAGCGACATCGCCCACAGATGCGGTGCGGCCCGCCCGGTCAGCATCAGCGCATGGCCATTGGCCAGAACCAGATTGTGCAGGTGAAACAGGGCATCCTGCGCCTCGGCGTTATCGGCAATATCCGGCACGTCCTCGATGGCGATCGGGCCGTCAGCCAGATGCGGCACATCCGCCTTGGTCAGCTGCCAAGCGGGCAGGATGCGCGCGCCGGAGTTGCTGGCCCAGACATGCACCAGATGGGTCTTGCCGGAGCGTTTCGGCCCGCTCAGCACCAGCTTGCCGCCGGGCCAGGCAAAGGCGGGATCCAGCATCGCCACCGCCATCGCATTGGAGGGCGCGACAAAGAAATCGTCCCGTCCAAGCGCCGGTTTCGCCGGGAGGTCAAAGCTCAGCTGTTGTGCCATGGGTCAGGTTCAGTCCGCGTCGTGAAAGGCTTTGCCCTGGTAGAGGCGACTGTCCAGATAGCGCTCAACCAGGAACCGCGCAATCACCCCGAGTGCGGCGGCAACCGGCACCGCGATCAACATGCCGACAAAGCCGAACAGCGCGCCAAAGACCGACAGCGCCAGCAGCAGCCAGACCGGATGCAGCCCAACCGAATTGCCAACCAGCTTGGGGGTGAGCAAATTGCCCTCAACCACCTGACCGATCACGAAAATGCCTGCGACCATGCCGATCGACCACCAGTCGCCCCAGAACTGGAACAGCGCCAGCCCGATGGCCAGCGCGCCGCCGATCAGGGCGCCGAGATAGGGGATAAAGGTGACCAGACCGGCGATGAACCCCACCGCAAGACCGAAGTTCAGCCCCACCAGCATCAGCGCCACTGCGTAATAGGAGCCGAGAATCAGGCAGACCGTCCCCATGCCGCGGATAAAGGAGGCCAGCACCTTGTCGATGCGCGCGGCCAGCTCGCGGATGGTGGGGGCGTGATCGCGCGGCAGCAGCTCGTCGATCCGCGCAACCATGCGATCCCAATCGACCAGAAAATAGACCGCGACCACCGGAACAATCACAAACAGCACCATGACGTTGACCAGCGAAACCGCGGAGCCGACAACGCCCTCCAGCACGCTGATCGCCTTGCTTTGCAGGGTCTGGGCGATGGACACGATGGTCTGCTGGGCACGGCTGCCCTCGTCAAACAGGGACGGGGCCTGTTTCTGGGCAAAGTCGCGCAGGTTCTTGAAGGCCTCCGGCAGCACCTGCGCGAGGTCGATCATCTGGTAGATCAGCGTCGGCACCACCACCAGCAGCAGCACCACAAACAGCAGCACCGCCGCAACGGTGATAGTTGCGGTGGCCGCCGTGCGGCTGAGCCCCGCCGCTTCCAGCCGGTCGGCAATCGGATCAAGGAGATAGGCAATCGCGGCGCCCAGGACAAACGGCAGCAGGACATCGCCCAGTGCCCACATGGTCACCGCAAAGACGACAGCGGCAATGCCCCAGTATTTCAATTGCTTCTGTGCCGGAAGTGCCATGTGTTGCGTCCTGCTCTCAGCCTGATCCTAGGGGCCTGTTTGGGCAGAAGTCTTCGCCCATGCGCCCCGTCGATGCAACCCCAATGACCCGCCGCC
Source organism: Phaeobacter sp. JH20_08 (assembly GCF_048056635.1). Lineage (NCBI taxonomy): Bacteria > Pseudomonadati > Pseudomonadota > Alphaproteobacteria > Rhodobacterales > Roseobacteraceae > Phaeobacter > Phaeobacter sp. JH20_08. The sequence continues at coordinate 292,997 of NZ_JAYMVV010000011.1, read as the reverse complement.
GGTTCCCGCAGGGGGGGCGGTCAGGTCATTCGCCCGGTCAGCCATGTGCCGAAACGCAAAGCACGATTGCCTGAGGCGCGTCGATGGCTTAGACCGCTTGCGAACCCAGATTGATAAATGAGACCGCCATGCGCCTGTCCCGCTATTTTCTTCCCGTGCTGAAGGAGACCCCCTCCGAAGCCCAGATCGTCAGCCACCGTTACATGCTGCGCGCCGGCATGATCAAACAGTCCTCTGCCGGGATCTATTCCTGGCTGCCCTTGGGCTTCAAGGTGCTGAAAAAGATCGAAACCATCGTCCATGAAGAGCAGATGCGCGCGGGTCATATCCCGATGCTGATGCCGACGCTGCAATCGGCGGATCTGTGGAAGGAATCGGGGCGCTATGATGACTATGGTCAGGAAATGCTGCGGATCTCCGATCGCCATGGCCGCGACATGCTCTATGGTCCCACCAACGAAGAGCTGATCACCGATATCTTCCGCAGCCATGTCGGCAGCTACAAGGATCTGCCGCTGACGCTCTACCACATCCAGTGGAAATTCCGCGACGAGATCCGCCCACGGTTCGGTGTCATGCGGGGCCGTGAATTCTACATGAAGGACGGCTATAACTTCGACCTGACCAAAGAGGACGCGCTGCACGCCTATAACCGTCATCTGGTCAGCTATCTGCGCAGCTACGAGCGTATGGGGTTGCAGGCGATCCCGATGCGCGCCGATGGCGGGCCGATTGGCGGCGATTATACCCATGAATTCCTGGTGCTGGCCGAAACCGGCGAGAGCGAGGTGTTCTATGACAGCGCCGTTACCGATCTGACCTTTGGCGATCGCGAAATTGATTACGACAGCGTCGAGCAGTGTCAGGGCGTGCTGGAGGAGTTTACCTCGAAATATGCCCGCACCGATGAAACCCATGACGAGGCGCTGTTCAACGAGGTGCCGGAAGACCGTCGCCGGGTGGCGCGCGGGATCGAGGTTGGCCAGATCTTCTACTTTGGTACCAAATATTCCGAAGCGATGGGTGCCAATGTGCAAGGCCCCGATGGCAAGCAGTCGCCGGTCCATATGGGCTCGCACGGGATCGGCGTTTCGCGTCTCCTTGGCGCCATCATCGAGGCCAGCCACGACGAAAAGGGCATCATCTGGCCCGAAGGGGTGACGCCGTTCCACTGCGGGATCGTAAACCTCAAACAGGGCGACGAAGAAGCCGACGCCGCCTGTGAGAGCCTTTATGACGCGCTGACAGCTGTCGGGCTGGAGCCGCTTTATGATGATCGCAAGGAACGGGCAGGCGGTAAATTCGCCACCATGGACCTGATCGGTCTGCCCTGGCGCATCACCGTCGGCCCGCGTGGTCTGAAAAACGGCGTGGTCGAACTCACCTCGCGCCGCAGCGGCGAAAGCGAGGAACTCTCGCCCGAGGCGGCAGTGCAGAAGATCGTGGAGATCTATGCCAACCACCAGACCGGCCGGGGCTTCTGAAGCGGCGCATAGCCCGCGACACGCCCTTATGGAACGATCAGCACGGTCCGCGCCCCATTGGTGCGGACCGTTTGCGTCTGGGCCAGGAATTTTGCCAAAATAACCAGCGCCCGGCCGATGGCGGTGGATTGGTGTCACCGCCGGGGAATGCTGCCGGGGCGGAAACCAGATCTTGACCTTGGGCCGTGGGCAGCACAGGTTGCGCTGAACTTTGCCCGGCAGGATCATTATGGCCACACCACTCCCTTTTTCCCGTTTTGAATGGCTGATCGCCTGGCGTTATCTGCGGGCGCGCCGGGCCGAAGGTGGCGTCAGTGTGATGACCTGGATCAGCCTCATCGGCATTGCGCTTGCCGTCTTTGCGCTGATTGCCACATTGGCGGTGCGCACCGGATTCCGCTCGGAATTTGTCGGCACCATTCTGGGGGCCAATGCGCATGTGACGCTCTATTCACATGGCACGGTGACCGAACAGGGCCAGCTGGACCGCAAGCTGGCAGAGTATGACGCCCTGGCCGAGGCCGCCGCCGCGGTGCCCGGCGTGATCCGCAGCGCGCCGCTGATCAAAGGGCAGGTGATGGCAAGCCTGCGCCAGCGCAGCGCCGGGGTTGAGGTCTTTGGCATCTCGGCGGCCAACATCGCCAGCCTGCCGGGGATTGCCCAGAGCGAGGCGGCGATTGGTGACCTGTCGCGGTTTGACGAAGGCGTGGCGCTGGGATCTGGCGTGGCCCGTGAACTGGGCGTGAGCGTCGGCGACCGGATCAAGCTGGTATCCCCCGATGGGGTCAAGACCGCCTTTGGCACCAGCCCGCGCGTCAATGCCTATGAGGTGGTCTATATCTTCACCGCCGGGCGCTATGACATCGACCGCACCCGGCTTTACATGCCTTTTGCCGAGGCGCAGAGCTATTTCAACCGCGAAGGCTTTGCCGATGAGATCGAGGTGATGGTGGAGGATCCCGAAACCGTTGACCGTCTGGTGCTGCCGCTGTTGCAGGCCGGGGATGAGGTTGCCCCGGGCATCGGCGTCTGGACCTGGCGCGATGCCTCGGGTGGCTTCCTGCGTGCGCTGGAGGTCGAGGACAATGTGATGTTCATCATCCTGTCGATCCTGGTGCTGATTGCCACGATGAATATCGTTTCCGGGCTGATTATGCTGGTCAAGAACAAGGGCCGCGACATTGGCATCCTGCGCACCATTGGCCTGAGTGAGGGGTCGGTGATGCGGGTGTTTTTCCTCTGTGGGGCCTGCACCGGCGTGATCGGCACTGTGCTTGGGGTCATTCTGGGCTGCCTATTCGCGATCTACATTGATCCGATTTTCTCCTTTGTGAACTATGTGATGGGGGGCGGGGTCTGGGATCCGGCGATCCGGGGCATCTATGCGCTGCCCGCCGAGCTGCGGCTGGCGGATGTGCTGTCGGCGGTGGCGCTGTCGCTGACCTTGTCCTTTGTCATCACCATTTTCCCGGCCCGGCGCGCGGCGCGGATGAACCCGGTGGAGGCGCTGCGCTATGAATAATTTCGAAATGCAGACAGGCGCGCAATCTGCCGTATTGCAGCTGAGCCAGGTCGGCAAATCCTACAACCACGGCCTGCCAACGCAGGTGGATGTGCTGACTGGCATTGATCTGACGGTGAAGCCCGGAGAGATCGTGGCGCTGGTGGCGCCCTCTGGTGCCGGCAAATCCACGCTGCTGCATACGGCCGGCCTGCTGGACACGCCCGATCGCGGCACGGTGCGGATTGGCGGGCAGGATCTGACCGGCAAATCCGAGCGGCGGCGTACGGCGGTGCGGCGGCAGGATGTGGGGTTTGTCTACCAGTTCCATCATCTGCTGGCGGAGTTCACCGCGCTGGAAAACATCGTGTTGCCGCAGCTGGCCAATGGCATCAGCCAGGCCAAGGCAGAGGCGCGGGCGCAGGATCTGCTGGCGCGTGTCGGGTTGAGCGACCGCGCCGGGCATCGCCCTGCGGCGATGTCGGGCGGCGAGCAGCAGCGGGTGGCGTTTTGTCGGGCGCTGGCCAACGGGCCGCGTCTGCTTCTGGCGGATGAGCCGACAGGCAACCTCGATCCCGCTACCGCCGATCAGGTCTTCGCGGTGCTGATGGAGCTGGTGGCCGAGACCGGCATGGCGGCGCTGATTGCCACTCATAATCTGGAGCTGGCAGAGCGCATGGACCGGGTGGTGCGGTTGGACGGAGGGCAGCTCCATCCGGGGCTCTGAGCCGCATCGGTCAGGCGCAGATACCGCCCAGCTCGGCGCCTTTCCACGGCAGGTAGACATCGCTTTCGCGGCTTTGCGGCAGGTCTGAGACGGGCATCGCCGCCTTCAGCATTCCATGCAGCCGCTTGGTGCGCGCGCCGGTTGGGTCCAGCGCGCGGCAGCAGACGTATTCTTCGACAATCGCGCCCTGCTGTTCATAGGCAAAGTCGATGAAGCGGTCGTCGCCTTTCAGATCAAACAGATAGGGATCATCCGTCGCGCGGTGTTCGGCGGCGGCGCGCAGCGGGTGATAGCCGGTCTTGGCGCGTTGCTGCCATTGCCAGACATGGGTCGCCTCATGGGCCAGCAGCATCGCCTCCACCAGATAGAGCCGCTCGGGGTAGGCGGGCATGTAGTCGTCGATATACCAGTCGCGCACGAAGAAGATGCGATTGAACAGCGCCAGTGCGGCGGGGGAAGAGGTGACGATCTCATCCTTTACGGGCGGCAGGATGCGTTCGCGGCAGGTCACGCGGGGGCGTGGCTTGCGGCGAAATGTGACCTGCGAGAGCGGCGCGCCCTTGACGATGCGCAGGCGGTTCATATCCAGTTCGGGCCCGTGAATGCGGTTGAGGAACTGCTGTTCGCCTTCGGACAGCGGACGCCCGCAGGACAGCAGGGCAAGACACCCCAGGACAAGACAGAACCGCGCGATCATGGACCCACCCTAGGACAAGTTGCGCCTGGGTGGGAACTGGTTTTGCGAGCTTTGTTGCGTGGTCAGCTGGCAGCGCGGCGCAGGTCCACGAAGGTCTCGTTATAGCAGGCGCCATCTTCGGTATCGGTGCGGATATCGGCGGGAATCAGCGCATTCACGGTCAGACCCGTGGCGCTGCTGGCGCGCCAGGTGCCCTTGGGGCTGTAGAGCACGCCGGGACGGGTGGCATCGCTGATTTTCAGCCGCAGGGTGACGGTGGCCCGATCGTTGAAGACCTCCAGCAGATCGCCATCGGTCAGCTCACGGCTGGCGGCATCCTTTGGGTGCATTTCGACCAGTTCGGCCCCATCTGAGGGTGGCTGATCGCCAAAGGTGGCGTTGGTGCGTTTCGCAGAGGACGGCGTGATCAGCACAAAGGGGGCGCTGCGCGGCACCGGATCATAGCGCGGCACGCCAAAGCCGTAGCGGGTCTCGTAGTCCTCGCTGAACAGCTCAATCTTGCCCGAGGCGGTGGCCGGCGCAATTGTATCACAGAGGATCGGTGCGGCGCCCTCGGCAGCGGTGATTTCCAGCGCCCGGTCGAGGGGGATTTCACTGGGGCGGTGGCCCTGAAGCTGTGGATGATTGCCGTCCAGCGCCTGATCCATCAGCTCAGCATCGCTGGCCTGAAACAGCGGGTCGTCATAGCCGAACCGCGCGGCCAGACGGCGGAAAATCTCGGTATTGGGCAGGCTGTCGCCCACCAGTGGGATCACCGGGGCGGCACGCTGGATGAAGTTCTGGCCGTAAGCACCATAGACATCGTCATATTCAAAATGGCTGGCGGCGGGCAGGATCACATCGCACATCCGCATGGAATCGGTCATCGCCACATCGCAGCCCGCGATAAAGATATCTTCCTGACTGAGCGCTTCGATCAGGCGGGCCTGATCGGGGTGGGTGGCGACCGGGTTGTGATTGTAGATCATCACCGCCTTGACCGGGATGCGCATATCGCGATCTAGCAGTTTGCGTGCCACATCGACGATGTTGAACACCCGTGTGTCCGGGTCGATCAGGTGGCTGGCCTGCAAGCGGTCCTGTGTTTTGGGGGCGGCGAGGCCGGGTTTGGCCAGCACCCCGGCGCCCAGCCGCCCGTGATGGCCGGTCAGCGCCTGGAGCGCCATGGCCGCCCGCAGGCCGGAGCCGCCTGAGCGTCCGCGTTCGATCCCGTTGCCGAGCGAGGTGGACATGCAGCGGGCCTGTGCGATCCAATCCGCCAGCTGGTGGAACTGCGCCAGCGGGATGCCGCAGACCTTGGCCACCTGATCGGGGGTATAGCTGCGCGCGGCCCTCAGGTATGGTTCTGATCCGGTGGTCCATTGGCCGATAAACTCATGGTCCAGCGCGCCGCGCCGCTCCAGCTCAGCCGCCAGTGCCATCGCCAGCACCACATCGGTGCCCGGCACCGGTTGCAGATGCAGGTCGCAGTGTTCGGCAATCTTGGTGCGCTTGGGGTCGATGACGACCAGCCGTGTGCCCTTGGTGCGGGCCTGTTTCAGCAGCGGCGCCATATGCAGGTTGGAAACCGTAATGTTATTGCCCCAGACCAGCACCAGATCGGAATGCACCACCTGTTGTGGCGGCATGCCGGGGGCGGCGCCGAACAGGCTCTCATAGGCGCCACCGCGCACCCCGCCGCAGAGCGGCCCCCGGTTCAGCCGGGTTGCGCCCATGTGGTAGAAAAACCGCCGGTCCATCGACCCGCCGGCCAGCTCGCCGTGGGGGCCTGCGTAGTTGAAGGGCAGCACCGATTGCGCGCCGTGGGCGGTGATTGCGCGCATGAACCCGGCGTGGATCAGGTCCAGCGCCTGCTCCCAGCTGATCGGCTCATAGCTGCCGCTGCCGCGCGGGCCGCTGCGCCGCAGCGGCCGGGTCAGCCGGTTGGGACCATGCACGAAGCCTGCAAAACTGCGCGCCACCTTGTTGCAGATCACCGCGTCGGTCAGCGGATTGGCGTGTGATCCGCGCACCGCCGTGATCTCGCCATCCGTGACACTGACGCTGAGGCTGCAGGTGTCGGGGCAATCCAGCGGGCAGACGCTGGGCAACTGGGTGGTCGGGCTATCGGCAGGGGCGTTGTCGCGCATGGCTGGGCTCGCAAATCTGAAAGGGTCTGTTGCGGTCAGCCTAGCCTGGAATGTGACCTTGTCGAAATGGCCAGTTCGGTGAGTTTTGATAAGGCCAGGACCTAGCGCAGATCCACCACCGATTTGCCCAGCCGGAACGGCGCGGCAAAGGCCACCATGCAGAGCGCGAGGATCTGCAACACCAGAATATGAGCGTTGTCCTGAAGATATTCCCATTCGCTCTTGAGCTGGGTGATCTGCCCGATCAGCGCGTCATAGGCGCGGGCCAGGATCAGAAAATCGCCCGCAATGGTCGGCACCTTGCGGCGCAGGGTGTCGACGGCGGCTTCGGTCGGGGCATCCAGTGCGGTAAAAACGGTAAAGGCGGCGGGATCGAAGGCATCCGCCTTGGCGGCCATTTCCATCATCTCAGGCGTGTGCTCGGCGCGGCCAAAGATCAGCTGCAGCCCCTGCAGCGGGGTCACCTGATCAGTCACAGCGATGAACAGCGGCAGTTCGGCATTGCCCGCAGTGGAGGCGGAGAGAAACTCGATCTTATCACATAGGGTTGCGATATCGCTGTCATAGGCCGGATCGCAGAACCGCAGGCGGAACCGCGCGGCGTCGCGGTCAAAAGAGGCGGTGGCGGCATAGGCGATGTCGATCTGCCGTTCCAGCCGCCCGGTGTCGGCCTTGTAGATGCCCGCCAGCACAGCGACCAGCGCGCCGATACCGCCCAGAACCACCCAGCCCAGATCCGCCAGCCGCCAGACCCGGTGTCCTGCTGGATGGCGAAACAGCAGCGCGGTGCCCAGGCTGCCCGCGCCGAAACACAGGAGGATCAGCAGCAGCTGATTGTCGGCAATGGTCATCATGGCGGCGGCTCCTGCGGGTGGGTCCAGGGTGGGCTGGCGTTGGGGAAGTGTAGAAAGACCAGCGCCTTGCAGGCAAGCGCTATCACCGCGCGGCCGGTGATGCCCAGAGGCGCGGTGGGGGATGTCCTGATTGTGATGTCACCCGCGTTGTCGGGAGCGGGTCAGTGCTGCGGGCAGCAAAGAGCAGGCGGCGCCGCCAAGGGCCCAATGTCTCCACTGGGGCCAGAGGCGGAGGGTAGGATGGGGATTGCCCATCTTCGCGAGATATCTGCGAACCGCCCCGGTTGGTGGCCGTGGCGTCCGATCTCCAGGTGGTGGGGCGGGGTGTCAGTCCGCCCCGGATGTCGCGACGGGATCAGCCTGGCAGATCGGGTTTAAGCGAAGGTGGAGGGGGCGTGCGGTGGTCCGGGGGGTGGCGCAACGGGGGTACGAGGCACCTTGACCGGGCCGCGTGCCAGTCCCCGGCAGGCGCAGACCTATAGGCGGGATGCCTCCCCCCTCTCGGCGGCAAAACCGCCTGCCGGGCAGGGGGCGGGAGTATTTTCAGAAAGGTGAAGGAGGTGTCGGTGTGCCCCTTGGGACGTGGCGCGCAGCGGCACGGCCCGCGCCTGACCTTCCCCCCGGGAAGGCGCTTCACGCCTCCCCAAGGTCAGGCGCGGGCCTTGTGTTGCGGGAGGGCCTTATTGGCTGTCAAACAGTCCAGGGTCTTCTGCTTGGTTCTTGCGCTGGAACTTTGCTAAGTGTTTTTCAAACGCTTCGGTGTTCGAGTACGAAAAATCTTTGGATTCATAGAATTGCGTTCGCGTTGATTTTATCTTGGGGAACTCAAAGTAATGAAGCTCAAATTTCTCATGATATCCAGCGATAGGCTTTGAGAGTAGTTGAAGCAGGGGATCCCGTTGAGCCTTCTTCAAGGCGATACTCGCATACGGGCTAAATAGTACACAGGCAATTCTGTTGCCCTGTTTGAGCGCAAAATCATATGGGGGGCGATACTCAATTCCGGGAGACAACTCCTTCGATGGCGCGGTCAACTCAATGGGTGACCATTCTTCCACAGGCAGGTACTTGAAGACAGATTTTGCTATTGGCGTTTTTGCTGAAACTTCATCCTGATATCGAGAGCCTGCAATAGCTTCGAGCACTTTCTTTGAAGAATTTAATTGATACCCTTGTGTTAAAAGGTTCTCAAACCCTCGGTAGTCCCAGCTTGTCTTTGGGCCTTGTTTTTTGTATTGACTGATTTTTCTTTCAATTTTCAGCTCAACTGCTGGGGTGTCAAAGGGCTTTCCGTCAAATTCAGGTAAACACTCAGATGCTCTGAGTAATGTGCTCTTCTTCATCAAAAAGGCTGCTCTCCAAAGAAAAACCCCTGCAAATGCAGGGGTTTGTTAACTCAAACATCCAGCTCCTCCACGAACTTCGCGTTCTCCTGGATATACTGGAAACGAAGCTCGGGTTTCTTGCCCATCAAGCGCTCGACCAGGTCGCCGGTTTCGCCGGGCTCGTCCTCGTCGATGGTGACGCGGATCAGCTTGCGGGTCGTGGGGTCCATCGTGGTCTCCTTCAGGTCCTTGGCGTCCATTTCGCCAAGACCCTTGAAGCGGGAGACGTCGATCTTGCCCTTGCCGCCGAGGCCCTTTTCCAGCCATTTGTCGCGCTCGGCCTCATCGAGGCAGTAGACGCGGCGCGCACCCTGGGTCAGGCGGAACAGCGGCGGGCAGGCGAGATACAGGTGGCCGCCGTCAATGAGCGGGCGCATCTGGGTAAAGAAGAAGGTCATCAGCAGCGAGGCGATATGGGCGCCGTCGACGTCCGCGTCGGTCATGATGATGATCTTGTCATAGCGCAGATCGTCGAGGTTGAATTTGGTGCCAAGGCCGACGCCAAGCGCCTCGCAGAGGTCGTTGATCTCCTGATTGGAGCCGAGTTTGTTGGAGGCCGCGCCCAGCACGTTCAGGATCTTGCCCTTCAGGGGCAAGAGCGCCTGATTGACCCGGTTGCGCGCGCCCTTGCCGGAACCGCCCGCGGAGTCGCCCTCGACGATGAACAGTTCGGTGCCGGCGCGGTCCTTGGAGGTGCAGTCGGTCAGCTTGCCGGGCAGGCGCAGCTTCTTGGTGGCGGATTTGCGCTGGGTCTCTTTCTCCTGCTTGCGGCGCAGGCGTTCCTCGGCGCGCAGCACAAGAAAGTCGAGGATGGCGCCGGCGGATTTGGTATCGGCGGCCAGCCAGTTGTCGAAATGATCGCGGACCGAGTTTTCCACCATCTTGGCGGCAGCCTCGGTCGAGAGGCGGTCCTTGGTCTGGCCGACAAAGGCGGGATCGGCGATGAAGCAGGAGACCAGCGCGCAGCCGCCCGCCATCAGGTCGTCGCGGGTGATGTTGCCAGCCTTCTTGTTGCTGACCAGCTCGCCGTAGGCCTTGATCCCTTTTAGGATTGCGGCCCAGAAGCCCGCCACATGGGTGCCGCCCTCGGGTGTGGGGACGGTGTTACAGTAGGACTGGGTGAAGCCGTCGCGGGACGGCGTCCAGTTGATCGCCCATTCCACGTATCCCGGCGCGTTGAATTTCTCGCGGAACTCAACCTTACCGGCAAAGGGCTGGTCGGCGTAGACGGAGGATTTGCCGAGCACCTCTGTCAGGTAGTCCTTGAGGCCGCCGGGGAAGTGGAAGGTGGCCTCGGTCGGGGTCTCATTGTCGTCGATTTCCGATTTCCAGCGGATTTCGACGCCGGAGAACAGATAGGCCTTGGAGCGCACGAGGGTAAACAGGCGCTTGGGCTTGAACCGGTGGGAGCCGAAGATCTGTTCATCGGCGTGGAAGGTGACGAAGGTGCCGCGCTTGTTGGGGGCGGCGCCGATTTTTTCCACCGGACCCTGGGGGAGGCCGCGGGAGAAACGCTGTTCGAACAGTTCCTTGTTCTTGGCCACTTGCACGACCATGGAATCCGACAGCGCGTTCACCACGGAGGAGCCGACGCCGTGCAACCCGCCAGAGGTCTGATAGGCCTTACCGGAGAATTTGCCGCCTGCGTGCAGGGTGCAGAGGATCACCTCAAGTGCCGATTTGTCCGGGAACTTCGGGTGCGGGTCGATCGGGATGCCACGGCCATTGTCGGAGATGGTGACGGAAAAATCCGCGTGCAGCGTCACCTCGATCCGGTTGGCGTGGCCGGCGACGGCCTCGTCCATGGAGTTGTCGAGGATCTCGGCGACCATATGGTGCAGCGCGCGCTCATCGGTGCCGCCGATATACATGCCGGGGCGCTGGCGGACCGGTTCGAGGCCTTCCAGAACCTCGATCGAGGAAGCGTCATAGGTCTCAGAAGCGGGCGTGCTGAGGAGGTCGTCGGCCATATGCGGGGCTGCTCTTGGTTGGTTTTGATTGGCCGCCATTATGGCAGGTGTTGGGGCCGGGTGGAAGAGGCACGCAAGGGGCTGTGGATAAGGCAGGGCAGGGTGCGCGGCGATCAGTTCATCGACGGTAAGGCCGGGCAACTGGGTGCGGCGATATTCTTCGTGCGGTGCCTGGGCTTGCGGGCTACACCTGTGGGCAGCGGCAGGCAGGAGGAGGGCGCGCGGGTGGCTGAGACTGGGATCAAGACGCAGGATTGGGCGGTGTTCCGCGCTGAGGCGCAGCGGATGCTGGAGGCGGCGCTGGACCAGATGCAAGAGGCAGCGGAGCGCCCCTGGCAGCCGGTGCCGGAGGATATTGACGCGCGCTATGCGGTGACGGCGGAGGCGCTGGGGCCGCAAGAGACGGTCGACCGGATCATCCGGGACGTGCTGCCCTATCACGGTGGCAACACCCATCCGCGGTTCTGGGGCTGGGTGCAGGGATCGGGTCTGGCGACGGATCTGATCGCCTCGGTTGCGGCGGCGGCGGTCAATGCCAATATGGGCGGGCGCGACCATGGCGCGAACTACATGGAGCGCGCGGTTGTCGACTGGACGCGCCGCAAAATGGGGATGCCGGAGGGGGCCAGCGGCATTCTGGTGACCGGCACCTCGCAGGCGACGGTGATTGCCTTTCAGGCGGCGCGGCTGCGGGTGCTGAAGGATGTCCGCAAGACCGGCCAGTGCGCGGTGCGGCTGACCGCCTATGCGGGCGAGGGCGTGCATAATGCCTCGCTGAAGGCGGTGGAGCTGTTGGGTATCGGTTCGGACAATCTGCGCAAGGTGCCGCTGGTCGATGGCCGGCTGGACTGCGCGGCCTTGGCCCGGATGGTGGCCGAGGATCGGGCCAGGGGCGCGCTGCCCTTTCTGCTGGTGGGCAATGCGGGCACCGTGGATCTGGGGCAGTTTGATGACCTGAATGCCTTGGCCGATGCGGCAGCGGATCTGGGGCTGTGGCTGCATGTGGACGGGGCCTTTGGCGCCTGGACGCGGATTGCGGCGGAGCCTTACCGGTCGCTGTCCGATGGCATCGGGCGGGCTGACAGCATCGCGCTGGATTTCCACAAGTGGATGTATGTGGGCTATGACTGCGGCATGGCGCTGCTCAGGAATGAGGAGGAGCACCGGGCGGCCTTTGCGGCGCGGCCTGCCTATCTGGAAGGGGCCGAGCGCGGGCTGGCGGGCGGTGAGCCGTGGTTCTGCGACTATGGCATTGACCTCAGCCGTGGCAACCGGGCGCTGAAGGTCTGGACGGCGCTTGAGACCTATGGCGAGGCGGCGTTCTGCGAGGCGATCACCGGCAATTGCGAGCTGGCGGCGCTGATGGCGGCTGAGGTTGAGGCGCAGCCGCTGATGGCACTGGGCGCGCCGGTGGTATCGAATATCTGCGTCTTCACCGCGCGCAGCGATCTGGCGCCGGAGGCGCAGTCTGTGATCAACGCGCATATTGCCCAGACCCTGCAGGAAAGCGGCGAGGCGGTGTTCTCGACCACCCGTGCGGAGGGCCGCGTGATGCTGCGCGCGGCGATCACCAACCACCGCAGCCGCGCGGCGGATGTGCGGGCGGCGATTGCCGCGGTGGCGCGGGAGGCGGCGACGTAAAGCGATGAGCCCCGCGCCTGCCTGGGCGGGCGCAGGCGTGACGGCGCGGCATGGCGCCGGGCGCGATAGATGATTGCCGTTGCGTCTTGTTGCGCCGGTGAACGCGCCTGCCGGGGGGCAGGCAGGCGCGGGGCGGCGGTGCCGCCTTGCGTAACATCTGTGACGTTCGGTTCCGTCTTTCCGCCACGTCAGATCCCGCTACTCTCGGGTCAGACAATCAGGGAGAGTGACATGGCCTGGATCAGGACCGTTCCGTTTGAAGAGGCAACCGGCAAGCTGAAAAAGCTCTACGAGCGGGTGACCGGGCCGGGCAACAATGTCGACAACATCATGATGGTGCACAGTCTGCGGCCGCATTCGATGGAAGGGCATATGGCGCTTTACAAGAATGTGCTGCACCACAGCGGCAACAGCCTGCCGAAATGGTATCTGGAGGTGCTGGGAGTCTGGGTCTCGTCCCTGAATGACTGCGCCTATTGCGTGGAGCACCATTTTGCCGGCCTCCAGCGGCTGCTGGCGGATGAAGCGCGGGGGCAGGAGATCCGCGCCGCGATCGAGGCGCGCAACCCGCAGCTGGCGCCGTTGGATCCGGCGCAGCGGGCCGGGCTGGTCTATGCGCGCAAGCTGACCGAAGCCCCGGCCGCGCTGATCGAGGCGGATATCCATGCGCTGCGGGCCGCCGGTCTGGATGACGGGCAGATTCTGGAGATCAATCAGGTCTGCGCCTATTTCTCCTATGCCAACCGCACCGTGCTGGGGCTGGGCTGTTCGATCCGGGGGGATGTGCTGGGGCTGAGCCCCAACAACAGCGACAATCCGGAGGACTGGGGCCACAGCTGATCCCGGCGATCAGGCAGCGACCGGCTTGGTCAGGATCGGGCGCAACAGGGTGAAGACGGGTGCCAGCACGAGGGCCGCACTGCAGATCGCGGCCTTTGGATCCACCGGCGACGTGAGGTCGAGATCAGACCACAGGGTCAGCGACTTGCGGCGCAGGAGATCGGCGTGGGGATGGGTCTGATCCTGTGGCCCCGGCACCCGTTTCAGCTCAGCCGCATTGGGTCGAAACCCCTTGAGGGTGAGGATATCCAGCAGCGCCGCCAGCTCATCGGCAAAGCCGCTGTCGGGGGGCTGTCGGCGCCCGTCGATCTGGTCGAGGCCTGCCGTCGGATAGACCCGGACCAGCGGCCGGCCCGCAACCGCAATGCGCCAGCGGCTGAGCGCAGCACCGTCAAGGCTCATGACACCGCCGCCGACGCGCAGCCGGGCCGGGTCGATGCCAAAGAACAGCCCGGCCCCCGGCAGCAGCGGCAGCTTCCACAGCATATGCAGATGGGTGTGATAGGGGGTCTTGTCCCTGGAAAACCGCAGATCGCGCTGGGGCCGGAACAGCTTGCCCTGAATGCCGGGGTGATGCGGGCGCAGGTAATCGGCAACCTCGACCAGCAGCGCCTCTGCCGGGCGGCGCAGCTGGTCGTCATAGCGGGCCTTATGCGTCTGGAACCAGTCGCGGCTGTTGTTCTGCGACAGCTCCGTCAGGAAGGCCTGCGCATCAGGGATCAGCTGGCGTGTGAGATCGGACATGCAGGCGCTCCTTGCTGGCGATGATCGGCACCGCCAGCATATCACATTTGCCGCAGATCGTACGCATAAGACGGCGCGCATAACCGGCACGGCAGAAGCCGGCGGGCAGATTGCAACCGGAGCGGAAATGAGGCTTGCCGTCCTGTCGACCCGTGCCTAAGGCTTGCATATGACACAGAGATTGCCCGCGCCCGCCCCGAACACACTCCTCGCCCATAGTCGCGCCATTGCCGTGCTTGGCCTGCCGTTGATTGGCGGGCATGTGGCGCAGTTTGCCATCGGGCTGACCGATACGGTGATGCTGGGCTGGTATGGGGTCGATGAGCTGGCGGCGGTGACGCTGGGCTCGTCCTATTTCTTCTCGATCTTCCTGTTCGGATCCGGCTTTGCCTTTGCGGTGATGCCGATGGTGGCCGCCGCAGCCGGTGCCGGCGAAGAGCGTCAGATCCGGCGTTCTACCCGCATGGGGCTTTGGCTGTCGCTGGTCTACGGGGTGCTGGCGATGCCGCTGTTGTGGTGGTCAGAGGCGATCCTGCTGTTGCTGGGCCAGGAGGAGAAGGTGGCCCATGACGCTGCGGAATACCTGCGGATTGCAGGCTGGGCGCTGTTTCCGGCACTGCTCTACATGGTTGCGAAATCCTATCTGGCGGCGCTGGAACGGACCCAGATCGTGCTGTGGCTGTCGGTCTTTGGGGCGGTGGTGAACGGGCTGGTGAACTATGCGCTGATCTTTGGCAACTGGGGCGCACCTGAACTGGGGATTGCCGGGGCGGCGCTGGCCTCGCTGGTGACCAATGGCCTGTCCTTTGTGCTGGTGCTGGTCTACGCGCTGAAGGCCTTGCCGGAGCATGAGCTGCTGAAGAATTTCCAGCGCCCGGACTGGGAGATGCTGGGCCGGGTGCTGCGCATGGGGCTGCCGATCGGGCTGACCACGCTGGCCGAGGCCAGCCTGTTTGCGGCCTCGGCGATGATGATGGGCTGGCTGGGCACGGTGCCGCTGGCGGCCCATGGTATCGCGATTTCGCTGGGCGGGCTGACGTTCATGGTGCATCTGGGGCTGTCGAATGCGGCGACCATCCGGGCGGGCAATGCCTATGGCCGCGGCGACCGCGCGCATCTGGCACGCGGCGGCAAGGTGGTGACGCTGATGTCGCTGCTGGTATCGTCGGTGGCGATTGTCCTGTTCCTGACCGTGCCCGGCCCGCTGATGTCGCTGTTTCTGGACAGCGCCGACCCGCAGAAGGCCGAGATCCTGCTGATCGGCGGCGTGCTGCTTGCGGCGGCGGCGCTGTTTCAGCTGATGGATGGTATGCAGGTCATCGCGCTGGGCCTGTTGCGCGGTGTCCAGGACACCGGCGTGCCGATGGTGATTGCGGGGCTCAGCTATTGGGCGGTGGGGATACCGGCCTCTTATCTGCTGGGCTTTACCTTCGGCATGGGCGGGCTTGGCGTCTGGCTGGGGCTGGTGATCGGCCTGTCGGCGGCGGGGCTGTTCCTGATGATCCGGTTCTGGCGCCGCTCGATCAAGCGGGTGGGCGCCCCCTCCGCAACGCTGACCACCGGATAACGGCACGAGGCACCTGTCAGCCGCGCACCGGAAAGGGGGCGGTATCGCCCCCTTTGGTCCTCTTTCCGGGTCATCACCGCGACCACTGGTAGCCGTGGCGGCGCGGGCTAGTTGCTGATCGGTGCCAGCAGATCGGGGTTGGTCACCAGATTGCGGACGCCATGGGCGTGGGTCTCGTTGAAATAATTATGCTCGAGCCAGGTGCCGACGCTGTGGATATTGACGCGGATCACCTTGGGTCGGACGCTCCAGGTGACCTGAAACGGGGAGCCTGTGGTATTGTACCCCGGACCGGTGGTGGAGCCGGCATAGCTGATCGGGGTGCCGGAATTGGCCGGGATGTTCTGCGCCTGATAGAGGTTGTTTCGGACGGTGAGACGGGTCAGCTCGGTGAAATCGGCGGCGTTTTCGTCATTGACCAGCACATAAACCTGCGCCTCAACCCGCAGCTGCGGGTTCTTGATCGCATCGCTGAGGCAGGCGCCCAGCGTTGGCCCCGGGGTCACCTGCGCGGTGGTGTGGACGTAATGCACCTCGATGGTGTCGCCCGGTTGCAGATCGCCGTGGCCGCCCTCGGCGCCGATGGGGCTGTCCAGCGGCGCCAGTTCCGCCTCGCTCAGCGTGCCGTCGTATTGATAGCCGGTGCCATAGCCTTTGCCATCGCCATTGCCCGCGTAGCTGGTGAATTCACCGCCGCGATGTTCTGCGTTTTCATGGAAATGGATATTGCAGAGGTTCATCTCGGTGGCGGGCGGTGCCGCGCTGAAGACGCGCAGGTTCTGCCCCTCGACCATGTCGATGTCGCGCGGCGATTGCGGACCAAATCCGGCCCCGAAGGTGCTCATGGCCAGTGCCGCACGTTGCCGGTCGATTTCGCTGTCCTTGACGGTCTGCGCACTGTCTGCGGCCAGTGCCACACCGCTGGCGAGGGTCAGGGCGGCAAAAGCGGGCATGATCGAAATATATGACGTCATCGGGAATCCTGTTGTGACTGAATGATACTGGTAACAGTGGCGGCAGTGGCGGATCTGCGCAGGACCAGAACAGGGGGCCGGGGTGATCGCGCTACAGTCCGAAACTGCCGCCAATGGTTCCTATAATGATTGTGTGATAAAAATATTAATCGCCTTATGGTTGCCATTGCAACCCACCCCTCACCGAAGGGCTGGCGGTGGCGCCCAGCGACACAGGGCGTAAGGAGCGGCGGCGCGACACGCATGATGTGCAAGCCGCCAAAGATCCGCGCGTACGCATCGGGTGATGTTCAGATCCGGCGCCACCGATGGCCGGTCATGCCCACGCTGATCAGGAGGGGTCGCTGTCCTTGGCGCCACGGGCCAGATGATCGGCCTTCTTGCGCACCAGCACCGAGCGCAGGTCGTGCATGGCGAGCAGCAGCTGGTCGGTGATCTCCTCCAGCTGCGCGGCGCTGGCCTTGCTTTGTGCCCAATGGGCGGTGCTGTTCAGATGCTCGATGGTGCGGTGAATGTCATCCATCTCGCGCGTGGCCAGCGTCTCGCGGCGCTGATCCATCCAGCTGCGGATCGCGTTCAGATCCTCGGCACTGAGGTCACGGTCGCCATGGGCGCGGATCTCGCCGCTGCGCAGCTTCACCACGGCGATCTGATCCATATCCAGCCGCCGCTGCCGGTTCTCACTATCGACGCGGAACACAAAGGCTCCGTTGTCGCGCACGCGAAAGTAATAGTCCGGCAGGGAGGCAGCCATGCGAAACGCTCCGTTCAGCGCAGCGCGGCGCAGAAGGCCTGAATGCGGCGGCAGGCCTCGGTCAGGACGTCATCGGCCGCGGCGTAGCTGATGCGAAAGTTCGGCGACAACCCATAGGCGGCGCCATGGACCACGGCCACATTGGCCTCCGCCAGCAGCGCCTTGGCAAAGGCCTCGTCGTCGGTGATCTTGACGCCCCCGGCAGAGGTCCGCCCGATCAGCGCATGGATGGAGGGGTAGACATAGAAGGCCCCATCCGGCACCGGGCAGGCAACGCCTTCGATCTGGCTGAGCATCGAAATCACCAGATCGCGGCGGCGGCGGAACACGGCGGTATTGGGCAGGATGTAATCCTGGGTGCCATTCAGCGCCTCAACCGCAGCCCATTGGCTGATGGTGCAAGGGTTCGATGTGGATTGCGACTGGATCTTGCGCATCGCGTCGATCAGATGCTTGGGACCGGCGGCATAGCCGATCCGCCAGCCGGTCATCGCATAGGCTTTGGAGACGCCATTGCAGGTCAGCGTGCGGTCATAGAGCCGCGGTTCGATCTGCGCCGGAGTGCAGAAGGTGAAATCATCGAACACCAGATGCTCATACATGTCATCGGTCATCACCCAGACATGCGGGTGGCGCAGCAGCACCTCGGTCAGCGCCTTCAGCTCCTCCGGGTGGTAGCCGGCCCCGGTCGGGTTCGAGGGTGAGTTGAAGATGAACCATTTGGTCTGCGGCGTGATTGCCTCCTCCAGCTGGGCCGGGGTGATCTTGAACCCGGTGTCCAGCGAGGAGTCGACACAGACCGGCGTGCCACCGGCCAGCCGCACCATATCCGGGTAGGACACCCAATAGGGGGTCGGGATCACCACCTCATCGCCGGGATTGAGCGTTGCCATCAGCGCATTGTAGAGGATCTGCTTGCCGCCGGTGCCAACCGAAACCTGCGCCGGGGTATACTCCAACCCGTTGTCGCGGGCGAATTTATCGCAGACCGCCTGCTTCAGCTCGGGGATGCCGTCGGGGGCGGTGTATTTGGTCTTGCCTGCCTGAATGGCGCGGATCGCGGCGTCCTTGATATTGTCGGGCGTGTCAAAGTCAGGCTCACCGGCGCTCAGGCCGATCACGTCACGGCCGGCCGCACGCAGTTCAGCGGCCAGCGTGGTGACGGCGATCGAGGGTGACGGTTTGACGCGGGAGAGGCTATCGGACAGAAATTGCATGGAAAGACCTCTGTTTGAATGTCATCTAGAACTGTCATAGGGTGCCGCTAACTTCCGATCAAGCGGGATCAGGAGACCGACAAACCGATAGGCCAACAGGAGCGGGCAAATGAGCAACGACGACATGAATTGGTATGGCCCCGACGCGGCAACCTTTGGTGACCGGGTGGCCGCTGCACGCGATGCAGCAGGCATGACCCAGGCGCAGCTGGCCCGTCGGCTGGGCATCAAGAAATCAACCCTGACCGGCTGGGAACAGGATCTGTCGGAACCGCGCGCCAACAAGCTGTCGATGATGGCGGGGCTGCTGAATGTGTCGATGCGCTGGCTGCTGACCGGCGAGGGCGAAGGCATGGAAGCCCCGGCTGGCGAACAGATGCCGCAGGATCTGGCGGCGGTGATGACCGAGCTGCGCCAGCTGCGCGAGGATCTGCGCAGCAATGCTGACCGGGCGGCGCGGCTGGAAAAACGCCTGCGCCTGGTGATGGAAGGCAGCGCACAATGAGCGAACTGCCTGCCCACCGGCTGAAGCGGTTGCAGATGCGCTCGATGCGGCGCGGAATCAAGGAGATGGATATTCTTCTTTCCGCCTATGCCGAGCGGACACTGGCCACGATGGGCCCGGCGGATCTTGATCTCTACGACCTGCTTTTGCAGGAGAATGATCAGGATCTGTACCAGTGGGTGACGGGGCAGGTGGCGGCGCCGGATCGGTTCTCGGCGCTGATCGACGACATAGCGCAAACCCATCAAAAAGAATAAAATTTCAGCTTAACGGATTTTTCGGGAATTTTCCGCATTGTTGCTCTCAGACACCATCGAGTCGGAGATGCGGATGAGTATGGAAATGCCAATCGGCCAGCAGGACACCAAAGGGTTCATGACTGGCTACCTTGAGGCGCTCGCAATGGTTGAGCGTCTTCACCGTCTGCTGCTGGACGTCATCAAGGACGAGTTTGAGCGTGTCGGCGTGCTGGAGATCAATGCGGTTCAGGCACTGCTGCTGTTCAATATCGGCAACAATGAGGTCACGGCGGGCGAATTGAAATCACGCGGCTACTATCAGGGCAGCAATGTCAGCTACAACCTGAAGAAACTGGTCGAGATGGGCTATATGCACCACCAGCGTTGCGAGATTGATCGCCGTTCGGTCCGGGTGCGCCTGACCGAGCGCGGTCGCGAGATTCGTGATATTGTTGCGGCGCTGTTTTCGCGCCACGCAGAAGGCCTGGAAGGCAAAGGTGTGATCAGCAACGAGGGCATCGCGGATATCACAGCCTCGCTGAAGCGGGTGGAGCGTTACTGGTCCGACCAGATCCGCTACATCTATTGAGCCGGGTTTTGCACGCCTGAAACGGGGCGTGTTCCATCGGTCGCAACGCATATCCCTCTCGGCAGAACGCCGACTATCACCGATATGCCTGACCCTTTTGATTTGCTGCGCGGCAGCTGATCTGACCAAGCCATACCGACGCTGACCGGGCAGAAGGCCGGGAGCGGAGCGGATCCGGGGACCAGAAGGCCCATCAGGCTTGGACTATCTTTTCGGACAGCAGCATGGCTGACACACCACCGGGGCAACCGGCTGGTGCAATTTTGCGTGCCCTGCGGGTTGGCGTGCCCTGATGGTGCGGCTGGGGCGTGCGGTGCGGCTGGGGCGTGCGGTGCGGCTTGGCGGCCTGCGCGCAGGGCGGCACAGATATGCCGCAGAGGTCAGGCGCCGGGAGGACAGGGCGCGCGATGATGGTGCTGCCCTCCTGGCGGTTGCGGCTTACCAGCTGCCGGTGTTTTCCATGCTGGCCCAGGGTTCTGCCGGGTCCAGCGCGTCGCCGTTTTGCAGCAGTTCGATCGAGATATTATCGGGCGAGCGGACAAAGGCCATGTGGCCGTCGCGCGGCGGGCGGTTGATGGTGACACCATTGTCCATCAGATGCTGGCAGGTGGCGTAAATATCATCCACACCATAGGCCAGATGGCCGAAATGGCGGCTGTCGCTGGGCAGGCCATCATCGCCGTCCCAGTTATAGGTCAGCTCGATCGGGGTTTCTTCCTGCCCTTCGGCGGCCATGAAGATCAGCGAGAAGCGGCCTTTTTCGCTGTCGTAGCGTCGGGTCTCCTTGAGACCCAGCAGCTGGTAGAAGGCCATGGATGTCTCCAGGTCTTTGACGCGAACCATAGTGTGCAGATATTTCAGCGGCATCGGTGTGTTCCTCATGTCAGGATGGCTGGCCCAGGGGCGCGGCCTCGTGTCAGATATCTCAGGCCCCTGACCATAATGCGTCCGGAGCCGGTGACCAGAGCGATTGCGGGATCCGCTTAGAATTTGGACTGAACACCCAGCGAGAGCGATAGCTCGCGCGACTGGAAACGGCTGTGATTGCTGTCTTTTTTGCCCGCGCGCAGGCGCAGCGTCGGGGCAAATCCGGCATAGTCGTAGTCCTCGAAGAAGAGGTTCACATCGGCATAATAGGACCGGTCTTCGCGGCCATCGGCCAGGTAGCGGGCGGGAAAGCCTGCGATGAACTGCGGGTAGTCGGATTGGCCAAGGATCAGTCCGGTGCTGATTTTGGCCGGCCCCAGCGGTTTGGCGAAGTGATAGCCGAGCCGCAGCGTGGCGCTGCGGCTGGAGGTGTTCACATGGCCTGATCTGCTGTCGCGCAGTGCAAGGCTGACGTCGATCTGATCGCCATTTTGCAGCCCGCGATTGACACGGAGGCCCAGGCCGAACACCTCGCCATCCTGCGAGGGGCCGCGCGGGGCGAGCCGCTGTTCTGCCATGCCATCCAGTGTCAGTCCGGTGCGCGCTGACAGCTGCCAGCTGCGCCGGGCGGTCAGTTTGACCAGATCATAGCTTTTGTCGCCGCCATACCAAGCGGTCCCAAAGCTGAGCCCGAGGGCGGCGGAGCCTTTGCGTTCGGGCGGGCCAGCGGCAAAGGCATGGGTCAGGGTGATCTCGCCGTAGGTCGATCCGAATTCGCTGTTGCGCGGCACCGTGGTGCCGGACTGCTGGGCGAGGGGGGCGGCCTTGGCCTTGGCGGCTGACGACAGTGCCACCCGCTGGACATAGCCGCGCGCGCTCAGCGTGGTGAGGCTGCTGCGGTTTTCCCGCAGGCGGTAGCCGATCGCGGCATCGAGCACGGCAACGGTCCCCTCCAGTGCCACCGAACGGGGACCAAACCGGCCCAGTGTCGGCACGCCGTCGATCACTTCCAGCGTGTTGTCGGCGCCGTTGTTGACGTTGTTTGAGGGCTTCAGCTCGCCGCGCAGCTGGAAGGACCAGGGGTTGATCCGCCGCAGGACCTTATAGTCGGCGGCGATGCGTGTTTCGCTGATCTCATCGGGGGCGTGAATGGCGGTGCGGCGCAGCCAGACCTGCGCCAGCGTCGGCCGGGCGTCCTGCACCGCCAGCCGTGCGGCCAGCTGGGCTGCGCGGAATTTGCCTGCGCTGTCGGGGGCAAAGCGATAGGCGCGCGCCGCAGAGCGGCGCCCGGCGCCGGGCGATTTCAGCTGCGCCTGCGCGGCGGCCCGCAGATACCAGGCCAGGTGATCGCGCCGGTCGGCCCGCAAGAGGGCGCGGGTCAGGTCCAGCGTCAGCTCCGGTTTGCCGGTGCCAAGGGAATGCGCCGCCAGCAGGCGGCCCTGTTCCAGGCTGAGATGTTGTTCGGGGGTCGGCTCGGTCGCCGTTGCCGGCGCTGCGTGCAGCAGCGCCAGCGTCAGGGCTGCGGCCAGACTGCGCCGCATGAGATCAGGGTACCGGCTGATCGCAGACGGCCGAACTTTCTGCGGTGCCGCATTGGCCCAGAACAAAGATCCCGTATTCCTCGATGCCGTCGATATTCTCGACGTGGTTCTGGGCAAAGACGGACCCGGCAACCGATGTGGCATCGGTCCCGGCGAAGATGCCGCCATAGGTGCCGACATTGGTGCGGGTGCCGTTGACCACCTGCGAGGCGGTGCCGGTAAAGGTGCCATTGTCGGCAATATCGGTGGGCGCGAGGTCGAGTGTCACCAGCGTCTGCGGGGTGCCGCCCGCTGTGGTCGGCTCAATCTGGCGGTTGTAGATGGTGCCATTGACGACATTGTCGCGGAAATCGGCATTGACGAAGGCATCGCCGGTGACCTCGGCCGACTGGGCCGGGCGAATGTCAGCCGGAGTGCCGGGGGCGACGGGCAGCAGATCGCCGCCATCGCCTGCAATGTTCATCAGGCCCACATAGGTGCCAGCATAGCTCACCACACCTCCGGAGGCGACGTCTTCGGTCGGGGCGGAATAGCCGCCGCGACGGCCAAAGCTGGTGCCGGCAAAATAATAGGAGAACTGACCGCCGGTGGCGACGGCCACTGCAAAGCCGCCGTTCTCGATTTCACGGACATAGGCGGTGACATGACGGTCAAGCGAGCTGTCCTGCGCGGTATAGGCCTGATAGCCCTCGCGGTCGAGCGCCGGGCGGCGGCGGTAGTTGGCGGAAAACGGTGTGTCGTCAAGGCTGAGACCGCTGATCACCAATGTGCCCGCAGCGGCGTCATAGGCGACGCTATCAACGTCAGATGCCAGCACTTCGGGGACAATCGGATCGGTGGTGCCACCATCGGTATCATCCCCCGTGTCAAAGGGGTTGGTACCCCCGCCACATGCCGACAGCAGCGTTGCTGCCGCAAGTCCAAGCATTGCCCGCTTCATATGAACTGACCTCAAATTTTCTTTGTTTGCGGCAGTGTCTTGTCATGGTTGCGGAAAGTCAATTGAATTGCCGCGCCGCCTGGGCCGTCCGTAGCCGACCGTGGCGCATCGGTGACCTTTTTGTTGCGGGGTGCGCGGGGCAGGGCAAGCCGCTAGGGTGTGGATCAGCTGCGCCACTTTGGGGGCAGATGTCCGAATGGATATCGGGCAGGTGTCTGGGCGGCTGTCTGGCCGACTGTCTTGGCGGGTGTCTGGGTGCGGGCCGCCCTGCGGCTGCGGCTTACACACTCTTGAGATCGGGGGCGGCGGCAGGCTAGACAGAGGAGAAAACCTGCGGGCGCGCTCTGCGCCCCGACGGCAGGCAGATCACGAGGGAGAGATCGCAATGCGCCAGTACCATGAGGCCCTGCAGTATATTCTGGAACACGGCGAGGCCAGCAGTGACCGCACCGGCACCGGGACCATCTCCTGTTTCGGGATGCAGACCCGCTATCCGCTGGCCGATGGATTCCCGCTGGTGACCACCAAGAAGCTGCATCTGCGTTCCATCATCCACGAGCTTTTGTGGTTCCTGTCCGGCGACACCAATATCGGCTACCTGAAGGACAATGGCGTGTCGATCTGGGACGAATGGGCGGATGAGAACGGCGACCTCGGGCCGGTCTATGGTCATCAGTGGCGGCATTTTCCACGGCTTGAGCTGGTCCCCGGCACCAGTGGCGATGAGCCGCTTTATCGGGCGGGCACGGTCGATCAGATTGCGCAGCTGGTGGAGATGATCCGCAAAAGCCCCGACAGCCGCCGCCTGATTGTCACCGCCTGGAACCCCGGCGACGTGCCCGATATGGCGCTGCCGCCCTGCCATACCCTGTGGCAGGTGCGGGTGCAGGGGCGGCGGATGCACCTGCAGCTCTACCAGCGGTCGGCAGACATGTTCCTCGGCGTGCCGTTCAACATCGCCTCTTATGCGCTGCTGCTGAAGATGCTGGCGCATGTGACCGGCTATGAGGCGGGGGATTTCATCCATACCATCGGTGATGCCCATATCTATTCCAACCATATGGATCAGGTGACCCTGCAATTGTCGCGTACGCCGCAGCCGCTGCCGGAGCTGCGCATCACGCGCGACGTGCCCTCCATTTTTGACTTCAAATATGACGATTTCGAAGTGCTGAATTACACCCCCGATCCGGGCATCAAAGCTCCGGTTGCGGTTTGAGAGAGGACTGACATGATCACGCTTATTGTTGCCCGCGACCAGAATGGCGCCATTGGCAAGGACAATACGATCCCCTGGCAGGCGCCGGAGGATCTGAAGTCTTTTCAGCGCGAAACGCTGGGCGGGGCTTTGATCATGGGGCGCAATACCTGGGACAGCCTGCCGGTGAAGCCGTTGAAGAACCGGCTTAATCTGGTGGTGTCCTCAAACCCGGATGCCGCGGATCTGGTCTGCCCCAGCATCGAGGCCGCCCTGGCGGAGGCGCGCGCGCAGGGCTATCACCGGATTTACGGCATTGGCGGCGCGCGGATCTACGAAGGTCTGATGGAGATCGCTGACCGGATGCTGATCACCGAGGTCGAGACCGAGGTCGAGGACGCCGATACCTATTTCCCGCCGTTCCGGGCCGGGCAGTGGGGGATCGCCAGCCAGACCCAGATCCGCAGCGAGGCACCGGCCTGCGTGGTGGTGGAGTACATGCGCCGCTAGGTCTGTGCCGCGCGCCGGTCTGTCACAGCTCAGATCACCGGCAGCTCTGGCGCCGCACGGGTGCTGAGCAGGCGGCCCCCCTGCGGCGTCACCACGATGTTTTCCTCATGGACCATCATCAGCCCGTGGCCATAGGACAGCGATGGCTCCAGCGTCAGGACCATGTTCTCTTGCAGCTCGGTGGTGTCAAAGGCGGCGTGTGAGGGCTGTTCGGTCAGCTGTAACCCCAGCCCGTGACCCAGACGGCCAATGTCGCCGCCGCTGTCGTCCATCTCTGCAATCACCGCAGACATCGCCTGAAACAGATCGCGGCAGCTGTTGCCGGGGCGGGCGGCGGCGAGCCCGGCTTCGGTTGCGCGCCACAGCACATCATAGGCGCGGCGCGCGGTGTCATCGGCATGGCCAATTGCCCAGTTGCGGTCGAAATCGCAGTAATAGCCGTCCAGCACCATGCCGCTGTCCAGCATCAGGATATCCCCTGCCGCCAGCGGTGTGGCATCGGGCGGCGAGATCACATCGGCATAGCCGCCCTGCGCGCTGGCCCCGACCACATAGGGCGCGCCATCGGCCCCCTGCGCCAGCGCCTCGCGGCGAAAGGCGCGGAACACCTCGTCCAGCGGCACATCTTCGCGGGCGAATTCCGGCACCGCGGCAAAGGTCGCAGAGCCAATGGCGCAGATCCGGGCGAGCTTGTCGATTTCCGCCGGGGATTTCACCATCCTCAGCCCCTGCACCAGCCCGGTTGCGTCGGCAATGCGAAGGTCGGGCAGGGCGTCCATCAGCCGTTCCCAGTCGCCCAGCGGCATCCGCAGATGGGTCTCATGTCCCTTCATCACGCCAAGCGTCTTCAGCGGCGACAGCGCCTCGACCAGCAGGCTGATGCCGTCATCTTCGGGCGCGGGCGCCGACCAGCAGCGAATATCGTCAAGCCAGCTGCGCCGCATCAGGCTGGCGCCGATTTCGGGAATGATGGCAATCGGTTTGCCGCTGGCGGGGATCAGCACAAACCACGGGCGCGTCGGGCTTTGCCAGAACAGCGTCTGAAAACCGGTGAAATACTGCACGTCGGGTTCGGTCATCAAGAGCAGCGCGTCGAAACCGGCTTCGGCCATGCGGGCCTGTGCCCGCCTGGTACGGGCGGCGTATTCTGTTTCGGGAAATCCGCGCATCGCGAGAGGTGCTGTCATAGTGATCTTCTTTGCAGGTGGACCGCCCGTCGGGCGTTAAGGGCTCAGAAACCGGCACCGGGAGGGCACCGGCCGGGGGCAGAGTGTCGGGGTCAGAGGGTTGGCGTCAGCGCGTGGCCGGGATGTTGGAAAATCTGCCCAAACCCCTGCAACTGATCGGTGATTCCGGCCCGGCGCAGGCAGGACCACATCAGCGCCTGATTGGACGTGATCACCGGCTTGCCTGCGGCCTGTTCGATCTCATCCACCACCTCAAGCGCGCGAATGCCGCTACAGGAGAGAAAGATCGCATCGGCCTCCGGCTGATCAATCTCCAGCGCAAATTCCTTCCAGTAGGAGGGTTCGACCCGGCCGAATTCCAGACCTGTTTCCAGCCGCAGCCCCTGAATGTCGAGGATATCAAACCCGGCCGCCAGCAGATATTCCGCCTCGGCGGTGTTGATATCGTCAAGATAGGGCGTGCCGACCACGATCCGCTTGGCGCCGACTTCGCGCAGCGCGTCCATGACGCCGGTAACAATGGTCATCGGTTGCGTCTGCGGCGCGCCCTTGCGGATTTCGCGAAAGACGTTCTCTTCCCGGCAGACAATCGAGCCGGAGGTGCAGCAATAGGCGATGACCTCGGGGTTCATATCCGGTTGCAGCCGGCCGGCCGCCTCGGCCATGTGGTCGATGTGCCGCGCCAATGTCTCGTTGGTGGTGTAATCATCGGTCCTGAGCCGGGTGATATGCACGCCGACCCCTTCGGGCGCCATGGCAAAGAGGTCGGTTTCGCAGGCCAGATCGGTGGACATCAGGATAAAGCCGAGACTGGCGCGATGGGCGGTGCCCTTGCCCATCAGCGGGGTGCGGGGGCTGGACTGAACGGTTTGACCGGATTGAAACATCTGAGAAGGTACCTCGCTGTCGGCTCTTGGCCTGTTGACGTTGCGCTGTGAGGAGGGGGGAGGACTGGCTTCTGCGGGCCGGTGCGGCTGCGGCGTCAGCCCGCGTCTGTCTGGTCCAGAACCGTCCGGGCGGCGCGGAAACACTCCAGCCCCTGCGGAACGCCGCAATAGATCGCAACCGCGTGGATAATCGCGCGGATCTCTTCGCGGCTGACACCATTGTTCACCGCCCCCCGGCAATGCAGCTCCCATTCGTGCATCTTGCCAAGCGCGCCGATCATGGCAAGATTCATCATCGACCGGGTCTTGGCATCTATCGTGTCATCGCCCCAGCCAAAGCCCCAGCACCATGCGGTCATCGCCTCCTGAAAGGGGCGGGTGAACTCATCCGCGGCGGCGAGGTTCTTTTCCACATATTCCGCGCCAAGGGTGGCCTTGCGCTGCTCCAGACCCTTCAGGAACAGATCCTCGTCAAAGGTGCTGGTCCGGTGGGCTGTGGCGCCGGGTGTGTCAGGTGTCGTTGGACGGCTCATCTGCTGGCTCCTTCAGGAAGCGTTCGGCCGTGCGGGCCGCATCGGCGATATGGGTCTCAACCGCCCGGCGCGCGGCCTCAGGGTTGCGGCTGAGAATGGCATCGTGAATGGCGGTCATATGGCTCATGCCGGAGGTTTCGCGGTCCTTTGCCGCGATGGTAAGGGCGCGCAACCGGCTGATCCGACCGTTCAGCCGCTGCACGATATCCCAGGCAATCGTATGGCCGGCCTCAAGGAATATGAGCTGGTAAAAGCCGGTGGTGGCGCGCAGCAGATGGCCCCATTCGGTGTCACTCATCGACGCCTCGACCTCGGCAAGCGCGCGGCTGAGGTCGGCGGCAAACTCCGGCCGCTGCACCTCGGCGCTGGCCGCTGCCGCCGCCGCTTCCAGCTGGCGGCGCACATCGTAGATCTGCCGCGCCTGATCCCAGGTCAGGCGGGCCACGACCGGGCCGCGATTGGGGATGATCTCGACCAGCCCTTCAGCCTCAAGATAGCGGATCGTCTCGCGGATCACGGTGCGACTCACACCCAGCTGATCGCAGAGCGGGCGTTCCACCAGCCGCTCACCGGGGGCGAAATGGCCGTCGATGATCGCCTCCCGCATCCGTTCCTGCACGATATCGCGCAGGGTTTGCGGGGCTTTTTCGATTTTGCGGAGCGTTGTCTGGCTGGGTTCCATGAGATTTCCATAGCAGCGCGTCTGGGCTGCGGCAAGTATGATTGACATATCGTATAATGGTATACCATGATACCGCAGCACTGCCGATCAGGAGATTCCCATGCCCGCCATCATCCGCAAAACCCTGCTTCACGTCGAAAAGACCCTGATCGAAGGCGGCAAGGCGGCGCCGGTGCCGCTGACGCTGATTGCCGCCATCGCCGTTATTCGCAATCCTTGGGCAGGGCAGGGGTTTGTCGAGGATCTGACGCCGCAGATCCGGGACTGCGCACCCGGTCTGGGCACCCTGCTGACCGGGATGATTCTGGAGGCAGCAGGCGGTGGTGACCGGGTCGAGGGCTATGGAAAATCCGCGATCGTCGGAATGAACGGCGAGGTTGAGCACGCCTCCGCCCTGATCCACACACTGCAATTCGGCAATCCCTACC
The DNA here is from genome assembly GCF_048056635.1 of Phaeobacter sp. JH20_08. Lineage (NCBI taxonomy): Bacteria > Pseudomonadati > Pseudomonadota > Alphaproteobacteria > Rhodobacterales > Roseobacteraceae > Phaeobacter > Phaeobacter sp. JH20_08. Next base: position 264,407 of record NZ_JAYMVV010000011.1, on the reverse strand, counting down.
GCAGCGCTGTGGGGGCCAAATCCTACCTGTCATTCTGCAATACGCGCGGGCCTGCCAATGCGCCGCTGATGATCCCGCTGATGGATAAATGCGATGGCGGCAGACGGTCGCATTACCTCACCATCCAGACCTCCGTCGCCGATGCGCCCGGTGCCGATGAGGTGCTGATCGCGCTTGGCGCGTCGATCGGCGGGCGGCCGCATCACCGGATCGGCGACCGCTATCAGGATCTGAAAGAGCTTGGCAATGATGTCGACAACCCTGCAGCTGTCTGAGCCCACCCGCAGCGTTGCGCTGCGCGACTGCGGGCAGGGGCCTGCGCTGGTGCTCCTGCACGGTGTCGGAATGCAATCGGCAGCCTGGGGACCGCAGATTGAGGATCTGAGCCGGACCCATAGGGTGATTGCGCCGGATCTGCCGGGGCATGGCGGCAGCGCGCCGCTGCCTGAGGACAGCGAACTGCCGGATTTCGTGGTCTGGCTCAGGGATGTGCTGCGGGCGCTGGACCTCGGCCCGGTCAGCCTGGCGGGGCATTCGATGGGGGCGCTGATCGCGACCGGTTTCGCAGTGAGCCACCCGGCGCTGACCACACGGGTGGCGCTGTTGAACGGCGTCTTCTGCCGTGATCCGGCGGCGCGGACGGCCGTTCAGTCCCGCGCCGCTGAGATCGCTGCGGGTCGCTGCGATCTGGACACGCCGCTGGCCCGCTGGTTCGGCGACAGCCCGACCGATATCGACGCCCGCGACCGGGTTGCGGGTTGGCTGAAATCGGTTGATCCCGCAGGCTACGCCACCGCCTATGCGGCTTTTGCGCGGGGCGATGCGACCTATGCCGGGCGGCTGGCCGAGATTGCCTGTCCATTTCTGGCCATCACCGGCGATGGCGATCCCAATTCCACGCCTGAGATGTCGCAGGCCATGGCGCTGCGGGTGCGCCGGGGGCGTGCGGTGACCATCACCGGGCACCGCCATATGGTGAACCTGACGGCGCCGGATCTGGTCACCGCCGAACTGCGCAACTGGCTCGCCACGCCCACCCCTGAGGAGGATCCGTCATGACACCCCTTGATCCACGCGCCCTGCGTCAGGCCTTTGGCAGCTTCATGACCGGGGTGACGGTGGTCACCTCCCATGATGCCGGGGGTCGGCCCATCGGGTTCACCGCAAATTCCTTTACCTCCGTTTCGCTGGATCCGCCGCTGCTGCTGGTCTGCCTGGCCAATAGCTCGCGCAACTACGACGCGCTGGTCGGCGGCGAGGGGTTTGCCGTCAATGTGCTGGCGGAGATGCAGATCGAGATTTCCAATACCTTTGCCCGCCCGGCTGAGGACCGGTTTGCGGGCATCAGCTGGCACCGGGGGCCTGCGGGCTCGCCGCTGATCGACGGGGTGTCGGCCTGGTTCGATTGCAGCCTGCACAAGACGGTTGAGGCGGGCGATCATGTGATCCTGATCGGCGAGGTCCGCGCCTTTGGCACCGGCACCAGCCCCGGGCTTGGCTATGCGCGCGGTGCCTATGTGACGCCTGCAATGACCGCAGAGGCGGCGGTGGCCGGTCCAGATCTGGTGATCTCGGCCCTGATCGAGCGCGACGGCGCGGTGCTGCTGGTCGATGACGGATACGGCGGATCTACGTTGCCGGAGGCCGTGGTCGATGCCGAAGGCGCTGCCGCAACCATGCGCCGACTGATCGCCGAAACAGGGCTGAGCGGCGAGCCGGGCTTTGTCTATTCGATCTATGAGGACGTTGCTCGCAAACGCCAGCATATCGCCTTTCTGTGCCATGGCGCCACCGGCACCCCGTCGCGCGGGGTCTTTGTGCCGCTGGACAGCAGTGCGCTGGACGATGTCAGCGATCCGGCGATCCTTGCCATGCTGGACCGTTTCACCCGCGAGGCGGCTCTCGGCGATTTCGGCATCTATTCAGGCAATCAACGCAGCGGCGAAATCCGCCAGATCGCATAACGGCAGGTGGCATCATGCGCTTTTCTCTTTTTGTCCATATGGAACGCACCTCGGCGGAGCAGGACCAGCGGGATCTCTACGATGATTTCGTCACCCTGGCCAAAATCGCCGATCAGGGCGGGATGCACGCGGTCTGGACGGGGGAGCATCACGGAATGGATTTCACCATCGCGCCGAACCCTTTCCTGAACCTTGTCGATCTGGCGCGCCAGACCCGCAACGTGCGGCTTGGCACCGGCACCATCATCGCGCCGTTCTGGCATCCGATCCGCCTTGCAGGGGAGGCGGCGATGACCGATATGATCTTGGACGGGCGGCTGGAACTCGGCATTGCGCGCGGCGCCTATAGCTACGAATACGAACGGATGGTGCCGGGCATGGATGCCTGGGACGCAGGCCAGCGGATGCGCGCGCTGATCCCGGCGCTGCGGGGACTGTGGCAGGGAGATTACGCGCAGGAGGGGACCTATCATTCCTTTCCGGCCACCACCTCCTCGCCCAAACCGCTGCAACCGGGCGGCCCACCGATCTGGGTCGCCGCCCGCGATCCCAACAGCCATGAATTTGCCGTTGCCAATGGCTGCCATGTGCAGGTGACACCGCTGTGGCAGGGGGATGAGGAAATCACCCGGCTGATGGAGACCTTCAAGGCCGCCTGCGCCAAATTCCCGGATATGCCGCGCCCGGATATCATGCTGTTGAACCACACCTATATTGCCGCCGATGCCGCCGACGCCCAGCAGGCAGCGGAGGAGATCAACCGGTTTTACTGCTACTTCGGCGCCTGGTTCAAAAACGAACGGCCCGTATCGCAGGGGCTGATCGCGCCGTTGAGCGAGGCGGAGATTGCCGCCCATCCGTTCTATTCGCCCGAGGCGATGCTGCGTGACAATGTGATCGCCACCGCCGAAGATGCGATTGCGCGGATCAAAGGTTATGAGGCGCTGGGGTACGATGAATACAGTTTCTGGATCGACAGCGGCATGAGTTCCGAGCGCAAGCGCGCCTCGCTTGAACGGTTCATTCGCGACGTCATGCCGGCCTTTGCCTGAAGGGGATCACCATGCAGCAGTTCCAGCAGTATATCGGCGGAGTGTTCTCGGATGGCTCCGCCCGTTTCGAGAGCCGCGATCCGGCAACCGGCGAGGTCTGGGCGATGATGCCAGAGGCCCGCGCGGTGGATGTGGAGGCGGCCGTGGCAGCGGCCCGTGCCGCGTTCCACGCACCGGACTGGGCGGGCATCACCGCCACCGCGCGTGGCAGGCTGCTTTACCGGCTGGCGGATCTGATTGCCGAAAACGCCGAGAGCCTGGCCCGGATCGAGACCCGCGATACCGGCAAGATCATTCGCGAAACCTCGGCCCAGATCGCCTATGTGGCTGAGTATTACCGCTACTACGCGGGCCTCGCCGACAAGATCGAAGGCGCCCATCTGCCGATCGACAAACCGGATATGGAAGTCTGGCTGCGCCGCGAGCCGCTTGGGGTGGTGGCGGCGGTGGTGCCGTGGAATTCGCAGCTGTTTCTGGCCGCGGTGAAGATCGGCCCGGCGCTGGCGGCGGGCTGTACCGTGGTGCTGAAGGCATCGGAGGAAGCCCCGGCGCCGATGCTGGAATTCGCCCGCATCTTTGATCAGGCCGGTTTTCCGCCGGGGGTGCTCAATGTGATCACCGGCTTTGGCGCCGACTGTGGCGCGGTGCTGACGGCCCATGCCGGGATTGACCACGTGGCCTTTACCGGCGGGCCGGAGACCGCGCGCCAGGTGGTGCGCAACTCGGCTGAGAACCTTGCCTCCACCTCGCTGGAGCTGGGCGGCAAATCGCCCTTCATCGTATTTGAGGACGCCGATATCGACAGTGCGGTGAATGCGCAGGTCGCCGGGATCTTTGCCGCCACCGGGCAGAGCTGCGTTGCGGGCTCCCGGCTGATCATCTCAAACCGGATCAAGGCGGATTTTCTGCGCCGTCTGACGGAAAAGGCCGAAAGCGCCCGGATCGGTGCACCGGACGCGCCGCAGACCGAGATCGGCCCGCTCTGCACCGGCGCGCAGATGCGCCGGGCGGAGGATTTGCTGGCGGCCTCGGTTGCGGCGGGCGCGCGGATCGTGACTGGCGGGCAGCCGTTGCCGCGGGCCGGTCACTTCTTTCCGCCAACCATCGTGGATTGTAGCAACGCGCCGCAGGCCCCCTGCGTGAGAGAGGAATTCTTTGGCCCGGTCCTGTCGGTGTGCGGTTTTGACACCGAGGCCGAGGCGCTGGCGTTGGCCAATGACACCGCCTTTGGTCTTGCTTCTGGGGTGTTTACCCGCGACCTGACCCGTGCCCATCGCATGATCCGCGGCATTCGTGCCGGCATTGTCTGGGTCAATACCTATCGCGCGGTCAGCCCCATCGCCCCCTTTGGCGGGCACGGGCTATCCGGCCATGGCCGCGAGGGCGGGCTACAGGCGGCGCTGGATTACACAAGGGTAAAGACGGTCTGGCTGCGCACCAGCGACGATCCGATCCCGGATCCCTTTGTGATGCGCTAGGTGATGCGCTGGGGCAGGCCACGGAGTGGCTGCGCGCAAGGGGGAACCCCGGCGCAGCCGGAGTGTGGTCACAGTGGGCGGATGTCGCTGGCCATCTGGCGACCGTCACGCCCTTCGGTCATTTCAAAATCGACTTTCTGATTATCTGTCAGCCCGGTCAGCCCGGATCGCTCAACCTGAGAGATGTGCACAAACACATCCTTGCCGCCGCCTTCAGGCTCGATAAAGCCATAGCCCTTGGTTGTATTGAACCATTTCACGGTGCCACTCGCCATGTTCCCGTGTCTCCTTCCTGCTAGTGAGCCGCCCTGAATACACGATAATTTCGCGGCGCAGAGCGGGGTGATCGGTTTTGCCGCAGTGCGCAGACAAAACAGGCCGGGGAAGTTGTCCCAACCCGGTTTCAACTTTTGCACGGACCATGTAAAAATCAAGCAAAACAGTGCGGCTCTACCATAAATTGTGCTGAGCTGCCCCCTCGGGAAAGGAAAAAACGTGCAACTCTATGGATTGAAGACCTGTGACACCTGCCGCAAGGCGCTGAAACAGTTGCCGCAGGCGGAGCTGGTGGATGTGCGCGCCGATGGGGTGCCGGAGGCGATTTTGCAGGCCGCACTGGCGCAGTTCGGCGACCGGCTGGTCAACACACGTTCCACCACATGGCGCGGGTTGAGCGAGGCAGAGCGGGCGGGGGAGCCGCTGGATCTGTTGACGGCGCATCCGACGCTGATGAAACGTCCGCTGATCAGATCCGGTGAGGGTCTGCACCTCGGCTGGGACGCCAAAACCAAGGCCGCCCTTGGCGTCGAGGGCTAGAACCCCCATCTGCATATCGGATTAGGTAAGGAGAGCGGCAATGCGCAATGCAGCGCTGGTGCTGGGCATCGTGGCCGGGCTGATCGGCATGGTGGTGGGGTTTGCGGGCTATGGCTATACCGCCGCCGTGGAGTATTTTGGCGAAATCGAAGGGGTGGCCCGGCAGGTCGACGATGTCGAACAACTGCGGCTCCTGGCCGTGATCTCGCCCATCCTTGCGCTGGCCGGTGGCGCGATGGCGCTGTCGCGGGCGCTCTGGGGCGGGGTGCTGCTGCTGGCCTCGGCGGCGGGGCTATATGCCGGGTTCGGGCTTAATGTCTTTACCATCTTCCCGATCTCGCTGGCGCTTCTTGGCGGGCTGCTGGCGCTTGCTGCCGGCAAACCGGATGAGCCGAAGGCGCATTTCTGAACCGGATCGAACGCAAGGAATGAAAAAAGGCGCCGCTGCGGATGCAGGGCGCCTTTTTATGTTTGAGGACTGGCCGGATCAGGCGGTGGCAGGCGTCGTAGCGCGCCGCGCCAGCGCATCAAGGGACAGCGGACCAGCCCCCTTGAACACCAGCACCAGCAGCAGGAAGGTCCACATCACCCGCTGGTCGACCAGACCAATGGCGTTGTCAAAGAGACTGCCCAGTTTCACGCCATGGCCGGTCACATCGACGATGGTCTGCACCCAGATGAAACCGATGGTGCCAAGAGCGGCCAGACGGGTGAGCAGACCAACAAGGATCAGCGCGGGCAGCACATATTCGGCGACAGTGCCGGCAAAGATCACCAGCCGCTGAAAGATATTGAGCTGGCTGACATCATAAAGCACCGCCTCGGCGGCCTTGGGGAAGATCTGACCAAAGGCGCCGGCAGAGGGCGAGAAAATCGAACCATCCGTCTTCAGCCCGGCAGAGTTCCAGTAGTAGACCAAGAGCACCGCGGCAAAGACCAGCCGGGCCAGGGTCGGGACGATGATATCGGACAGCCGGTCAGCCTTGCCGAAGATCGAGGTATAGGAGGAAACAAGCGCGTGCATCGGTTATCCTTTGCGGTCTAGGTCAATGATTGCACCGCCTTGCAGCAACAGGGCGAGCGGGTGTGAGAGGTCGAAATCCGGCTGGTCGGCCTGAACGGCGGTCAGCGCCTCGTCCAGCGTGGCACCAGCGATGAGGGCGGTGATCCAGTCCGCGCCCCCGGCGGGCAGCTCCTGAACGATGGGGTCGAATTCGGGCCGGGTGATCAGCACGTCCTGCGCGATATGGCGGGGCTTGGGAGCGTTCTCTTCGGTGTTGAAGCGCCAGATGTCATAGATCGGCCAGGGCGAGCGCAGCAGGGTGACGGCGGGGGCCAGTGTCAGCCGGGTCGCCATCAGCTGATCGGGTGCAAGCGCTGCCAGACGCGCCGGGTCAACCGCAGTGGCGTCGGCAGCGTGATACGCCCGGCGCAGGGCAAGGTCGAGCCGCGCCGCATCGGGCAGATAGCCGAGATGTTTCAGCTGCTCCATCCCGGCGAGAAACGCGGGAAACTCAGCGCCATAGTGCATCATCAGCGGCGAGGAGGGCGGATGGGCGCGCAGATATATGCCCGCCAGCCCGTCGAGGTTCTGCTTGCCCAGCAGCTTGCCGATCAGGGGAAAGGCGCTGTGCATCGCCTCGGTCAGGGAGACCGCGATATTATTGCGATAGACGCTGAACCGTCGCCCGGCCGGCTGGCCGGTCGCATCCAGCAGCCCCTCAGGCACCGGCTGGCCCGCATCCATCATGGCGTGGGCGAATTCTGTCTGGCTGACAGTCATGCCGGCACCCGCTCCAGCGCGGTTGCGGCACGGGCGGCCTCGGCCTCCAGCACCGGCCAGGCGGGCACATCGGTGTCCCACTCGACCAGCACAGGCTTGGGGCCGGATTTTGCCAGCGTATAATCCAGCAGCGCCCAGACCGGATCCACCACCTCGGCGCCGTGGCTGTCGATCAGCAGCGGTTTGCCGTGGTCGTCCTGATCCTCATCATGGCCGCCAAGGTGGATTTCACCAACCTGATCCAGCGCAAAGGCGTCGATATAGCCCTGCGGCGAAAAATCGAGATTGGTGGCGGAGACAAAGACGTTGTTCACATCCAAGAGCAGCCCGCAGCCGGTGCGGCGGGTGATCTCGGCCAGAAACTCCGGCTCGGACCAGCTGCTTTCGGCAAAGGCGAGGTAGCTGGATGGGTTTTCCAGCAGCATCCGCCGCCCGATGGCGTCCTGCACCTGATTGATATGATCGCAGACCCGCGCCAGCGTGGCATCCGTATAGGGCAGCGGCAGCAGGTCGTTATAGAAATGGCTGTCATGGGTGGACCAGGCGAGATGTTCGGAGAAGCTGGCAGGATTGAGCCAGCCCACCAGATGCGTCAGCCGTGCGAGGTGATCGGCGTCCAGCGGCCCTTCGCCGCCGATAGAGAGGCCGACGCCATGCACCGACAGGGCAAATTGTTCAGCCAGATGACGCAGCTGCGCGATCGGGCGGCCACCGTCGCCCATGTAGTTTTCGGCGTGGATTTCCAGCCATTTTACCGGGCTCGGCCGCTCAGCGCCGACCGTTGCAAGAATATCGGCGAAATGCTGCGGCTTGTAGCCAACACCGGCTGCGGCGGGCAGGGAAGGGGCGGCATCCAGCATGACAGGTCCTCTGATCCGGTTACAAAAAGGGCGGGAGAAATCCCCCGCCCCGCTGGTCTGGCCTGTGCTTACGCAGGCAGGTCACGTTCCAGCGGCTCCAGCGAGCCCTTGCGGTCGCTGCCATCGGCCATTGCGGGCAGTTCCATACCTTCGCAGCTGCCGGCATCGACCAGGGTCCAGGCGTTGCCCTGATAATCGACGGTCGAGGTGCCGGCGCAGGTGGTGCCGGGGCCTGCGGCGCAGTCGTTCTGACCGGCGAGGGAGACGCCATAGCATTTCTCTTTGGACTGGGCGGCAGCCGGGGTGACCATGGCAGAGGTCAGTGCGGCAGCAACGGCACCAGCGACGGCGAGGGATTTTGCGGTGTTGGACATCGGTGTCTTCCTTCTTTGGAATTTGGTTGCGAGGCGGTTGTTACAGGTCAGACATTAGCTCAGCCTGAGAAGTGTTTGAATTCACGAGCCTGTGTCTCACGCGGGCGTCAGCAGCCGTGACCGCTTATTACAGCGAAGTGGCTGCTGAACCCTTAAAACCATGCGCAAAAAGAAACCGGCCCCGCAAGTGGGGGCCGGTAAAAAGGCAAAGATCAGCAAAAGACCGCAGGAATGTTACAGAAGATCCGGCGGAGTTGCCTCAACCGCCAGCGCTTTTGTTACAGCCTCCAGGGTTTCGACCTTGGTCTGTTTTTCGCCAAGACGGCGGACGGAAACGGTGCGCTCTTCGACCTCGCGGTGGCCGACGGCGAGGATGACCGGCACCTTGCCCACCGAATGCTCGCGAACCTTGTAGTTGATCTTCTCGTTGCGGATGTCGGCCTCCGCGCGCACACCGGCGGCGCGCAGGGTCTCAACAACCTCGTTCACATAGTCATCGGCGTCGGAGGTGATCGAGGCGACAACCACCTGACGCGGCGCCAGCCAGAACGGCAGCTTGCCTGCGTGTTCCTCGATCAGGATACCGATGAAGCGCTCGAAGGAGCCCAGCGTGGCGCGGTGCAGCATGAAGGGGCGGTGCTTATTGCCGTCCTGGCCGATGAAATTCGCATCCAGCCGTTCGGGCAGGTTGGGATCCACCTGCAGGGTGCCGCACTGCCAGTTCCGCCCGATGGCGTCGGTGAGGGTGAATTCCAGCTTCGGACCGTAAAAGGCACCTTCGCCCTCCAGCAGCTCGTAGTCATAGCCCGCCGCCTTGCAGGCATCGCCTAGCGCCTTTTCCACCAGATCCCAGCTCTCATCGCTGCCGATCCGTTTTTCCGGGCGGGTCGAGAGCTTGATGGTCCAGTCATGGAAGCCGAGATCGGCATAGACCTTGGACAGGAATGCGATGAATTTTGCGGTTTCAGACTCGATCTGATCCTCGGCGCAGAAGATATGGCCGTCATCCTGGGTAAAGCCGCGCACCCGCATGATGCCATGCAGCGCGCCCGAGGGCTCATAGCGCGCACAGGAGCCGAACTCAGCCATGCGCAGCGGCAGGTCGCGGTAGGATTTGAGGCCCTGATTGAACACCTGCACATGGCAGGGGCAGTTCATCGGCTTCAGTGCGTTGACCGCCTTTTCGCGGGCATGTTCCTCGTCCACTTCGACGATGAACATGTTCTCCTGGTATTTGTCCCAGTGGCCCGAGGCCTCCCACAGCTTGCGGTCCACCACCTGCGGGGTGTTCACCTCGACATAGCCGTCGCGGTCCTGCATGCGGCGCATGTAGTCCTGAAGGGTGGTGTAGATGCGCCAGCCGTTGGGGTGCCAGAAGATCTGGCCCGGCGCCTCTTCCTGCATGTGGAACAGGTTCATCTCGCGGCCCAGCTTGCGGTGGTCGCGTTTGGCGGCCTCTTCCAGCATGGTGAGATGCGCTTTCAGCTTTTCCTTGCCGGTGAAGGCAACGCCGTAGATCCGCTGTAGCATCTGGCGGGAGCTGTCGCCGCGCCAATAGGCGCCTGCGATGCTCATCAGTTTGAAGGCATCGCCCGGCAGCTGGCCGGTGTGCTGCAGGTGCGGGCCGCGGCAGAGGTCCTGCCAGTCGCCATGCCAATACATGCGCAGCGGCTCATCGCCCGGGATGCTCTCGATCAGCTCGACCTTATAGGGTTCGTTCAGGTCGGTGTAATGCTGGATCGCGCGGTCGCGCTCCCAGACCTCGGTGCGGACCTCATCACGTTTGTTGATGATCTCTTTCATCTTTTTCTCGATGGCGCCGAGATCTTCCGGGGTGAAGGGCTCTGCGCGGTCGAAGTCGTAATACCAGCCGTTTTCAATGACCGGGCCGATGGTGACCTTGGTGTCGGGCCAGATGTCCTGCACCGCGCGCGCCATCACATGCGCCAGATCGTGGCGGATCAGCTCATTGGCCTGAACCTCATCCTTCATGGTGTGGATGGCAATGGCGGCGTCCGCGTCGATCGGCCACTGAAGATCCCAGTGCTGCCCGTTGACGGTGGCGGAGATGGCCTTTTTGGCCAGCGAGGTCGAGATGTCAGCGGCCACCTCGGCAGGGGTGATACCTGCGTCATAGGAGCGTGCATTGCCATCGGGGAAGGTGAGAGAGATTTGGGCCATATCGGCTCTCCTCGTCGGTTTGGCGCCCACAGAACGCCCGGTTGCGGGTTATGGTGTTCTGCCCGTTTGGCAGGGGTATGCGAGGCTGTCAAGCAGGCGAGGGGCCAGCCCCTCGCGCTCCCCGGGATATTTTTCGCCAGAAGATGCAGCAGCGGCATCAGGGGGGTTGGATCAGGGGGGCTGGATCAGCGGGCGGGGGTTGGGACACCTTTGCGGATCAGGGCTGAGTAGTCTTGCGTGATGCCCCGGGCCTGCGCCCTGGCGGTGATGCTGCCGCGTTCGCGCAGGTCTTCGGTGCTGTAGCCTGCGGCCAGAACGCCCTGTTCATGGGCATATTCCGGCAGGTAGCCATTGGCCAGCAGCCGCCAGTCCAGCGGCACATCCTGCAGGATGGTGCGGATCATCGTCATCACCACGGTGGTGCAATTCGAGGTGAGCGAATTATACCACTGCGGCTGTGCGGCCAGCCGGTTGGCGGCCTCGACATATTGCATCAGCAGCGCGCGGGCAGTGTCGGGGTCGGTATTGATGCGAAACAGCTGCACATCCTCGCCGCGGGCATTGGTGCGGGTGCCCACCACATCGCGTTCATCGGCGGCGATCAGCACCAGCGTATTGGTCTTGAACAGATCCGCGACGGGGGAGAAGCCGCCGCCGACCTGACGGCGCACCTCGACCGACCAGGCGATATGGGCGCCATCGGCAAAGCCGAAGCTGACCACCATATGGGCCATCTCCGGTCCGGCCCAATAGGACATGAAGAGATCGACGGTGGTCAGCTGGCTGAGATCATAGCTGCGGGTCTCCCAGCGCGGGGTGAAGTCGGTCGGTGTGGTCCAGTCGAAATTGCGCACATCTGTCAGCGTCAGGATATCGCCGTCGCGGGTGCCGGTGACCTGGCGGGCCACATCGGGGGACCAGTTTGCCTCGGCCGGCGGGGTCAGGCTTGCCCACCACCAGATCAGCGCGGCCAGCGCCAGGCAGAAGGTGGCCAGCCCGCGCATCGCACGGCCGCGGATCACCGCCCAGAGCGTGGCCAGACCAAGGCCCGCAAAGCCGGATGCCGCAGCTGTACGCCAGAGGCCGTCCACGGGCAGCCGGTACCAGAGCGCCAGCGCGCCCCAGAGAGTGGCGAGCAGGATCAGCAGGCAGAGAAGCCCGAGGCAGAGAAGGCGGAGGGCACGGGTCAAGGGAGGCTCCTGATTTGCGGCGGTTCTGATGTCGCGCGGACCCTAGGCAGGGCTGCGGCTGGCTGCAAGGGCATCAGGCGGTCGGGGCGGCGGCATCCGGGCGCCCGCCATCTGCCGCCGGTGCCTCCTGCGGTGAAACCGGCCATTGCGGCGGCGCGGCTGTCGTGGCAGATCTGACATCAGCATAATGACCGGACTGCATCGCGGGGGAGACCATGGCAGCAACCCAATTTCTGGACTGTGACAGCGGCCGCCGTCTGGCCTATCACCTGAGCCCGGCCACCGGCGCGGCCAAGAATGCGCCGACGCTCGTGTTTCTGGGGGGGCTGAAATCCGATATGGAGGGCACCAAGGCGGTGCATCTGGAGGCCTGGGCCCGGGCGCGGGGCCTCGGGTTTCTGCGGTTTGACTATTCCGGCCACGGTGAAAGCTCCGGCCGTTTTGAAGAGGGCTGCATCGGCGACTGGCATCAGGATACGCTGGCGGCGGTAAAGGCATTGACCACAGGGGCGATCCTGCCGGTTGGCTCCTCCATGGGGGGCTGGCAGGCGCTGCTCCTGGCGCGGGCGATGCCCGAGCGGGTGGCCGGGCTGGTCACCATCGCCGCCGCGCCGGATTTCACCGAGGATGGCTATTGGGCCAATTTCACCGATCCCCAGAAGGCGGAGCTGGAGGCGCGCGGGCAGGTTGAGCTGCCGAGCGACTACATGGAGCCTTATGTCATCACCAAACGGATGATCGAGGACGGGCGCAACCATCTGGTGCTGCGCGATCCGCTGGTGCTGGCGATGCCGGTGCGCTGCCTGCAGGGCACCGCCGACACCGCCGTCAGCACCGAGACCGCGCTGCGGCTGCTGGATCATGCCACCTGCGCCGATATGCGCCTGCATCTGGTGAAGGACGCCGACCATCGGTTCTCCGACCCGGCCTGTCTGGCGCTGATCGAAACCGCCGTGGCGGAGGTGCTGGGGCTATCTGGCGCGCCAGATATCGGTTAGGTTGAGTGGCGGGGCGGGCGCGCAGGTTCTGATGTACTGACCTGCATCCACCACGCGACAGTTGACGCAGGCTATGGCAGAATGTCCGGGATGATCTGCCACATAGCGCAGGGCGGCCCGAAAGGGGGCAACCCGACAGCAGCAGGACAGAGGCCGGAGAAGGGCAGGAGAGGATCCGATGGAGCAACGTATCAGCCTGATCACACTGGGCGTGCCGGATATGGAGCGGGCGGCGGCCTTCTATGAGGCGCTTGGCTGGCAGCGCGCAGACAGCCCCGATGGGGTCATTGCCTTTGATCTGATGTCGCAGACGCTGGGGCTTTATCCGCTGGCGTCGCTGGCCGAGGATATTGGCCTGCCGCTGGATGAGCTGGGCACCGGCGCGATGACGCTGAGCCATAACACCCGCACTGCGGCAGATGTCGCTGCGCTGATGGCCCGGGCGGAGGCGGCAGGCGCCACGGTGCTGCGCCCGGCAGGAGAGGTGTTCTGGGGCGGCACCATCGGCTATTTCCGCGCCCCGGACGGCCATATCTGGGAAATCGCGCATAACCCGTTCTCGCCGCTGTCAGATGACGGCGCGTTCCGCTGGAACGGCTATGGCGCCCAAACCGAGGGATAAGCACAGGTGACAGACCGGTCAGGCGACGCACCGCAGAACATGAGCCGCCCTTCGCAGGCCCCGGCAGAGCGCGCCGCTGGCGCCCCGCTGGTGATGCTGCCCGGTCTGATGGGCAATGCCGAGGTGTTCCTGCCGCAGCTGCGGGCACTGTCCGGGGTGGTGCCGACGATGATTGCGCCGCTGCTCGGCGGCGACCGGATCGAGCTGATCGCCGATCATCTGCTGGCCCGGCTGCCGGCGCGGTTTTCATTGGCCGGGCTGTCGATGGGCGGCATTGTTGCAATGGAAATCCTGCGCCGCGCGCCGCAGCGTGTCAGCCGACTCTGCCTGATCTCCACCAGCCCCTTGCCCGACACGCCTGCCCAGGCCGCCGAATGGGAGCCGCTGATCATCGCGGCCCGCAGCGGTCGTCTGGCGGATGTGCTGCGCAGCTGTCTGCCGGTGGAGTGCCTGGCCCCGTCGCCGCAGCGGCTGGATATTCTGAACTCGATCTATGAGCAGGCCCTTGCGCTGGGGCCGGAGCTGTTCGTGGCGCAGGCGCGGGCGTTGCAGCGGCGCACCGATCAGCAGGCGGCACTGCGTCGTTTCAAAGGGCCCTCCCTGATCCTCTGTGGGTCGCAGGACCGGCTGACGCCGCTGAAACGCCATGAATTCATGGCCGCGCTGATGCCCAATGCGCGGCTTCATGTGGTGGAGGAGGCCGGACATCTGCCGACGCTGGAACAGCCGGATCAGGTGACCGGAGCGATTGCGGAATGGCTGGCGGAGGAAGACCGGCAGCTGGGCTGCCCGGCGGATCTGCCCGCAGACCGTCAGAGCGCTGCCGCCACAACCCAGCCGCAGCGGATATCGACGCCACCGGCGGAACCTGCGGCGGCATCGCCGTCAAAACCGTTGCCGCCCCTGACACTCACCAACCCACTAAAGCCATCAGATCCAATCGGTTAACCTGCAAAGCTTATGCGGTTCGCGGCCCGGTCGGCCGCAAAGAGGGCACGGCGCTACCTGCGCAGCAGTTCCGCGCGCGCCTCCTTGCTGATCACCTCCGGTTCGCTGATTGGCGCACCGCTGTCGATGTCGAAGAATGGCGTCTCTTTCCAGCGGCCGGAGAGGCGCGCCGATATCATCCGGCTGAGCAGCGAGATGACCATCCGTGCGGCGCCTTCGGTGCGGGGCTGTTTGCCTGCCTTCGGAACAAAGGCGCGGGCGCGCACCTTGCCAAGCGCGGATGGGTCGGCAAACCGGTCCGACCGCATCCCGGCAAAGGGCAGGGTGGGTTTGGCCAGCGTATTGGCCATCGGGGTGCCGCAGCAGCCCGCATACCAGCGCAGCAGCCCCTTCGGGCTGAGCCGCATCACCCGCAGCAGATCCTGCCCCTGATGAAAGGTCACCCCATCGGGATTGACCTGAAACAGATCAACCGGTCCCGGGGCGGGGTCCGGCTGGTTGTGGTACAGCTCATTGGCGCGGCAATCGGCGCAGAAACAGACAACGCGGGTGCCGGCCTTGCGGGCCTCTGGCGACAGCGCGCCACGGATCTGGCCGCAGTCACAGGCGAAACTCAGGGGAACGGCCATTGCTGAAATGGTCCTTGGGCTGAAATGGGCTTTGGTCAGGGCTGGGCGCCCGTCTTATTTGGTCTGGCCTCAGCCTCGCCGGTCAGGCGGTCGCCCTGGTGCGTTTTGCTGCGGCTTTCTTCGGCGTGCGGGCATTGGCGTTCATGAATTCGATCACCAGCGGGCGGATATTATCGCGCCAGCTGCGGCCGGCAAAGATGCCATAATGTCCTGCACCCGGCTCCACATGGCTGGCCTTCTTTACCTCCGGCAGGCCGGTGCAGAGATCCAGCGCCGCGATACATTGTCCGGGGGCCGAGATATCATCATTGGCGCCTTCGACGGTCATGACCGCCACATCGGAGATCTTGCCCATATCGACCTTGTGACCGGCGACAACAAAGTTGTTGCCGGCAATCTCGCCGCCCTTGAACACCCGCTCCACCGTCGACAGGTAGAACTCCGCCGTCATGTCCATCACGGCAAGATATTCGTCATAGAACCGGTTGTGGGCATCATGATCCGATGCTTTTCCCCGGCTGACCCGCTGGATCTGATCCATGAAAGCCTTGGAATGGCGCTCGCCGTTCATCGACATAAAGGAGCTGAGCTGCAACAGGCCCGGATAGACCTTGCGGCCGACGCCCTTGTATTTGAAGCCGACACGCTGGATCATCGTCTCTTCCAGCTGGCCCATGGTGACCCGGCGGCCAAAATCGGTCACATCTGTCGGGGTTGCATCGGGATCCACCGGCCCGCCAATCAGGGTGAGCGATGACGGCTGCGCGCCCGGATCCTGCTCTGCCAGATAGGCGGTGGCGGCCAGCGTCAGCGGGGCCGGCTGGCAGACCGCGATCACATGGGTATCGGGGCCCATTTCACGCATGAAATCAACCAGATATAGCGTGTAATCCTCAATGTCGAACTTGCCCGCTGAAACCGGAATATCGCGGGCATTATGCCAGTCGGTGACATAGACTTCGCAATTCTCGATCAGGCTTTTGACGGTGGAGCGCAGCAGGGTGGCGTAATGGCCCGACATCGGCGCGACCAGCAGAACTTTGCGCGGCTGCTCGGCGCGGCCTGCGACGCGGAAATGGATCAGATCGCCAAACGGGCGCTCAACCACCGTGTCGATTTCCACCACGTGATCGCGGCCATCGGCGCAGGTCTGGGTATAGATGCCCCAATCCGGTTTGGTCACCATGCGCTGAAAACTGCGCTCCGTCACCTCGCCCCAGGCGGCCATCCAGGCAATGGCAGGATTGGGGATTGCGGCCAGCGCCGGGTTCGATGCCATCGACAGGGCGGTGGCCCCCAACCACTGATTGGTGTTACGCATTGTTTCCATCAGATCGTACGACATCATGTAACGCATGTTATATCTCCATTGCGTTGGCCGCTTGGATCCGATCTGAATCCACGTGCGGTTGTGTCACAACCCATCGGACGTTTCATGGCTTTGTCGTATGATGGGCGGACAGTATTCTGCATAGCAGAAAGATTACGGGGGATTTGTTAAGATGACAACAAGCGACAGTACGGATCCGGCAGTCTCGCCGGAACATATTGAACGAATTAAAAAAAATATGGAGCAGGTTGAGCAACTTTCAAAACGCCTGATGGATGTTCTGGCTCAGAAAAAATCTCACCCCCCTTCTCTGGACGGTCCGAATCAAGAGCTTTTTGCACGCGCAGCAACCGCCTATTGGGCCGAAATGGCCAAAAATCCCGCCAAGCTGTTGGAAAAACAGGTGTCTTACTGGGGGCAGGCGGTGGTGAATTTCGCCGAAGCCCAGGCGCTTCTGGCCAAATCCATTGAGGGCGACAGCCCCGAGGACGCCGATGAGGGCGCGCCCGATGACCGCCGTTTTGCCAATCCGATGTGGCAGTCCAACCCCTATTTTCACTACATCAAGAAACAATATCTCACCAATGCCGAGGCAATTCGCAACGCCGTCGCCGAGGTCGATGATCTGGAAGATGTCGACAAACGCCGCCTTGGCTATTTCGCCGATCAGATCGTGCAGATGATGGCCCCCACCAATTTTCTGGCAACCAACCCCGATGCGCTGGAAAAAGCGGTGGAGACCGAAGGTCAGTCACTGATCAAGGGGCTGGAGAATCTGGTTGCCGATCTGGAGGCCAACGACGGCGAACTGGTGGTGCGGCTGGCGGATGAGACCGCCTTTGAGATCGGTCGCAATATTGCCACCACACCCGGTGAGGTTGTATTTCGCAACGAGATGATGGAGCTGATCCAGTACCGGCCGACCACCGAAACCGTGCATGAAACCCCCATCGTGCTGTTTCCGCCGTGGATCAACAAATTCTACATCCTCGACCTCAAGGCGCAGAACAGCCTGATCAAATGGGTGACCGAACAGGGCTATACGCTGTTTGTGGTGTCCTGGGTCAACCCCGGCGAGGATCAGGCGGACCTCGGTCTGGAGGATTATATCGAGAAGGGCTATCTGACCGCGATCGAAACCGCCAAATCGATCTGCAAGGTGAAACAGATCAATGCCGTTGGCTACTGTATCGCGGGCACCACGCTGTGCCTGACGCTCTCGTTGCTGAAACAGCGCGGCGATACCTCGATCAAATCGGCGACCTTCTTTACCGCGCTGACGGATTTCTCCGATCAGGGGGAGTTCACGCCCTTCCTGCAAAATGATTTCATCGACGGCATCGAGGAGGAGATCACCAACAACGGCCTGCTGCGCTCGTATATCATGGCGCGGACCTTCTCCTTCCTGCGCTCCAACGATCTGGTCTACGGGCCTGCGATCCGCAGCTACATGATGGGGGAGACGCCGCCGGCCTTTGATCTTCTGTACTGGAATGGTGACGGCGCGAACCTGCCGGGGCGGATGGCGATGCAATATCTGCGTGGCCTGTGTCAGCGCAATGAGTTCGTGCGCGACGGGTTCGAGCTGATGGGCCATACCCTGCATGTGCGCGACGTCACCGTGCCGGTGATGGCAATCACCTGCGAGACCGACCATATTGCCCGCTGGAAAGACTGCTACCGCGGTGTTCAGCAGATGGGCTCGCGCTCCAAGAGCTTCGTTGTGGCGCAGTCAGGCCATATCGCGGGCATCGTCAACCCGCCGACCCGCAACAAATACGGCCATTACACCAATCCCGATATGAAAGGTGACGCCGAGACCTGGAAAGAGGCGGCGAGCTTTCACGAAGGCTCCTGGTGGCCACGCTGGGAAAGCTGGCTGAAGAAACGCTCCGGCAAGCAGGTCGAGGCCCGCGAACCGGGCGATTCGCAGCATCCCCCGCTGACACCGGCCCCCGGCGACTACGTCCGGGTAAAGGCAAAGCGGTCCGCAAAGCCCTGATTTTCCGGGCATTCGCAAATTATTCTGCATTGCAGCAAGAAAAACCTTGAAATGCTGCGATGCAGAAACAATATTGGGGTCATGCGAAGGCGGCAGAACGTTCTGGCCGCGTAACCAAGAGGAACCAGTACAATGGCTAAGACCCAAGATTTTACCGCGATGATGAAAGACATGATGGGTGCATTCCCGGTTGACACAACCGCGATGGAAGATGCGTTCAAATCGACCGCAGCCCTGAACGAAAAACTGTCCCAGGTTGCCCTGCAGGCTGCCGAGAAATCCGCCGAGATTTCCAACAGCTGGGCCAAGGAAACCCTGACCAAGCTGAGCGACGTCTCCAAGGCACAGGCCGAGCCTGCTGACTATGCCAAGGCAGCAACCGATTTCGCCTCCGCCTCCGCTGAAGTGGCCGCCGAGAACATGGCCGCCTTCGCCGAAGTTGCGAAAAAGGTTCAGATGGACACCGTTGAGCTGCTGATGTCGGCTGGCAAGGACATGTCCGAAGAAGCGTCCGCCGCTGTGAAGAAGGCCACCAACGACGTGACCTCCGCTGCGAAAAAAGCCGCAGCAAAGTAAGCGCTGAGCGCATCCGCAAAGGGGTTTTGCACTCCTCCCAATGAAATCTCTTTGCACCGAAGGGGGCAGGTCACCGGACCTGCCCCTTTTTCATTGGCGCCACAGACCGCCTGGGGCCGCCCGCGATGGCCAGCCCGCTGATATTGGATCCGACGATCATTTGTTGCGCGTTCCGGCGTAACGCTTCCCTTTTGTTCTGCGCTCGCATAGGCTTTGCTGCAATGCATCATGTCTGGGGAGAAATGACATGTCGGATCAGGATAAACCCTTGTTGATCAAACGATATGCCAGCCGACGGCTCTACAATACGGAGACCAGCGACTATGTCACGCTGGAGGATATCGCCGGTTTCATCCGCGAGGGGCGTGAGGTGCAGATCGTTGACCTCAAGACCGGGGACGACCTGACCCGCCAGTATCTCCTGCAGATCATCGCCGAACACGAAAGCCGGGGTGAGAACATTCTGCCGGTCAATGTGCTGAACGATCTGGTGCGCAGCTACATGGTGCCCGGTGGCGGGGTGATGCCGCAGTTCCTGCAAAGCTCCTTTGAGATGCTGCGCGAAAACCAGAGCAAGATGGTCGAGAATATGAACGCCATGAACCCGATTGCGCAGATGCCGGGGTTCGAGGCGATGAAGGCGCAGCAGCAGGCGTTTCTGAAGGCGATGACCGGCGGGTTCTCCGGCAACTGGCCCGGCGCTGCGAAATCATCCGGCGACAGTGACAGCGGCGAAGACGGCGACGGGCTGGACGATATCAAGCGGCAGCTGGCCGAGTTGCAGGACAAGCTCTCCAAACTGAAGTAAGATCCGACAGCGGCACGGGTGTTGATCCTGCGACCAAAGTCGCAGGGCTGCGCGCGTGTTTTTGATCCCGCTTGCGGGGCGGCGGCGTTAGACTCGGCGCGTCCCGTCTGCGGCCGGAATGTCACCTGCCATGGACCACATACGGCAATCGCCGCAACCCCGAGGTTCCAGATGCCCATGTCCAGCATCGCGTCCAGTATCGAGCGTTTTGATGCCATCCCCGAAACCGCCCTGGCGTGGTATCGCGCGGGCCGGGCAACCGGCGGCGGGGCGGCGCTGGCGACGGTGGTCGAAACCTGGGGATCCGCGCCGCGCCGCGCCGGCGCGCAGCTGGCGGTTGCCAGCGATGGCCGGATCGAAGGGTCCGTTTCGGGGGGCTGCGTCGAAGGCGCGGTGATCCTGGCCGCGCAGGAGGCGATCGCCTCGGGGCGGCATCAGCTTCTGGAATTCGGCGTCAGCGACGGTGATGCCTTTGCGGTCGGGCTGGCCTGTGGCGGCACCATCCGCATTCTGGTCGAACCGGTGGGCGGCTCCCTGTCAGAGGCAACGCTGGCCGATCTGGTCGCTGCCCGCGCGGCCCGCCGCGCCCTGGCCTATGTGGTTGATCTCCACAGCGGTGCCGGGCGGCTGGAGACCGACGCCCACGCCGAGCGAAAACGCATGGACCGCTCCGGCGTCGAAGAGGACGGCAAGACCTTTGTCGCCGTTCACAACCCACCCCTGCGCCTGATCGCGGTGGGGGCGGTGCATATCACCCAGGCGCTGGTGCCGATGGCGCGGATTGCCGGCTACGATCCGGTCATCCTCGACCCGCGCGCGGCCTTTGCCTCGGCGGCCCGGTTCCCCAATGAACGGCTGATCGAGGACTGGCCCGACGAGGCGATCGCCGAGCTTGGTCTGGATGGGCGCAGCGCGGTGGTGCTGCTTACTCATGATCCGAAAATTGACGATCCCGCGCTGGAGGCCGCCCTGCGCTCCGACTGTTTCTACATCGGCGCGCTCGGCTCGACGCGCACCCATGCCAAACGGATTGCACGGATGCAGGAGGCTGGTTTTGACGAGGCGACGCTCGCCCGTATCCACGGTCCCATCGGGCTTGATATCGGTGCCGCAGGCCCGGCGGAAATCGCCGTGTCGATCATCGCCGAGATGACGGCGGTTCTGCGGGGGCGGTGCCCATGATCTTTGGCGAGGTGCCCCTCAATGAGGCGTCGGGATGCTATCTGGCCCATTCGCTGCAGGGGGCGGAGCACCGCATTGCCAAGGGCACCAGACTGGCAGCGCAGGATCTGGCTGACCTTGCCGCCGCCGGCCACCGCGCGCTGACCGTGGCGCAGCTGGAACCGGGGGATATCCACGAAGACCGCGCCGCAGAGCGGCTGGCCGAGGCGCTGTTGCCGGATCCTGCCGCATTGGGGCTGCGCATCTCCGGTGCCGGGGCAGGGCGGGTCAACCTTCATGCGCTTGGCCCCGGTCTGATCCGGGTCGATGCCGAACGGATCAACGCGCTGAATGCGGTCGATCCGATGATCACGCTGGCCACGGTGCCCGATTTCCACCGCGCCGATCCCGGCGGCATGGTCGCCACCGCCAAGATCATCTCCTACGCCGTGCCGGATGAGGCGCTGACGGCCGCCACCCGCGATGTGGCCGGGGCGATCCGCCTGATCCCGCCACAGCTGCGCCGCGCCACCCTGATCGAGACGCGCACCAGCGCGCAGACGCCCCCGGACAAGGGGCGCGCCGCGATGATCGGACGGCTCGACCGGTTCGACATGGCGATGGCGCCCCGGCAGGTGGTGCCGCACCGCGAGGCGGAGCTGGCCGCCGCGCTTGCGAGCCTTGGCGATGACAGCGATCTGATCCTGATCCTCACCGCCTCGGCCACCTCGGATCCCCTGGATGTGGCGCCCGCGGCGCTGCGCCGGGCGGGCGGAGAGGTTCTGCGCTTTGGAATGCCGGTGGATCCCGGCAACCTGCTGTTTCTCGGCCAGCTGTCCGGTCGGCCGGTGCTGGGCCTGCCGGGCTGTGCGCGCTCGCCTGCGCTCAATGGGGCGGATTGGGTGCTGGAACGGCTGGTCTGCGGCATCGAGGTCAGCAGCGCCGATATCGCCGCCATGGGCGTCGGCGGCCTCTTGAAGGAAATCCCCACACGTCCCCGCCCAAGGCGCAGCGATCTCTGACCCCGACCTGCGGCTGCACCTGCGACTTTAGTCGTGGCGATGCGATTAGGGCTTCGCGCCGGCAAGCTCCCCGTGCTTAACTTCGGCCAGCGAGTTTTTACGAGCCAAGGGAGGAGTTGATGGTGAAAGTCACAATGACCGTAAACGGTCGGACTGCCAGCGGAGAGGTCGAAGGGCGCACGCTGCTGTCCAGTTTCCTGCGAGAAGATCTGGGGCTGACCGGCACCCATGTCGGCTGCGACACCAGCCAATGCGGCGCCTGTGTCGTGCATGTGGATGGCAAAGCGGTGAAATCCTGCACCATGCTGGCGGCCGAAGCCGAGGGCGCAGATGTCGCCACCATCGAAGGGCAGGCTGCCCCTGATGGCACGCTCAACGTCATTCAACAGGCGTTTCAGGACCACCACGGGCTGCAATGCGGCTTCTGCACGCCGGGCATGGTGATGTCCGCAGCCGCGCTGTTGAAGGACAATCCAAAACCCAGCGAACAGGAAATCCGCGACTACCTTGAGGGCAACCTGTGCCGCTGCACCGGCTACCACAATATCGTGAAGGCGATCATGGCGGCCTCGGGTCAGGATATCTCTGCGCTGGCGGCCGAATAACGCCCGCCGCAGCTGCAAAAGGACCCACGACTGAACCACAGCATGACCAAGAGGTCTGCCTCTGCGCAGACCGTCCAGGGAGGAAATTTGGACAATGCCAAAGGATAGCGGCATCGGCGCCAGCCCGAAACGGCGCGAAGACATCAGGTTCCTGACCGGAACCGGCAATTACACGGACGACATTAATCTCAACGGCCAGGCCTATGTGCATTTCCTGCGCTCGGATGTGGCCCATGGTCGGCTGACCTCGGTCGACACCGCCGATGCAGCCGCCATGCCCGGCGTTGTGCGCATCTTCACCGGCGCGGACTTCGAAGGTGTCGGCGGGCTGCCCTGCGGCTGGCAGGTGACCGACCGCTTTGGCGAGGTGATGCAGGAACCGGCCCATCCGGTGCTGGCCCAGGGCAAGGTGCGCCATGTCGGCGATCCCATCGCCGCCGTTGTGGCCGAGACCCCGGAACAGGCGCGTGATGCCGCCGAGGCGATTGTGGTCGACATCGAAGAGCTGCCCGCCGTCATCAACATGAAAGAAGCGGTCAAGGATGGCGCCACGAAGGTGCATGATGATTTGACCTCAAACCTCTGTTATGACTGGGGATTTGTCGAGGATAACCGCGAGGCGGTGGATCAGGCGATCAAGGACGCCGCCCATGTCACCACGCTGGAGCTGGTCAACAACCGTCTGGTCGCGAACCCGATGGAGCCACGCGTGGCGGTCGGGGATTTCAACCGCGCCACCGGCGACAGCACGCTTTATACCACCTCGCAGAACCCGCATGTGATCCGTCTCCTGATGGGCGCTTTTGTGCTGGGCATCCCCGAGCATAAGCTGCGCGTGGTCGCCCCGGATGTGGGCGGGGGTTTTGGTTCCAAGATCTTCCACTACGCGGAAGAGGCCTTCTGCACCTTTGCTGCCAAGGCTCTGAACCGGGCGGTGAAATGGACCTCGTCCCGGTCCGAGGCGTTTATGTCCGACGCCCATGGCCGCGATCACGTGACCAAGATCGAACTGGCGCTGGACGCGGACAACAATTTCACCGCGCTGCGCACCGAGACCTACGCCAATATGGGCGCGTATCTGTCGACCTTTGCCCCCTCGGTCCCGACCTGGCTGCATGGCACGCTGATGGCGGGCAATTATAAGACGCCGCTGATCTATGTGAATGTGAAGGCGGTGTTCACCAATACCGTTGCCGTTGACGCCTATCGCGGGGCGGGTCGGCCAGAGGCGACCTATCAGCTGGAGCGCGTCATTGATAAGGCGGCGCGTGAGCTGGGGGTTGATCCGATCGCGCTGCGCCGCCAGAACTTCATCACCGAATTCCCCTATGCCACACCGGTTGCGGTGGAATATGACACCGGCGATTACCACGCCACGATGGACAAGCTGGAAGAGATCGCCGATCTCAGCGGCTTTGCCGCGCGCCGTGCCGCCAGCGAGGCCAAGGGCAAGCTGCGGGGCCTTGGGGTGAACTGCTATATCGAGGCCTGCGGCATCGCGCCCTCGAACCTTGTCGGGCAGCTTGGCGCCCGTGCAGGCCTCTATGAGAGCGCGACCGTGCGGGTCAATGCCACCGGCGGCATTGTTGTCATGACCGGTAGCCACAGCCACGGGCAGGGGCATGAGACGTCTTTCCCCCAGGTGATCGCCGAGATGATCGGCATCCCCGAGGATATGGTCGAAATCGAACATGGCGATACCGACAAGGCACCGATGGGCATGGGCACCTATGGCTCGCGTTCGCTGGCGGTGGGGGGATCTGCGATGGTCCGTGCCACCGAGAAGATCATCGCCAAGGCGAAGAAGATCGCCGCCCATATCCTTGAGGCCTCGGACGCGGATATCGAACTGAAGGACGGCCAGTTCACCGTCGCAGGCACCGATAAGTCGCTGGCCTGGGGCGATGTGACCCTTGCGGCCTATGTGCCGCATAACTACCCGCTGGAGGATATCGAGCCTGGGCTGGAGGAAACCGCGTTCTATGATCCGGCGAATTTCACCTATCCCTCGGGCGCCTATGCCTGCGAGGTGGAGGTCGATCCCGACACCGGCAAGGTCACCATCGAAAGCTTTGCCGCGGCGGATGACTTTGGCAATATCGTCAATCCGATGATCGTCGATGGTCAGGTCCATGGCGGCATTGGTCAGGGCATCGGTCAGGCGCTGCTGGAGGCCTGTGTCTATGATGACGACGGGCAGCTGCTGTCCGCCTCCTTCATGGATTACGCCATGCCACGGGCCGATGATCTGCCGTTCTACAAGGTCGATCATTCCTGTCAGACGCCCTGTACCCACAATCCGTTGGGTGTGAAGGGCTGCGGCGAGGCCGGCGCCATCGGCACCCCGCCCTCGGTGGTCAATGCGGTGGTGGACGCGCTGCAATCCGCAGGCAAGGATGTCACCCATATCGACATGCCCCTGAGCCCTGCACGGGTCTGGGCGGCGATGAACGGCTAAGGGCTCATGGGGGCGCTGCCCCCATACCCCCGGGATATTTCTAGCCAGAAGAAGGGCCTCATGCGCTCTTTGGGAAGGAAGCGAAGATGTATGAATTTGAATTCGAGAAACCCGCAACCATTGCGGATGCGGTCAAGGCGCTGGGTGCGGAGGATGCCCAGGCTCTGGGCGGTGGGCAGACGCTGATTCCGACGCTGAAGCAGCGGCTGGCGATGCCCAGCACATTGGTGAGCCTGAGCGGGATTGCCGAGATGCGCGGTGTCTGCCCGGATGGCGATGCCATCGCCATCGGCGGCGCCACCACCCATGCCGAGGTCGAGGCGGCAACCGCCAAGAGCTATCCGGCGCTGTCGGCGCTTGCGGGCCATATCGGCGATCCGGCGGTGCGCAACCGTGGCACCATCGGTGGCTCGCTGGCCAATAACGACCCGTCCGCCTGTTATCCGGCGGCGGCGCTGGCCAGTGGGGCCACGATCGTGACCAACACCCGCGAGATTGCGGCGGATGATTATTTTCAGGGGCTGTTCACCACCGCGCTGGAGGAAGGTGAGATCATCACCAATATCCGCATGCCGGTGCCGCAGGCCGCGCATTACGAGAAATTCGTCCAGCCTGCCTCGCGCTTTGCCCTTGTGGGGGTGTTTGTGGCGCGGTTTTCTGACGGTGTGCGGGTGGCGGTCACCGGCGCCTCGGAGGAGGGCGTGTTCCGCTGGAGCGCGGCTGAGGCGGCGCTGTCGGCGAATTTCGCGCCCGCTGCGATAGAGGGGCTGAGCGTGGATGCAGAGGGCATGATCGGCGATCTGCACGGGAGCAAGGCCTATCGCGCGCATCTGGTCGGCGTGATCACCAAACGGGCGGTGGCGGCTGCGGCCTGAACCATCAGCGCGAAACGGCAAGACGGCCCCGGCGATCTGCCGGGGCCGTTTGCTATCTGGTTGCTATCTGGGCCGGTATTGACTGCCGGCGGCGATGATTATCAGGCGCGCAGGTAGCCGGACATCGTGTCGAGCAGCGTCTGGGTGCGCCCGGAGAGGTTGCGGATTTCCGAGGCGATGACGGCAAAGCCCTTGCCCTGATCGCCGATGCGTGCGGCCTCGATCGAGGCGTTGAAGGCAATCAGCTGAATATGACGGCCGACGGTTTCGGCGTTTTCGATGGCTTCGCGCATCCCGTCATCCCGGGCGCTGTCGCGGGCTTTCTGCGCGTCGAACATGTCTTTGGTCATGTCGATCAGAAAGGCGGAGACCTCCGGTTCGACCTTGTACAGCGCCTGCGCCGTGAGGGAGGGCATGTCGCGCACCCGCTTCAGCACCTCGGCATCCGATTTCGTGTTCAGCACCTCGGCAAAAGGGGTCAGCGCGTCGATGGATTTCTTCCGTTGCAGGCAGAGATCCTCGGGCAGTTCGTATTCGCTTTCGGCCAGCAGCTTGTCCAGGCCCTGGGTCAGCATCTGATAGGCGGCTCTGATCCGGCTCACCGACTGGTCCAGCAGGTCTTTCATCGTGTCGGGCGCGTGCTGGGTGTCTTCATTGGCCAGCACCACCAGCGCGAGAGAGGCGGCGCGGCAGGGCGCGATGGCCATGAAGGCACTGTTTTGGACGTCGCTGAGAGGCTTCAAGGGAGGCTCCATATTTGGCGGTGATTTTATTGTCGGCGGCGACCGAACGTCCTCTATCAGGTAAGCTGCGGGCGTAAATAAAACGTGACCATAAAATACATCTAAGCCGTGTGGCGCGAAAAAATATCATCGGCGCCAATGGTGCAAGCCATTGCCGCGACGACGAAAAAACCCCGCTCCGATTGGGGCGGGGTTCGAACGGTCGCGCGTGTGATCGCGGTTATTTCTGCGGCAGGGGGCCGATCATCATGATCATCTGACGGCCTTCCATCTTGGGCATGTTTTCGACCTTGCCCAGTTCCTTGATGTCTTCTGCAACACGCAGCAGCAGGTCGCGGCCCAGGTTCTGGTGGGCCATCTCGCGGCCACGGAAGCGCAGGGTGATCTTTACCTTGTCGCCGTTTTCCAGGAACTTGTACACGTTGCGCATCTTCACTTCGTAGTCGTGGGTGTCCGTATTGGGACGGAACTTCACCTCTTTGACTTCGATGATCTTCTGCTTCTTGCGTGCTTCGCTTTCCCGCTTCTGCTGTTCATATTTGAACTTGCCGTAATCCATGATCTTGCACACGGGCGGGGTGGCATTGGGCGAAATCTCGACCAGATCGAGACCGGCCTCTTCTGCCATCTGCATCGCCTTGGCGGGGTGGACCACGCCAACGTTTTCCCCCTCAGCGCCGATCAGGCGAATCTCAGGAGCACGGATTTTTTCGTTGATGCGCGGGCCGGTGTCGCGTTGCGGCGGCGCATTATGGGGTCTGCGGGCTATGACGTCTATCCTTCTGTCACTTCGGAAAAGTGCCCGGAAAGTAACGGTCCCGGGCCTGCGATTCAAGTCAATTGCGGGTATGACTGCGCATACCGCTGTTTTCAAGGTTTGTTTGCACAGAACAGCGTCATCAAAGGGTTAATTCTGCCTTGCGCTGATGTCGGCAGGCGAGGATGGGCCAGACTGGCGGTGTTTGGCCGATGGCGGCGCCTGCCATTTATTCCCCTTGTAGTTTCAGGCGCCTAGCCCCAAGTGCTAAGCCATAAGCCTTGCCATGCTGCGGGGCATATGGAGAGATAAGGAGATCCATCATGAAACCGATCGTCATTGGCCTGGGTGTGGGAGCCGTCGCATTGGGCGGATATTTCTACGTCTCCTCCATGGGGACCGATCCCGAAACCGGCGCGCCTGCGACTGAAACCGTTGTGGTGACACCGGAGGCAGAACCTGCCGGTGAGACTGCCGCAGAGGTCGCTGCCGAAATCGAGAATGATGTGGCCACCGCCGCCGAAGAGGTCGAAGGCGCTGTCGACAGCTCCGTCGATGCGGCGGCAAAGGCCGTGAGCGATGCGGCCGCAGCGGTTGCCGAGGCGACCGAGGAAACCGTGAACGAGATTGCCGAAGGTGTCACCGACACTGCCAATCAGTTGCAGGACAGCACTGCGGCTGCTGTGGATGCGGCGGGTGACGAGGCAGCGGCGGCAGGTGATGCAGTTGCCGATACGGCAGCTGCGGCAGGCCAGGCGGCAGAGGATGTTGCCAATGATGCCGCAGAATCCGCCGAGGCGGCAGGCGACAGCGTGGCGGACGCCGCCTCCGATGCCACGGCTGCGGCTGAAGAGAACGGCGAAGCCGCCAGAGACGCGCTGCTGACGCCTGCGGGCTTTGACTATGACAAGGTGATCGCGATGATCGAGGACTCCTCGATGGAGGCGACACAGAAGGCGCTGCTGGTCACCACCCTGGGTCAGGCGCGTGACAATCCGGCCCTGCTGGAAGCGACGCTGAAACGCATCAAGGACGCGCTGCCGCAGTAACGCGGGCAGATGTGCCAGACGAGAAAGGCCCCCGCCAAACTCTGGCGGGGGCCTTTTTACATCAGTGCCGTCGCTGCGGATCAGTCGAGGAAGGCTTTTTCCACCACGAAATGCGCAGGCTTGGAATTGGCACCTTCTTCCAGACCATAGGTGTTTTCAAACAGGTCCTTCAGTTCGAGGTTGAACGCCAGGTTGCCACAGATCATCGCGCGGTCGCTTTCGGGGTTCAGCGGCGGCACGCCAAGATCGGCAAAGGCCTCGCCCGAGCGCATCAGATCGGTGATCCGGCCCATCTTGGGGCTCTCCTCGCGGGTGGTGGTCGGGTAGTATTTGATCTTCTTCCAGAAGCCTTCGCCAATCACCTCATTGAGCAGCTCATCGGTCTTCAGGCTTTCGATCAGCTCGGCGCCATAGGTCAGCTCCCCGACTTCGCGGCAGGTGTGGGTGATGATCACCTCATCAAATTTCTCATAGGTTTCCGGTTCGCGCAGCAGGCTGGCAAAGGGCGCAAAACCGGTGCCGGTGGCAAAGAACCAGATGCGTTTGCCGGGGACCAGCGCGTCATGCACCAGCGTGCCGACGGGTTTGGGGCGCAGGATAATCTCATCGCCCACCTTGATGTGCTGCAAACGCGAGGTCAGCGGGCCGTCCTGCACCTTGATCGAGTAGAATTCCATTTCCTCGTCCCAGCTGGGCGAGGCGATGGAATAGGCGCGCAGCAGCGGTTTGACCTTACCGGTCTTGGGGTCGGGATCGTTCATCAGACCGATCATCACAAACTCGCCCGAGCGGAACCGCAGGGAGGCAGGCCGGGTCACCCGGAAGGAAAACAGTCGATCCGTCCAGTGCTTGACCTCGGTCACGGTCTGGGCGTCGGGCAGGGCCGGTACGGCTTTGGCCGGTTTCGGATCGTTGGCAATGTCGGTCACAGCTTCAGTCACGGGGGTCATCTCGTTCATCGGTTGCTCTGCCGGAGGAGTAGCCGGCACCTCTGATTAGTCTTTGATACAGGTCAGGAAAACCCCCTGTTTTGCGAAACCGGCTCCGCGCAGGGCGCAAGGGAGCCGGGCCGACAGCGGGTCGTCCCATGAAGCGGAAGGGGGCTGGCTTAGCGCGCGGCGGTGCCGCGCAGGCGGGCCTGATAGTCATGCGCCTGCCACTTGGCACGGTCGAGCCACTGGTCCTCGGGCTGGCGGGTGGCCAGATCGTCGCTGATCTCCACCTCGTCAAACCCGGAGCGCCGCGCCATCGCATATTGATCGGCCAGCACATGGCCAAAGGCGCGCAGACGGCCGGTGTAGCCTGCCAGCCGCAGGCGCCGGGCGAGGGTAAAGCCCCGGCCATCGGCAAAGCTGGGGAAATGAATACGGATCATCTCCAGCCCCGGCAGCTGGTTGGACAGCGCCGAAGGGTCGGCATCAGGCTGCATCTCAATGGCGGTGTCGCTGTCAAAGCCCACTGTCCAGCTGTCGGGGCCAAAGCCCGTATCGGTCACAATCACGCTCATCTATCAGGCTCCTGTGCGAATGAATTTGCCATCCACCACGTGGATGCCGCATTCTTCCTTGTCTTGGTTGCGCCAGCGCCCGGCCCGCGGATCTTCGCCTTCCTTGACGGGCGAGGTGCAGGGGGCGCAGCCGATTGAGGGGTAGCCCTTGGCCACCAGCGGGTGACGGGGCAATCTGTTTTCATCCATATAGGCGCGCACATCCTGCGGCGCCCAATGGGCGAGGGGGTTGATCTTCAGCCGACCGGTGGGGCCGGTGGCGGCCTCTTCCACCTCGAAGAACTCCAGCGCCGCACGGGTGCCTGCCTGGAACCGCTTGCGCCCGGTGATCCAGCCGTCAAACCCCGCCAGCGCCTTTTGCAGCGGTGCCGTCTTGCGCAGGGCGCAGCAGGCGTCGGTATCCGAGAACCGCAGCGCGCCATAGGGGTCTTTTTCGGCGATATCAGCGGCGCGGATCACCTGCACATTGCGCAGGCCCAGCCGCTCGCTCACCTCCTGCTGGTAGACCAGCGTTTCGGTGAACAACAATTCGGTATCGACAAAGACCACCGGCGTCATCGGGTCGATCACCGCCGCCATATGCAGCAGCACGACCGATTCCGCGCCAAAGCTGGACACCAGCGCGATATGGCCCGCATCCTTCAGCGCGCCTTCCATCACCGCGGTGGCAGAATGGTGGCGAAAGCGCGCATTGAGCGCATCCACCTTTGTTGCCAGTGCCAGTTGATGCGCACTGCTGGGGCCTTGGTGTGTGTCAGTCGGTAGTGCCGCTGCATTGACCATGGTGCTAAGCAACCTTTTTCTGGGCCTCGGGGTAAAGCGCGGCCTTGAACGGATCCATGCCGACGCGACGATAGGTCTGGAGGAAGGTTTCCTCGGCGCTGTCGCGCAGAGAGAGATAGGCGGTGATCAGCCGTTCCACCGCAGGCACGATTTCATCATAGGCAAAACCGGGTCCGGTGCGGGTGCCGATGGCGGCGGTTTCTGTCGCGTCGCCACCAAGGGTGATCTGGTAGTTTTCCACCCCGGCGCGGTCGAGGCCTAGAATGCCGATGTGGCCGACATGGTGGTGACCACAGGCGTTGATGCAGCCCGAAATCTTGATCTGGAGATGACCCACCTCATGTTCCAGCTTCAGCTCTTCAAACCGGGTGGCAATTTCCTGCGCCACCGGGATCGACCGGGCAGTGGCCAGCGCGCAGTAATCCATGCCGGGGCAGGCGATGATATCGGAGATCAGCCCGACATTGGCGGTGGCCAGCCCGTGGTCCTTCAGCGCGGCGTGCAGGGCCGGCAGGTCCGATTTATGCACATGCGGCAGGATCACGTTCTGCTCATGGCTGATGCGCAGCTCGTTATAGCCGAACCGCTCTGCCAGATCGGCCATTGCCCGCATCTGCGCGGCGGTGGCGTCGCCGGGGGTCTGGCCATGCGCCTTGATCGAGATGGTGACGATGGCGTGGTTGTCATCGCGGTGATCGGCCAGATTGGTATCCGCCCAGGAGCGGAACACCGGATCGGCATCATAGGCGGCCAGATAGGTCTCCAGATTGCCGCCGCGCAGTTTGGGCGGGGTGAAATGGGCCTTGATCTCCTCCAGCAGCACTTGATCGGTGCCGTCAAAGGTCTTGCGACGCTCTTCAAACCGCTCCTCCACCATCTCGCGGATGGTGTCGATGCCGTTTTCCAGTACGGTGATCTTGATGCGGGCCTTGTATTTGTTGTCGCGCCGACCCAGCAGGTTGTAGACCGCCAGCACGGATTCCAGATAGGGCAGCAGATCGGCCTGCGGCAGGTAATCGCGGATCACCTTGCCAATCAGCGGCGTACGGCCAAGGCCGCCGCCCACGATCACCTCAAACCCGGCAACGCCGTCGCGTTCGACCATGCGCAGACCGATGTCATGCGCGCGGGTCACGGCGCGGTCGTTGGAGCTGCCGGTGATGGCGATCTTGAACTTGCGGCCCAGGAACTGGAATTCCGGGTGATCGGTGGACCACTGGCGGATCAGCTCGGCATAGGGGCGGGGGTCGGTCAGCTCATCCTTGGCGGCGGCGGCGAAATGATCCGAGGTCACATTGCGGATGGTATTGCCGGAGGTCTGGATCGCGTGCAGGCCAACCTCGGCCAGCGCGTCCAGCATATCGGGCACATCGCGCAGCTTAGGCCAGTTGTACTGGATGTTCTGACGGGTGGTGAAATGGCCATAGCCCTTGTCCCACTTCTCCGCCAGCAGCGCGAGGGTGCGCATCTGGTCAGAGTTCAGCGTACCATAGGGGATCGCCACCCGCAGCATATAGGCGTGCAATTGCAGATAGAGACCATTCATCAGGCGCAGCGGCTTGAACTCATCCTCGGTGAGAGAGCCGTCAATGCGGCGCTCCACCTGGGCGCGGAACTGGGCGTTGCGTTCGGCGAGGAACGCGGTGTCGAAATCGTTGTACTTATACATTTGCTGCGGCCTCCTGCTTGCCGTGGCGATAGTTGGATGGGCCGGTGCGGCGGAAATCTTCACGGAAATGGGTGGGTTCGGGGCCGTCAGCCCCCGCTTTTGCATCGGTCAGGTAGATGCCCACCACATGCTGCGCGTCTTTCTCCGCTTCGAGCAGGCGCAGCTGGGCTTCGGCCTCATCTTCGATCAGCTCGGCCTCTTTCAGCTCGCGGCTCCAGCCGTTGGTGTCGGTGAAATAGATCACGTCGCCCTCAAGCAGATCGTTGGCGGTGATGATTTTCGGGGTAAAGGGGCGGGGCATCAGGCAAGCTCCATTTTCAAATCTGTCAGGGCCTGGGCGCTGGCGCGCGGGGCAAGGCCGAGGAATGTCAGCGCCGGGCCGGTCAGTTCGGCGGCGGCAAGATCGGTGGGCAGGCGGTCCAGCGTGGTTTCGATCACCCGCTGATTGGCGCGCGAGGCATTTTCGACAATGGTCATCGGCGTGGCGCGGTCGGCACCGTGCATGATCAGGCGGCCCTGCACGAAACGCGCGGATTTCTTGCCCATGTAGATGGCGGCAACCTCACCCGGACGGGCGAGAGCGGCCCAGTCGTGATCGGCAAAGCCCTTCATGTCGTGGCCGGTCAGAAACCGCACCGAGGCATTGCGCCCGCGCTGCGTCAGGCTCTGGCCGATGGAGGCCACGGCCGCGGAGGCGGCGGTAATACCCGGCAGGATCTGATAGGCGACACCGGCCGCCTCGCAGGCGGTGAGTTCTTCATCGAGACGACCATAGACGGTGGGATCGCCGGATTTCAGGCGCAGCACCTTCTTGCCCGCGCGGGCATGGGCCACCATGCGGGCGCAGATCTCCTCCTGGCTTACCTGCGGGCCGAATCCTTCCTTGCCGACGTCTTCCAGCTGGGCCTGCGGACCTGCAAGGGCCATGATCTCGGCGCTGACCAGACGGTCAAAGAGGATCACATCCGCCTGCAACAGCGCGCGCGCCACCTTCAGCGTCAGGAGGTCAGGATCGCCGGGGCCGGAGCCGGCAAAGGCGACCTCGCCAGCCACCAGCGACGTCGCGGCGACGGAGCCACAGGCCTGCGCGGGCTTCGGCAGCGGCGCAGGGGGCGTTCTGGTGTCTGGACCGGTCATCTGGGGCCTCGTCTGGTTTGTTTGACTTACCCCTGAATATAGGAAATATTCCCCCTTATCCGCTATATGGCGCGGCAAATAAGGAAGATTGTTCCAGCTGGCGGCAGATGCAGGCGGGTTGATCCCCAAACAAGGAGAAAACAGGAATGACAGTGCGGATCGACGGCACGGACCGGAAAATTCTGGCGGAGCTGCAACGCGATGCGGGCCAGTCGCTGGATGAAATCGCCCGCCGTGTGGGCAGTTCCAAGACCCCGGTGTGGAATCGCATTCGCAAGCTGCGCGAAGCGGGCGTCATCGGGCGGCAGACCATGGTGCTGGATGCCGAGGCGCTGGGGTTTGAGGCCTGTTTCTTTGTGCTGATCCGCACCTCGGCCCATGAGGCGGAGTGGCAGGCGAAGTTCCTGAAGGCGTTGCAGGATCGCCCGGAGGTGCAGGAGGCGCACCGGCTGGCGGGGGATATCGACTATATCCTGAAGGTGCGGGTGAAGAACGCCCGTGCCTATGACAACTTCTATCAGGCGCTGATTTCCGAGGTGCGGGTGCATAATGTCACGGCCCTGCTGTCGATGGAGGAGATCAAATCCACCACCCTGCTGCCGCTCGAAGCCATCGCAGAAGAATAGCGCGCGGCCGTCAGATGGTGGCAAAGGAAAGGGGGCGCTGCCCCCTTTTTTGTGACCCACGCCTGCGGCGCAGGTCCCATCCCCCGGAGTATTTCTGGAAAGATGACGGGGCGGCGGGGCAGCCAGTCTGGACGCTGGGCTTGCGCAGCGGGGGCGCTCCGGCAATGGTGAGGCATTTGCAGTTGAGTTGACTTGATCATGGCCATTTCCCCATCCTCCGCGGCACCTGTGGGTGCGGTGACGGCGCGCCTGCTGTTTCTGCTGCTGTTGTTCTGCGGCACGATCTGCACCGCCATGATTGTGCCCTTCATGAGCTATTTCCTGGTCAGGGGGCTGGGTTATGAGCCCTGGATCATCAGTGTTTATGCCGGGATGGCGATCAGCCTGACCCTGGTGGCCAACCGGCAGTTTGCCCGCCGCATCGATGCCGGCGCGCGGGTGTTTCCGTTGGTTGGACTGGCAGCGGCGGGGTTTGTGTTTGCGGCCGGAGCGCTGGCGCTGCTGCCCGCGCTCTGGGTGGTGCTGACGGCGGGTGTTATAGGGTTCGGGATCAGTTCCAGCGCGGTGTCGACCATGTTCAGCCTGGGCGGCAGTCTGGCCGAGCGTCACAAGGTGGAGCGGGTGCGGTTCAATGCGCATATGCGGGCCACGACTTCAACGGCCTGGATGATCGGCCCGGCTGTCACGTTTCTGATTGCGGATGGGATTGGTCTTCGGGCGGTGTTTGTGATGGCTGTTGCGGTGTCGATGGTCTGGATCTCTTTGTGGTGGTTTACGCTGCCCCGTGACATCACCGCGATGCCGGGCCGTGCGCCCGCGAAGGACAGCGCCGGCCAGACCGCAGTGGCGCCGCAGGGTTTGTGGCTGGCGGCCGGGTTTGTGTTCTGCCTGTCGAGCGCGCATTCGCTGACGTTTTCCGCCTTGCCGATCTTTTACGTCGAAGAGGTGGGGCTGCCCGGCTATGCGCCGGGGTTTGCCTTTAGCATCAAGACCTTTGTCGAGGTGATTGCGATCTTTGCCACCCCTTGGGTGATTGCGCGCATCGGCATGTGGCGGGCGCTGCTGGTGGTCACCGGGCTGGCGGTTGTGACGATCCAGCTGCTGGCGGCGGTGCAGAGCTTTCCGCAGATGCTGGCGGGGGCGGCGCTGGAGGGGCTGTATTACGGGTTCTATGCCAGCCTTGGCATCAGCTATGTGCAATCCTTTGCGCCTGACACACCCGCCCGCGCGACGGCGATCTACTGGAATACACTGATGGTGAGCGGGGTGATGGCGGGCCCGGCGGTGGGGCTGATTGCGCAGGCCTATGATTTTCAGACCGTGATCCGCTGTGCGTCGGCTGTGGCTGTTGTCGCTGCTGCGGTGCTGATCTTTGGACGGCCGCGAAGCCCAGCCTGAGGGGGGCGGTGGTGTTGTGGCAGGCCGCGCCGGCCCGCCACGTTGGGGGATCAGACCTGAACCATCAGGCCTGTCAGCCCGTGGAAATGGTAGGTGTTGTTATACTCCGGCGCGGCGGCCAGTTTCAGGTCGGGGCAACGCTCGAACAGGATCGGCAGGGCGATCTGCATCTCCATCCGCGCCAGCGGCGCGCCGACGCAGAAATGCAGCCCTGCGCCAAAGGAGGTGTTCACCTTCGCCGGGCGCGTGGGATCGAAGCGCTCGGGATCCTCCAGCATTTCGGGGTCGCGGTTGGCCGCCGCCAGCAGCAGCGCCACCTCATCGCCGCGCTGGAAGCTATGGCCGAACATCTCGACCTCCTCATAGGCGTAGCGGGTGAACATATGCAGCGGCGGGTCATAGCGCAGGATTTCCTCAACCAGACCTTCTATGCCGTCGGGAGCAAGCCAGCTTGTGTCCCAGCCCTGTTGCAGCATGGTTTTCACACCATTGCCCAGCGAATGCACCGTGGCCTCATGGCCTGCGTTCAGCAGCAGGATACAGGTGCCGATCAGCTCATCGGTGGAGAGGCTTTCGCCGTCTTCCTCGGCCTGGATGAGGCGGGTGATCAGATCCTCGCCCGGGGTCTTGCGGCGTTCGTCCACATAGGCGGTGAGGAAGTCGATGAATTCCTGGCTGGCCTTCGCGGCGGCATGTTCGGTCTCAACCGTCTTGGAGGCCTGATACATGGCGACCATCTTGTGCGACCAGTCCAGGAGCTGCGGCGCCATATCCTCGGGCACGCCCAGCAGGCGGCAGATCGCGATCACCGGGACCTGAGTGCAATAGGTGGACAGGAGGTCAAAGGGCGCGTCCTGAGGGAAGGCGTCGATCAGCTCGTGGCAGAGGGTTTCGAGACCGGGCGCCAGCGCCTTGATCTCGCGGCTGGTGAAGGCGCGCAAGACAAGGCGACGCAGGCGGGTGTGGCGGGGTGGCTCTGCATCCAGGAGCGAATGCGCCTCGACCTGCAGGAAGGGGGCGAGATGGGCGGGGCTTTCGCGCGCCATCTCCGGGGGGATTTCGCGGCCAAAGCGGCGGTCGCGCAGCAGGGTATGAACAGCCGGGTGCGAGAAGGCCGCAACCATCTTGTAGTCCTGCCAGTAATGCAGATGTCCGTTCGCGCGGGCCTCGGCGTAAAAACCGTAGGGGGATTGGACAAAATCGGGGTCGGTGGGGGATTGGGTCAATGTCTTCATCTGCGCAGCTTTTGCCAAGGCGGCTGGTCAATGCAAGGGGGGCTTTGCTACTGTGCGGCCAATGACGCAGTTTCACGCACATCGCTGGATCATTCTGGCGCTTCTTCTGGGGGCGGTGACGGCTGTGGCAACGGGTGTCTACCGGCTGGGCTATCGCCAAGCGCTTGATTCGCTTGCCGAACGCAGTGCAGCGGATCTGGCGCTGGCTTCGGACCGGGTGACCACGCAATTGCAGGTCTATCAGGAGCTCGCCGTGCTGATGGCTGATCACCCGACGCTGAAGCAGCTGGACCGCGCCGAGGCACGGGCGGCGGCGCAGGGGCTGCTGCGCGAGGTGGCGGACAAGACGGCGGCGCTGGATGTGTTCTTTGTCGACCGGGCGGGGCGGGTGGTTGTGGCCGCCGAAGGGGTGATGGGGCGCGATGTGACCCAGAGCCGCTACTTCCACCGTGCGATGCAGGGGGCGCTGGGCACCGGATATGATGTGCTGCAACCTGATGGGCGGCGGGCCTATGTCTATGCGGCCCCTGATTTCGACGGCGATGGCCGGGTGCGCGGTGCCTTGGTGGTGGTGGCTGATGTCGAGGATGTTGAGCAGACCTGGCGCGGCTCGCTGCCGGCGGTGTTTTTCACCAACCGGGGCGGTGAGGTGTTCATTGCCAACCGGCGGGAGCTGTTGTTCTGGCAGCGCAGCACCGACGGGCCGGGGTTGTCGCCGCCCGATGGGCGACAGGTGGCGCTTCGGTCCTGGCTGGAAGGGCCGCATGAGATCTGGGATCTGCGCTGGTCACCCTATCTGCCGGAGCGGGCGCTGCATCAGGCGGTGAACCTGCCGCAGATCGGCATGGTGGGGGAGATTCTGGTGGATGTGGCCCCGGCGCAGCGTCTGGCAGGATTGCAGGCGGCGGCGATGGCGGCGATCGTGCTGGCGCTGGGCACGATGCTGGCGCTGGCGCTGGAACGGCGGCGCACACTGGCGGAGGCCAATGCGGCGCTGGAAAGCCGGGTCGAGGCGCGCACACGGGCGCTGTCGGCCACCAATATGCGGCTGACCCGCGAGGTGCAGGAACGTCAGGAGGCGGAGGCGGCGCTGAAACGCGCGCAGGAGGAGCTGGTGCAGGCGGGCAAGCTGTCGGCGCTGGGGCAGATGTCGGCGGGGATCAGCCATGAGCTGAACCAGCCGCTGATGGCGATCCAGCAATATGCCGAGAACGGCGAGGCTTTTG
Organism: Phaeobacter sp. JH20_08; assembly: GCF_048056635.1. NCBI lineage: Bacteria > Pseudomonadati > Pseudomonadota > Alphaproteobacteria > Rhodobacterales > Roseobacteraceae > Phaeobacter > Phaeobacter sp. JH20_08. Next base: position 226,545 of record NZ_JAYMVV010000011.1, on the reverse strand, counting down.
TGGCGCGCGGCAAGCCGGAACGGGCGGGCGAGAACCTGGGCCGGATTGCGCAGATGGCCGGTCGGATGGCGCGGATCATCAAGAACCTGCGTGCCTTTGCCCGCAACGAAAACGAACCGATGGGCCGGGTGGATCTGGTGCAGGTGATCAATACCGCCGCCGAGCTGACGGAGCAGCGGCTGCGGCAGGACGGGGTGGCGCTGGTCTGGCAGCCGCCTGCGGAGCCGGTCTTTGCCTGGGGCGGCGAGGTGCGGCTGTCGCAGGTGTTTGTGAACCTGATCAACAATGCCGCCGATGCGATGCTGGATCAGGAGCGCCGCGAGATCAGGATGGCGATTGAGACCCGCGGCGGGGATGCTGCTGCGCGGCTGGCGGTGACGGTGCGCGATATCGGTCCGGGGCTGAAGGAACCCGAGAAGATCTTTGAGCCGTTTTATTCCACCAAGGCGGTTGGCAGCGCCGATGGCATGGGGCTGGGTCTGTCGATCTCTTACGGGCTGGTGCAGAGCTTTGGCGGCGATATCCGGGGCGTCAACACCGGCGATGGCGCCGAATTCACGGTGGAGCTGGACCGCTGGCGTGCGCAGGCAGGTGCCGAGCCGCAACAACAGGATGAGGTGGCATGACCAATCGTGTCTTGGTGGTGGACGATGATGCGGCGGTGCGGGCGGCGCTTGGCCAGACGCTGGAGCTGGCGGAGTGTGACGCGATCACGGTGGGATCCTTTGTGGCGGCCAAGGATCTGATCACGCCCGATTTTGACGGGGTGATCCTGTCGGATATGCGGATGCCGGGACGCGACGGGTTTCACCTGTTGCGCTATGTGCGCGAGGTGGACAGTGATCTGCCGGTGATCCTGCTGACCGGCGAAGGTGACATCCCGATGGCGGTGCAGGCGATGGCGGAGGGGGCGTTTGATTTCCTCGAAAAACCCTGCGCCACTGCGGATCTGATGACGGTGGTGCGCCGGGCGCTGAAGACGCGGGCATTGGTGCGGGAGAACCGCGCACTGAAGTCGCGGCTGGAAAGCGGCGATGCGGCGGCGCGGATGATCTTTGGCACCTCGGCGCAGGTGGCGGAGCTGCGCGCCCGTGCCCGCGCGGTGGCGGCCACCGGGGCGGAGGTGCTGGTGACCGGTGCACCGGGTGGCGGGATCTCCAAGGTGGCGGAGGTCATTCACCTGATGTCGCCGCGTGGTCAGGGCGCGTTTGTGAAACGCCCGGCGGCGGGGCTGACCCCTGATGGGTTTGCGGATCTGTGCCGCGAGGCGGCGGGCGGATCGCTTTACCTCGATGAAATCGCCGCCCTGCCGAAAGAGACGCAATATGCCATGCTGGAGGCGCTGGAACAGCGGGTGGAGGCACGGGTTCTGGTTGGGACCGTCGCGGATCTGGCCGAGGAGGTGACGCGTGGCGGATTTCTGGCGGATCTGTTCTACCGGCTGGACGTGATGCGGGTGCGCATTCCGGCGCTGTCGGAGCGGCCCGAGGATATCCCGGTGCTGTTCAGCCATTACGTGGCGCAGGCGGCAGAGCAGGCGGGCATTGCCGTGCCGGATATTCCACCGGACCATCTGGCGGCGCTGATGGCGCAGGATTGGCCGGGCAATGCGCGATCGCTGATGTCGGCGGCCATGCGTTTTGTCCTCGGCATGCCGGAGGAGGCGGCGCAATCGGCGGAACTGGGGCTGGCCGAGCAGCTGGCGCAGGTGGAGCGGTCCTTGCTCATAGCGGCGCTGGGGCGGCAGAACGGCCATGCCTCTGCCGCGGCCAAAGCCCTGAAGCTGCCGCGCAAGACGTTTTATGACAAGCTGGCGCGTTATGGCATCCGGCCTGAGGACTATCGCCGCTGAGCGCGGTCTGCTGTGTCTTTCGCTGTTTCTCGCCACGCCTGATCGGGCGGCGAGGGCAGTGAATGGCGGCGCCGCCGGATGGCCCCTAAGGGCGCATGGGCGGAGGGGGATGGGCGCGGGTGTCAGCCGGGGCCCATGTCCGTCAACCATGGCTGTCTGGACGCCTGCACCCTGCATGCTGCGGGGCGCGGGCCGGTCTCCTGCCGGGGCATGTGCCAGATGCCCCGGATCGGTGGACCGCGTGTCAGACGGCCCGGATGTCGCGACCGGCCCAATGTGACAGCTGCGGGTTAATCAAACGCGGGCAGGGCGCGCGGCGCCTGTGCAACGCCCCGGTGCCGCTGGCACTGCCCGGTGCGGGCGTCGGATTTGAGTATTTATGGAAAGATGACGGGCGCTGATTCCCAAGACCGCATCCCGGGCCGCGTCTCTCGCGCACGCAGAATGTGCGGAAATCCGCACAGCAGGGCCGCCTCCCTGTGCGGGAATTCGCACAACCATGGTGGTGTCGCTGAGAGGTGACCTGAGATTGGCTCGGTAAGCGTTTGTTATAAGTTCATAAATTTCCAGTCTCGTGACGCTGTAACAAAGGCTTGAGCGGAGAGGCCAGCGCCGTGATGCTGCCGTCGGGGTCTTTGCTGTTGCAAAGGCCAAGGAGATATTCTGGGAGGAAAGACATGAAATTTGTAACTGCTGCTGCCACCGCCGTGGCGCTGACCATGAGTGCCGGTGCCGCCATGGCGGCCTGTGAGGAAGGCGAAATCGTCGTCAAGTTCAGCCATGTGACCAATACCGATAAGCACCCCAAGGGGATTGCCGCCTCGCTGCTGGAAAAGCGCATCAACGAAGAGATGAACGGCACCATGTGTCTGGAGGTCTATCCGAACTCCACGCTTTACAATGACAACAAGGTGCTGGAAGCGATGCTGCAGGGCGACGTGCAGCTGGCCGCGCCAAGCCTGTCGAAATTCGAGAAGTTCACCAAGCAGTTCCGCCTGTTCGACCTGCCGTTCATGTTCAAGAACATCGACGCGGTTGATGCTTTCCAGGCCTCTGACAATGGTCAGGCGATGCTGGATTCGATGCAGCGCCGCGGTCTGCAGGGGCTGGCCTATTGGCACAATGGCATGAAGCAGATGTCGGCCAACAAGCCGCTGATCGCGCCGTCGGATGCCAATGGGCTGAAATTCCGCGTGCAGTCTTCGGACGTGCTGGTGGCGCAGATGGAAGCGATCGGTGGCAGCCCGCAGAAAATGGCCTTCTCCGAAGTTTACGGCGCGCTGCAGCAGGGTGTTGTGGACGGGCAGGAGAACACCTGGTCCAACATCTACGGCAAGAAGTTCTTTGAGGTGCAGGACGGTGTGACCGAGACCAACCACGGCGCGCTGGACTATCTGGTGGTGACTTCTGTTGACTGGCTCGACAGCCTGGAGCCTGCTGTCCGTGAGCAGTTCCTGACCATCCTTGGCGAGGTCACGGCAACGCGGAACTCGGAATCCACCAAGGTGAACGCCGAAGCGCGTCAGGCGATCATTGATGCCGGTGGCGTGGTGCGTGAGCTGACGCCCGAGCAGCGCGCGGCCTGGGTCGAGGCGATGAAGCCGGTCTGGGAGAAATTCGCAGGCGACGTTGGTCAGGACATGATCGATGCGGCACAGTCGATCAACGCAGGCATGTAAAGGCCACAGGCTGAAGATCCGGGGCTGGCGCGACTGACGCGCCGCCCCAATTTGCACGGTGCGCCATCCGCGCCGGTATCCCATTATCCAAACATCGAGGGAGAGCGATATGGCGGGGGCAAAACCTGGCCCGACCGGGCTTATCAATACACTCGAAGAGACGCTGATTGCGCTGCTGCTGGGGCTGATGACCCTGATCACATTTGCCAATGTGGTGGCGCGATTTGTGTTCAATTCCAATATTCTCTGGGCGCTGGAGCTGACGGTGTTCCTGTTTGCCTGGCTGGTGCTCTTGGGCGCATCCTATGCGGTGAAGGTGCATGCCCATCTGGGGGTTGATGCGATCCTCAACATGGTGTCGGCGCCGGCGCGCCGGGTGATCGGGCTGATCTCGGTCGGCTGCTGCCTGGTGTTTTCGCTGCTGCTGCTGAAGGGCGCCTATGACTACTGGGCTGTGTTTGCCGATCTGCCGCCCACCTCCGGGCGCTGGTTTCCCACCGGTTTTGACATGTCAGCGCGCAGCCAGAGCTTCTACGAGGTGCAAGATGTGCCGATGGTGGCGGTGTTCGGATTTCTCGAAGAGCTGATCAACTACGGCGACTCTTACGAGAAACTGCCCAAAGTGGTGCCCTATGTGGTGCTGCCGCTGTCGATGCTGCTGATGTTGCTGCGCTTTGGTCAGGCGGCGGTGCAGATCCTGCGCGGCGATGTCGATCGTCTGGTGGCCAGCCATGAGGTCGAAGATGAAATTGCCGAGGTTCAGGCGCAGCGGGGGGAGCACGACTGATGGATGTCGTCCTATTGTTTTCCATGGTCATCGGCCTGTTGCTGATCGGGGTTCCGATCGCGGTGGCGCTTGGCCTCAGCTCGACGCTGTTCCTGCTGATCTATTCCGACAGCTCGTTGGCGTCGGTTGCGGGCACGCTTTTTGAAGCCTTCGAGGGGCATTTCACGCTGCTGGCGATCCCCTTCTTCATCCTCGCGTCAAGCTTCATGACCACCGGCGGCGTGGCGCGGCGGATCATCCGGTTCTCGATCGCTTGTGTCGGTCATCTGCCGGGTGGTCTGGCGATTGCCGGCGTCTTTGCCTGTATGCTGTTTGCAGCCCTGTCCGGGTCGTCACCGGCCACCGTGGTGGCCATCGGATCCATCGTGATCGCCGGGATGCGTCAGGTCGGCTACAGCAAGGAGTTCGCGGCCGGTGTGATCTGTAACGCGGGCACGCTGGGCATCCTGATCCCGCCGTCGATTGTGATGGTGGTCTATGCGGCGGCGGTTGAGGTCTCGGTGGGGCGGATGTTCCTGGCGGGCGTCATTCCGGGCCTGATGGCCGGGTTCATGCTGATGGTGACCATCTATGTGATGGCCAAGGTGAAGAACCTGCCCAAGGGCGAATGGCTGGGCTGGGGGGAAGTTGCAGCCTCGGCGGCCAATGCCTCGGTTGGTCTGCTGCTGATCGGAATCATTCTGGGCGGCATCTATGGCGGGATTTTCACCCCGACAGAGGCAGCGGCTGTGGCGTCGGTCTATGCCTTCTTTGTCGCGACCTTTGTCTACCGCGACATGGGGCCGCTGAAATCGGCGCCAAAACCGAAGGATCTGGGGCAGTTTGTGACCATGCTGCCCAAGATGCTGGGGCAGACCGTGGTCTATTTCATCCCGTCCTTCTTTCACGCCGATACGCGCCATGCCCTGTTTGAGGCAGGCAAGCTGACGGTGACGCTGTTGTTTGTGATTGCCAATGCGCTGATCCTCAAACATGTGCTGACCGATGAGCAGGTGCCGCAGCAGATTGCCACCGCGATGCTGTCGGCCGGCTTTGGTCCGGTGATGTTCCTGATCGTGGTCAATGTGATCCTGCTGATCGGTGGTCAGTTCATGGAGCCGTCGGGGCTGTTGGTGATTGTGGCGCCGCTGGTGTTCCCGATTGCGATTGAACTGGGGATCGACCCCATTCATCTGGGCATCATCATGGTGGTCAACATGGAGATCGGCATGATCACCCCGCCGGTTGGTCTGAACCTCTTTGTGACCTCCGGGGTTGCGGGGATGCCGATGATGGCGGTGGTGCGGGCTGCGCTGCCGTTCCTGGCGGTGCTCTTCGTGTTCCTGATCATGATCACCTATATCCCGTGGATATCGACGGTGCTGCCCAATGCGGTGATGGGGCCGGAGATCATAACAAAGTAGCGCTGCGGCGCATCCCCCCGCATATGAAAAGGCCCGGGAGAGTGTCCCGGGCCTTTTTCTGTCTGGCGTTATGTCAGGGGCTTTGCCCCTCTGCGCTGGCGCGCATTCACCCCAGAGTATTTTGCGAAAGGTGAAAAGCGGGCACGGGGCGATGTCATCTTTCCCCAAATACTCCCGCCGGAGGCCGCGCCGTCAGGCGCGTTCAGTCGCTGGCGTCGAGAGCCGCGACGATGGGGGCGAAATCCGCAGCCTTGAGGCTGGCGCCGCCGACCAGCGCGCCATCGACATGGGCCACCGCGAAGATCTCCTTGGCATTGCTGGATTTTACCGAGCCGCCGTAGAGCAGTCGGATGGCATTGGCGGTTTCACCGCCGAAGCGTTTGACGAGGCTTGCGCGCAGGTCGTTGTGCACCTCTGCGATCTGTTCGACCGTGGGCACTTTGCCGGTGCCAATAGCCCAGACCGGTTCATAGGCGACCACCACATTCGTGCCGCTGGTGTCGTCCGGCAGCGAGCCTGCCAGCTGGGCGCGAACCACCTCCAGCGTCTTGCCGGCCTCGCGCTGGTCCTGCGTTTCGCCGACGCAGATGATGGCGGTGAGTCCCGCTGCAATGGCGGTCCTGGCCTTGGCGCGGACCATGTCATCGGTCTCGCCGTGATTGGCACGCCGTTCGGAATGGCCGAGAATCACCGCGCTCGCCCCGGCGTCATGCAGCATTTCGGCGCTGAGGTCGCCGGTATGGGCACCGTAGGTCGCGCTATGGCAATCCTGGGCGCCGATGTCGACCTTGCTGTCGACGCAGACATTGGCTGCCCGGTAGAGCAGCGTTGCCGGGGGGCAAATCACCACTTCGGCCTTGGCCGACTTGCAGCTATAGGCCAGATTGCCCAGCTCGGTCAGCGCACTTGCGGTGCCGTTCATTTTCCAGTTGCCTGCGACCATCTTGCGACGCATCTGCGTATCTCCCTCAAAATCGGTGCTGCCTTCATGCCCCTGACGGGGGACAGCTTGCTGCTTGGCCTGTCCTAGCATTGTTCGGATTGGGGAACAATTCGCCTGTTCGCATGGAGCCTGTGGCCTGCACATGTTGAACAATACCGAAGTTGCGCGCCAAGGCTGCGAAAAACGGCAATGGGGCGTCTATTTTTTTCAGGCTGCACGTCTGGGTTGTGATCTGCGTCTGCCCCAATCCATCGGGGGCTGGCAGGTCAGCCTGCGGGCATATCCTTGAAGCTGATTGATTCCCCGCAGCCGCAGGCCTCGGAGACATTGGGGTTGTTGAACTTGAACCCGGCCTCCAGAAGCGAGACCTCATAGTCGATTTCGGTGCCGAACAGGAACATCTGCGCCATCGGTGCAATCAGCACACGGGCGCCATCCTGTTCGACCACCTCATCGTTGGGATCGGGGGTGTCGACATATTCCATCGTATATTCCATGCCGGCGCAGCCGCCCTTTTTCACGCCGATGCGCAGGCCGGAATGGCCGCCCTTGTCCATCAGCTTGGCGATCTGGGCCGCTGCCTTGTCGGTGATGGTCACCGCTTGTTTGCCGGGAATGCCGAACATCTCTGTCTCCACTATCGCGCGTTACCTCCAATTTAGGGGGGCGATGGCGCAGGCTCAAGGGGGGAGGGGTCAAAGCCCCATGCAATTGGCATAATAGGTGACTGTTGCGGGCCAGTCGGAGAATACGCCGACAACCCCCACATCCTGAGCCAGCACATCAAGGACCTGGTAGACGGCCGCATCCGAGGTCACCGCATCCGAGATCGACTGGAAATACCATCCGCCGCCGCTGGTCAGCGGACCGGAGCGTTCCAGCGTCCAGGTGATGATGTTCAGATCGGCCTCCTGCGCGGCCCGTGCATAGGCGGAGGGCACGATCCGGTCGCCATCAAGCGTCAGCAGCATCCAGATCGGTGGGGCGATGTAATTGAGGCCCATCTGCTTCAGCTCCTGCATCGAGGGTCGGAAGGTTGCGGGATCCATCGGATCAATCTGCCCTTCATCGGCGTCATGGCGGGCAAAGCGGTCGTCGAGATAGACCGCCTGACGGCCGAACTCCGGCGTATGGGTGAGCCAGTATTTGATATCGCTGAGGTCAAAGCTCTGCACCCAGACATCCGCCGCAGGGATGCCGGCGGCGACATAGGCGTCGATCAGTTTCTGCGCATAGGCTTCCTGTGTCATCCCGTTGAAGGGCATGGCGACGGCGGGCGCCTTTAGTTCGGGCGTGAAACGGGCGCCCAGCTCGCGGAACAGGGCGATACTGTCGGCATGGCTGAGCAGTGTTGCCTCGCCCTGATGCAGATTGCTGCGCCAGGGGGCCAGACCGCCCTGAAAGGCCTTGGCGCTGGTGGCGGTGGCGTCGCTGCTGTCCATCTTTGGCTGCAGGGTCATCAGCTCTGCCAGCGTCAGATCGCTGGTGCGGCATTCGGCGGTGGCGGGGGTGTCGGCACTGGCCGGGGTAAAGGGCTGGGTGCAGCGCTCGGCGAGGGGGCTGGTGAGGATATCGGTGGTGGTGTGCAGATCGTTCTGCGAATGGCGGCAGACCAGTTCCAGGTCTTTGGTAAAGGTCACGTCGCATTCCAGGATCCCGGCGCCCATGGAGGCGGCGGCGCGGTTGCCCTCAACCGTGTGTTCGGGAAACATCAGTGGCGCACCACGGTGCGCGATGGAGAACTCGGTGGCTTGCGGGGTCTGCGCGGCGCAGGATTGCAGCTTCGTTTTCAGCGGGCCTTCGGGCAGGGCTGCGACCAGATACGCGGGGCGCGGGCCGTAGCTGAGGCTCATCGCCTCGGGCGCGGTGTCGGCAAGGGCGGGGCTGGTCAGGGCAGGGCCGGTCAGGAGCGGTGCGGCAAGGGCAAGTGCGATCAGCGACGTCGGGCAGGCGAAGATGCGGGGCAAAATATGGAACTCCAAATTGGGTGCGCGCGCCCGCGGGTGGTGTTGCGCGCTGCCGGGGCAGCTGTCGCGGAGGATCGGGCGGCTGCGGCTTAGGTGCCGCCAATAATAAGGCCGATATTACGGGGGGATGCGCCCTCGGGGCAAGGGGGCGGGCAGGGGGAGGCGCATTTATCCTGCGTTATGATCGCGCCACGGGACGGCCACGGGGCATCGGGTCGGGCGTCGGCTCGGGCGTCTGGGCGGTCGGCAATGGCGGCAGGGAGTGCAGCCTCGCGGCGGATATGACAAACGCGGCAGGCCAGAAGCGCTGCCGCGTTGCGGATGGTCGGTGCGGACGCAACGATGGGCGACCGCAGGATCAGGCCAGATCGTTCCTGCGTGGGCTCACATGAAGCCCAGTTCGAGGCGGGCCTCATCGGACATCATGTCCATGCCCCAGGGCGGCTCCCAGGTGAGTTCGACATCGACGCTCTTGACGCCGGGCACCGGCGAGACGGCATCCACGATCCAGCCCGGCATCTCGCCAGCCACGGGACAGCCGGGGGCGGTCAGGGTCATGATGATCTTCACGTCATTCTCGGCAGAGATGTCGATCGTGTAGATCAGGCCCAGCTCGTAGATATTGACCGGGATCTCGGGGTCATAGACGGACCGGCAAGCGTCCACCACAGGCTCGTACAGCTCGTGGCTGACAGAGGAGGGGGCGATCAGCGGTGTGCCTTCCAGCGGTTCGGATGCGTTGGTCATTCGGGCCTCGGTTCGTTTCCTGACTGTTTATATAGGGAAGCCGGGACCGGGGGTCCAGTGGTGGATCGGTGGCAGCTACGAGATGGTCGAGATTGCAGGCTTGGTGAAACTGAGGGATGAGCGGGCCGGGGCGGGTTCCGGCCCGATGCAGGCAGGGACAGGGGAGCCTGGCTGACCAGGCTGCACATGCGCCACGATTGGGGTTGTTTTTTGCAAATAAGGCAGCCGTTCATTGTGGGGCAAAACGCTGATCGAGGGTGAGAGTTGTCCTTCAACTTCTAAAAAGGTCACTTGCTGAAGAAAAATGCGGCACTCCGTAACAATGGAATTGCTCTCTGCATCAAATAAGATTTTCAATAGAAATTGGTCCAAAAACAGATGACTGAAAGGGGGATAATGAGTGGAAACTGCTTCGATCCGCCTCGCCATAATTGATGATCATGCGATTTTCTTGCAGGGGCTCTCCTACGTGTTCGAGAGCAGCGCTTTGGACCTAGACGTGACGAGTTTCACGACGGCCACCGATTTTTTGGCAGAGATAGACAGCGGTCGAACCTGGGATGTGGTCATCACTGATCTGGCGATGAAGCCGTTCAACGGGATCGCGCTGATCGGCGCGTTGCGCGCGCGCAATATTGGCGTTCAGGTGATCGTTCTGTCGGCGTCGGAAGATGCGAAAACACGGACCAATGCCCAGATGGTCGGAGCGTTTCGCTTTGTCCACAAATCGTGTGAAGAGCAGGTTTTGCTGGACGCCATCCTTGCTGCCGTCGATGAGGGGCCGCTACCGGCCAAATCTATTGAGAATGGCGCCCGTCGTACGATGTTCCAATCTGATGGAATGGACACGATCGTCCGCCCGAAACTCGGGCCGCAACAGCAGCGCATATTGTCGATGATGGCGGAAGGCCACACCAACAAGAGCATCGCCGGCGCCCTTTCAATCAGCGAGAACACTGTCAAAACTCATGCCAAAACGATCTTCAGGGAACTCTCTGTGGGCAACCGTGCCGCAGCGGTTCAAAGGGCGCGCGAATTGGCGCTGTTCTGAAGGCGGCTTTCCAGCGCGCGCCGCAAGTTGACTTCCCGGTCCGGCAATTCGATCCCGTTCCTGTCTTGACCGTGCCCATCGCCGACCGGGGCACGCAGGAGATAGGTCGTCGGCGCGAATTGCTGTAGGTCACTGATTTCGCTTTCGGAAAACGATTGCCCGGCGACGGGATCCAATACAATCAGATCGGGGACTTGCCCCAGCAGCGTGATCGCGTCTGCCGCTCCTTGGCAGGTGTCCGCATGGGCAAATTTCCAGTACCAGGACGAGACCAGATCCGCCCATGCGCCCATGTTCGGAAGGGTATCCTGTCCAATAACCAGGACAAAGGCCTGATCGCGCGCGACCTCGACAGGCTGGTGCGACAGTCGCAGCGACACCTGCGTGCCTGTGGTTGTGCTGGACTTGATCTCAAATGTGCCGCCCAGCTCTTGGGCAAGTTCCCGTACGATGCCCAGGCCCAACCCCTGGCCAGTGCGGGTTGCGGGCAGGTTTTCGCGTTGGCGCACCGCCTGAATCTGGTCCTGTGTCATGCCTCTGCCCCGATCCGTGACCTGCCACCAGCTCTCGTCGCCGGTCACGAAAACCGACAGCTGCACATACCCGCCGGAGGCCCCGTATTTTACTGCGTTGCTCAGGAAATTTCGCAGGATACGCTCCAGCTTGGGGCGGTCACTCTCGATGATCCCCAGATCATTTTTTACTACGAAATCACAGCCTATTGCGGCAAATTGCGGGCGATACTCCTCGTCCAGCCGAGACAGCAGATCTGCCACGTCGATTTCGGTATGCGTCAGTCTTGATGCGGGTTGCTCCACATTCGAAAGCTCCTCGACCAGCGCCTCCTGACTGATCAATGCAAATCGGATTTGGCGCACCAAGACCGCCTGTTCCGGCGAAGTGGCCTGGCGATCCATCTCGGCCAGGAAGTTGCGCAGGGCCAATAGAGGCTGGGTCATGTCGTGCTGAATTGCCTTCAGGGAACGTTTGGCCGCGTGTTGGTGCCTGGCGGCTTCGGCAAATTGCTCCAAAGCCTTTTCAGCCTGCCGACTGACCAATTGGGCTGCGAGCGCATCCCTTGTCTTTTGACTGGCCGTTAAATTGGTGGCGAAACAGAAGCTGAAATAGAACAGGATGAACCCGCCATAGATACGGATCACGCCATCTGTTGTGATCAAGAGAAACAGGCCGAACGGCAGGAGTGAGCATATGGCAATGGCGAGGTAGCCAGGCCGGTACACGGTTCCTGCCATGACCCCACCGGCGGTGATTGATGTCAGAAACAGCCCCGCCATAAAAGTCTGGAGTTCAGATGTCGGGCTGGCCAACTGGATCGCGCAAATGCCCCAAACCAGACCGGTAAAGGCTGAGATCGCGATGTGGCCCATCAGGTACCGATCAACCTGTTCCGGGGTCTCCTCTGCCTGAGGCCAGACGCGCGCGTAGAGAACCGTGATCACCACCATGATCGAAGCAAGGCCCGCCCATAGGACCGCCTCGCGGTAGAGACGCACGGAGGCGAGGCTGACGGCGATCAAGGCAATCAGAGTAAAGGCGAAGCGGGCGGAACCTCTGGCCCGCTCTCGCAACATACGGGCTTCTTCTGCCCGTATTTCGACCGCGGTCGGTGGAGCAAGGGCCTGGCTCATGCTGGGGTGGTTGTGACCGTCACATCACCTGCCTGGCGCCAGAGATATCCTGCAACCGCCAGTCGCAGCACAGCGGGAAGCCCGGCAAAGAAGAATAGCAGGATGCCAAAGGTCTCCGGGCCATTTACGCCGGATTTGTCGAAACCGGCCAAACCCAGAATCGGAAAAGCGATCCCCATTGGCGCAACAAAGGCCATCTTGGAAGCCGCGTTTTTCAGGGCCAAATAGCTGGCAGCTCTTGGGTGGCCGCTGTCGGCTTCATCCCGAGCGACGATATCTGCAAGCATCGACGTTGGCATCACCGCGTCACAGGTCATGCAGGCCCCCAGGCCGATACAGATCACCTGCATCAATAGGATGTCGCCGGCGCCAACCAGGTAGCAGCCCGACAAGACACCGGCGCAGATCGTGATCGCGACTGTCCAAGTTCTGCGCTTGCCGATCATGCTGGAAAGCCAGATCCACAGCGGCACAAAGACTGCAGTGCCCACCAGCAGCAGCAAGAACATCTGACCCACCACCGCAGGTGCATTCAGAACATGGCTGACAAACAGCACCAATAGGCCGACCGTCATCGCGTTGGCTGCCTGCACGGCAAAGAACGCAATCATCAGCCTGAGAAACGCGCGCTCCTGCAAGCAGTTACGCCACGCAGTCCACAGGCTTAAACGGGTCCGGGTCTCCCGGCTTTGCTGTCGCGGCGCCCAGATCAGAAAAAACGCCATCGCGACGGGCATCGTTATGAGAAAGGCCAGCCCCAATGTGCGCAGCGACAGACCCATCTGCGCCCCAATGATCACGGGCGCCAGTGACGCGGCCAGGGCGCCCAGGATTTGAAACACAGCCTTGGTGCCAGCCAGCACCGAGCGCTCGTGCACATTGGGAGAAATCTCCAAACCAATGCTGGAGTAAGGCACATCAAAAGCGGTTACAAAAAGCAAATAGCCGGAGATCACACAGAACAGATACACCGGACCAACCCCATCCGGGGGCGAGAGCAGCAACCAGGCAAACAGCAAAACCCCGGGGAAAGAAAACAGCATCCACGGTACTCGGGGGCCGCGTGCGCCGAAGGTCCGATCGCTCAGCGCACCAATCAGCGGGTCCGTGAACACGTCAAACAAGCGACCAAACATAAACACGGCCCCCACAACCGCCAGCCCCAACCCCATGTCTATTGCGTAAAAGGTTGGCGCAAAGCTCACGATTGCGAAGCTGACCATGGCCAATGGTGCGCTGAGAACGCTGAAACAGAAAAGCTGCCAGCCGCTCATAACCCGATTGGTGGTTCTCATTATCTCCCCCAACTCATTTGGGTTATCTTGAACGCATTACTGTTTCCAATGGAATAACTTTCTGTTTCGCCCATAAAAATCACCCGTTCGGGTGATTGTCGCTCCCATCCTTAACTTATTAAAAATTAGCTTGTTTTTGCGTGGTTCTGGTCTCGGATCAGAGGTCGCAGGAAGGCTAGGGGATGGGGCCCGAAAGCTGTCCAATGACAATAACGGAGTATCACCATGGGATATCGCGGTCGTGGTTATCTGAGAAATACTGATATGGAAGTAGATGCGTCGGACGCATCCCGTGGACAATTCATCTGGACGCGCCGCGGAAACGATGAGGTCACCGGCTCCGAGTACCGTGACCGTATCTATACCGGACGAGGTGACGACACCGTAGAAGGCGGCGGCGGCAACGATGTCATGTTTGGTGGCAAGGGACGGGACACTGCGGTTTTTTCCGGTTCTGTGCTGGACTATCAGGTTTCAGGTTTTGGCCGTGGACCCTGGACCTATGTCCAGGGCGAGGACGGCTGCGATTTTCTGCACAGTTTTGAAGTGCTGCAATTCGACGATTTCACATTTGATCTGGCGGGCGACAACGCGCCTCTGGTGATCCTGCGCGATGATGGTTTGAGCACGTCGGAAGGTGACGCGCTGCAGTTCCAGGTGGACTACTACGACCTGGATGGGACATCGGTGGAACTGGTATCGGCAAGTGTTACCGGCGGCGGGATATTGACGGCGCAGGACAGTGGAGCCAGCCAGACCAGCCAAATCGGGGTCGGCGGCGGTGCAAGCCTGTCCTTTGATCCCGGGACCGCCTACGACAGTCTCGGCGCGGGCGAGAGCACAACCGAAACCGTGACGCTGGTGATATCGGATGACGAAGGCAATATCACAACTGTCACCTATGATATTGTGATCGAAGGACAAAACGACGCCCCTGTAGCCATGGCCGTGTCTGCGACCGTTGACGAAGACGGCCCGGCCGTCACAGTTGCTGCGGATTACTCGGACGTGGATGCCACCGACACCCACACATTCAGCATCGACACGAGTGCTACGCTGGGAACGGTCACCGACAACGGCGATGGCACGTTTGGCTATGACCCCAGCGGCGCGTTTGACAGCCTCGCGGTTGGAGAGACAGCAACCGACAGCTTCACCTACACTGTGGATGATGGCAATGGCGGCACTGCGACCGAAACCGTGACGATCACCGTCACCGGCCAGAACGACGCGCCGGTTGCCATGGCGGTAACCGATACTGCCGACGAAGACGGTCCTGCCATCACCATTGCGGCGGACTTCACAGATGTCGATGCCGCTGACAGCCACACGTTCAGCGTCGACACCACAGGCACGCTTGGCGCGGTCACCGACAACGGCGATGGCACGTTTGGCTATGACCCCAGCGGCGCGTTTGACAGCCTCGCGGTTGGAGAAACAGCAACCGACAGCTTCGCCTACACTGTGGATGACGGCAATGGCGGCACTTCCACTGAGACGGTCACTGTCACCATCACCGGCCAGAACGACGCGCCGGTCATCAATTTCGCGAACTCTGATCTGGTGGAAGAGATCGGCGCGGGCTTTACCACATCCGGCAGCTTTGACGCGCAAGATTTCATCGAGGCCTTTGATCCCACAAGCGGCACGGCTTCGATCCAGACGGTCGGCGGTCAGGATGCGATGCGGGTGAATATCAACACCGAAGACAGGCGTGCGCCACACACCGTTTTTGATATTGTCGAGCAAGGCGCGCTGGAGGCCAGCGACAAGGTCGTCGTGACTGTTCAGGGTGAAGTCGCACGGACAGGCGGCGATCAGGACGTCTTTTTTGGTCTCACCGATGGTGTCGGCCAGGTGTCGTATTTCTCTGTCAACAGCAGGGCGGGACGCCTGTATAACGGCGAGCTCAAGACGGACTCGCAGCCGGGAGACTCGCTACAGGATGGTGCGATTGAGCTGAACCTACTCAATCTGAGCGGCGGGCAGCAGAATACCTTTAGCCTCGAAATCGTCCTCGACGGTCTCAGCGATGTCATCTCGGTGTTCAGCAGTTCGGGTGCGCTGATTGGCACGTTTGATGGCTTTGACCCGGCGTCTTCAACACCCGATCAAACCAACGCGATTGATCCGTCTTTGGGGCTCAAGCTGTTCCTTGCGAGTGATGGTGACAACGAGACCAATTACTTTGTCGGCCTTGACTACGATATGGAGATCACCCGTCAGGGCACGATTGAATTCAACGATGTCGATGTCACGGATGAGCACACGGCAGAGATTGATGCGGTGCGCTTTGTGGGCGATGCAGGCGGGCTGACCTCGGCGCAGGCGCAGGCCCTGATCGAGCTCAGCGTGAACAGCACCGCAGCGCAAGCGTCCGGCTCTGTGGACTGGGCTTTTGACATAGGCGCGGTGGATGCGGCCTATCTGGCCGCGGGCGAGACGCTGATGATCGAGTATGACGTGACCGTGCAGGACGGCAACGGCGGCTCTGACACGCAAACTCTGTCGTTCACAGTGAACGGCACAAATGACGCTCCGGTGGCACAAGCGGTGACCGGCACGGTTGACGAAGATCCGCAGGTCGCCAGTTCCGACAGCGTCGGGGCCCAAACGATCCCCAATGCCGGGCGTTTCTATGTCTACGATTTCGACACGGGCACGGCGGCGTCTATCCAGCGCGACGGGGGCGCGAATTTCACCTTTGATCAGATCGCCGCGCAGTATCTCAGCGAGGGCAACGGCGTGATCGTCCAGCCCAACCCCAATAGCACCGGCTGGGCATTCGCGGGCGAGGTGTTCGTGGATGGGACGGGACAGACAATCGCCTCGACCGATTGGGTCATCAACGGGGGCAACGGCGATGTCGACCTGTCAAACCCTCAGTGGATTTTGTTTGCCGACACCAATCAGAACATCGACAGCATCGAGCTGGACATCGCAGGCCTGAATCTTGGAGGCGGTGTCACGGTGGATGCCCAGATTTCGGTCGGCCCGCTGAACTACGAGTTTTTGCGGACGGATGATCTGCGTGTCGACGGGGTTCAGTTCAGCTCAACCCTGAATGGCCCCAGCCCCTCGGTCACGGTTGCAGCAAATGTCACCGATCCTGACAGCGATACCTTTGTGTTCACGATTGACGACAGCGGCACGCTTGGCGATGTCATCAACAACGGCGACGGCACGTTCACCTATTCCGCCGACGGTATGTTCGAGCATTTGAACAGCGGGGAGACGGCCACAGACAGCTTTGCCTACACGGTCGATGACGGCGATGGCGGACTGGACACGGAAACTGTGACGATCACCATTTTGGGATCAGATGACATCCTGTTTGCCTAGGGGACCAGTACAGCAATCGAAGCAGGCACCACATCAAGGTGCCTGCTTTCGCACGGTTTGCGGTTGCAACTGTCCATTCGCCATACGTGTCTGGTGTCAGGGGGCGTTTCTGGCCGATGAGGCCGCCCGTGTCTGAAGCCCTGCCTTTCGGATGGGTGCGGAGTGTTGGACGTTTGGCATGACATGGCTGCCAATGCTCATTCCCCCCTTTGCCGGATGTGCCGTCAGCAAGCGGCACCAAAGATGAACCGGCGGCAAACGTCAGTTCGCGGTATTCGTTCGACAGCCGGTGCCGGAGCTTCCCTAGGCTATCGAAGTTTCCTCGACGGCTTTTCGGACGGTCTGGAAAACCTCCCTCAACTCACTCTTTGAAATGCCACCGAAAGCGAGCCGCAATGCCTGTGGCACAGCAACGGTTGTCGCAAAGGGGTCTGCTCCCGATGCCGAGATGCCGTGTTCTTTCAGACGTGTGACGATAGGCTCGGCGCGGACACCTTTCTCCAGCGGCAGCCAGGCAAAACCTGCATTCGGGTGCGACAGGATGCGCGCGCCACCCAACGCGGTCCGGCAGAGCTGCTGGCGCTCAGCGCCATCCCGTCTGCGGTTTTCCTCCGAAGCCACCAGCGTGCCATCTTCCACCCAGCCCGTGACCAGACCGGAAATCAGCGCCGGGGTGTTCCATGTCGTCGCCCGGATCGCTTCAAGCAGTCTGTCGCAGTGGTTTGCAGGGGCGATCACGTATCCCAGGCGTAGCCCCGTGGCGAGGCTCTTGGAGAAGCCGCCCACATGAACGGTACGCTCCGGCGCTAGCGAGATGAGGCTCGGCGGCGGGTCCGGCTCCAGAAAGGCGTATGCAGCGTCCTCGATCACCAGAAGATCATGTTTGCGCGCGACGCCGATCAGACGGTGGCGCGTTGGTTCGTCCATGACTGCGCCCAGGGGATTATGGACGGTGGGCATCAGATAGATTGCCCGGATCTTTCGGTCGCGGCACTGTCTGTCCAGATCATCCGGGCTCATCACGCCGTCCCGCCCGTCCACCGGGATAAGGTCAATCCCCTGCAATGTCGCGATGGATTTGAAGCCGGGGTAGGTCAGCGTGTCGGTGGCGATGGCGTCACCGCGTTGAAATAGCCCAAGGGCGATGATGGCCAATCCATGCTGGCCACCGGAGGTGACCAACAGGCATTCGGGATCAATGGGACCAAGCGTTGATGTGAGGTTTTCGGCGATGATCCGGCGTTCGTGGGTGCGTCCGCCATGGGGCTGGTAGCGCAGCATCGCCTCAAGATCACCCGTGGTCGCAAGCCGCCGAAGGCCAGCACGCAGCATATCTGCATCGGCTGCGTCACCCGGCATGTTGAAGACGAGGTCGACGAGACCATCGCTGACGGTCTGTCGAACACCAAGCGTCGTCGGCAGGTCAAGGTCGCGCACATAGGTGCCGCGACCAGCCTCGCCGACAATCAGCCCGCGGCGTTCAAGCTCGCCGTAGGCGCGCGTCGCCGTGGCGAGGGCGACGTTGAACTGCTCCGCAAACGCCCGATGTGTCGGGAGTTTCGTGCCCGGGGCAAGCTTGCCCTGCCGGATCACTGCCGAGAGCATGTCGGCCAAGCGTATGTATCTGGATTTCCTCATCTCTTCACTGTAATTAGTACAGTAGAAAAATTGTCATATTTAAAGGCTCATGGCATTCCGATCTGAAGTCAACCTTCAAGGTCCACCCCATGTCCAAACTCATCCCGATTTCGCTTCTTGCCTTTGGCTTGTTCACGGTGACATTCGCCGTGAACCTTCAGGCTCCGCTCTATGATGTCTATGCCGCCGAAAGCGACGTTGGGGCGACGGCAGTGACGGTCGCGTTCGCGGCCTATGTCGGAGGTCTCATGCCGACGCTGCTGCTGGTGGGCGGGCTATCGGATCGGATCGGTCGCCGGGTTCCGATTGCATTGGCGCTGATCTTCGGAGTCGTCGCAACCGCGCTGCTGGTGCAGGTGCCAAGCTGGACAAGTCTGGTCATCGCGCGCTTCCTGCTCGGGATCGGGACAGGTCTCGCGACGACTGCCGGAACCGCCTATATGACGGAAATTCTCGGCGCGGAGCGCGCAAGGAGCGCCGCTCTGATTGTCACCTCGGCAACATCTCTCGGCTTTGGAGGTGGCGCTCTGGCGACCGGTATCAGCCTTGGTGTGCAGGGGCCAAGTTTGCTGCCTGCGAGCTATATCGCGCTGTTTGTGGCAGCACCGGTGCTTGCGGTCCTTGTCCTTGCATTGCCGCGGGTCGATACGCCCAAGCCGGTATCGGTTCTGCGCCTGCCGGTGTTCCCGGCTGGCGTTTGGGTTTTCGGGGCCGCGATGGCGCTGGCCTGGTCCACGACAGGCATGACCATTGCGGTTGTTCCGCTGGAACTTGCCGCGAACGACCTTGGCGGCTGGACGGGCCTTGTCATCTTTCTTGCGATCTTCGTGGGCTTTCTGTGCCAGCCGATTGCCCGCCGCATGACCAACGAACGGGCGCTCGCCCTCGGGTTTGTCTTGATCCCGCTCGGCTCTCTCGTTCTTCTGGCCGGTGTCTGGCTGAAGGTTCTGGCATTTGTTCTGATCGGCACCTGCATCACCAGTGCGGCCAGCTATGGCTTTACCTATCTCGCCGCTCTGGCAGAGGTCTCGTTACATGCGCCGGATGATCGGGCGCGGGCGACGGCGGGTCTCTTCGTCTATGCCTATTTCGGCTTCTCGCTGCCCGTGATTGCCAGCGGCGCACTGGCGGACAGGCTCGGCCTGCTGTCGGCCATGATCGTTTTCGCATCTGTTCAGATCGTGGTGACAGCGATCATCGTGATGCTACGGCAACGGCGACCCGTCCCGTCCAGCGCCGCTGTCAAAGCTGGGTGGCAGTGCAACCGCTAGTTTTGAAAGCCACGGTCCGTCTAAGGTGCGGTATTGGGTGATTTCGGCGGGCCTGAGCCTATCACGGTTGGCCTGGGACAAGCTTGGGCTGGTCTCTCGGCGCCGCATCGCCTCAAGTATGCTACCGGCCCACTGTGTCTAATGCTGCTGATCGCATGGAAGTCTGTCTCATTCCGAAACTGCCTATCGGCTTATGCAACGACGCTTTTTAATAAACGTTCGGTCATCAGTGGTGCATCGACCCAAGGGTAATCAGGGATAGTGTTCATGCAAAGAGCAATGCCGATCATTCCCGATATGAGCGTGTCGGTCCTCACTTGAACATCGGCTGCGTCCGGAAGAACCTCTCGGATCAAATCTGAAAAGACTGCGAAATGTGCCAGGGTCTTCTCATCGCTCACGAAGGTACTGACATCCGCGCGGTTCACGTCGTTGGACATAAAGACAAGTCGAAAATGATCGGGATGATTGGTCCAATAGGCGACAAATGTTTGTGCCGCCGACTGCAACCGTTCATTTGGAGCAGCGATATCCGTTAGCGTCTTCCGGATTTCATCTGACATGTCCGATAGGACGTCCGCCCAAAGGTATCGCAGGATATCTGTCTTGCCCTCGAAATGCGCATAGATCGTCATCGGCGCGCATCCAACCTCCTTCGCCAGACGCCGGATTGAAATCGCTTCGAAGCCTTCTGCTTGGTAAATCTCAAGCGCGTGCTTCCCAATTTTTGCCTGGAATCCAAGGATATCGGTCTCGCTTCGGCGAGGTCTGCCAGCGCGTCTAGCCATGGTTGGACACTCCAATTTAACCTGGAACGCGTCCCAAATAAATATTGCAATGTCAAGTTTTCATTAATATGGAACGCGTACCAATTATTATTCAGCCTCAGCGCCAACCTCTAGGAGACATGAAATGAAGAAGATCAAACTACTGAACGCGGTCGTCGTGATCATTGGTGCCGTCATTGTCCTCCTAGGTTTGAACGTCGGCCTTGGCGGGATAAAGACACTGGGATGGCAATCGACACGTGATTTCGTTTCGATCACCGATGCGGCAGCATTCCATGCTCAAGATAGTCACATACGATTTATTGGTGGTGTCTGGTTTGGCGTCGGTGCTGTGTTCATGATCGGAGGTTTTGCAATGCGCCAGCTTCGCTCAACCTTGATCATTCTGTCGACGATGATCGCAGTTGCGGGTCTGTTCCGACTAAGCGCCATGGACACCGGCGGGGTATTCAGCGCTGCCATTGCCCCTTCGTTCGCCTTCGAGCTTGCTGGTTTTCCGCTACTTGCATGGTGGCTGATGGTGTCTGCCAAACGAGAGGCCTAGGGTCAGGATCAGAAGGTTTCTGCTGTAACGCGTGATTCACGGTTCCGAAAACGGAGCGGTGAATTGTCTGATTTTTTGGCTGACGGATGCGCAGATGGCGCGCTTTGAGCCCTTCTTTCCCAAGTTCCACGGCGAGCCCCGCGTTGATGGCCGACGTGTGTTGAGCGGAATATCTTTATCAACCGCAATGGGTTGCGCTGGTGCGATGCTCCTCGGGAGTACGGCCCGCATAAGTCTCTCTACAGCCGCTGAACGCGCTGGAGCGAGAAAGGCATCTTCGCGCGGATGATGGCGGGGCTGGACGCCGGGCACGGCGAAGAACAGGCCGTGATGATCGACGCGACGTATCTAAAAGCCCACCGCACAGCGATCAGCATGGCCGCGAACTATAGAGGATAAGGAACTGATCCAGTGGATCAATTCCCCGACGAAGGGAGGTGCGGCCGCCTGATCCCTTGCCCGGCAGGGCATTGCGCAGCAATGTCCCGAGAGGGGGCGAACCAAGTGTAGAATGAACACCAAGCTGCATGCCATCTGCGACAGCCAGGGGACCCGCTCGATCTGTTCGTTACCGACGGTCAGGTGCGACTACATCGGCGCGAGGGCGCTGCTCAGTGGTCTCCCAAATGTCGATTGGCTGCTCGGGGATCCCCGCCCAGTGCAGACCGGACGGGGCTTTGTTCAATCGTTGATATCGTGGTCGAAGTGTTTCACCTGGCCTTTGGGGCCCCTGAAGAAGTGGCGCAAGACCAGCCAGGCGATCAGGGAGAGGGTGGCGTAGATCAGCAGCAGCACCGGCAGGGTGATGCTGCCTGCGGGGGGGGCGACCAGCAGCAGGGCCACCAGCACCGCGCCGACGGCAAAGCCTATCACGTCCTCGGCCCCGGCTTGATCCATATGGGAAAAGTCGGCGCATACAGCGGCAGCCCTGGTGCCCAACGCCCTGATCTTCATTCGCAAAGCCGAGTTCCTGGGCTGTTGGTCAAACCTCGACCACCTTGTCGGTGGAGACGCCGGGTTTGATCGTCGCGATGGAGGCATCAATCCATTCGCGCGCCTTCACATAGGCGTCATTCTGCCATGGGGTCGCGCGGCCGACGTTGAACCTGCGGTAGTAGCAGGTGCGATATCCCTGATAGGATTGCAGGATATCAAAGAAGGCCTGATTGCCGGGTCGGATCAAAATCCGAAGGCTGTCTGGCAGTGCAGACCCCTGCGGATCTGGCGGCGCGGGCTGACATCGTTGTGACGATGTTGGCCGATGGCGCGGCCTCTTATGCAGTGCATCTCGGACGCGGCGGATTGTTTGCCTCGACAGGCAGCGCGACCTTGGTGGAAATGGGCACGATGAGCCCTGACCACATCGCCGATCTGGTCGCAACGGCGCCAGAGAATATCCGGGTGATTGATGCGCCGGTTTCCGGGGCGACACAAGATGCTGCAAGTGCAGATCTGCTGGTCATGGTCGGCTGCCGTGATTAAGATGCTGATCTTGCGGCCGTATTCGATGCGGTGAGCCGACAAACCATCTATCTCGGTCAGTCCGGGGCAGGGGCTGTAATGAAACTGGCGGTGAATTCGCTGATCCACGGGATCATTCAGACGCTTACCGAAGCGATGACCCTGGCCGAAGCCTCCGGCATCACGTCTGAGCAGGCACTCGATGTGATCGCGGCCTCTGCGGCCTGTGCGCCAATGCTCAAATACCGGCGTCCGCTCTATCTGAACGAGGCAGATCACGATGTCACCTTTACCGTGGCACTGGCCCGCAAAGACATGGAGGTGACGCCACAGCTTGCAGATCGACGTGGCACTGCGATGCCGCAAGGCCGAACCACACTGGCCAAATTGATCGAGGCGGAAAAGGCAGGTTATGGCGCCCGCGATATGGCGTCGATATCGACCTACATGCGAAAGGATACACCATGAAAGCGGCGCTGTTTGTTGGCGGCTGGTTGGCACGGGCATATGGGGGATGCGTTCCGCGATCGCCCGACCTATCATTTCCTGATCGGCGGTCAGTTTGTGGCTCATCCCCCCGGATGGCCCGACAACCTGCAGCCGCGCGAAGACCATATTGATTACGATGTGACCATCTGCAAACCCGACGATCCGATTGTGCAAGACATTAAGAGTTTCCGCCTGACGACCGAGCAATACCATATGCTCGTCGATCCATCGAACGAGGTCCTGGCGACCACGACGTTTTCGGGCGATCATCTGTGGTGGATCGAAAGCACCGTGATCCCGGTTGTCTGGAAACGCCGCTGGGACAAGGGCCGGGTGTTCTATTGCTCAATCGGCCACGAGTTGGACGACCTGAAGGTGCCGCAAGTCACCGAGATTATCCGCCGTGGGGCCCTGTGGGCGGCACGTGGCGCTGCCTGATGACACGATATTCAAGTCATAATTATGAGGACACGATATGAAGCTTCTCCGCTACGGCGCGCCCGGCGCAGAAAAACCCGGACTTCTGGATGCGTCAGGCCGCGTGCGCGATCTGTCGGGCGTGGTCCCGGATATCTCTGGTGAGACATTGCGCCCCGCTGGCCTGAAGGCGCTGCACGGGCTGGACCCGGAAACGCTGCCGCTGGTTGACGGCACACCACAGGATGATCTGCGCCTTGGGGCCTGTGTCGGGAATATCGGCAAATTTGTCTGCATCGGCCTGAACTACGCCGATCACGCCGAAGAGGCGGGGATGCCAATCCCTGAAGAGCCCATCATCTTCAACAAATGGACCTCTGCGGTGGTCGGCCCGAATGATGACATTCAGGTCCCGCGCGGTTCGGTCAAAACCGATTGGGAGGTCGAATTGGGCGTCGTGATCGGCGAACCGGGATCTTATATCGACGAGGCCAACGCGATGGACCATGTCGCAGGGTTTTGTGTGATCAACGATGTGTCAGAGCGCGATTTTCAGCTCAATCGGGCAGGCACGTGGGACAAGGGCAAAGGCTGCGATACCTTTGGGCCAACAGGGCCTTGGCTCGTCACAGTCGATGAGATCGCAGACATGGACAACATGGGGATGTGGCTGGATGTGGATGGCAAACGCATGCAGACAGGATCAACCGCGACATTGATCTTCAAGATCCCGCACCTCGTGTCCTATTGCAGCCAGTTCATGAGCCTGCAGTCGGGGGATGTCATTTCAACCGGCACGCCTCCGGGCGTGGGGATGGGTCAATCCCCGCAGCGGTATCTGCACGGCGGAGAGGTTGTGACCTTGGGTATCAACGGATTGGGCGAGCAACGATCAAAGGTTTTGCCAGCCTGACAGGATCGCAATTGACACCGGCTTACTGAGCCGGTGTCATTTGACCTGCATGTGCGTTTTCCGCGATCTTCTGGGCCTGATCGCGCAAGATGAATTTCTGGATCTTGCCGGTTGACGTGCGCGGGATCGGCATGAACACGAACTGTCCGGGCACCTTGTAGGGCGCAAGCTGGTCCTTGCACCACGCGCGCAGTGTGGCGGCATCCACATGTTCACCTGTAGCCAGTTCCACAAAAGCACAGGGCGTTTCGCCCCATTTTTCGTGCGGCATGGCCACCACGGCAGCAATCGCGACGGCGGGGTGACGATAAAGCGCTTCTTCCACCTCAATGGACGAAATATTCTCGCCGCCCGAAATGATGATATCCTTGGAGCGATCCTTCAGCTGAATATAGCCGTCCGCGTGCCGCACGCCGAGATCGCCGGAATGGAACCAGCCGCCTGCAAAGGCCTCTTGGGTGGCTGTGGGATTGCGGAAATACCCCTTCATGACGACGTTGCCGCGAAACATCACCTCGCCCATGGTTTTCCCGTCGCGCGGCACGGGCAGCATGGTGTCCGGGTCCAGCACATCCAATCCTTCCAGCGGCAGATAGCGCACGCCTTGGCGCGATTTCAGCTTTGCCTGCTCGGCGGGCGGCAGATCGGACCAGTCCTGATGCCAGTCATTCACCACGGCAGGGCCGTAGGTTTCAGTCAGCCCATAGAGATGCGTGACATCAAAGCCTGAGGTTTTCATATCCGCCAGCAGCTTCTCCGGCGGCGGGGCGGCAGCGGTAAAGAATTGCACGGTATGATCAAGTTGGCGCTTTTCGGTCTCCGGCGCCGAGATCATCAAAGACATGACAATGGGCGCGCCGCACAGGTGGGTGACGTGCTCATCTGCCAAAGCGGCCCAGATTGGTTCTGCCCGCACCTGACGCAGGCAGACATGGGTGCCGATGATCGCTGACAGCGTCCATGGGAAACACCAGCCATTGCAGTGGAACATTGGCAGCGTCCACAGATAGACCGCATGTTTCGCCATCGACGTCGTCAGCGCATTGCCCTGCGCCAGCAGATAGGCCCCCCGGTGGTGCGAAACCACACCCTTTGGATCGCCTGTCGTCCCCGATGTGTAGTTGATCGAAATCGCGTCCCATTCATCCAGCGGCATCAGCCAGTCGAATTCAGGATCGCCCGTCGACAGGAAGGCCTCGTAATCCTGCGCATCTGCCTCGGTAACGGATCCGCAGAATTCAGCGTCGTCGTATTGGATGACAAGCGGGCGCACTGTTGCCAGCGCCAGCGCATCCTGCATCAAGGGCATGAATTCGCGGTCTACGATGACGATTTTGCACATGGCATGGTCCAGCTGGAACGCCATCACCGAGGCATCTAGCCGGGTGTTCACGGAATGCAGGACCCCGCCACACATGGGAACACCGTAGTGGCATTCCAGCATTGCGGGCGTATTGGCCAGCAAGGCCGACACCGTGTCACCGCGCCCGATGCCTTGCTGTGCCAAAGCAGAGGCCAGCTGACGTGATCGTGCATAAAACGCCGCATAATTGCGCCGCAACGGGCCATGCACGATCGCAGTGTGATCAGGAAAGACCGAGGCCGCGCGTTCCAGAAATGTTAGCGGCGTCAGTGGCTGATGGTTTGCAGGATTGCGGTCCAGATCGGTATTATAGGGGTTTGCGGTCATGGCTCAAGCGTCCTGCCATTGGGGCGCGCGCTTTTCGATGAAGGCACCAATGCCTTCTTCGGCGTCTTGCGCTAGCATGTTATCGACCATCACAGCAGAGGCGTAATCGTAGGCATCGGGCAGCGACATCTCGCGCTGGGCGTAATAGGCGCGTTTGCCGGTTGCCAGCGTCATGCTGGATTTTGACGCAATCTTGCGCGCCAACTCCATCGTTACCGTTTGCAACGCGTCAGGTGCCGCGACGCGGTTCACAAGGCCGATTTCGGCGGCCCGCGCGGCTGAGGTTATGTCACCGGTCAGCAGCATTTCCATCGCGTGTTTGTCCGCCACATTGCGCGACAGCGCCACCATCGGGGTCGAGCAGAACAACCCGATGTGAACACCCGGTGTGCTGAACCCGGCGCTGTCCGCCGCAATGGCCAGATCACAGCTTGCGACCAGCTGGCAGCCTGCGGCCGTTGCAATGCCTGTGACCTCAGCGATGACGGGTTTGGGGCAATTCACGATGCCTTGCATCACGCCTGCGCACATCGCCATGACATGGGCAAAATAGGCTTTACCACCATCTCCGTTCAAACGCCCAGCGGTCATTTCCTTGAGGTCATGGCCTGCACAAAACGCAGGGCCATTGGCCGCCAGGACAATGACCCGCACATTCGGATCGGTCCCGGCGGCTGCAAACGCAGCACCGAGTTCCGCCAGCATCGCCTCGGACAAGGCATTGCGCCGACGCACGTCGTTCAAGGTCAGGCGCAATATTCCGGTCCCGTCCAGAACGCGCAGCAGGATGTCAGATGTGGTCACGGGGGGTATCCCTTATTCGAGCGCTAAAGAATGTTGATTTCGACACTGTCGGCGAGGGTGTTCGCAATAAAGCAGTAGCGGTGCGCGCGGTCCTGCATCTGCGCGAGTTCGGCGTCGCCCACCGTAAAGCCGGTGTCAAAACGCACCACCGGATGCAGATCAATCCGCGTTACCGACATCTGGCCCTTGGGGTTCTTGCCCAGATGGGCCTCGGCATAATCGTGGTAGCTGGCCACCGGCCAGCGCGCCTTTGCGGCCAGCGCAAGAAAGGTCATCATATGGCAGCTCGACAGCGCCGAGGCGAGGGCCTGTTCGGGGTTTGTGTTCTCCGGGTTTCCGCCCCAATCAGGGGCGGAATCGACCAGCAGGTCATAGCGGTTGTTGTATTGCACGGTGTGCTCGTTCGAATAGGCACCGGTTTGCAATACGGGCGCTGCGCGCTGCCAGTGCAGCTCAATCGCGAGATCTGACATTTCGGTATTCTTTCATGTAGCAGGACGTTAAGCGGCAGCGATCTGTTTTTTGGGATCATAGAACGGGCGCTCGCAGATTGTTGCGCGGACGGGGCCGGATTTGGTGACGACCTCAACCTGTGCACCGATGTTGGCGTGTTCCGCTGACACCATGGCCAAGGCGATGTTCTGCTCCAAACGCGGGGAATAAACCGCAGAGGTGACCTTGCCGATTGCTTCGCCACCCGAATTGATGTCCCAGAATGTCGTGTTGGGACCCGCAAGAGGATCGCCGTCGATGATCAGGCCGATCTGCTTACGGCTGACACCTTCGTCCCTGATACGGCGCAACGCGGCCTTGCCGATGAAATCAGCCTCCATGTCGAGGTTCACCAACCGGTCAAACCCAAGCTCAAAGGGGTTGGTGCCCATGTCGGCATCCGCGTGATACGACAACATCCCACCTTCGATGCGGCGGATGGAGGATGTGTGGCCGGGCTTGAGGCCAAATTCCAGACCGGCTGCCATAATGGTTTCCCACAGCAGATCGCCTTTGGAACCGTCGCGCAGGTAGATTTCATAGCCCAGCTCGCTGGACCAGCCGGTGCGCGACACGATCAGCGGGATGCCGTTCAGCTCGACTTCGCGCAGCCAGTAGTAGCGCAGGTCCATGATCCCGTCGCCAAACAGCGCGCGCATGATCTCGCCGGATTTGGGGCCTTGCAATTGCAGCGGCGAGACATCCGGCTCACCAATCGTGACATCAAGACCCGCGTTGATCGCAACCCCCTGCGCCCAAAGAAGAATGTCGCTATCAGCAAGAGAGATCCAGAAATGGTTCTCGGCAAGACGCAGCAGGACCGGATCGTTCAGAATGCCGCCGTCGGCATTGGTGATCAGGATGTATTTGCACTGGCCGACCGCCATCTTCGACAGATCGCGGCAGGTCAGCATCTGGGTGAATTTCGCCGCGTCAGGACCGGTGATTTCAACCTGCCGTTCAACGGCCACATCACAAAGTATCGCGTCATTCACGAGGTTCCAGAAGTTCTGCTCGGGATCACCGAAATCGCGCGGGATATACATGTGGTTGTAGACGGAGAACCCCTGCGCGCCCCAACGCACTGTCGCGTCAAAATAGGGCGACTTGCGGATCTGTGTGCCGAAACCGAAATCATCTGCTTGCATTGGAACTACCTCCCGTTTTGTCCCCGACCGCTTTGATCGGAGACTGTCAAAACCTTTGCGAGATGTAGTCCAGGAGAGGCGGCGAAAGTGGTCCGAAGATTATCACTTCTCAGACCATTCAGGCCGTTTGCGGGGCCATATCAGGACCGATTGGGCCAGAGCGGCAATTTCGGATTTGCAGCGGCCAATTTCGAGAGGTTCGGCAAAGCTGATTTCACTTGGCGCGTGGCAAAATGGGTCATGTAGCGGTCAATGCCGAGGTCTTCGGCATGGAAATCTTCCATCAGGTCTTGAAACGCGGCGAGGCTGGGGCTGATGATCTTCATGATGTAATCGACCCCACCACCGGTGGCGATGCAATCAATGATCTCATCCCGGCTGTCGAGAAAAGCTTCAAAGCGCTCAAAATCAGCCTTTCGATGACGGCTGAGGGAAACCGTCACAATCACCTGCGCGAAATCTGCGAGCCGCTCCAGCGCGATATCGGCATGATAGCCGCGAATGTATCCGCCCGCTTTCAACCGGGTCAGCCGCGCCCAGCAGGGGGTCGCGGAAAGACCGCTCAGCTCTGCCAGCTTGGCCTTGCTCAACTGCCCATGCTGCTGGAGCGCGCTGAGAATGCGGATGTCTGCTGCATCAAGGGCAAGTCTCTTCATTCGCTCTGGTCTTTCCTTGTGTGGATGCGCGGTCATATGACCGACGATCACATGCTAGATTAGGATATCCCTACCTGAAAGCCCTCCGTCAGCTCAGTGGCTTTGCGACCGAAATGAGCGCGACCACGTCCAGCTGATCGGCGTTGTCCGCCAATAGGGGGCATATCTCCGTTTGATATCAGCATGTCGCGGGTAGACGTTTCGCAACGGCAGAGCAGGCCGACCCGGAGCAGAAAAAGGTTTCGAGCCGCAGCCGGATCGCAGTTGCATAACATCCGATCGCAGACTGGACGCTGGACAGGATTTGCAGAGAGGAGAGTCTTGCAAGACAACATAGCCTCTGGCCGCTTCGGACGCTGTGTTGCGTTCCAGCAGGGGAGACGGGCGCCAGCTCCGAATGTCGCTATCTATACACTGCTGAGCTTGACGGTTGCGGCTGTTGTATTGGATTGCGGGACTGGTGAGGCTAGGGGGGATCCCCGCCCAGTGTAGACCGGACGGGGCTTTGTTCAATCGTTGATATCGTGGTCGAAGTGTTTCACCTGGCCTTTGGGGCCCTTGAAGAAGTGGCGCAAGACCAGCCAGGCGATCAGCGAGAGGGTGGCGTAGATCAGCAGCAGCACCGGCAGGGTGATGCTGCCTGCGGGGGTGGCGACCAGCAGCAGGGCCACCAGCACCGCGCCGACGGCAAAGCCGAGGAACATGAAGCCCGGCGCCAGCACCTCGACGATGGCGAGGCCGATGGCAATCGCGATCCAGACCCACCAGACCGAGAGCAGGGCCGTCATTTTCCGGCCCCTTTCAGCATGTTGAAGGCGTTGCCGAAGGCCTCAATCGCATTGGCGGGCACCAGGATGGTCTGTTTGCCTTCACCTGCGCCAAGGGCATTGAGCGCCTCGACCTGTTTCAGGGCCACCTGATATTGCGCGGCCTCCAGACCGTTTTCGGCAATGGCTTTGGCGACTACCCCGGTGGCATAGGCCTCGGCATCGGCCTGAATGCGGCGGGCCTTGGCGATCTGCTCGGCGGCGTAGAGCTCGGCGTCGGCGGCCAGTTCCACCGCGCGTTTCTGGCCCTCGGCCTTGGTCACCTCGGCGCGGCGGGCGCGCTCGGCGTTGAGCTGCTGCAGCATGGCGTCGCGGGTGGCCTGATCGAGGTTCACGTCGAGGATCTCGGCGCGGGTCACTTCGATGCCCCAGTCGTCAACGGCGCTTTCGACCAGATGCTGGATCTGACCGATCAGCTGCGAGCGGTTCGACTGCACCTCATCCAGGTCCATCTTGCCGATCTCGGCGCGCACGATGCCGGCCACGGTGGTGGCAATGGCGCCGTCAACGTCGCGGATCCGATAGACGGTCTTTTCCGGTTCCAGAATGCGGTAGAACACCGAGGTGTCGATCTGCACCAGCACGTTGTCCTTGGTGATGGCGTCCTGGCTGGCGTTGGGCAGCTGGCGTTCCAGGATCGAGACCTTATGGGCGACGGAGTCGAGCAGCGGGACGATGAAGTTGATGCCGGGGCCAAGCACCGCATGCAGGCGGCCAAAGCGTTCGACCACGTATTTTTCGGACTGCGGCACGATACGGACGCCCTTGAGGATCAGGATGATCAGG
Organism: Phaeobacter sp. JH20_08; assembly: GCF_048056635.1. NCBI lineage: Bacteria > Pseudomonadati > Pseudomonadota > Alphaproteobacteria > Rhodobacterales > Roseobacteraceae > Phaeobacter > Phaeobacter sp. JH20_08. The sequence goes on along the minus strand of NZ_JAYMVV010000011.1, from coordinate 195,906 downwards.
AAGATCGCGCCCAGGATATAGATGATGTTCTGCGTCAGCAGGCTCAGCAGGAGTTCTTCGGTCATTATGCCTCGCAATAAATTTGTATGCTATGGTATGCAGTTGGGGGTCGTGGACCCGGGATTCAAGCGTGGGGGGACGGCGCCCCGTTCTTCTTCTCTATGGCGTGTGCGGTGGTGGCAGGCAAGGGGAACGGCCCCGTCTGCGACGCATCCGTGGCAAGCGGGCTGGGGGCTGGCTAGCGCTGCCGGGGCTTTGGCGCGGGCTGCGGTCATGCAGGCTTGAAAACCGCGCCGGGATAAGGCACATCCGGCAGGCTCTGCCGGTATGGTCCCGGATCGCGGCGGAGCAGGGTTCAGGTGGCAGATGATCCCGTAGGAAATTCCCCGCAGCGGCGGGACCACGCACAAGACAGCCCAAGGAAGAGAACATGGCGCCGAAAATCTCATTTGACCTGAAAGCCACCGATGGCAAGGCCCGCACCGGTGTCATCAATACGCCGCGCGGCGAGATCCGCACGCCTGCGTTCATGCCCGTGGGCACGGCCGCAACAGTGAAGGCAATGCTGCCGGAGAGCGTGCGTGCGACCGGGGCGGATATCTTGCTGGGCAATACCTATCATCTGATGCTGCGCCCCACGGCAGAGCGGATCGACCGTCTGGGCGGATTGCACAAATTCATGAACTGGGAGCGGCCGATCCTGACGGACTCGGGCGGGTTTCAGGTGATGTCGCTGGCGGGTCTGCGCAAGCTGACGGAAAAGGGCGTGACCTTCAAAAGCCATATCGACGGATCCAAACATGAGCTGACGCCGGAACGGTCGATGGAAATCCAGCGCCTGCTCGGTTCGGACATCGTGATGTGTTTCGACGAATGTCCGGCGCTGCCTGCCGACCGCGACCGGATCGCCGAGTCGATGCGCCTGTCGATGCGTTGGGCGGAGCGCTCGCGCGAGGCCTTTGGCGACCGTCCGGGCCATGCGCTGTTCGGCATTATGCAGGGCGGGCTGGAGCAGGATCTGCGCGAAGAAAGCGCCGAGGCGCTGAAGAAGATCGGATTCGAGGGCTATGCGGTTGGCGGCCTGGCAGTGGGCGAGGGGCAGGAGGCGATGTTTGACTGTCTTGATTATGCGCCCGGTTTCCTGCCTGAGGACAAGCCGCGCTATCTGATGGGGGTGGGCAAGCCTGATGATATCGTCGGTGCGGTGGCCCGTGGTATCGACATGATGGACTGCGTGCTGCCATCGCGCTCGGGTCGCACGGGGCAAGCGTTTACCCGCTACGGTGTGGTCAATATCAAGAACGCCCGCCACCAGGATGACCCACGCCCGCTGGATGAGCAGTGCAGCTGCCCGGCGTGTTCGAACTATTCGCGCGCCTATCTGCACCATGTGTTCCGCAGCAACGAGATGATTTCGGGGATGCTGCTGACCTGGCATAACCTGCATTACTTCCAGGAAATCATGGGCGGCATGCGGGACGCGATTGCTGCGGGCACCTTCGAGGCCTGGCAGAAGGATTTCCACGACACCCGTGCCGAAGGCGATATTGAGCCATTGTAGGGGCCAGCAAGGGGGATGCGCCCGGATTGTCGAAAACTTGAGCGAATGTTCATCGGCGGGTCCTGCCCTGAACACGTTTGCGCCACAAATCAGCGGTGATCTGTCAATCAGGTACTGATGACCAACGTGGAGAGATCCGATGAATGAGACGGCTTCAACTGGACTTGCGCATTGTTCGCTGATGATTTTGCTGGCGGCGGGCGTTGCTGTTTTTGCGCTTTTGGACCATGGCGGATCCTATGGGGAGCAGCCGGGGTCGCTGGCGCACCTGACGTCGGCCGCGCAGCGGTAAGGATTGCCGGAGCGCGACTGCACCCAAGGAAACGGCCTGATGTCGTGCGCTTTTTGCTGCGATCTTTGGTAGGGATGATCCCGGTCCGCGTTCACCGGTTATGAAGACCTCGCTGCTAGATTCCGCCAAAACGGGAAGGGGCGCGATGAGCTGGTTTCAGGCATGGGGGAGCGTGGTGCTGCTGGGCGGCCTTGTGGCTGCCTCTGGCGCTGTGGCGCAGTCGGATCAGGCAGCTAAGGCGCCGGGGTCGCTGGCCGAGGCCTCCAGTTTTTTCAAGGCACCACCGCTTGATGGCTGCCGGATCGCATTTGACGATCTGATCAAGGGCGGCTCCAAAGCGCTGCGGGGCCAGTGGTTTGTGCAGAAGGGGCCGGGGGAGACCGGGCTGCCGGTTGGCGGCCGCGTCGATATGCAACCGCTGCCGCAGCGCGCGGGTGAGGTGCTGACACTGAGATTTCGCAATGGCCGTCTGGTGGCGGATTCTGCCGTGTCCGGGGTGATCCCCGTCGGCGTGCTGGACCGGGCGCCACCTGAGCCGGGCACGGGGCTGAGGGCCGAAAGCGTCGGCCGCGGCGATCTGGCGGATGGTGCGGAGGTCTTCCTCGATGAGCTGGGCGTGGGGCGGCTGCCCTGCGGGGTGGACCAGATGCTGCAACTGAGGCTGCAATCAGAACGCGACACCGGCACCGGAGACGTGTTGCGGCAGGATATCCGTCTGTTCCTGATTGATCAGACCCGGATGAGCGGCACCTACCGCGAAACCGGACCGGGTGGGCGGCTGGAACGCGGGGTGATCACCCTGATGCGGCGCTGATGCTGCGGGTCAGGTCATCGGCGGAGGCTGCCGCGCGCGGCCTTCACCATTTGCTCACCCTAGCTGCATTTGCGCCCTTGTGGTCCGGGCGCGCTGCGGGCAATGTGACACCAAACATTGAGGCACGGCGGTTGAAATCCCAACACCGCTGCACCAGATAAACAGCCAATGAGGAGACGCGCCGAAGCTGCCGATAATCGGGGCGGGGGCGTCTTGCCAAACCAAAGGACCGAGTATGCAAGAGCCACTCAATTCATCCTACCCCGTCCTGCCGCTGCGCGATATCGTTGTGTTCCCGCATATGATCGTGCCGCTGTTCGTCGGGCGGGAAAAATCGGTGCGTGCCCTGGAAGAGGTGATGACCGACGACAAGCAGATCCTGCTGTCCAGTCAGATCGACCCGGCGGAAGATGATCCGCAATCCGATGGCATCTACAGTGTCGGCGTGCTGGCCAATGTGCTGCAGCTGCTGAAACTGCCCGACGGCACCGTGAAGGTGCTGGTCGAAGGTCATGCGCGGGTGAAAATCACCGAATATCTGGACAACGACAACTTCTTTGAAGCGCGCGCGGAGTATCTCAGCGAGATTCCCGGCGATGTCACCACCGTGGAGGCGCTGCTGCGCACGGTCGGCGATGAGTTCGAGCGTTATGCCAAGGTCCGCAAGAACATCCCGGAAGAGGCGCTGAGCGCCGTTGGCGAGACCACGGAACCGGCCAAGCTGGCCGATCTGGTCGCCGGTCATCTGGGGATCGAGGTCGACAACAAACAGGATCTTCTGGAAACCCTGTCGGTGAGCGAACGTCTGGAGAAGGTCTATGGCCTGATGCAGGGCGAGCTGTCTGTGCTGCAGGTCGAGAAGAAGATCAAGACCCGCGTCAAATCCCAGATGGAGAAGACCCAGCGCGAATATTATCTGAATGAGCAGATGAAAGCCATTCAGAAGGAGCTGGGCGACAGCGAGGACGGTTCTAACGAAGTCGCCGAGCTGGAAGCCAAGATTGCCGAGACCAAACTCTCCAAAGAGGCGCGCGAAAAGGCCGAGGCCGAGCTGAAGAAGCTCAAGAACATGTCGCCGATGTCGGCGGAAGCCACGGTTGTGCGCAACTATCTGGACTGGATTCTGGCCCTGCCCTGGGGCACCAAATCCCGCGTGAAGAAAGATCTGAGCCGGGCGCAGGATATTCTGGACGCCGATCACTACGGGCTTGAGAAGGTCAAGGAACGTATCGTCGAATATCTCGCGGTGCAGCAGCGCTCGGCCAAGCTGAAGGGGCCGATCCTCTGCCTTGTTGGCCCTCCGGGTGTCGGCAAGACCTCGCTGGGCAAATCGGTGGCCAAAGCAACCGGTCGCGAGTTCATCCGCATTTCGCTGGGTGGCGTGCGCGACGAGTCCGAGATTCGCGGTCACCGCCGGACCTATATCGGCTCCATGCCCGGTAAGATCATTCAGGCGCTGAAGAAGGCCAAGACCACCAACCCGCTGATCCTGCTCGATGAAATCGACAAGATGGGGCAGGATTTCCGGGGTGATCCGGCATCGGCGATGCTGGAGGTGCTGGACCCGGAACAGAACGCGACCTTCATGGACCACTATTTGGAAGTGGAATATGACCTGTCGAACGTGATGTTCCTGACCACCTCGAACAGCTACAACATGCCGGGGCCACTGCTGGACCGGATGGAGATCATTCCGCTGTCCGGTTACACCGAGGATGAAAAGCGCGAGATCGCCAAGCAGCACCTGATTTCCAAGCAGGTGAAGAACCACGGTCTGAAGGCCAAGGAATTCGAACTCACCGATGAGGCGCTGACCGAGATCATCCGCACCTATACCCGTGAGGCGGGGGTGCGGAATCTGGAGCGTGAGATCGCCAAGGTGGCGCGGAAATCGCTGACCAAGATCGTCAAGAAAGAGGCGGAGAGCGTTTCTGTCACGCCTGAGAATCTGGATGAATTCCTTGGGGTTGCGAAGTATCGCTATGGTCTCGCCGAGAAGGAAGATCAGGTCGGTGTTGTCACCGGTCTTGCCTATACTTCGGTCGGGGGTGAGCTGCTGAGCATCGAGGCGCTGCGCCTGCCGGGCAAGGGTCGGATGAAGACCACTGGCAAGCTGGGCGATGTGATGAAAGAGTCGATCGAGGCGGCTTCAAGCTATGTCCGCTCGATTTCGCCGCAACTTGGGGTGAAGCCGCCGAAATTCGACAAGCTGGACATCCACGTCCACGTGCCGGATGGCGCAACGCCGAAGGACGGCCCAAGCGCGGGTCTGGCCATGGTGACGGCGATTGTCTCGGTGCTGACTGGGATCCCGGTCCGCAAGGATATCGCCATGACCGGCGAGGTGACGCTGCGCGGCAATGCGACCGCGATTGGCGGTCTGAAGGAGAAACTGCTGGCCGCGCTGCGCGGTGGTATCAAGACGGTGCTGATCCCGCAGGAGAATGAGAAAGACCTGCCGGATATCCCGGATAACGTGAAGGAGGGGCTGGAGATCATCCCCGTCAGCCACGTCTCCGAGGTGCTGAAACATGCGCTGACCGATACGCCCGAACCCATCGAATGGGATGAGGCGGCAGAAGAGGCCGCCGCCGCTGCCAAGGCAGCATTGGGTGTTCCCGAGGATGGCGCCAGCGCCACCGCGCATTGATCCAGGCGACGGGTGCTACCCGTAAGCTGTTGAGATCAATCCGCAATAGGTAACAATAGATGGGCGTCCCTTATCCGGGGCGCCCATCTGCCTTATGTCCTGTGAGATGCGTTTGCGACCTTCTTGAAGCAGGCGAACTGTCGGTTCGTCGGCCGTGGGAAGAGGAAGAAATAGATCAGTTCGCCGCATTGTTGGGCCGCTTGATTGCCGCACCAGGGGATACGCTGGCCTGATATGACAGGGCGACGAGAAACCGGTTGTTGGCCGGTCCGCCGGGCGGTGGCTCTGGCGGAGACGCGGGCGCGGGCCGTGTCATTGGCGGGTGATATCGTCATAATCGCCAAGTCGCAGATAGGCGTATTCACGGTAGAGTTTGATCGTCGGGCGCAGGCCGAAGAGGATGGATCCTACCAGAAACAGCCATGTGCCGGGGGTGACGGTTGCGTCGTTGAAGAACAGGATTGAACCTATCACAAACAGCACCGCAGCGGAGACATCGACCATCGTGTAGGCGATTTCACAATAGGCGTAGATCTTCTTGTGGCGGTCGCTGCGATTGCGATTGTCGGGGTGGAACAGGGCCATCATGTCCTCCGTCGGTCTGTGTCGGCTGCTTTTACCCTAACGCGCGGGGGGGAGGATTGGTTCAAAGCGGGTCTTCATAGCGGCAGTCAGTGCCCCTCAGGGGTCCCCGCAGGTCTCGCAAGAAAAAGGGCGACCGCAAAGGGTCGCCCAAATCAGGTTTTATTATTGTTTTCCCGAGGTTTCGGGTTCTTCCGTCTGGCGCCCGCTCTTATTCGGCGGGCTTGATCCAAGGCGCTGCATTGGGCAGCGCATCTTGGACGTTCGGGGCGGGCGACAGGGCCGCGATGCCGGGTCAGGCCGCTTTGGGCGCCATTTTTGCCTGCACGGTGGCGATGGCCACGGCGTCGGGGCTGACGTCATCGGCGGTGGCCTGCTTCAGGATTGCCGCCATGGTGACCTCCAGCGCCTCAAGCCGTTCGGCCACAAAGCTGTTGCGGTTGCCGATTTTCAGGATCTCGGTGGCGACATTGATGATGCCGCCGCCATTGGCCACGAAATCGGGCGCGTAGAGGATGCCGCGCTTGTGCAGTGCGGCTGCATCCTCGGCCGAGGCCAGCTGATTGTTGGCACCGCCTGCGACCAGAGCAACCTTCAGCTGCGGAATGGTTTCGCTGTTGAGGATGCCGCCGATCGCGCAGGGGGCAAAAATATCGGCCTCCACCGCGTAGATCTCATCGGGGGCGACAGCAGTGGCGCCAAAGGCGGCAACTGCGCGTTCAACCTGTGCGCTGTTTACATCGGTGACGATCAGCTTGGCGCCGGCCTTGTTGAGAAAATCGCAGAGATACCAGCCGACATGGCCCAGGCCCTGAACCGAAACAACCCGGTTTCTGAGGTCGATCTGGCCGGTTTTATGCGCCCAGGCGGTGCGGATCGCATTGAAGATGCCGCGCGCCGTGATGGGTGAGGGGTCACCGGAGGCATATTCACCATCGGCAAGCCCGGCGACGGAGCTGGTTTCCTCGGCCAGGATGGCCATGTCCGCGGGGCTCATGCCCATATCCTCGGCGGTGATGTAACGCCCGTCCAGGCTGTCGATGGCGCGGGCAAAGGCGCGCAGCAGCTCCGGGGTTTTCTGGGTGGCGGGATCGCCCATGATCACCGCCTTGCCGCCGCCAAGCGCGAGGCCTGCTGCGGCGTTTTTGTAGGTCATGCCTTCGCTCAGGCGTTTGACATCGGTCAGCGCGTCATCGGCGCTGGCGTAGGGGCGCATCCGCAGCCCGCCGGCCGCCGGGCCAAGCAAGGTGGAATGCACGGCGATAAAACCGGTGAGACCAACCGAGGCATCCTCGACGCGGTAGATTTCTTCATGTGTCGAGGTGGCGACGGGGGTGATTGTGGCTGTCATCTTTGGATTGCTCCTCCATTTCACCGCAGAATACCGCCGCGCAACCGCCGGTTTCCTCCAAAATACGTCGCAGTTATTGATGTTGTTGGTGGTTTTCCCTAATATTTGGCAAACATTAGGGGGAAACACGTGGATAAGATTGATCGCAGGATTCTGGCCGCCCTGCAGGAGAACGGTCGGATGAAGATCGCCGAGCTGGCGGAGCGAGTCGGCCTCTCTGCGACGCCCTGTGCGCGGCGGGTCGCCAATCTGGAGGACAGCGGCGTGATTTCGGGCTATTCGGCGCGGGTCGATCAGGCCGAGGTTGGCCTGCCGGTCACCATCTTTGTCGCGGTGGAGCTGGAACGCCAGTCCAGCGAAGGGTTGCAGGCCTTTGAGGCAGCGGTGCGGCGGTTCGATCAGGTGATGGAATGTTATCTGATGACCGGGAGCCGCGATATTCTGCTGCGGGTCGTGGCGCAGGATCTGACCGATTTCGATCAGTTTCTGGAGCATCGTCTGATGCGGGTCCCCGGCATTCGCAACACCCGGTCCAGTTTCACCCTGCGCACGATGATCTGCCGCAATGTGCTGCCGCTGGAGTAGGAGGGGGCAGCGCCCGTGCGGCGCAAAAATCGCAGCGCAGCGGGATTTTTCATCACCCCCCTCTTGCAGCGACGCGCGACCGGCGGTATGACCGCCGCCAAGGGTGATTAGCTCAGTGGTAGAGCGCTTCGTTCACATCGAAGATGTCAGGAGTTCAAATCTCTTATCACCCACCATCCTCCTTTTGCAGTGCCGATTAGCTGACCTCTGCGTCTTGTGGTGCGGACGTGGTGTCGCGTTTCGCGCTTGGTTCTTCTCAGGCCGGAGAAACCTGTCTAGATGTTTAGGCGAGGGCCGGAGGGTCGGGCATCAACGAGGGCGGGCATGGACTATCCGAAGATCTGGTTTCTGCGGCATGGGCAGACGGAATGGAACGCCGAAGGGCGCATTCAGGGACAGCTGGAATCGCGGCTGAGTCCGCTGGGGATTGAGCATGCGCAGCAGCAAGCGGGGCTGATGGCGCCGATTCTGGCACAGGGGCCTGCCTGCTATGTCTCGCCGTTGGGGCGGGCGCAGCAGACGGCGCAGATCGCGCTTGGCGGTCAGCCCTATGTCACCGACGCCCGGCTGGCCGAGGCGCAGGCCGGCGTGTTTCAGGGCATGACCCGTGCCGAGGTCGCGGCTGAATACCCGGATATCTACGCCGCCAACCCGCTCAATCTGGATTTGTTCTGTGCGGCGCCACAGGGCGAGGGCTTTGCTGCGTTTCAGGCCCGGATCACGGATTTCCTGACCGGGCTGAGTGAGCCGACCGTTGTGGTGGCGCATGGGCTGTGGGGGCAGGTCCTGCGCGGGGTGATCTGCGGCTTGTCGCGCGCGGAAATGGCCGCCTTGCCCAATGAACAGGGCTGCATCTACGAGTTGTCGCAGGGCATGGAGCGGGTGCTGCGCTAGGGGCGGGAATTTTTTCGCAGATTTTTGCGATTTGCCTCTTGCGCAGAGCGCGCGCATTCTCTAAATCCGCGCTCACCGGGTCGTTAGCTCAGTTGGTAGAGCGCTTCGTTTACACCGAAGATGTCGGGAGTTCGAGCCTCTCACGACCCACCATCCCCCCCCCTTGAATTCCATATCAATAAGCTCTGCCAGCGCCAAAGTTGCGAGGCATATGGTTTCGCAGTAGGCTCATGTCGCTCCTTCGGCGCATTTCCCGCCGGAGGGAAGTTTTTTTTACCGAGTATATGACGTGGAGTTTATGTCATGAAATATTTTGCAATCCTTTCAGTCGTGGTCTCTGTCCTGTTCTGTCTGCCCGCAGCGGGGCAGGCCGGGTCCTATAAGCCGATCAAGACCGAGGCGGAGTTTCTCGCTCTTGTCGGTGGCAAGACCCTCAGCGCCGATTGGGGCAGTATGCAGATCCTGCCCAACGGGAAAATCAAGGGAAAGACCAACCAGGGCAAGCTGGTTGGCGCCTGGCAGTGGAATGGCGCCCTGTGGTGCCGCAATGTCCGCATCGGCAAGCAGCCGGAGCGGGGGACGGACTGCCAGAAAATCGGCGTCTCTGGAAATCAGCTGCAGTTTATCCGTGAGCAGGGCCGGGGCGCGGCCGTTGTCATGGTGATCTCCAACTGATCAGGACTAACCGGTGGCGCGGCTCTGGTACGGGGCGCCATCGGTGCTGTCTGCGGCACCTTGCGGCTGGATGGCGCTGTTGTTGTCGCCGCTTGGCTCCGTGATCCGCGGATCTGAGGTTGGCTGTGATTTTCCTGATCGATTATCCCTGGTGTCCGGCGGGACGCCAGATGGGAATTTCGGAAAAACAATGGGTTAGGCGGTAATTTGGCGGTGGCTTTGTTTTTTTTCACGGAAACCGGAGAAAATGCCAAAACACCGCTTGACGATCCCTCGGTGCTGCGAATATTACAGCCCAACATTCAGCGGCGACGTTGGATGGAACAGCAAGCGGTTGTAGCTCAGTTGGTTAGAGTACCGGCCTGTCACGCCGGGGGTCGCGGGTTCGAGCCCCGTCAACCGCGCCACTGCTGTCCGCCCCGGATCCGGGTTAAGGGATCCAGATGAAAGTAAATGCGCGGTTGTAGCTCAGTTGGTTAGAGTACCGGCCTGTCACGCCGGGGGTCGCGGGTTCGAGCCCCGTCAACCGCGCCACTTTCGTACGATGCCCTGTCGTTCAGGGTCCGCCCCGGAGGGGATATATAGGTCAGGCTGCTGCCTGATTTGCCGAAAGGCCCATGCGCGGTTGTAGCTCAGTTGGTTAGAGTACCGGCCTGTCACGCCGGGGGTCGCGGGTTCGAGCCCCGTCAACCGCGCCACTTTCTTCCCTAAATTTGTGGATGAACGCTCCCTGCTTCGGCGGGGTTTTTGCGTTTTGTGGCGGGGCGTTACGGTGATTGCCCTGTCGAGATGTGGTGCGCGCCGGAGCGCACACCACTGGTGATCTTACGCTTTGGTCAGCGCGTCCAGCACGCGTGCCCAGGAGCGGATGCCCTTGTGGAAGCTTTCCAGATCGTATTTCTCATTTGGGGAGTGGATGGCGTCATCTTCATTGGCAAAGCCGATCAGCATCGCATCCATACCGAGGATGGATTTGAAGAAGCCGGCAATGGGGATCGAGCCGCCCATGCCGCAGAATACGGCTTCGCGGTTCCATTCATCCGACAGCGCACCGCGGGCGGCTTCGAACTCGGGGCGGGCGATATTCATCACCGAGGCACGCGAGCCCTCCAGATCATTGTCCCAGACCACCTTGCAGTCAGGCTTCAGCCGGTCTTCGACATGTTTGCGGATCTTCAGGCGCAGCGCATCCGGGTCCATGTCGCCGACCAGACGGCAGGTGATCTTGCAATGCGCCTCAGACGGGATCACGGTTTTGGAGCCGGCACCGTTGTAGCCACCCCAGAGGCCGTTCACCTCCAGCGTTGGGCGGGCCCATTGCTGTTCCAGAACCGAGCGGTCCTTTTCCCCGTGGGCCTGAGTATAGCCTGCGTTGGAGAGATAGTCCTTTTCATCAAAGCCGCAGCCTTCCCACTGGCGCAGCTGCTCTTCCGGCACCTCATGTACGCCCTCATAGAAGCCCTCAACCGCGACCTTGCCGGTGTCTTCGTCATAGAAGGACGCGACGATGCGGCTGATTTCGCGCAGCGGGTTGAGGCCGGGGCCGCCGTAATGGCCGGAATGCAGGTCGATGCGCGGGCCGATCAGGGTGAACTCATCCTTCAGCATGCCGCGCAGCTGCGAGGAGATCGACGGCACCCCGCGCGACACCATCGAGGTGTCGCAGATCAGCGCCAGATCCGCTTTCAGCTCGGCTGCGTGCTGTTCCATGAAGGGCACAAGAGAGGGCGAGCCGCTCTCTTCCTCGCCCTCAAAGAAGAAGGTGATGCGGCAGGGCAGGGTGCCATTGACCGCCTGCCAGGCGCGGCAGGCTTCGACAAAGGTCATCAGCTGGCCCTTGTCATCCGAGGCGCCACGGCCGCGAATGACGGTGCCGCGCGCGGTCTCTTCCAGTTGCGGCTCAAACGGGGGTGAGGTCCAGAGGTTCAGCGGATCCACCGGCTGCACGTCGTAATGGCCGTAGAACAGCACATGCGGCAGCGCCTCATCCTGAGGGCCGACGTGACCTACCACCATCGGGTGGCCGGGAGTGACGCGCTTTGCGGCCTCGATGCCGATGGATTGCAGATCCGCCACCAGCCAATCGGCAGCCTTGTCGCATTCGGCCTTATAGGCGGGATCGGTGGAGATCGACTGGATGCGCAGCAAATCCATCAGCCGCTGCGTCGCGGCATCAAGGTCGCTGTCAATCCGGTTCAGGACGTCGTTCAAGGACATGGTTAGGGGGCTCCTGCAATTGATGATTGGCTCGCCGCGAAGCCTAACAGTGCCCGTCGGCAGGGGCCAGAGGCCGCCCACCTGTGATGTGCCAGTGATAAGCCTGTGATATGCGTCGGTTTGTAGCGTCAAACGGGCGTTACAATTCTTGCTGCCGTCGGCGCAAAGGTCTATTTGACCTGCATCAAGGCTGGACCGGCCCCTTCACCGTATTTGATTGATCAAACGGAGGGATCGGGTTATTTATTCGGTAACGTGAATATATCAGCCCGACCACAGCTCGCGCCAGATCCGCTGGTGCCAACTATGCCATGGAGATGCCGGTGGACTATACCGCGAAACTCGACCAAGCGATTGCTCAGCTTCACACCGAAGGTCGCTACCGGACATTTATTGATATCGAACGGCAGAACGGTCAGTTTCCACATGCGGTCTGGACCCGTCCAGACGGCAGCAAACAGGACATAACGGTCTGGTGCGGCAACGATTATCTGGGCATGGGTCAGCACCCGGTAGTGCTGGAGGCAATGCATGGGGCCATTGATGCCACCGGTGCAGGCTCCGGCGGCACCCGCAATATTTCGGGCACCACGGTCTATCACAAACAGCTGGAAGCCGAGCTGGCGGACCTGCATCAGAAAGAGGCGGCGCTGCTGTTCACCTCGGCCTATATCGCCAATGATGCCACGCTGAGCACGCTGCCCAAGCTGTTTCCCGGTCTGATCATCTTTTCCGATGCGCTGAACCACGCCTCGATGATCGAAGGTGTGCGGCGCAATGGCGGGGCCAAGCGCATCTTCCGCCACAATGATGTTGCGCATCTGCGGGAGCTGCTGGCAGCGGCGGATCCTGCTGCACCCAAGCTCATCGCCTTTGAATCGGTCTATTCCATGGATGGCGACTTTGGCCCGATTGCCGAGATCTGCGACCTGGCTGATGAATTTGGCGCGCTCACCTATATCGACGAAGTTCATGCGGTTGGCATGTATGGCGCGCGCGGTGGCGGTGTGACCGAACGCGACGGGCTGATCGATCGCATCGACATTGTGAACGGAACCCTGGCCAAGGCCTTTGGCGTGATGGGCGGCTATATCGCCGCATCGGAAAAAATGTGCGACGCCATAAGATCTTATGCGCCGGGCTTCATCTTTACCACGTCGCTGGCCCCGGCGGTAGCGGCAGGGGCGGCGGCCTCGGTTGCCCATCTGAAGACGGCGCCGGAACTGCGCGAACAGCACCAGTTGCAGGCACGGATCCTGAAGATGCGGCTGAAGGGGCTTGGCCTGCCGATCATCGACCATGGCAGCCATATCGTGCCGGTGATCGTCGGCAACCCGGTCCATACCCAGAAGCTGAGCGACATGCTGTTGTCGGATCACGGGATCTATGTGCAGCCGATCAACTTCCCGACAGTGCCGCGCGGCACCGAGCGGCTGCGCTTTACCCCATCCCCGGTACATGGTCCCAAAGAGATTGACGCCCTGGTCAAGGCAATGGATGGGCTCTGGTCGCATTGTGCGCTGAATCGTGCCGAAATGGCGGGCTGAATCATAGCGCTGTGTCAAAATGGTAAGATTGTGGTAGTATGACCATAATCAAAGGGCGCAGGCGAATCGCATTCCGCGGATCCATGACGTCCTGAATGTCGAATGCGGCAGGCTAAAATGGGACAGCAGGCATGATCGGGCGCCTTACTCAGCGCAAATCGAAGACGCACGACGAATCGCCAAGGCCTCGCAGCTTTGATGATTACGAGCTTCGGTTGGGTGACATTATGCGCGGTGAACGGGCCACGATGGGCAAGTCGCTGCTGGATGTCCAACGTGAGCTGCGGATCAAAGCCTCCTACATCGCCGCGATTGAGAATTCTGACCCGACTGTCTTTGACACGCCGGGTTTTATTGCGGGTTACGTGCGCTCTTATGCGCGCTATCTCAATATGGATCCCGACACCACATTTGACGCCTTCTGCCAGGAAAGCGGTTTCCAGGTGGCCCATGGCATGTCCGCCGAGGCATCAGTGCGCAAATCCGCCGGGAAACCGATTGCAACCGGCATGGGTGGGCTGCGCAGCGATGCCTTCACCTCTCCCAATACTCCCTTCGTACCCGCAGCCAGCAGCGTCTTCAGCCAGATCGAGCTGCGCGCGGTGGGGTCGCTTGCGGTGCTGGTGGCGCTGATCGGCGGCATTGGCTACGGCGGTTGGGCGGTTCTGAAAGAGGTCCAGCAGGTGCAGATGGCGCCGGTGGATCAGACCCCCATCGTGCTGGCCGATCTGGATCCGTTGGCCGGGGCTGCCCGCGAGGGGGATGCCCAGAACGAAGATCCCGCACTTGAGGCGCTGGATCGGCTCTATCGCCCGCAGGCGCTGGACGTGCCGGTCATGGTGCCGCGCGACGGCCCGATCGCGACGCTTGATCCACGCGGCTTCGGCAATTTTGTCATGCCGGAGCTGCCCTCGGTTGCGCTGGCAGATGCCAGCCTCAGCACGGCAGCACCGCTGCCCGCCATGCCGCAGGTCGTGGAAGAGACCGCGCCCGCGCTGCAGATGGTCGCCGTGCGCCCGTCCTGGGTTCAGGTCACTGCCGTGGATGGCAGCGTGATCTTTGAAACCATCATGGAGCCGGGTCAGCATTTCGAAATTCCCGCCACCGAAGAGGCACCGCTGCTGCGCACCGGCGAGAGCGGCGCGATTTACTTCGCAGTGAACGGCGCCCATTACGGACCGGTCGGCGAACGGGGGCAGGTGACGAAGAACGTCGTGCTGTCCTCCGATGCGCTCACCGAACGGTTTGCGCTGGCCGATCTGAGCGAGGATCGCAACAGCGCACTGGCCACGCTGGTCGCTGAATTGCAGGCCAGCAGCCTCACCGTTCCCGTGACCGAGACCACGGGCGAATAGGCCCCGTCCGGCCCGGATGTCTCCAGCCGGGGCGTCTGACCTGCCTCTGCCGTACAGCTGACCTTTCTGAGCCCGGGCCTCCCTCATGGGCCACGCGTGGTGATTGCGACATCTGGCCTGCGACCTTCAGGATTGCCCGCCTCCCATTGAAGCTGCGCGAGACTGCGCGTATCTATGCCCGGAACCCTGAACAGCGCGGACCGGACCTCATGTCGATCAACCACATTCGCCCCTGGCGCCACATCGAACGCCGCAAAAGCCGCCAGATCCATGTCGGCAATGTGCCTGTGGGTGGCGATGCGCCGATTGCGGTGCAGACGATGACCAATACGCTGACCACGGATGTTGCGGCGACGGTGGCCCAGGTGCAGGCCGCAGCGGAGGCTGGCGCTGATATCGTCCGGGTCTCGGTCCCGGATGAGGCCTCCTCCAAGGCACTAAAGGAAATCGTTCGCGAAAGCCCGGTGCCCATCGTTGCCGATATCCATTTCCACTACAAACGCGGTATCGAGGCCGCCGAAGCTGGCGCTGCCTGCCTGCGCATCAACCCGGGCAACATCGGCGATGAAAAACGCGTGGCCGAAGTGATCCGCGCGGCCCGCGACCACAATTGTTCGATCCGCATCGGCGTCAATGCCGGTTCGCTGGAAAAACACCTCCTCGACAAATACGGCGAACCTTGCCCGGAGGCGATGGTGGAGAGCGGTCTGGATCACATCCGCATCCTTCAGGATCACGATTTTCACGAGTTCAAGATTTCGGTCAAAGCCTCCGACGTTTTCATGTCCGCCGCCGCCTATCAGCAGCTGGCCGAGGCAACCGATGCGCCGATCCACCTTGGCATCACCGAGGCCGGGGGCTTTGTCTCCGGCACCATCAAATCCGCCATCGGCCTTGGCCAGCTGTTGTGGATGGGCATCGGTGACACGCTGCGGGTCAGCCTCTCCGCCGATCCGGTGGAAGAGGTGAAAGTGGGCTTTGAAATCCTGAAATCCCTCGGCCTGCGCCACCGTGGCGTCAATATCATCTCCTGTCCCAGCTGCGCGCGGCAGGGGTTTGATGTGATCAAGACGGTGGAGGCGCTCGAAAAGCGCCTGGAACATGTGAAGACCCCGATGAGCCTCAGCATCATCGGCTGTGTGGTGAATGGCCCGGGCGAGGCGTTGATGACAGACGTGGGTTTCACCGGCGGCGGCGCGGGATCGGGCATGGTTTATCTGGCCGGCAAGGCCAGCCACAAGATGTCCAATGATCAGATGGTGGATCACATCGTCGAAGAGGTAGAGAAAAAGGCGGCTCAGCTGGATGCAGAGGCCGCCGCGGCGGAATAGATCCGCGACCACAAACTGACAACGAGATGAGCAAAAGGGCGCTATGATGACATCAGCGCCCTTTTCTCGTGTCTGTTTCGCCCGTCATCTTTCCCGAAATACTCCGGGGGTCTGGGGGCTGGCCCCCAGTGTGACCTGTGTCTGGGGGCTGGCCCCCAGTGTGACCTGTGCCTGGGCGCAGGCCCCCAGACCGCCCTGCATATAGGGGACAACCTGCGTCACAGCCCCAGAAAAATCAGCTGCGGTTCTCGCGGATCTCGGCGACCATGATTTCCATCTGATCGGCGGGCAGGTAGCCACGCAGCAGCTCATCGCCGAGGACAAAGGTCGGGGTGCCCGAAATCGCCAGCTGCTGGGCCAGCGCGCGGGTTTCCTGCAGCTGACGGGCAATCTCGGGATCTGACATCCGCGCGAGGATCGCATCGGCGTCCAGATCCAGCCCCTCTGCCAGACGGCGCAGCGTGCCTTCGTTCGGCTCGCCTCCGAGGGTGATCAGCGCGTCATGCACCATCTTGTAGGCTTCATCCCCGGCGACCATCTTGGTGGCGATCGCAAACCGCGAGGTCAGCACGGAAGCCTCGCCGAGGATCGGGAATTCCTTGATGATCAGGCGGATATTGCCATCGCCGGAGACCAGTTTTTCCACCTCTGGCGCGGCGCGGCGGCAGTAGCCGCAGCGGTAGTCCATGAATTCGACCAGCGTGATATCGCCCTCGGGGTTGCCGCCGACCCAGGAAAACCCGTCATCATGCAGCGCGGTCATATTCTCGGCCACCAGCGCATCGTCGCGGGCGGCCTCATCGGCGGCCTGCTGCTGTTCCAGCTTGTTGACAGCCTCCAGGATCACCTCCGGGTTATCCAGCAGATAGGCACGCACCTCGGCGCCAAAGGCGGCGCGTTCCTCGGCGCTCATCTTGCCGAGGTCGAGCGCCGAAGCGGCAGGAGCGATCATCAGCCCAAGCGACAGGGCGGCCGCCGACAGAACAGGCAGCGCCGGGGCGGGAAGGCGGGCAATACGGGTCATCTCGATTTCCTTTTTTCGTGTTGTTCGGCGGCAATCAGCACATCTTGTGCACGTCGCCAGGCAGGGGATCCGGTGGGCAGCTGCGCGGTGGCCCGTGTGGCATGGAGACCCGCATCCTTCAGCCGACCCTGTAGCGCATAGCGCTCGGCGGTGGCCAGTGCTGCCATGCCGGACTGGCCAAGTTTCGCGTAGGCCTGCGCCATGTCCCGCAGCATGTTGGCGTTGCGGAAATCCTGCGCGCGGGAGGCCTCAAGGGATTTCAGCGCCGCTTTCGGCTGGCCCGCCGCCAATTGCGCGCGTCCAAGGCTGGCGAGGATCAGCGGATCACGCCCCGCCTTCTGAACGGCCCGGCCATAGGCGGCAAGTGCCGGCTGCCAGCGGCGGTTCTCCATCAGGATCTGGCCTTTCAGCTCCTGAAAATAGGGATCGGAGGGGCGGATCGCGAGGGCGCCGTCGATGGCGCGCAGGGCCATGTTCAGATCGTTGCGGCGGTGATGGGCGATGGCTTCGCGCATCAGGCGCACATCCTTGTAAGGCTCATCCCCGATCCGGCGCAGGGTCCATTTGGGTGACCGGGTAAAGGCTGACAGCTTGCCGCGCACCCGCGCAAACCAATAGATCGCGTTGGCATCGGGTTTGGCGCTGTCACCGTGGCTCGCCAGATAGGCCTCGGCGGCGCGGATCCGGTCGCGGCTGAGCGGATGCGAGCGCATATAGGGATCCTGATTGACCGGGCTCAGCAGCTCTTGCCCGGCAAAGATCTTGTGCACATCGACCAGTCCGCGCGGGCTGACACCGGCCCGTTGCAGGATGCCTGCGGCGGTGCGGTCGGCAGAGGCTTCCTCGGCGCGGGTATGAGCCAGAAAGCCGCGCAGCGCGGAGGATTGCGTGCCAAGCGCGATTCCGGCGGCGGCTTCCCCGGCGCCAGCGGCAGCCGCCAGCACCGCAAGAGCTGCGCCAAGCCCCGCTGCGGAGCGCGCAGAGCGCATGTTCTGCATCCGCCGGGACAGGTGGCCATTGGTGATATGCGCGGCCTCATGGGCAATCACGGCCTGCAGCATCTCGGGGCGGTCCACCTTCAGGATCAGCCCGTAATGTATGAAAATCGTTTGGGAATCGATGACGAAAGCATTGAAGGAGCCGTCATTGACCACCAGCACCCGCACCCGTTTGGCATTCAGCCCGGCGGCGCGCAGCACCGGGGCTGCCAGCTCATTCAGTCCGCGTTCGATATCAGGATCGCGCAGCAGCGAGATCGAGGCCGCCTGCGCCGCGGGGGCCAGTGACCCCGCGACGAAACACAGCGCGGCAAGGGCCAGAGCCGGGATTGACGCGAGGCGGGAGAAGCGGTCAAAGGTCATGGCCGCACCATGGGAGATCAACATGCGAAACTCAAGCCGGTCCAACGTGGATCCCTTCATTGTGATGGATGTGATGGACGCCGCACGCCGGGCCGAGGAAGCTGGACGCCATATCATTCATATGGAGGTGGGCCAGCCCTCAACCGGCGCGCCGGATGCCGCGCGCAGGGCGCTGGCGGAGGCGCTGGATCGCGACAGCCTCGGCTATACGGTGGCGCTGGGTCTGCCGGCGCTGCGCAAGCGGATCGCGCAGCTATATGGCGACTGGTACAATGTTGATCTGAATCCGGAGCGGGTGGTGATCACGCCGGGCTCTTCGGGGGCGTTCCTGCTGAGCTTTACCGCGCTTTTTGACAGTGGCGACCGGGTCGGCATCGGTGCGCCGGGCTATCCCTCCTACCGTCAGATTCTGCATGCGCTGGGGCTGACGCCTGTTGATATCGAAACCTCGCTTGATCACCGCCTGCAACCGGTGCCGCAGGATCTGGCGGGGCTGGATCTGGCGGGTCTGATGGTGGCCTCACCGGCCAACCCGACCGGCACCATGCTGGACCGGGATGCGATGGCGGCGCTGATTGATGCGGCACAGGGGCAGGGGGCGGCCTTTATCTCGGATGAGATTTATCACGGCATCGAATATGAGGCGAAAGCGGTCACCGCACTTGAGGTGACGGATGAGTGCTATGTGATCAATTCCTTTTCCAAGTATTTCTCCATGACTGGCTGGCGCGTGGGCTGGATGGTGGTGCCGGAAGACCACGTACGGGTGGTCGAGCGCATCGCGCAGAACATGTTCATCTGCGCGCCTCATGCCAGTCAGGTTGCCGCGCTTGCGGCGATGGACTGCGGTGCGGAGCTGGAGGAGAATCTGGCGGTCTATGCGCGCAACCGGGCGCTGATGCTGGAGGGGTTGCCAAAGGCCGGGTTTGACCGGATCGCGCCACCGGACGGGGCGTTCTACGTTTATGCGGATGTTTCCGAGCTGACCAATGACAGCCGCGCCTTTGCCAAGGAGATCTTGGATCAGGCCGGGGTGGCGGTGACGCCGGGGCTGGATTTCGATCCCAAGCGCGGCGCGACCACCCTGCGGTTCTCCTATGCGCGGTCGACGGCGGATATCGAAGAGGGGCTGGCGCGGCTCAAGAGCTTTATGGAGCAGCGTCGGGTCTGAGAGCGCGTCGCGAAAGGGCAGGCCGTGCGGGGCAAGCGGATGAGGCTGGCAATCAGGCCTCGCGATGGCTTAGTCTTTGGCCAAAAGCCGTGCCGCCACCAGCCGCGCGGCCATCCTGTGTCCTTATGGCCGGGCAATACAAAAAAACGGGCGGAGCAACAGCCATGAGCAGACCTATAAAAGCCCTCGCAGCCCTGCTGCCGGCCCTGGTGATCGCGATGACGCCGCCGGTTGTCGCTGAGGAAACAGCTGCTGCCAGCAGTCAGATCAGCGGGCAGGGCTTCAGCGGTCTGGCGCGGATCCTGCCGCAGGACAGCCGCGCCGCCGATCGCCGCTCGGGGGTGGATGTGACATTGGCGCTGAGCCAGGGGGTGCCGTATCGGCTGTTCACGCTGGATGGCCCGCCGCGCGTGGTGCTGGATTTTCAGGAGGTCGACTGGAGCGGCCTCGGGGCCGAGGCGCTGGTGACAGAGGACGGCATACGGACGGCGCAGTTTGGCACGTATGTGCCGGGCTGGTCGCGGCTGGTGCTGGAGTTGACGCGCCCAATGCAGGTCGAGACGGCGGCGATGGAGGTTGATCCGGTGACAGCGGCTGCGGGTCTGACCGTTGCCCTGCGCGAAACGAGCGCGGAGCAATTTGCCAAAACCACCGGCGCTCCGCGGGATGCCCGCTGGGATCTGCCCGCACCAACGCCAATGATCGCACCCGAGGACAAGGATTCGCTGGCGCCGCTCTTGGTGGTGATTGATCCGGGTCATGGCGGCATTGATCCGGGGGCGGAGGCCTTTGTTCAGGGCGGTCTGGTGCAGGAGAAGGATCTGATGCTGCAATTCGCCATCGAACTGGGCGAGATGCTGGTGCGGTCGGGCCAGTTCAATGTGCAGCTGACGCGTGACGACGATTACTTCGTCTCGCTTGAGCGGCGGATCGCGCTGGCGCATCAGGCCAAGGCGGATCTGTTCCTGTCGCTTCATGCCGACAGCCTGTCCGAAGGGCGCGCTCATGGCACCACGGTCTACACGCTGTCGAAAGACGCCTCTGATGCGGCCTCGGCGACGCTGGTGGAACGTCATGAACGCGGTGATCTGCTCGCGGGGACCGATCTGAGTCAGGTCGATGACCGGGTGACCGATGTGCTGCTGGATCTGGCGCGGGTGGAGACACATCCGCGCAGTCAGGCGCTGGCCCGGGCGCTGGTCAAGGGGCTCAAGACCCAAGGTGGGGCAATGAACCGCCGACCGCTGCGCGAGGCGGGCTTTTCTGTGCTAAAATCGGCCGACATCCCCTCGGCGCTCGTGGAAATCGGATTCCTGTCCAGCCCGCGCGATCTGGCCAATCTGATGGACCCGGAGTGGCGCGAACGCACGGCGCGGGGCATCCTGAATGGGCTTTTGTCCTGGCGCATTGCCGATGATGAGACCCGCCCGCTGGTGCGTCAGTAGCTGCCGCTCGCCGGGATCGCCGGTCAGGCGGAACGGATCTGGCCCAGCGGCGTTTGATATCCGGGGACGGCCAGCACCGCTTTCCCCCTGTTTTCTCCGGGTCAGCGGCATCAATATGCCGTTTCCCGTTTTGACCCCACGCGCCGCTGCACCTATATAGGCGGCACTGCGCGAGAAAGGCTCTACAGTGGTCAGATATATTCTATCGTTCTTTGGTTCCATCTTCAGCACCATCACGCTGGGCATCGCGATGATCGCGCTGACCATTGGTGCGGTGTTCTGGATCTATGGCCGGGACCTACCCAGCCATGAATCACTTGCGCAGTATCAGCCGCCGACGATCAGCCGGATCTACTCCGGCGAGGGGCAGCTGATTGACGAATTTGCCCAGGAACGCCGCCTGTTCACGCCTTCCGAGGAAATTCCCGATCTGGTCAAACAGGCTTTCATCTCGGCCGAGGACAAGAATTTCTACAGCCACAAGGGCTATGACATGCGCGGCATCGCCGCGGCGGCGGTCGAGGCGGTGCGCTCGCGCGGGTCGAACGTGCGCGGCGCCTCCACCATCACCCAGCAGGTGATGAAGAATTTCCTGCTCTCCGGGGACCGCAAGGCGGAGCGGAAGGTGAAGGAGCTGATCCTGGCTTCCCGTCTGGAAGATACCCTGAGCAAGGAAGACATTCTCGAACTTTACATGAACGAGATCTTTCTGGGGCAGAACTCCTATGGCGTGGCCGCAGCCGCCCAGACCTATTTCAACAAGACACTGAGCGAACTGGCCCCGCATGAGGCCGCGACGCTGGCGGCCATGCCAAAGGCGCCGTCGGATTATCACCCGGTCCGCCAAAAGGACCGCCTGCTGACCCGCCGCAACTACGTGCTGCGCGAGATGCGCGAAAACGGCTATATCTCTGATGCGGTCTACAAGGTCGAGGTCGATCTGCCGCTGCGCTCGGTGCAGAATGGCGATTTTGAGAGCTTCCGCACCGCGCTGCCGCCGCGCGATTATTTTACCGATGAAATCCGTCGTCAGCTTTCGGAGGATTTTGGCGAGGGCGAATTCTTCACCGGCGGCTTTACGGTGCGGGCGACGATCGACGAGGAGATGCAGGCCGAGGCCGCTGTTGCGCTGCGTGCGGGTCTTCAGGACTATGACCGGTCGCGTGGCACCTGGCGGGGCACTGGCGTGACGCTGGACGCCGATCTGCTGGCATCCGAAGACAGCTGGCGCGCGGCGCTCAGCGCTGCTGCCGTGCCGCGTGATATCGAACTGGGCGGCAAATGGCATCCGGCGGTTGTGCTGGAGGTCGGTGACCAGAGCATCAGCGTAGGCGTCGAGGAGGTGGCCGAAATCGGCTCGGTTCCGCGCTCTGACATCAAATGGATGAAGGGCAGTTTCAAGGACAATCTCGCCACCGGGGATGTGGTGCTGGTCCGCGCGGTCGAAAAGGACGGCGCACTGCAACATTGGTCGCTGCGTCAGGTGCCGGAAGTGCAGGGCGGCTTTGTCGCGATGGATGTGAACACGGGCCGGGTTCTGGCCATGCAGGGCGGGTTCTCCTACCAGCATTCGGTGTTCAACCGCGCCACACAGGCGCAGCGCCAGCCGGGCTCCAGCTTCAAACCCTTTGTCTATGCGGCAGCTTTGGACAGCGGCTATAGCCCTGCGACCATCGTTGTGGACGCCCCGATCGAGATCAACACCCCGCAGGGGCTGTGGCGCCCCAAGAACTCCACCAACAAGTTCTACGGCCCGACACCGCTACGGACCGGAATCGAGATGAGCCGGAACCTGATGACCATCCGACTGGCCCAGGAGGTCGGCATGGAGGTGGTTGCAGGCTATGCGGAGCGTTTTGGGGTCTATGACAATATGGGGGCTTTCCTTGCCAACTCGCTGGGGGCCGAGGAAACTACACTCTACAAGATGGTGGCGGCCTATGCGATGTTTGCCAATGGCGGCGAACGGGTGCAGCCGACACTTGTGGACCGCATTCAGGACCGCCGGGGCGAGACCATCTATCGCCATGATGACCGTGACTGCGTGGACTGCGCCTCGCCTGCGCTGGCACCGGGGCAGGCGCCCCGGATCGTGGACAACCGCGAGCAGGTGATGGATCCGATCACCGCCTATCAGCTCACCTCGATGATGCGGGGCGTTGTGGAGCGTGGAACCGCCTCCAGCGTGATCAACCTGCCGGTGCCGACCGCAGGCAAAACCGGCACCACCAATGACTCGCGCGATGTGTGGTTTGTCGGTTTTACCTCCAATATCGTGGCGGGCTGTTACATGGGTTATGACCAGCCGCGTCCGATGGGCCGCGGCGCCTATGGTGGCACCATGTGTGGTCCGGTGTTCCAACAGTTCATGCAGAAAGCCACGGCCAAATATGGCGGTGGTAAGTTTGCGGTGCCGGAGGGCGGCCATTTCATCAAGATCGACCGCTACACCGGCGCGCGCCTTGCCGATGCGGCTTCGGGGGCCAATGTGGTAGCGGAGTATTTCCGCGATGGCGAGGAGCCGATCTTTGGCCTGGCATTTGACGGTGGCTTTGCGATGGGATCGAACCTACCGCTGTTTGAAGAAGCCGCGCAATCGGCGCGCCGGGTGACCACATCGGATGGTGGCACGGCCGTTCTGGGACCGAAGGCGAGTTTTGGCACCATCAGTTCCGGCGGGCTTTACTGACGCCGACTGTTTTGGACAGAACCTATCTGAGGGGCGGGGCGTGGAATTCATGACCCCGCCCGTTTTATGCTCTGCGGTGGCGTGGTGCGCCAATCGCGCTGCTGCCTGCTGCGTCGGCTTGCCCGCAGGGCGCGGGTGGTTTATCACGCAGGCCTGATACGTGATTTCAAGGGATTGCCATGCGCGCCGAAACTCAGAACATCGTGGCCGATATCGAAAAGTCGCTGGAGCTTTTGGCGCAGCGTCTGGATTGGGAAACCGCAGAGTTCCGCCTGGAAGAGTTCAACGCCCGCGTTGAGGATCCCAACCTGTGGGACGACGCCGAGGCGGCGCAGGCCCTGATGCGCGACCGGCAGATGCTGGTTGATGCAATCGACACCTATAAATCCATCAAGCAGGATCTCAGCGACAATATGGAGCTGATCGAGCTGGGCGAGATGGAAGAGGACGATGAGGTCATCGCCGATGCCGAGGCCGCGCTGAAGGCGCTGAAGGAAAAGGCCGCCGAAAAGGAGCTGGAGGCGCTGCTGGATGGCGAGGCCGACAGCAATGACACCTTCCTTGAGATCAACGCAGGTGCTGGCGGCACCGAGAGCTGCGACTGGGCGTCGATGCTGGCACGGATGTATGTCCGCTGGGCAGAGAAAAAGGGTTACAAGGTTGAACTGCAGTCCGAAAGCGCGGGCGAAGAGGCGGGGATCAAATCCGCCGCCTACAAGATTTCGGGCCACAACGCCTATGGCTGGTTGAAGTCGGAAAGCGGCGTGCACCGTCTGGTGCGGATTTCCCCCTATGATTCCGCAGCCAAGCGCCACACCTCGTTCAGCTCGGTCTGGGTCTACCCTGTGGTGGACGACAATATCGAGATCGAGGTGAACCCGTCGGATATTCGGGTGGATACCTATCGCTCCTCCGGTGCCGGTGGCCAGCACGTCAACACCACCGATTCTGCGGTCCGCATCACCCACGTGCCCACCGGCATCGTGGTCACTTCCTCTGAGAAGTCGCAGCACCAGAACCGTGACATCGCCATGAAAGCGCTGAAGTCGCGGCTCTATCAGCTGGAGCTGGACCGCCGGAACGCCGATATCAACGCCGCCCATGAGGCCAAGGGCGATGCCGGCTGGGGTAACCAGATCCGTTCTTACGTGTTGCAGCCCTACCAGATGGTGAAGGATCTGCGCACGCAGCACGAGACCTCCGACACCAAAGGTGTGCTGGACGGCGATCTGGACGGGTTCATGGCGGCAACGCTGGCGTTGAACGTCGCCGGAAAGAGCCGCTCGGAAGCGCAGGGCGAGTGATTTCGACGCGGCATCCTGCCGCTTTGCGATAGCAGCACCCCCGGTTGAGAATTTGCAGACCCGTTTGCCTCGGCAAGCGGGTTTTCTTTGTGTTTTGCTGCGGCTAGGCTGACATCATCTGCCAGCCAGGAGCCCCCGGAGATGACCCAGATCCAGACCAGCGCCCGCGAGATCCTGCGCGATCTTTCGACCGGGCGTCGTCGCGCAGAGGCGCTGATGGAGGAGACGCTGGACCGCATCGAGGCGATCAACCCGAGCGTCAATGCAATTGTGGCCCTGCGGGCGCGAGACGTGCTGCTTGCCGAGGCGGCCGCTGCCGATCGGGCAGAGACGCGGGGGCCGCTGAACGGGCTGCCGATGGCGGTCAAGGATCTGGCAAATGTGGCTGGTGTTCCTTCGACGCAGGGTTCGCCATTGCTCGCGGATTTCGTGCCGCAGACGGACGATCTGATGGTGGCGCGGTTGCGGGCGGCGGGGGCTGTAATCATCGGCAAGACCAACACCCCGGAATTCGGCCTTGGGTCGCATACCTATAACCCGATCTACGGGGCGACGGCCAACCCCTATGACCGCAGCCGCAGCTGCGGCGGTTCCTCCGGCGGCGCGGCGGTGGCATTGGCGACCGGGATGGTGGCGCTGGCGGACGGGTCCGACATGATGGGATCTCTGCGCAACCCTGCCGGCTGGTGCAATGTCTACGGTTTCCGTCCCAGCTGGGGGCGGGTTCCGAATGAGCCGCGCGGCGATCTGTTCCTGCATCCGCTGTCCACCAATGGGCCGATGGCCCGCAGCCCCGAGGATCTGGCGCTGCTGCTGGATGTTCTCTCCGGTCCCGATCCGCGTCAGCCGTTCTCGACCGGGTTTGCGGCGGCGGATGGTGTCGCCCCCCTGCCTGCCGCGCGACCGATGCGCATTGGCTGGCTTGCGGATTGGGGCGGTGCCTATCCGATGGAGGCGGGCATATTGGAGACCTGCGAGGCCGCGCTGGAGGTGCTGCGCGGTTTGGGGCATCAGGTCGAGCCGATTGCACCGCCTTTTGCGGCGGAGCGGATCTGGCAGAGCTGGAGCACGCTGCGTTCCTTTTCCGTGGCCTCTGGTCTCAGGGTGTTTTCCGGGCAGCGGCAACAGCTGAAAGCCAGCGCCCAATGGGAGCTGGAACGGGGCATGGCGCTGAGCGGGCAGGAGGTTCAGGCAGCATCTGATTTGCGGTCGGACTGGCAGCGTGTCGCGGCGCGTCTGTTTTCGCAGTATGACGCGCTGGTGCTGCCGACCGCGCAATGCTGGCCCTTCGATATCACGCTTGAGCACCCGCAGGCGATCAACGGCACCGCGATGGACAGTTACCACCGCTGGATGGAGGTGGTGACACCGGTCAGCCTGCTGGGCCTGCCCTGTCTGGCGGCTCCGGCGGGGTTTGGAGCTGGTCGGCTGCCGATGGGCCTGCAGATCTTTTCCGCCCATGGCCGCGACCGTGACCTGCTGGCGCTGGGGCAGCAGTATCATCTTGCGACCCGCTGGCCAGAGCGGCGCCCGCCCGAGCTGCCGTGCTCGGACACGCCCCTGTAAGGAGATCCTCATATGGACGAAAAAGCCTTTGGCGTGCCGCAGTTGCAGCCGATGACCCTGTCGACCCTGGGGCAGGCGCTGCGGCGCGGATGGGCTGATTTTCGGGCCAAACCGGGCTATGGGCTGTTCTTTGCTGGGGTCTATGTGCTGGCGGGCTGGATCATGGCCTGGATTACCGTTGCGACCGGCACAACCTTCTGGCTGGTTCTGGCGGCCATCGGCTTTCCGTTGGTCGGCCCTTTTGCTGCGGTCGGCCTATATGAGGTCTCGCACCGGCTGGAACAGGGGCGGGCGCTGGGTTTTGGCGCGATCCTGAGCGTTGTGCTGCAACAGAGCCGCCGTCAGCTACCGTCGATCTGCGCCATCATCATCATTGTCTTCCTGTTCTGGTTCTTCCTTGGTCATATGATCTTTGCGCTGTTTCTGGGCCATTCGACGATGACCAATATCTCCAGCTCGCCCGAGGTTTTCCTGACAGCAAACGGGATAACCATGCTGCTGGTCGGCAGCCTGGTCGGGGCGGTATTTGCGCTGCTGCTTTACATGATCACAGTGATTTCCCTGCCGCTGCTGCTGGATCGTGAGGTGGATTTTGTCACCGCGATGATCACCAGTTTTTCCTATGTGCAGGCCAATTTTCTGGTGATGCTTGTCTGGGCCGCAGGCATTGCCATAGCCACATTCTTGGCCATGCTGCCGGGGTTTCTGGGGCTGTTTCTGGTGCTGCCATTGCTCGGCCATGCCAGCTGGCATATCTATCGGCTGATCGCGACCGCGGCCTGAGCGGCGGCTAGCGAAACCGGGTTCCCACGCCGAGCAACCGCTGCTGGAACGGGCTCAGCTCATGCTGTTCTATGAACCCGGCCCGGCGCGCGGCGCCGAGGATGGCGGCGGGATCCTGGCCGAGATGTTCATAGACCATGCGGGTTACCCGGTCCGACGTATCGCTTTCGCGGCTGGTGCGCGCAACATAGCCTGCCCAGATGTTGGCCTGCATCGACGGCACATTGGCCAGATAGTTGAAGGAGGAGGTCCGCCCGCCACGCCGCGACAGGAGGAAGGCCACCCCATCATCATGGGCCGAGGCGTAGCCACGGAACTCTCGTGATTGCGGATCCGACGGCAGGCCCTGGTAGCGCATGGCGGATTTCGCTTCATAGCCGCGCAGGTAGGTGATGCCCTCGGTGCGAAAGACCAGCGCCAACCCCAGGATATAGCGATCCGTGCGTACAAAGCTGCGGCGTACGAACTGATAGAGGCCGGAGGGAAAGAATGCCTCGGTCACATTGGCAACGCCGGGGCCAAGAAAATCGCCGAGGAACGGCCCCTGAAGGATCTGCCCTTTGCAGGAGAGCTGATCGACGGGATCCAGCAGAATCCGCGCATCAACGTCAAAGAAATTGCAGATCCGGTCCAGCACGTCAGGGCGGGGGAAGCTCTCGCCGGTCAGGTAGCGGTTGAACTGGGTGCGATTGATCCCGAGGCGTCGAGACAGATCCGAAATTGAGCGGTAGCCCTTGGCGAGCTGACGCAGGTTGGCACCGAACATATTGCGCAGTTCCGCCGGCGAACGATCGGCCTGGTTCAAGATTGGCTCCCTCTGTGTCGTGGACCGGGTGTTACACCAGATCTTGTGGTTTCCCTAGGGACTCCCTAATACCCTTGTAGATAATACATGAGGATCTGACGCTATCCAGCATCAATTTTGCGCAAACCGGACACAAATTGACACAGATCTTGTTACAGGTTTTTGGTGTTCCTTTGCCATGATTTATCCCAGAATAGCTCGGGACCAATGTGAGGTATGATATGATTGGCGTCGTTCTTTGGACGGACTACGATCTGCGGCAGGCGGTGATCTGGAGCGAAGATCACGGTGATCTGGTATATTATCGCTGGACCTCGCTCGATGAACCCATAGAGCTGCGCAAGGGTGACTGCGTCGCTTTTCGGGTTGAGACCAAGGGCGCGTTGCGGTTCGCCAGCGATCTGCATGTCATCCAAGAAAGCCAGAGTCCGGAACTGGCGGCGAAGCTTGGCGATGCCGAGCATGAAGCCAGCCAATCGCTGCCCAACAGCCGCTCGGAGGCGACGGTGATGACCTGGGAGGACGCGCGCCACGATCCCTTGTTTGTGGATCCCTCGGTCTACCCGGAGCATAACGCCCATGAGGTAAAAGCGCCTGTTCGTGGTGCCGGTGATAGCCAGCCGTCCAGCGCGACCATTTTGTCCTTCCCTGACAAACAGGCCCGCGACGCCCGCGCGCAGGCGAAACGGCGCAGCGCTGATCGAAAGCTGATCCGTAGCTGATCTGCAGAGCGGATCCGCCGCAGGAGCGTGATCGGATCAGTTTGTATGGGACACGAAAAAGGGCTGCGCGATGGCGCAGCCCTTTTGTCATCCTGTCGGAATGATCAATTGCCGCGCAGCAGGGCAGCTACGCCGGTGCGGGCGATCTTGGTCAGGCCCAGCGGGCGCATCATCTCGGCAAAGGCGTCGATCTTGTCCGGTGCGCCGGTCAGTTCAAAAATGAAGCTGTTGAGCGTGGTGTCGACAACCTTGGCGCGGAAAATATCCGCCAGCCGCATGGCTTCCACGCGCTTGTCGCCTTCGCCGACCACTTTCACAATGGCGAGTTCCCGCTCGACAAAGGGGCCTGCGACGGTGAGATCGGTGACTTCATGTACCGAAACGATCCGGCCCAGCTGCGCCTTGATCTGCTCGATCACCTGCGGCGTGCCGGTGGTGACGATGGTGATGCGCGACAGATGGCCGGTGTGATCGACCTCGGCCACGGTGAGGCTGTCGATGTTGTAACCCCGACCCGAGAACAGGCCGATCACACGGGCCAGAACACCGGGTTCGTTTTCCACCAGAATGGTGATGGTGTGGCGTTCCTGAACATCCGAAAAATTCGGGCGCAGGTTATAGGCAGAATGGCTGGTGGAGCCTTTTTTGATGTGTAGGGCAGACATTTACGTCCCTTTCCTAAAAATCGGGGCAGGGCGATAGCGCCCCGCTGTATCTGTTCCTGAACCGGGTTAAACCAGCACCGCGCCGCCGGATTGGATGACGCCTTGGGTCTCGGCATCGCCCAGCAGCATTTCGTTATGCGCCTTGCCCGAGGGGATCATCGGGAAGCAGTTTTCGTGCTTCTCCACCAGACAGTCAAAGATCACCGGCCCGTCATAGTCGAGCATTTCCATGATCGCATCATCCAGATCCTTGGGATCTTTGCAGATGATGCCCTTGGCGCCAAAGGCCTCGGCGAGCTTGACGAAATCGGGCAGGGCTTCGGACCAGGAATGGCTGTAGCGTTCGCCGTGCAGCAGCTCCTGCCACTGGCGCACCATGCCCAGACGTTCATTGTTGAGGATGAACTGTTTCACCGGCAGGCGGTACTGCACGGCGGTGCCCATCTCCTGCATGTTCATCAGCCAGGAGGCCTCACCGGCGACGTTGATCACCAGCGCATCGGGGTGCGCGACCTGCACGCCGATCGAGGCCGGTGTGCCATAGCCCATGGTGCCCAGACCACCGGAGGTCATCCAGCGGTTGGGATCCTCAAAGCCGAGGTACTGTGCGGCCCACATCTGGTGCTGCCCCACTTCGGTGGTGATGTAGCGGTTGCGGTCCTTGGTCAGGGCTTCCAGACGCTCCAGCGCGTATTGCGGTTTGATGGAGGTCTCCGAGGCGGTGTAGGACAGACAGCGAATATTGCGCCATTCGGTGATCTGCTCCTGCCATTTTGCGATGGCAGCGCTGTTCACCTTGCGGCCGCGGCTCTTCCAGACTTTCAGAACGTCTTCCAGCACGTGGCCGATGTCGCCGACGATCGGAATATCGACGCGGATCACCTTGTTGATCGACGAGGGGTCGATGTCGATATGCGCCTTGGTCGATTTCGGGCTGAAGGCATCCAGACGACCGGTGATGCGGTCATCAAAGCGGGCGCCGATATTGATCATCAGGTCGCAGCCGTGCATGGCCATATTGGCCTCGTAAAGACCGTGCATCCCCAGCATCCCGAGCCAGTTCTTGCCCGAGGCCGGATAGGCCCCAAGCCCCATCAGCGTGGAGGTCACCGGAATGCCTGTGGCCTCGGCCAGCTCGCGCAGCAGCTGGCTGGCGCCGGGGCCGGAGTTGATCACGCCACCGCCGGTGTAGAATACCGGGCGTTTTGCGGTTTCCATAGCCGCCACCAGCTCGGTGATGGCCTCCAGATCGCCCTTCACCGGCGGCTGGTAATGCGACGCGGCGGGTTTCGGCCCCTGATAGGTGCCGGTGGCGAACTGCACATCCTTGGGAATGTCGATCAGCACCGGGCCGGGACGACCCGCGGTGGCGACATGAAAGGCCTCGTGCAGGGTGCTGGCCAGCTTTTCGGTGTCTTTCACCAGCCAGTTGTGTTTGGTGCAGGGGCGGGTGATGCCCACGGTGTCGGCTTCCTGAAAGGCATCGGAGCCAATCATGAAGGTTGGAACCTGACCGGTGAGAACAACCAGCGGAATGGAATCCAGCAGCGCGTCGGTCAGGCCGGTCACCGCATTGGTGGCGCCGGGACCGGAGGTCACCAGAACAACACCGGGCTTGCCGGTTGAGCGGGCATAGCCTTCGGCGGCGTGAACCGCGCCCTGTTCATGGCGCACAAGAATGTGCCGGATATCATTCTGCAAAAAGATCTCGTCATAGATCGGCAGAACGGCACCGCCGGGGTAGCCAAAGACAGTGTCCACCCCCTGATCCTTCAGGGCCTGAACAACCATTTTTGCGCCGGTCATCTCACGTTTCATCTGCTTTAGCTCCAATTGGCGGCATCGTCCGTTTCGCATAAAAAAAGCCCCCGATTTCTGGTCGGAGGCGCATGGGTTCGATTATGGTCTACCGTTACCGGCCCATGCGCGTGGTTCCTACGACTACGACTAGGATATTCATCGTGTTGGCTCCTTTAGCGTTGCAGCGGACCTTAGGACCGGTGGCCGGGGGCGTCAACAGGGAAATGAACCGAAAATACCCCAGTTTCGGACATTTTGTTGCGTCGGCGGGGTTCCTGGCGACATTTTCGCCTTTCGCGCGGCCGAAAATAGGACCACTTCGGCCCTAAAGTCGAAAATCTCCCTGAACCAAAGGCCAAGGTCAGATCGCGCGCGGCGGCATTTTGCCAAATTGCGAGGCGGATCGGACCTGGTTTGCGGGAGTTTCTGCTGCATTGCGGCGCAATTTTAGCTCTGCCACCAGGCGGCGGGGTGGGCGGGTCAGAAACTGTGACCGGTGCCCTGCAGCACGCCATGTTCCAGCGCGTAGCGTGTGAGACCGGCTGTCGAGGAAATGCCAAGCTTGCGTTTGATGTTCTTACGATGGGTTTCCACGGTGCGCACCGAGATATCCAGCGCCAGGGCAACGTCCTTGTTGGATTTGCCCTGTGCGAGTTCGAGCAGAATGGTCTGCTCACGTCCGGTCAGCGCCTCGCGGGCGGGGTCGTCCTTGGGCTTCAGCGAGCCTTCGGCGCCGGTGCAGAGATAGGTCTCGCCACGCATCACCGTGTCGATGGCCTGGCGGATCTCCTCGGTTGGGACATCTTTCAGCACATAGCCCATGGCCCCATGCGCCAGCGCGCTGGAGATATATTCGGGGCTGTCGTGCATGGACAGGATCAGGATGCGGGTGGAAGGGGTCTGTTCGAGGATGATTTCCGTGGCGCTCAACCCGCCCAGTTTCGGCATATTGAGATCCATCAGGATCACATCGGGTTTCAGCGCGCGGGCCTCGGCCACCGCCTCTTCGCCGTTGCCGGGGATGCCGACAACCTCGATATCGTCATAGCTTTCAAGGATGGATTGAATGCCCTCGGCGACCATCGGGTGATCGTCAACGATCAGAACGCGAATGGTATTTGGCATGGTCTCCCCCCTCATTTGGCGTGGCGCGGTCCAGTCCGTCGCGTGCATCCACCGGTGCGGCGGCGACAGTCTGGCAAGAGCGCCGATTGGCTCAGGACACCCGCTTGGACGCCGGTTTGGAGGCATCACCCGGGGGCAGCAGATGGCTCAGCGGCAGCAGGACCTCGATCACGGTGCCGCTTTGCGTGCCCCGTGATGACAAAATCCTGAGGGTGCCGTCAAGCTGTTCGATTCGTTCCTGCATATTGCGCAGCCCGATGCCGGGCCCGCTGCGGTCCT
This sequence comes from Phaeobacter sp. JH20_08, assembly GCF_048056635.1. Taxonomy (NCBI): domain Bacteria; kingdom Pseudomonadati; phylum Pseudomonadota; class Alphaproteobacteria; order Rhodobacterales; family Roseobacteraceae; genus Phaeobacter; species Phaeobacter sp. JH20_08. Next base: position 163,313 of record NZ_JAYMVV010000011.1, on the reverse strand, counting down.
GAACCGGCGGCAGGCCGCGGCCATTGTCGGTGATCCGCATAGTGGCACCGCGCGCGTGCCCGCGCAGATCCATGGTGACCTCCGTCGCCTCGGCGTGGCGTTCGATATTGGTGAGCGCTTCCTGCGCGATCCGGTAGAGCGCAATCTTGGCATCCCCGCCCAGACGGTTGCGGAACACGACAGTGCTGAAACGGGTCTCGATGCCGGTGCGTGCGGCGAAATCATCGGTCAGTGCCTTCAGCGCCGGGCCAAGGCCGAGATCATCCAGCACACCGGGGCGCAGGTCGCGGCTGATGCGGCGCACCTCGGTGATGGCGGTGCCCAGATGCGAGATCCCTTTGTTCAGCGGATCCTCGACCCGGTCAAAATCTCCCCGCGACAGGCGTCTGCGCGCGTTGTCCAGCGCGTAGCGCACCCCGACGAGGAGCTGACTGATCCCGTCGTGCAGCTCGCGCGCCACCCGGCCGCGCTCTTCCTCCTGGGCGTCGAAAACCCGCTGGGTCAGCTCTTTCAACTTGGCGTCCGCCAGACGACGCTCGCGGATGTTCAGCACCATGCCGGAGGCAAAGACCAGCCCCAGTGCAAACAGGGTGATGCCACCGATGTAGTAGAACGTACGGCGCACACGGGTCTCGACCTCGGCGCGCGAGGCCGCGACAGAGGCCAGCACATCGTCAATGAACACCCCGGTGCCGATGGCCCATTGCCAGTCCTGCAAGCCCAGCACATAGGCAACCATCTGCGCCTCTTCGCCGGTTGAGGGTTTCTCCCACATAAACGTGTGCCATCCGGCGCCCTGACGGGCCAAGCGGATGAATTCATCCACGACCGGTGTGCCGCGGCTATCGGTCAGCCCCTTCCAGTTGTTGTTGATGAACTCGGTCTGGCGCGGGCTAACCAGATTGGTGCCGTCGTAGTCATAGACAAAGAAAAACCCGTCGCGGTCATAGATCATTGCACTTAGGATCTGGGTGACCTTTTCCTTGGCCTCCTCGTCATCTGGCGCCGCCAGACCGTAGATGTGCGAAAACCCATTGCGGGCCTGGGTCACATAGTTGCGCAGCTCGGCCATCTTGGCCTGCAACAGCTGCTGTTCCAGCGCTTTGATCTCGCGTTCGGCCAATGCGCGCGACTGCACGGAGACCAGCACGGCAATGGCGGCCCCGGCCACGATCAGCGGCAGCGTCGCCAGCAGGGACAGCTTCTGGGCGTAGTTGGGTCGCAAGAATTGGGGGATCAGCTGCATGGTCGAATCGTTACGCAATCCGCCCGGAGAATCAAAGCCCCCACAGCTGCGCTCAGCGCGCGAATCTCGGGATCGGCCTTGGCGGTTGTCACAGGCTGCCCAGATTTTGGCCAAATAATTTGTCCAAAATGCGGTTTTCTACGCAGTAGTAGGTATTCACATGACGCAGCGTACAGCTAGGCTTGCGTCACTCGACAAGACCCGCCTCGGGCACAGACCCGGGGCAATCCAATTAAATGGGAGGAGAAACCTATGGATCGTCGTTCCTTTTTGAAGACATCCGCGCTAGGGGGCAGCGCCGCTGCAGCAACCACTCTGGCCGCACCGGCTTATGCGCAGGGCAAGCGTACCCTGACCATGGTCACCACCTGGGGCCGTGGCGCCGCGGGCGTTCATGACTCCGCACAGCGCGTCGCAGATTCGATCACCGCCATGTCCGATGGCGACCTGACCATCGACCTCAAAGCTTCCGGCGAACTGGTTGGTGCATTTGAGGTATTTGACGCGGTGACCGCCGGCCAGGCCGACATGTACCACGGTGCCGACTATTATTTCACCGGCCAGCATCCGGCCTATGCCTATTTCACTGCCGTGCCTTTCGGCATGACGCCGCAGGAACTGGTGAACTGGTACTACCAGGGCGAAGGCATGGCCCTGCATGATGAGCTGGGCCAGATCTTCGGTCTGAAATCCTTCCTTGGCGGCAACACTGGCCCTCAGGCCGGCGGCTGGTTCAACAAGGAAATCAACAGCCCCGAAGATTTCAACGGTCTGAAGTTCCGTATGCCGGGTCTGGGCGGCAAGGCGCTCGGCAAACTGGGCGCATCGGTTCAGAACATTCCCGGCTCCGAAGTGTATCAGGCGCTGTCCTCCGGTGCGATCGACGGCACCGAGTGGATCGGCCCCTGGGCAGATGAGAAGATGGGCTTCCAGGAAATCACCAAGGTCTACTACACCTCCGGTTTCCATGAGCCGGGTGCGGCGCTGTCCGTGGCGACCAACCGTGACGTGTTCGACAGCCTGTCGCCCGCGCATCAGAAAATCATCGAAATCGCCGCGGCCGAAGGTCACCAGTGGAGCCTGTCGCAGTTCATGAACAACCACGGTGCGGCTCTTCAGCGTCTGCAGACCGGTGGCGTGAAGACCCTGGAATTCCCTGACAGCGTCTGGGATGCCTTTGGCTCCGCGACCAAGGAAACCCTGGACGAGTTCATGGGTGACGAGCTGTTCGCAAAAATTCGCAACAGCGTCGAAGCGTCGATGAAAGCCTCTTCGGGCTGGATCACCAAATCTGAAGGTGCCTATCGCACCCAGCGCGACCGCGTTCTCGGCTAACCGCCCCAAGAGTGGGTTCAATCGGATCCTCCGCATCGGCGGGGGATCCTTTCGCAATAGCAGCCGACACGGATGGCTCGCGCCATTAGTGTCCATCGGGTCCCAGGATCCGTGCGGCCTGATTATTATCCCTATGATGACGATCCAGACCGCCCGCGCTGCACGCATTTATTCGAGGGAAAAATGCAGGACGAAAGTGGCGTTTCCTTTTTCGGGACCTTACTGGACGGCCTGATCTGGCTGGTACAGAACATCGCGGGCGCCTTTTACAACTTCGGCTATGCCGTCGCCAACCCGCAGCTCTGGCTCGACTGGTCGGACAAGGCTTCCATCATGCGGTTCGTCTACTATGGCGGGTCGGTTGAGTTCTTCTTTGTTGTCTTCACCGCGTTTCTGGTGCTGACGGCGGTCGGCATGTATCGCCGCTCCATCATGTGGGGGGTCGTGCGCGGACTGGAGGGCTTTGCCAACACGCTGGGTCGGCTGTTTGCCTGGGCAGGTCTTCTGATGGTGCTGCAACAGATCATCATCGTCTTCATGCAGCGGGTGTTTGCGCGCCCGGACATGAGCTTTGGTCTGGGTATCGCGCTGGAAAAAGACATCAGCTGGTTCGCAGAAGAACTGAAGCTTTACAATGCCTTGGTGGTCTGCCTTTGTGTCACATACACCTTTGTGCAGGGCGGCCACGTGCGGGTCGATCTGATCTACTCCGGCATCAGCTTCCGGGCCAAGCGGGTGGTGGACATGCTGGGATCGCTGATCTTCATGATGCCCGCCGCCGTGCTGACCTGGATGTATGGCTGGTACTTCCTGTGGCGTCACCTGATCGTGCCGAAGCCCTCGGCCTCGGACACGCTGGAGCGTCTGGTGATGAAATCCCGCGCGCTGCGCTGGAACATCGAGACCATCGGCTTCAGCCCCAACGGGTTCAACGGATACTTCCTGTTCAAGATCCTTCTGGTGACATTCGCCGGTATCGTCTTCCTGCATGCCATCGCGTTTTTCTACCGCTCGTATCTTGAGTTTGTGGAAGGCCCCGGCAGCGAGAACAAACACCTCGACAAGGACAGCCTTGGTGAAGGTGAAGAAGCCTATGAAGGCGCGCATTAAATAAGGGACAGCCCCCATGCTATTCGGACTTGATGGCGTTGAAATCGGCCTGATCATTGTCTTCTTCTGCCTTTTCGGAGGCATTCTCTCCGGCTTTCCAGTGGCCTTTGCCATAGGCGGAGCCGGCATCATCTCCTTCGGGATCATTGCGGCGCTCGACAGTGCCGGGATCCTGGTTCACCAGGCCATCGACACTTCGTCGCAGGTCTATCGCGACCTGGTGGGCTCCGGCGTCAAGCCGGATGTCATATCGGTGTTCAGATATCCTGAACTGCCACGGGTCGCCGAGGCGGTATTCCCGCAGGGTTGGGAAGTTGCGATGGACCGCAACATCTCCTTTGTCGTGAACCGTATGAACGAACGGGTTCTGGCCGGTGCCTCGATCGAGACCCTGCTGGCAGTGCTGATGTTCGTCCTGATGGGCATCACGCTGGAACGGTCGAAGATCGCCAACGACCTGCTGACCACCATGGCGCGCGTCTTTGGTCCGCTGCCCGGCGGTCTGGCAGTTTCCATCGTGGTTGTGGGCGCTTTCCTTGCGGCCTCCACCGGGATCGTCGGCGCAACCGTGGTGACCATGGGCCTGCTGGCGCTGCCCACCATGCTGCGCAACAACTATTCGCCGGAACTGGCGACCGGTGTGATCGCCGCCTCGGGCACGCTGGGGCAGATCATTCCGCCCTCCATCGTGATCGTTCTTCTGGGCACACTTGCGGGGGATCTCTATTCCACCGCACAGGAAACCCGTGCGCAGGAATTCGGCTGCTCCGATGCGCTGACCTATCTGGGTGAGCCAGCGGTTGTTTCGGTCGGGACGCTGTTCCAGGCCGCGCTGCTGCCGGGTATCCTGCTGGCGCTTCTTTATGCGCTCTATGCCTTTGGCTATGCGCTGCTGAATCCGGAAAAAGCTCCGGCGGTTGTGCTTGAGGGCGGTACTGGCGAGCCGATCACCCGTGGCGAAGGCCTCACCTGGTTCCTCGGTGTGCCGGTGGCGCTGATTGCCGGTGCGTTGCTGCTGGGCCAAGTGAACCTGATCGGTAGCCAGAACATCACGGTTTCGACCTTCTCCGATGCGGGGCAGACGGCATCGCTGCGCACCAATGTGGGTGCGGACTGTCAGGCGGCAATGATTGACCTGCATGGCCAGGAGGCCTGGGATGCCGCCGTCGCCGAGCAGAAGAGCATCGACGACGCAGGCGGCGTTGCCCAGGCAACCAAGCTGACCGAGGACGAGATGGCCGCAGCCCGTGTCGCCAAGATCGAAGCCGCGGCTCCGATTGGCACCGGTCTGACCGTGCTGATGGTGCTGATGGGGCTGACGCTGGCGGTTGGTCGCGGGGTTTCGCCCTCGCGGGATCCCAAGCCCTTGATCCTGGGGGCGATTGGCGTGCTGCTGATTGCGCTGGTCGATATCGTGGCAATTTCACCGACCACGACGCCCGGGGTCACCGTGCTGCTGATCGCGCTGCCAAGCCTCCTGGCGCTCTATGGGTGCAAGGTCGCGGCGGTGCGCAGTTCACAGAATGATCTGATCCGCGTGGTGTTCCCGCCGCTGATCCTGATCATTGCGGTGCTGGGGTCCATTCTGGGCGGCATCACCAACCCGACGCCCGCTGCGGCGCTGGGGGCTGGTGGCGCCATCATGCTGGCGGCCTACCGCAAGCTGCAGGACCAGGGGAAATCCGGCTGGATCATCATCTGGGCAACCCTTGCAGTGGCGATCTGTATCCTGGTTGGTGTCAACTTCGATCTGCGGATCAATGGGCAGGATGGGGTTTCGGCAGAGACCATCATCGCCTTTGGTGTGGCCTATGGCGCCTATCTCTTTGCGCTCTTCGGGCTGCTCTACGGTTGCTGGGTGCTGTTCAAGGGCGGGGTGCTGACACCGGTGGTGCGCGAAACGGCCAAGGTCACGTCGATGGTCTTCACCATCCTGATCGGCTCGCAGCTGCTCAATCTGGTGGTGATCTCCTTTGGCGGGGAACACTATATCCAGCAGTTCCTCAAGAGCTTTGACAGCGAGCTGAAGGTCTTCCTGATCGTGATGGTGGTGCTGTTCATCCTTGGCTTCGTGCTCGACTTCCTGGAGATCATCTACATCGTGATCCCGATTGTTGGGCCGGTGATCTACGGCGGCTCCTTCGATCCGAAGTGGGTGACCATCATGGTTGCGGTGAACCTGCAGACGTCGTTCCTGACGCCGCCGTTTGGATTTGCGCTGTTCTATCTGCGCGGGGTGGCACCGAAGGAGGTGACCACAGGCCATATCTATCGCGGGATCCTGCCATTTGTGCTGATCCAGGTGGTGGGTCTGGGGATCCTGTGGATGTTCCCCTCCATCGTGACCATCGTGCCGGCGCTGATGCCAAACTGATTGCAATCAGCCAAAGACGACAAAGGGCCCCGCTTTGCGGGGCCCTTTTTTTTATGTCGGCACCGGGGCGAAAGCAGAAACAGGGGCGCTGCCCCTCTGCGCCATGAGGCGCATTCACCCCGGGATATTTGACGCCAGAAGATCGGCCATGCAGCCGTTTGCCGATGGCAGCTGAAGGGGTGGTGCCGAATGGGACCGGCGCCCTGCGGTTCAGGTGAGCTGGAGCAGATCCCAGCGGTTGCCGAACGGGTCGCGCCAGACCGCAACCCATCCGTAGGGTTCATGGCGGGGTGCTTCGTCGAAGGTGACGCCTGCGGCCAGCATGGCGGCATGGTCTCGGGCGAAGTCATCGGTGTGCAGGAACAATCCGACGCGGCCGCCAAATTGATTGCCGATGATGGTCTTTTGGGCATCACTGTCGGCCCGGGCCAGGATCAGGCTGCCCTCACGGGCGCCCGGCGGCAGGATCCTGACCCAGCGCTTGCGACCCTGATCGACATCTTCGGCCAGCTGCCATCCGAGGGTGCCGCAGTAAAACGCGAGCGCGCTGTCGTAGTCCGGGACGATCAGCGTCACGGCATGAAGAGATTGCATCGGGTTACCTGCTGTGGCTGCGCGATTCCGGCAGGTGGATATTAGCGACCTGTTCCGCAATCGGATCGGTCGACAGCGGATGCGTCGTGTCATCAAAGGCGTCGGGATCGGTCATCGGCTGCCAGGCGCCGCGATGATAGACTTCAAGCCCGGTGAACTTCGCTTTGTAGCCCATCTTGGCGCTGCCTGGCACCCAATAGCCCAGGTAGACATAGGGCAGCCCGGCCTCGCGCGCGATGTCGATGTGATCCAGGATCATGAAGGTGCCGAGCGAGTTCTGCGGCAGATCGGGCCGATAGAAGGAATAGACCATGCTCAGCCCATCCTCCAGCACATCGGTCAGCGACACCGCCGTCAGCGCGTTGCTGTCGCGGTCGATATATTCGACGACGCGGCTGCGAATGGGCGTCTCCTCGATCATGGCGGCATATTCGAAGACATCCATATCGGCCATGCCGCCATCGGCGTGCCGGCTGTCGAGGTAGTTGCGGAACAGCGCATATTGATCTTCGGTTGCCCAGGGAGAGGTCGCGCGCCGATCCAGCCCGGCGTTGCGCTTCAACGTGCGTTTCTGCCCCCGGCTGGCGGTGAAGGCGGCGACATTGATCCGGGCAGACAGGCAGGCGGAGCAATCGGAGCAGGATGGCCGGTACAGAACATTCTGCGAGCGGCGGAATCCCTGCTGCGACAGGCTGTTGTTGAGCTGTTCGACACCATCGCCCTGCAGGGCGGTGAACAGTTTGCGCTCCATCCGATCTGCCAGATAGGGGCAGGGCTGCGGCGCAGTCACGTAGAACTGTGGGGCAATCGGCAGAGTGTGGCGCATCAGGCGGTCAGGTGTCCGTTTGGGCTTGGCACAAATGGCCCCGAGTGTCGCGCGGGCGCCGAGTACTGATCACGGAGCCGCTGACAGATCGGGGCATTCTGGCCACAGGGTTATCTTGAATGATAGCAATGCCATCGCACTGCGCCAAGAGGCCAGTTGGGATTAAGGTTTACAGATTGCCCATCTTCGCCTTGAACCAGACGGCGGATCAGCGGCGCCGGTTCAGCATGACGGTCCCCATCACCGCATCCGTCAGCCCCTGACCGCGCGCGGACATCAGCATCATGAGGATGGAGATCACCTGCAGCAGCGGGAAGGCCATGGAAACTGTATATCCGGCGGTATGCAGCAAGGCGCCCTGACCGTCGAGCTTGCGTCCCGACAGGTCGCGCAATTCGATTCCTGCGACGGCCATGCCCCAGGTCGCGGAACCAGAAGCGATGGTTGCAGCACGATAGATGAAACCGATCACCAGATAGAGCAGCGGCCAGATGAACAGCCCGGTAAAGGCGGTGAAAACCACGGCGATACTGGCAAGAACGGTGATCAACAGGCTGTCGATAAGCCAGGCAAACAGACGTTTGGCGGGGACCAGCTGATAGAAATCAGCCTGGTAGTCTGGATCGGGCAGGGCGGTCATCAAAGCTTCCTTATCGCGATAACGGAGTCGAAAGAACCGGGGCGGGGAACCGGGCTCATGGTTTGGCCGTCTGGCCAGGGTGGCGGCTGACACGCGGGCTGATCATCAGCTTCGGCGCCAGGCCGCCCCCGCCGGGATAGGCCCCGCCCAATGCGGGCGGAGCTGGCGTTGGTCAGTGACGCTTGCTGCGCGGGCTGTCCGCGTCATCCTCTGCATCATCGATTTCGATGGCCTCATCGTCGTTCTGCAGCGCGCGTTCGTGCATGAACTGATCGAATTCCGATTTGTCCTTTGCAGCCCGCAGACGTTGCAGGAAGGCTTCGAAATCATGCTGTTCCTGCTCCAGCCGGTGCAGCGTATCGGCCTTGTAGGCGTCAAAAGCGCTGTTGCCGGACGGGGTCATCGCGGACATGCCATGACGGGCCCAGGATTTACGGCGTGTGGTGCAGGATTTCGAGAACATGCGCTTGCTCCAGATCATGTAAAACAACAGGGCGAGGCCAACCGGCCAGAAAAAGACGAAGCCGAGGACCATGGCGGCAATCCAGGCGCCTTTGCCTTTGCTGTCGAGCCAGGATTCACTGCGGGAAAACCAGCCCTGTTCGGACGGGTGCGGGGCGGTAGAGGTGTAACTCGTCATCGGGGTCTCCAGGTTAACGTTGCGAGGTTCGGCGTCCATGTTAATGCGCTTCACATTATAGAATATCGGACTGCCCCCGCACGGTTTCAAGCCTGCATGTAAACATTTTTCACATTTCCGCAGATCGAAACAAGTAACCTTTTGATATTTTTGTATTAATTGATGATTTTGTGGCTAGGGGGAGATAAACGGCTGCGCTTTGCTGTCAGACTTTGTGATACATATCCGATGACCTGAACACGCGTTGTATCGCCATTTTGGCAATACTAGGGTGCCGGTCGGTCACTGGTGCACTGGTTACTAAGACGCTGTCTGACATGCCCCCGGAACTTGAGCGCAGCCGCAGTACCAGCATTAATGTCTCATTCATAAAAGGGCTATTCCGGTATTCCTTACCTTACGTAACCTTTTGAACTCTGGCAGGGCCAAAGGGTGGTTTCCTCAATTGACGACGGCGGCGTCTCACCCCAGTGTCTGCGGATGGGACAGTCGATTGATATTCAGCGCCTTCCACGGGCATTTGATGCGGATCTGGCCGGCGATGCGCTTGCGCTTGTGCCGGACCTTGGCGGCGATGAGGCGCGCCTGGTCGCAGGGGCGGCGGGCTCCAGCCCCTATCTGAAGGAGCTGATCACCCGCGAGGCCACCTGGCTGGCGCCCGCACTGGCGGATCCGCTGGCTGCGCTTGGTAAGATCATGGAGGCTGTGCGCGGTTTGGCACCGGATCAGCTGAAGCCGGGGCTGCGGCAGGCCAAGCGCCGACTTGCGCTGCTGAGCGGGCTTTGCGATCTGGCCGGGGCCTGGGATCTGATGCAGGTGACCACGGCGCTGACGCAATTTGCCGAACTCTGCGCCGATCGGGCGATCAAGGCGGAAATTGCCGCACTGATCCGCCGTCAGAAACTGCCGGGCCTGACCGAGGCCGATGTGGAGACCGCCGGCGGGTTGACCCTGCTGGCCATGGGCAAGATGGGCGCCTATGAGCTCAACTACAGCTCCGACATCGACATGATCTGCCTGTTTGACGAGACACGGTTTGATCCGGCCGACTTCTATGAGGCGCGTCAGGGCATGGTGCGGGCGACGCGCAACATGTGCACGGTACTGAGCGAACGCACTGCCGACGGCTATGTCTTCCGTACCGATCTGCGCTTGCGGCCCGACCCGGGGGTTACACCGGTGGCCATGGCGATGGAGGCGGCGGAGCGCTATTACGAGAGCCTCGGGCGGACCTGGGAGCGCGCCGCCTATATCAAGGCGCGCCCCTGCGCCGGGGATCTGAAGGCGGGGGCCGAGTTCCTGCAGACGCTGCGCCCCTTTGTCTGGCGGCGGCATCTGGATTTCGCGGCTATTCAGGACGCCCATGACATGCGTCTGCGGATCCGCGAAAACAAGGGGACCGGCGGGCCACTGACGGTGCCCGGCCATGACATGAAACTGGGGCGTGGCGGCATCCGCGAAATCGAGTTCTTTACCCAGACCCGACAGCTGATCGCCGGCGGGCGGGATGAGAGCCTGCGTCAGCGCGGCACGCTCGACGGGCTGACCGCGCTCGCGGCCAAGGGCTGGGTGCCGCAGGAGGCCTGCGCGCAGCTCAGCGCGCATTACATTGCCCACCGCGAGGTGGAGCACCGCATCCAGATGGTGCATGACGCCCAGACCCACCGGGTGCCGCAGTCCGAAGATGGCATTGCCAGGATTGCCTGTCTGATGGACCGCGACCCGCAGGCGCTGCAGGCGGAGATCCGTGGGCGGTTGCAGGAGGTGCATGAGCTGACCGAGGGGTTCTTTGCCCCGGATGTGCCAAGGCCGCAACCGACCGCGGCGGTGCCGGAGGCTCTGGATGGCGATATCCTGGCGCGCTGGCCGACCTATCCTGCGCTACGCTCGGCGCGCGGTGCGCAGATATTCGAGCGGCTGAAACCGGAGCTGCTGGCGCGACTGTCCCGCACCGCCCAGCCGGCCGAGGCGCTGGTGGCGCTGGATGGGTTCCTGGCGGGGCTGCCTGCCGGTGTGCAGCTTTTTTCACTCTTTGAAGCCAACCCGCAACTGATTGATTTGCTGATAGATATTGTCGGCACCTCTGGTACGCTGGCGAGCTATCTGTCGCGTAATTCCGGGGTGTTCGATGCTGTGATCGGCGGCTCTTTCTTCAGTGACTGGCCCAAGCGGGAGGGGCTCTGCCAGTCGCTTGCGGCGGTGCTGGCGCAGGAAGAGGATTATGAAACCCAGCTGGATGCCACCCGGCGCTGGTGCAAGGAGTGGCATTTCCGTATCGGGGTGCATCATCTGCGCGGGCTGATCGATGCTGCCACCGCAGGGGCGCAATATGCCGAACTGGCCGAGGTGGTGATTGCCGGGGTGGCGCCGGTTGTCCTGCAGCAGTTTGCAAAGAAACACGGAACGCCTCCGGGGCGCGGGGCGGCGGTTCTGGCCATGGGATCGCTTGGTGCGGGGCGGATCAATGCGCTGTCGGATCTCGACCTGATCGTGATTTATGACCCCGGAACCGCGGAGGCCTCGGAGGGGCCGCGACCGCTGGCGACACGCCCGTATTATGCGCGGCTGACCCAGGCGCTGATCACGGCGCTGACTGCGCGTATGTCGCAGGGGCAGCTCTATGAGGTGGACATGCGGCTGCGACCCTCCGGCACCCAGGGCCCGGTGGCCACGAGCCTCGAGAGCTTCTGCGCGTATCAGCGCAATGACGCCTGGGTCTGGGAACATCTGGCGCTGACCCGGGCGCGGGTGATGGCGGCTGTGCCTGCACCGGGTGCGGAGGGGCTGGCACAGGATATCAACGCATTTCGAGCGGGTTTTCTCGGGGCGCCGCGCAGCCGCGCGGCGATCCTGCCCGAGGTCGCCAAAATGCGCGCCCGTCTGGCCGCCGCCAAGGTGCCGACAGGTCCCTGGGACGCCAAGACCGGCGCGGGTCGGCTGATGGATATCGAGCTGATCGCCCAGGCCGGGGTCCTGCTGAGCGAGGCCACCGGGCAGGACGTGGCCGCCGGACTGGCGGGCGCTGTCGCCTGTGGCTGGCTGGATGCCGCAGATGCAGCGGAATTGCAGCGCGGCTATGATCTATTCTGGTCGGTACAGACGGCGGCGCGGCTGGTCTCGGGCAAGGCAATTGATGCACGGACATTGGGAGAGGGCGGCGCGCTCTTTCTGTGTCGCAGCACCGGCTATGACGATCTCGCCGCGCTGGAGGCGACGCTGACCGAGAGCTACGGCAGATGCGGTGACATCATCGGCGCCGCATTGGAGAGAGAGGGGGCGACAGGCCATGACGAATGAGGCGACGGTTGATGCGGCGCAGCTGGCGCGTCTGGATCCCAAGGGGTTGATCCGGGAAAGCTACCGTATCGAGGGGATTGGCGAGGGCGAATGCCGCAGCATCTTTCTGGATTGGGCGCTGAGCCTGCCTGATGGGGTCGACAGCCGTGTGGCAACCATCGCGCTCGTGGAGCAGCTGGCGGCAGTGCATCCCGATCACCCGATGACGGTTGTTCTGCGCGAGGGGCAGGAGGCTGCCGACAGGCCTCGCAGGCGCGGCGGCTGGCGTTCCCGCCCGCGGTGAACTCACTTGCGCCGCGCGGGATCGGGCCGCAGAGCCTGACGCGACCAAGGCATCGTCTCTGCGTTGCGGATGCCCTTTCAACCGCGCGTCGTTGGGAGTAAGAGAGGCGCATGACAGCATCTTCCTCCGCGCCCGAGCGCGCCCGCGTAAAACTGAAACCCAAAGCCAATGCCCGTGCCCTGCGCCACGGCTTTCCTTGGGTCTATGCCAATGAACTGGTCACCGACCGGCGCACCCGGAAGCTGGCACCCGGCACCCTGGCGGTGCTGGAAGACGACGCGATGACGCAGATGGGGCTGGTTGCGGTCAACCCCGAAAGCAAGATCATCGCGCGGATGCTGGACAGCGATCCTGCGGCCGAGCTGAGCGTGGAGTGGTTCAGCGCCCGCCTGCGCCGCGCGCTGGAGCTGCGCGAACAGCTGTATGATGCGCCGTTCTACCGGCTGGTCCATGCTGAATCCGATGGTCTACCCGGCGTGGTGATCGACCGCTTTGGCGATACCTGCGTGGTGCAGCCCAATGCCGCCTGGGCCGAAGCCCATATCGAACCGCTGACCGAGGCGCTGGTGGCGGTGACCGGGGTGACAACCGTATTGAAAAACGCTTCGGGCCGGACGCGCAGCCTGGAAGGGCTGGACGATATCAGCACTGCCCTGCGCGGCACCGCCCCCGAGGCGCCGGTAGAAGTGTCCATGAATGGCGCCACCTATATGGCGGATCTGACCGGCGGGCAGAAAACCGGCCTGTTCTACGACCAGCGCGACAATCACGCCTTTGCCGCCAAGCTGGTCAGGCCGGGCGCAAATGTGCTTGACGTGTTTTCCCACGTCGGCGGCTTTGGTCTGGCGATGCTGGCGGCTGGCGCAGCGACGGCAACCTGTGTCGACGGATCCGCTCCGGCGCTGGATCTGGCGCGGGACGGCGCAGGTGCCAGCGGTTTTGGCGATCGGTTCAACGCACGGCAGGGCGATGCCTTTGAGGTGCTGGCCCAGCTCGCCGAAGAAGGGGCGCAGTTTGATGTGGTGATCTGCGATCCGCCAGCCTTCGCACCGTCGAAACAGGCGCTTGAGGCGGGGTTGCGGGCCTATGAGCGGATTGCCAAATTGGCCGCCCCTCTGGTGGCGCCGGGTGGCTATCTGGGGCTGTGCTCCTGCTCGCATGCGGCTGACCTCAGCCGGTTCCGCAATGCCTCGGCGCGTGGCATCGGGCGCGGCGGGCGGCGCAGCCAGCTGCTGCACACCGGGTATGCCGGGGCGGATCATCCACAGCTGCCTCAGCTGGCCGAAAGCGGCTATCTGAAGGCTGTGTTCTTCCGGCTCGACTGATCTGTTGCGGTTGATCAGGCCATGAAACTGCTGCTGGACGCCTGTGTCCTCTATCCGACCGTGATGCGTGAGATGCTGCTGGGGGCGGCCCGGATTGGCCATTTCACCCCGCTGTGGTCACAGCGCATCCTTGAGGAATGGGCGCGGGCGGCGCGCAAGATCGGTCCTGCGGGGGAGCCGCAGGCGCGGGCAGAGGTCGCGCTGATCTCTGCGGCCTGGCCAAAGGCTGCCGTCACCCCGACAGCGGCGGTTGAAGCACGGCTTTGGCTGCCGGACGTGGCCGATATCCATGTGCTGGCCGCCGCCATTGCCGGCCATGCCGACGGGATCGTGACCGTCAACAACAAGGACTTCCCACGCCACACGCTTGCCGAGGAGGGGCTGGAACGGATCGGCCCGGACCAGCTGCTTTATGATCTGTGGCGACAGGATCCGGACGGGATTTCGGGCGTGGCTGCGGCTGTGCTCGCCGAGGCAAACCGGCTGTCAGGCGGCGGCTGGGAGCTGCGCCCGCTGCTGAAGAAGGCGCGGCTGCCAAGGGTGGCGAAGGCGCTGTCGACCTAGCGTGCTCAGCCGCTGAGACCTTGGCGCGGCTCAGATGTCGCCCAGCACCTCAGCGGCGATCTCAAAGGATCGCAGCCGTGCATCGTGGTCATGGATCTGCCCGGTCAGAATGATCTCATCCGGTTGATACCGCTCAAGAATACCAGACAGTTCGGCGGCCACCGTGGCCTTGCTGCCGGTCGCGGAAATCCGCAGCGCCTCATTCACCCCGTGCAGCACCGGCGGGGCGATATGCTGGGTGATATCCTCCACCGGAGCCGGCAGCTTGCCGGGTTTGCCTTCGTGCAGCCGGGCAAAGGCCTGCTGCATGGTGGTTCTCAGCCGCTGCCCTTCGCGGTCGGTATCGGCGGCAAAGACGTTGACCGCGATCATGGCGCGGGGAGCGTCGAGATGCTCAGATGGCTGAAAGCCGCTGCGATAGGCGGCCAGCGCCTGCTCCAGCGCGGCGGGGGCAAAGTGCGAAGCAAAGGCATAGGGCAGCCCCAGCTGTGCCGCAAGCTGCGCCCCATAAAGGCTGGAGCCGAGGATCCACAGCGGCACCCTGGTGCCCTGTCCCGGAAAGGCCCGCACCCGCGCTTCGGGTGTTTCGGGGCCAAGGTAGTTGATCAGCTCGATCACATCATGCGGGAAGGTATCGGGATTGCGCTCACCGGTTTGCAAGCCCCGACGCAGGGCGCGGGCCGTTTGCAGATCGGTGCCGGGCGCGCGTCCCAGCCCAAGATCAATGCGGTTGCCATATAGGCTGGCCAGCGTGCCAAAGGCTTCGGCCACCATATAGGGGGCGTGGTTGGGCAGCATGATTCCCCCGGCACCGACCCGGATCGTTTTGGTCTGTCCGGCGATATGGCCGATCAGAACAGCGGTGGCGGCACTGGCGATCCCCGGCATATTGTGATGCTCCGCCAGCCAGTAGCGGTGATATCCCCAGGCCTCGGCCCGCTGTGCCAGATCAGTGCTGTTGCGCAGCGATTGAGCGATGTCATGGCCTTCGGGTACGGGGGCAAGGTCAAGAACGGAATAGCGCATGGTAGGTCTCCGGGAGCCCGCCCAGGCGGGTTGTTAGGTCTTGTGTCCGCAGGGACATATCTGACTGAAACGCCTGCAACGGGGGATTGGTTGCCCACAGATGGGGATGGCGGCCGCACGGGCCAAGGGGGATGACGCGCCCAGCTGCGCTTGATCTTGTGTAAATTTCAGTGAACCAATGGTTTGCGGCCTGATCTTCAGCTCTTTCCCTTACTCCAGCGCTGTTCGAGCCGGTCCAGCGCGGCAATACGCTCCTCGGTCTTGGGGTGGCTCATCAGCCAGGCGGGCGCCATGCCGCTGCGGGCCTGTGTCAGCTCTTCCAGCTTGCGAAACAGGCTTTTCTGCGGAGCGATGCCGATCCCTGCCTTGGTCAGCAGTGCTGCGGCATATTCATCGGCCTCATATTCATCGCTGCGCGACAGCCGCGCCGCCAGCAGTGAGGTCAGCACATTGGCAATCCAGGGCCCGACAAAAGGCACGAAACGGCCGATGATAAGCATCAGCGCCGTGCGCAGCGCGTTCTGCCCGGAAAAATCAATCATGCGTTTTCGCGCGTGCCCCAGCGCCACATGGCCCAGCTCATGTGCAATCACCGACGCCAGTTCAACATCGCTGACCTCGCCGTTGCGGTATTTGTGATAGAACCCACGGGTGATGAAGATCCGCCCATCCGGCGCCGCCAGCCCGTTTACCGGATCGACCTCGTAGATATAGACCGGGATATGGCTGATGCCGAGCGCCGCTGCCATTCGATCCGTCAGCTGGCGCAGGCGGGCATCGGCCAGCTCGGTGGATTGCTGATCAAGGGCCCGATGGGTGCGCCAGACCGACAGGCGGTACATGACCAACCCGTAGATCACGGCGAGAAGGATGGGGGTTAGACGCAACATGCTTTAGGATATGGGGCTGGCGGTGAGAGCGGACAAGGCGCGTGGCCCGACAGACCGCGCGGTGGGCAGCGCGTCAGTCATCGCAGGATGGCGTGGCCGCGCGCGCCTCTGCCTTTACCTCGTCCCAGAGCGCGTCCATTTCCGCCAGGTCACTGTCTTCGGGACGTTTGCCGCGGTCGGAGAGCTTGGCCTCGACCCCTTCAAAGCGGCGGGTGAACTTGGCATTGGCGGCCCGCAGTGCGGCTTCCGGCTCCACCCCCAGATGGCGGCCCAGATTGGCCATCACAAACATCAGATCGCCGAATTCCTCCTCCACCTCGGCCTGGCTCAGGCTATCGCGGGCTTCTACCAGCTCGGCGGCCTCTTCGACGATCTTGGCGATCACATTGTCCGCCGACGGCCAGTCAAAGCCGACACGTGCGGCGCGTTTTTGCAGCTTGTAGGCGCGCAGCAGGGCGGGCAGGCCGACGGCCACACCGTCCAGCGTCCCCTGTTGCGCCTTGCCTGCGCGCTCCGCGGCCTTGATCGCCTCCCAGTCAGCGGTCTGCTGGTCGGCGGATTTCTCGCGGCTCTCGTCACCAAAGACGTGCGGATGGCGCGCGACCATCTTGTTGGACATGGCGGTGACCACATCCTGAAAGGTGAAATGCCCGGCCTCCGCCGCCATCTGCGCATGAAACACCGACTGGAACAGCAGATCCCCCAGCTCGCCCTTCAGCTCATCCCAGGCCTCGCGCTCAATTGCATCGGCAACTTCGTAAGCTTCTTCAATGGTATAGGGCGCGATGCTGGCAAAGTCCTGTTCAATATCCCAGGGGCAGCCATGCTGTGGGTCGCGCAAGCACGCCATGATCTGCAGGAGCCGGTCGATACCGGCGGTTTCATCGTGGATCAGGTTGGTATCGGGCATTGCGGCGGCTCTTGTTCCTGTGTCAGATGCATCAATCCCGAGTCTGACCAAGGAGTCCACCCCCATGCCGGTTGTGAACCGAATTGCCGATTACGCCGAGGACATGACAGCCTGGCGGCAGCATCTGCACCAGATCCCCGAGCTGGCGCTGGATCTGCCGAAAACAGCGGCCTTCGTGGCGGAACGGCTGCGGGACTTCGGCGTTGACGAGCTGCATGCAGGGATCGCAAAGACGGGCATCGTGGCCATCATCAACGGTCAGGAGAGCAGCGCGGCGGATGCCCCCTGTATCGGTCTGCGCGCCGACATGGACGCCTTGCCAATCCCGGAGGAGACCGGTGCGGCCTATGCTTCGACCCATGTCGGCAATATGCACGCCTGCGGCCACGATGGGCATACGACGATGCTGCTGGGTGCGGCGAAATATCTGGCGGAAACACGCAACTTCAAGGGCCGGGTGGCGCTGATCTTCCAGCCCGCCGAGGAGGCCATCGGCGGTGCGCGCATCATGGTCGAAGAGGGGATCATGGAACGGTTCAACATCGGTGAGGTCTACGCGCTGCACAATGCGCCGGGTCTGCCGGAGGGGCATTTCATGACAACTCCGGGTCCGCTGATGGCGGCGGTGGATAGTTTCCATATCCATATTCAGGGCGTTGGCGGCCATGGCGCGATGCCCCATGAAACCCGCGACCCGGTGATGGCGGCCTGCGGCATCGCCCAGGCGATCCAGACCATCGTCTCGCGCAACCATTACGCGCTGGATGATCTGGTGGTGTCGGTGACGCAGATCCACACCGGCACGGTGGACAATGTGGTCCCCGATACGGCCTATATCAACGGCACCGTGCGCACCTTTGATCCCAGGGTGCAGGAAATGGTGATACGGCGCATGGGTGAGATCGTGGCCGGGCAGGCGGCCAGCTACGGGGTCGAGGCGGAACTGGACTATGAGATCGGTTATCCCGCGACCATCAATGACGCGGCCAAGACCGATTTTGCGGTCTCCGTCGCGGCCGAGATCGCAGGCGCGGAGCATGTCGAGGCCGAGGCCGGCCGCGAGATGGGGGCGGAAGATTTCTCTTATATGCTACAGGCCCGTCCCGGCGCCTATCTGTTTCTGGGCCAGGGCAATAGTGCCGGGCTGCACCATCCAAAGTACGATTTCAATGACGATATCGCACCGGTCGGAGCCTCGTTTTTTGCCCGTCTGGTCGAGAAAGCACAGCCCGCAAGCTGATCTGGCGACAGCGCGGGGGCTTTCAGATGACAAGGCCACGCGCATTCGCTAGGAGATGGCCATAACCCGAGAAGAGGGAGCAGTCTGCATGGCGCTAGAAGACGCAAAGAAACAGGTCGATCAGGCCTTCACCCGCGACGACCTGAAGGGGTTGAGCTTTGAAAACACCTTTGGCGGGGCGACGTCCTTTCTGCGGCGCCGCTACACCAAGGACCTGACCCATGCGGATATTGCCGTCACAGGCATCCCCTTTGATCAGGCGGTGACGAACCGCCCCGGCACCAGGCTTGGCCCCCGCGCGGTGCGTGAAGCCTCGGCCCTGCAAAGCCCCGATGCCCCCTATGGCTGGGACATTTGCCCGGCAAGCGAGCTGGCGATTGTCGACTACGGCGATCTGGCCTTTGACTACGCCAATGTCGCGGCCTTCCCCGACACGCTCACCGAGCACATCCGCGGCATTCTGGCGACCGATACGGCTTCGGTGGCCATCGGTGGCGACCACTATGTGTCCTTCCCCATCCTCAAGGCCTATGCCGAGAAATACGGCCCGATTTCGCTGCTGCATTTCGATGCCCATAGCGACACCTGGCAGGATGATGATTTCAGCCGCGTCGATCATGGCACGATGTTCTACAAGGCGGTGAAATCCGGCATCATTGACCCCAAGACCTCTGTTCAGGTGGGTATTCGGACCACCAATGAGGACAATCTCGGCGTGCCCACCATCGACGCGCCCACCGTGCATGAGATTGGCCCGGACGAAACCGCGCGCCGTATTCGCGACGTGCTGGGTGACCGGCCGGTTTACCTGACCTTCGATATCGACTGTCTGGATCCGGCCTATGCGCCGGGCACCGGCACGCCGGTCTGGGGCGGTCTGACCTCGGCGCAGGCCGACGCCATCCTGAAAAACCTGCGCGGTATCAACATCCTGGGCGGCGATGTGGTTGAAGTGTCGCCCCCCTTTGACACCACCGGCGCCACCGCCATCGCAGGCGCGCATGTCGCCATGAGCATTATCTGTCTTCTGAGCTGGAGAATTACGGGCCGATGACTGACTTTAACCAGCCGATCAGCGGCAATGATCTGGCGCGGTTCTCCGGGCCGAACACCTTTATGCGGCTGCCGCAGGCGACCTCTCTGGAGGGGCTGGATGTGGCCATTCTGGGTGTGCCGATGGATATCGGCACCTCCTGGCGCTCAGGGACCCGCTTTGGGCCAAAGCAGATCCGCGCCGAAAGCGCGATGATCCGACCTTATAACATGACCAGCGGTGCGGCGCCCTTTGACAGTCTGAACATTGGCGATATCGGCGATCTGGCGATCAACACGTTCTCGCTGCCCGACAGCCTGCGCATCATTCAGGAAAGCTACAGCGCCATCCTGTCCAGCGACGTGACGCCGGTCGCGATGGGTGGCGATCATTCGATCACCCTGCCGATCCTGCGCGCGATTGCGGAAAAATACGGGCCTGTCGCATTGGTCCATGTCGATGCCCATGCGGATGTGAACGACGATATGTTCGGTGAGCGCGAGACCCACGGGACGGTCTTCAGGCGCGCCTATGAAGAGGGGCTGATCGTCGCGGACAAGACCTATCAGATCGGCCTGCGCGGCACAGGCTACGGGGCGGATGATTTCAAGGAGGCGCAGCGCTGGGGGTTTCAGCATTTCCCCGCAAGCGAGCTGTGGAACCGCTCCCTGCACGGGATGGGTGCGGAAATTCGTCGCGATATCGGCAATAGGCCGGTCTATGTCTCCTATGATATCGATAGTCTGGACCCGGCCTATGCACCGGGTACCGGCACGCCGGAAATCGGTGGGCTGACCACACCGCAGGCGCTGGAACTGATCCGCGCCCTGCGGGGTTTGAATATTGTGGGCTGCGATATGGTCGAAGTATCGCCGCCTTATGACACGTCGGGCAACACGGCGCTGACAGCGGCCAACCTGCTGTATGAGCTGCTCTGTGTGCTGCCGGGTGTGACAACCAAATAAGGCCGGCTGTCCAGTGGCAGCCGCCACGAGGGAGAGCGGACCATATGGGTCGAGTGATGATATTTGTCTGGCTGAGCATCGCGGCGGTTGTTGTGGTGCTCGGGTTTATCCGGCTGGCGCCCAGCGATCCGCTGGACTGGAACACCCAGCCTGAATTCACCGAAGACAAGACCTTTCGCGGTGGCGTGTTCCGGGTGCTGCGCAGTGGCGAGGACGGGCTGGAGCGGTTCCACAACGTTGCCAGCAACGCTCCGCGCACCCGTGTGCTGGCCGGTTCGGTTGAGGATGAGATGGTCACCTATGTGACGCGTACGCGGTTTCTGGGCTTTCCCGATTACACCACCGCGCGGCAGGATGGCGATCTGCTGAAAGTCTATGCCCGTCTGCGGTTTGGCCGCTCCGATCTGGGCGCCAACAATGACCGGATCAACAGCTGGATCGCGCAGATGGCGCCCGCACCGCAATAGCGCCCTGATGCGGATCTCCCGGCCGCGTATGCTGCCCGGCCTGATATGACAGGCCAATCTCAACAAACGCATATCGGAGGGATCAGATCCGTGGCAGCGGCTCCGCAGCCGTCGAGATGGCCGGCGCCGTATCAGCCTCAGCCGCAAGGCAGCCCGCCTGAACTTCGC
Source organism: Phaeobacter sp. JH20_08 (assembly GCF_048056635.1). Taxonomy (NCBI): domain Bacteria; kingdom Pseudomonadati; phylum Pseudomonadota; class Alphaproteobacteria; order Rhodobacterales; family Roseobacteraceae; genus Phaeobacter; species Phaeobacter sp. JH20_08. Next base: position 142,380 of record NZ_JAYMVV010000011.1, on the reverse strand, counting down.
GCCACATCGGCACATTCAGCGACATTTGGCATTGGGCCGTGAACATGCGCCCGTCGACCTGCAGGCAGACAAATTCGCCCAGCTCAACCCGGCTGCCGCTCTTGTCGGTGCAATAACAGTCGATCGTGCGCCCATTTGGCGCGACAACATCGGCCTGAATGGGCGACGCGGTTGCGCTCCACGACAGCGCAAACCCCAGCAGATACAGCAAAGAGCGGGGCAGGCCTGGTGTCGCAGGCGGCAGCCACCCAAGCTCAGGCAGGCGGCGCTGCGCATGATCCTTTCCCGCAATATGAGGACTGGCATGTTGCATGACCCTAGCATATCACAAGGGCAGCCTTGCGCAAAAGACAGATCGATACGGATATTGCACGCATGATCCCCGAAGACCGCCTCGAGCAGATTTTACAACGGTTTCAGTATCTTGAGGCCGCAATGGCAGAGGGTGTCGCAGGCGGCGATATTGCGGCTCTGGCCAAGGAATATTCCGATCTGCGCCCGGTTGCCGAGCAGATCAGCGCCTATCGCCGCCTGCTGTCCGATCTTCAGGAAGCAGAAGACATGCTCGCCGATCCCGATATGGCGGCGCTGGCGGAGGAGGAGCTGCCCCAGCTGCGCGCGGCGTTGCCCGAGGCCGAACATGCGCTACAACTGGCGCTGCTGCCCCGGGATGAGGCCGACAGCCGCCCGGCCATTCTGGAAATCCGCCCCGGCACCGGCGGCGATGAGGCGGCCCTGTTCGCCGGGGATCTGCTGCGCATGTATCAGCGCTACGCCGAGGCGCGGGGCTGGGGGTTTGACATCATCGAGGAACAGACAACCGAACTCGGCGGGCTGAAAGAGGTGGTCGCCCATGTCAAAGGCGAAAACGTCTTTGCCCGGTTGAAATATGAGTCCGGTGTCCACCGCGTGCAGCGCGTTCCGGTGACCGAATCCGGCGGGCGCATCCACACCTCTGCCGCCACGGTTGCGGTGCTGCCCGAGGCAGAGGATGTCGATCTGCGCATTGATCCGGCGGATCTGCGGATCGACACCATGCGCGCCTCCGGGGCCGGTGGCCAGCATGTGAACACCACCGATTCCGCTGTGCGGATCACCCATATTCCCACCGGTATTATTGTGGTCAGCTCCGAGAAATCGCAGCACCGCAACCGCGAGATCGCGATGCAGGTCATGCGCACGCGGCTTTACGATCTGGAGCGCCAGCGCATCGACAGTGAACGGTCCGCCGATCGCGCCAGTCAGGTTGGCTCTGGCGACCGGTCGGAGCGGATCCGTACCTACAACTTTCCGCAGGGCCGGATGTCGGATCACCGTATCAACCTGACGCTCTATAAGCTTGACCAGATCATGCAGGGCGATCTGGACGAGATCATCGACGCGCTGACGGCGGACGATCAGGCGCGGCTGCTGGCCGAGATGGGCCAATGAACGCGCCGCAGACAGCCGCTCAGGCGATGGCTGCCGCTGCGGCCCGGCTGCGCGCGGCCGGTGTGCCGGACCCGGCGCGCGATGCGCGGATCCTGCTGGCCCATGCCGCCCGGATCGAGGCCAGCCGCGTGACCCTGATCGCGCCCGAAGATCTGGCGCCTGAAATCGCCGAGCGCTATGAGCAGCTCATCGCCCTGCGCGCCATCCGGGTGCCGGTGTCTCAGCTGATTGGCGAGCGGGAGTTTTATGGCCGCCGCTTCAAGGTCTCCGGCGATGTGCTGGATCCGCGTCCTGAAACCGAAACCCTGATCGAGGCGGCGTTGGCCGAACCGTTCTCGCGGGTGCTGGACCTCGGCCTTGGTTCGGGCTGCATTCTGGTCACCCTGCTGGCCGAGCAGCGTGCCGCGACCGGCGTTGGCGTCGATCTGAGCGAAGCTGCCTGCCTTCAGGCGAGCGCCAATGCGGTGCTGCACCGGGTTGAGGCGCGTGCCGAAATCCTGCAGTCGGACTGGTTTTCCGCCGTCGAGGGGAAGTTCGATCTGATTGTCTCCAACCCGCCCTATATCGCGCTTGACGAAATGTCGGAGCTTTCGGATGAGGTGCGCGCCCATGAGCCGGAGATGGCGCTGACGGATGGCGGCGACGGGCTTGGCGCCTATCGGACCATCGCCGCCGATCTCGGCGATCATCTGGCCGCAGGGGGGCGGGTCTTTCTGGAGATCGGCCCGACGCAGGGTACGGCGGTCAGTGATCTTCTGCTGTCGGCCGGGTTGAAAGAGGTCCGCATCCTGCCGGATATGGATGGGCGCGACCGGGTGGTCTGTGGCCGCAGCTGTGGCCAAAACAGCTCCTAAACCCGTGAAAATGGCCTGAATTTGTAGTTTCGTAAGAAAAAGCACCGATAATCGCCTGGACCCCCTTGTCTGAAAGGGCGGAACATGATTACTCAAAGAAGTCGCTTTAGGGTGAGGTAAAGAATACCTCCCGGCGACATCAAGCCCAAAATGGTCGATGATCCGGCGCAGAGGCGCGCTGGTATGGATCCACGACAAATACAATCAAGGCTGACGTTAGGCATATGAGATCGTCCAAATCACGTTCGCGTTCCAAGTCGAACCGGAACCGCCCAGCAGGCGCAAATGTTGTCAACCGCGTGTTCGACAGCTCCGGCCCCGAAGGCAAGGTACGCGGAACGCCGCAACAGATCATCGACAAATACAATCAGCTGGCGCGCGATGCCCAGCTGAGCAATGATCGCGTTGCCACCGAGAATTTCCAACAGCATGCTGAGCATTACCTGCGTATGCTGAACGAAGCGCAACGCGAAATTGATGCGCGTCGCGAAGAGCAGGAACGCCAGAACCGCGAGCGTCAGGCTGAGCGGGACCGTGAACGCGCAGAGCGTCTGGAGCGCCAGGAACGCGAGGCGGGCAGCCGCTCCGACGATCCGTCCGCCGCGCCCCAGCCCGACGTGATGGATCCGCGCGATGGCAATGGTGACAGTGGCCTGGTGGAAACACCCGAGAGCCGCGATCAGTCCGCCGCCGACAGCGACGGCGACAGCAAACCGGCAAAGCCAGCAGCGCGCAAACCGCGCAGCCGCAAGCCCAAAGCTGAGGGCGACAAGCCTGACAGCAGCTCGACCGATGAGGCAAACGCGGACGCGCCCAAGGCGGGCGCCGATGCCCCGGCAGCAGATGGGGCCGCGGCACCGGAACGCAAACCAGCACCTCGGCGCAAGCCCAAGCCGAAACCCACGGCTGAAGACGCTCCCGAAGCGGCCGAATAATCCGCAGGCCGGCCGTTCGACCGGATCGAAGGATACAGGGATAGATAAAAAGCCCGGTCTCAGCTGAGACCGGGCTTTTCTCTTGTCGGTCACATTGCGGACAGCCTGGGATGGATGTTGTTGCCTGTCTGGCGTGGCTGGTCAGGATTCGTTCTTCAGGCTTCGCGCCAGCGCGCAGAAGGCTTCCAGCCCGACCTGTTCCGCCCGCTCGGTTGGTGGAATGCCCACCGCCACAAGGTGATCCTCAATATCGGGGCTCACGCTCTTGAGACTGGCGCGCAGCATCTTGCGGCGCTGGTTGAAGGCGGCGGCCACCACCTTGTTCAGCGTGCCGGCATCTGCCGGATACCGGGGTGCCTCCAGCGCTTTCAGATGCACCACCGCGCTATGGACCTTGGGTGGCGGGCTGAAGGCCTCCGGCGGCAGCGACAGCACGATGCGGGCATCGGCGCGCCATTGCGCCAGCAGCGCCAGTCGTCCATAGGCCTTGCTGCCGGGCTGCGCGACGATCCGTTCGGCGACCTCGCGCTGGAACATCAGCGTCAGGCTCTGCCAGAAGGGCGGCCAGGCCTTTGGTGTCAGCCAGCGCACCAGCAGTTCGGTACCGACGTTGTAGGGCAGGTTGGCGGCGATGCGGATGGGCGGTGTCAGATGGGTGAGCGGGTTCACCTCCAGCGCGTCACCTTCGATGACCTGCAACCGGCCCGGATAGGCCGCGGCCACCTCTGCGAGTGCGGGGATGCAGCGGCTGTCCTTCTCCACCGCCAGCACGCGCCGCGCGCCTTCGGCCAGCAGACCGCGGGTCAGACCGCCGGGACCGGGACCGATTTCCAGCACGTCGCATTCGCTGAGGTCGCCGGCCTGGCGGGCAATTTTTGCCGTCAGGTTCAGATCCAGAAGAAAATTCTGCCCCAGCGATTTGCGCGCCGAGAGCTGGTGGGTCTCGATCACCTCACGCAGGGGAGGAAGGGAGTCGATAGCGCTCATATCATCTGTACCTTGGGACGGGGCGCAGCGGCTGCGCCTTAGATTTTCATGCCTCCGGCGGGGATATTTCCGGCCAGAAGAAGTTTCAAGTGCTGCTGGCCGCGTTCGGGGTCCGGCGCTGCGCCATGGATTGCGCCAGCCGCAGCGCCTCGATCAGGCTGGAGGGGTTGGCGATCCCCTGACCGGCGATATCGCAGGCAGTGCCGTGATCCGGCGAGGTGCGGATGAACGGCAGCCCCAGCGTGACATTGACGCCGCGATCGAAATCAAGCGTCTTGATCGGGATCAGCGCCTGATCGTGATACATGCAGATCGCCGCGTCATAACGCGCGCGTGCGGCGGCATGGAACATCGTGTCGGCAGGGTGCGGCCCAGAGAGCGTATAGGCGCCGCCCTGCATATCGGCAATCAGCCCGCGCATCCAATCCAGCTCTTCGTGGCCCATGGCGCCATCTTCACCGGCGTGGGGGTTCAGCCCCGCAACTGCAATCCGGGGGTGGGCCAGGCCAAACTGGTCCCGCAGCCCCTGCGCGGTGATTTCAATCGTGCGGCGCAGGCCGTCGGCCGTCAGCTGCCGCGGGACCTGTGACAGAGGGATATGGATGGTGGCGGGCACCACTCGCAGCTCCGGGCTTGCCAACATCATGACGACATTTGGCGTGCCGCCCAGATGGGCGAGAAACTCGGTATGGCCGGGGTAGGCAAATGCGGCGCCGTCAATCAGCGCCTTCTTGTGGATCGGCGCGGTGCAGAGCGCGCTGGCCTCGCCGGATTGCACCAGCGCGACACCGGCCTCAATGGCGCGGATGACACCGGCGGCATTGTCGGGGTTGAGCTGTCCGGGCACGGTTGGGGCGGCAAAGTCGACCCGCAGCACAGGCATAGCGCTGGCACTGACATCGACGGCCTCAGCGGCATTTTCGATCTCTTGCCAGTCTGTTCCCGTGGGCAGGTGTCGCGGATCGCCCAGCCACAGGAACGGGCAACTGTCGCGCAAGTCCTGCCAGGCTTTGACCGCCAGTTCCGGGCCGATGCCCGCCGGTTCCCCACAGCTGAGCGCGATGGGCAAGGGGCGGGCAGGGCGGCTCATTCTCCGCTGATCCGCGCGTCGGCTTTCAGCTGTTCCAGAAGGCTGTCGGCAAAGGCGCCGAGCCGTTGCTGGGTCAGCGCATTGCCGACGCTTTCGCGGCTGGCTTCGGCGTTCACTTCAGCGGTGCGGCCACAGAGCATCAGCAGCATCAGGGTCTGGCCATTGTTGCGGGTCAGCGCCAGCGAGGTCTCATTGGGATCGAGCTTGGCAAGTTCAATGGCGATATCCTGCGGGATCTCACCCGGCGCCAGGGTCTCGCGGTCCAGTACAGAGGGATCCTGACCCTTGGCCACACCATAGAGATCATCGCAGCTGTCAACCGCATTGACCACCTTGGTGCCAGCGGCCAGCGCCTCGGGGGTGCGGCCTCCGGGCAGATAGTAGGCCGCGTATTCGATGGCGGCGTAGCTGGGTGCGGCGCCGCTGGTTTCGCGCAGATCACGCAGCTGGAACAGGGCAACCGCGCCATCCAGCGGCAGCGGCGCAGTGACTTCACCGGGGCGCAGCGCCAGGACGACCTGTTGCAGCTGGGGGGGCAGGTTGGTCAGCGGCATCCAGGGCAGCCGTCCGCCGCTTTGCCGGGTGGCCGTGGCCGAATATTGTTGCGCGGCCTGCGAAAACGCGCTGGTGGTGGTGATCCGGCTGACCTGTTGGGCGATATCCTCGACCTGGGCGGCATTCTGCGCGTTGATCGGCATGATCAGCTCGGACAGGAGCACCTCGACACCACCGGAACCGGCAAGCCCCATGGCGCGGTCGATCTCTTCCTCGCTGGGGCGGGCCTGTGCCAGATAGCGAGCGGCAACATATTCGCGCCATGCAATGCCGACGCGGGTGAAATCGCGCAGGGTTTCAGGCGCCACGCCATTCTGCCCTAGCACATTCAGGAATTCCTGCAGGCTGAGATTGGCGCGGCCGGCCAGTTCGGTCATACCTGCGACAATTTCTTCTTCGGTCGGCTCGATCCCGGCCTGGGCCAGAACGTCGAGTTTCAACCGGTCCTCGATAAGGTCTTCGCGGGCTTTTTCCAGCGGATCGCCCGGATCGCGCAGCAGGGTCAGGAACCGGGCGCGCTGTTGCAGCTCGTAATTTGTGACCACTGCGTCATTCACCGTCACCGCCGGGGCAAACAGCCCCTGTGCCAGGGCGGCGGGGGCGGGGGCGAAGATCACCGCCGCTGCCAGCGCCACGGCTGTTGCGGTCTGGGTCAGTCGCTGAACGAAGGGGGCCGCATCTTGGGGCCGGAAACTCAGGTGTTTTTGCATGATCGCCTGTACTTCTTGCTGCCGCTGTCCACGGAAAACCCGTTTAACGCGATGGTAAAGCCGAAATCCGTTGTCGGCTCAACACTTGTTGTCGATGTATAGCGCCGGTTGACCGAAAGATCGACCGTCACGCATTCGTTGGAATAGACCAGCCCGAGGCCTGCGCGGGTGGCCCGGGCGTCAGAGATGTCGTAGCGCAGATTGGCGCTGGCGGTCCAGCCGGGGCTGACCTCATAGGCACCGTCGAACCAGAGTTCGGAGACCTCCTCGGCGCGGCCTTCGGCGGGATCGGTGCCCAGCCACATATAGGTGCCGGTCAGGCGGCTGCGGTCGGTCATCCAGTCGCCGCGCACCTCCGCCTTGGAGAAGTTGAGTGAGCCGTTCAACAGGCCCCGCGTGGTGATCGCCAGATCATCGTTCAGCTTCAGCTGCGCGGCCATCAGGAGGTCGGAGGAGGTGCCGCCAAGGCCGGAGCTCTTGGTGAACCGACCATCGTCGCTGTCGCGGAACACCTGCCCGATGGTGGCAGAGGCCTGCCAGCCACTGGGCGAGAACCGCGCCCAGTTCAGCCCGAAAGCCACCGTCACCCCGTCCTCGCGCGCATCGGTGGCCGGAAACCGCGACAGATCCAGCAGGTTGCCCCGGTCGAACTCCACGAAATTGCTTTCGTCGTTGGGGACAGCGGTATCGCCGGTATCAGTCCAGCCGATTTGCAGGATCGGTTCCAGAAACTGCGTGGCGCCGGACTGCTCCCGCCGGGTCATCGGCAGGCGGAAGGTGAGCGCGCTGCGTGGGCTGAAGCGCGAGGTGTTGTTGGCAAAGACATCGTCGTCATAGACCGCAAAGGCATCCGCCGCAGCGCCCAGCGACCAGTCCGCCACCAGCCCGTTGGCAAAGCGCCAGCTGCGGTTCCAGTCCACATCAAATGTCGCCCGGCCAATATCGCGGCCGCCCGGATCGGTCAGGTTGCCCCGGATGTCGGAGGTTCGGTTATGACCGTGGGTTTCCAGTGACAGGCGCAGCTCGCCGCCGATCTGCGTCGGGAAAAACCGCCGTTCATAGTAGAGGTTGCCGACGGAGGACGGGATCAGATCCTGATTTTCGCTATCGCGCAGTGTCTTGTAGGAAATCGCGCTGGCGCGGAACAGGCTGTCGCGCTCGACCTTTGTCACCACAACCTCGGAGCGGAGGCGGTCCAGATCACGCAGGCCGTAGTCGACCAGATAGGCATCATCCGACACCGTCTTGAGATCGAACCGCAGCTTGAACGCATTGGGCAGGTCAAAGGTCCCCTCGGCAAAGACATAGCCGCGATCCTCGCCCCGGTAGAGCTCATCCCGGGTATAGGCGCCGTTGATTTCGATCTCGCCACGGCGGAAGGCCTGACGATAGCGCATGTCCAGCGTCCGGGTACGCGACGACAGATAGGGCGACAGCGTCAGGTCACGATGTGGGCCGATGGTCAGGAAATACGGCAGTTTCACCCCGGTGCCGAGGTTCGAGGTGGTGCGGATCGACGGAATCAGAAATCCATTGGCCCGCTCCAGCGTCGGGTCGGGCAGGCGGATGCCGGGGAAATAGAACACCGGCGTGTCCAAGATCCTCAGCTGGGCGTTCTCCAGATAGAGCTGGCGCTCCTGCTGATCGTGGGTGATCCGTTCGGCCCGGATCTGCCAGAGCGGCGGCCGCCCGTCGGTGCAGACATGGCAGGAGGTGACGGCGGTTTTGTAAAGCTGCGTGTAGCGGCCGCCAACGCGGGTCATCTGCAGGGAGGCCAGTTGCAGCTGCTGCTGAAACACCATGCGCGCGCCGACCAGCAGGCCATTGCGCAGATCCCGGTCCAGCTCGGCAGCATCAGCCAGAATGGTGATGTCGCCGCCTTCGTCGATGCGAATGGGGCCTTCGATCTGCAGGGCGCCTTGGGTCTGATCAAAGGTGATCTTCCGCGCCCGGAGCCTGACATCGCCCTGGAACGCTTCGACATTGCCTTCGGCCACCAGGGTACGATCCGGGGTGATGAACAGCTGGTCTGCCACCAGAATTGCGGGCGTATCAGCCGATTGCGCAGCGGCGCCGGGGCGGGCGCTCTGGGCATGGGCGACATCGCTCAGCGCCAGCTGGCCAACCGCCAGCCAGGGCAGAACCGTCGAGAGTAGCAGGGCGCGGCGCATGTTATCCGTCCTCGGCATGTAAGAGTAACCCCATCGTCAGCAGGATCGCCGCCACCGGCGGTGCCCAGCCGGCCAGCGCCACGGGGATCTGGCCATTTTCCCCCAGGATCTGGGCGAAATTGCGCAGGAAATAAAGCCCGAACCCCAGCAGCACCGCTGTCAGAACCGCCAGACCGGTGCCGCCAAACCGCGTATGGCGCATGGTAAAGGCGGCGCCAACCAGCGCCATGGCGATCAGGAACAGCGGTCGCGCCAGTTCCACCTGTAACCAGACCTCATAGCGCTTGGTGGAGAACCCGGCCTCGGACAGCTCGCGGATCGTGGCGGGCAGATCGTAGACGGAGATCCCGGTCGCAGTGCCCAGCGTGTCGCGAATCCGCTCCGATGTCAGCGTGGTCGAGAGGCGCAGTGTCGGGTGCCGCTCGGCGTTGGTCTCGGGGTTCACACCCACGATGAGCGGCCAGACCTTGGCCTTGGTCAGCACCCAGTCGCCGCCATCCAGCGTCGCCTGTTCCGCAAGCGTCTGGCGGATCGGGCGGCCTTCGGGGCCGTAAGAAAGGATCGTCACATCATGGAGCGTGATATCGCCGGTATCGCCGCTGTAGCCGGTGGCGTGGATGACCGATTGCCCCAGCGCGCCGCCCTGCCGCAGCCACAGGCCCTCACCGGTAAGCGACAGCGCGGCCGGGCCGCCGTTGCGGTAGGTCTCCGCCAGATCGCGGTAGCGGTTGGAGGTCGCCGCCACGATCGGGTTCAACGTGCTGACAGCCAGCACCCCGATCAGCGCCGCCAACAACACCGGAGCCGCCAGCGCGCGGATGCCCGAGCGGCCAATGGCGCGGGTCACCACCAGCTCGCTGCTGCGCGCCAGCCCGATGAACAGCACGATGGTGGTGAGGATCATGATCAACGGCAGAAATTCGCTCAGCGCCGCAGGGGTATTGAGCAGCGTCAGGCCGAACAGCTGGCCCAGCGACAGGTCCTGCGCCTCAAACCGGCGGATCTGCTCATTCAGGTCGATCAACATCACAAGCGTTAACAGGACGCCGCAAATCACTGCAAACCATTGCAAAAAGCGGCGCGCGTAATACAGGTCCAGGGTCATGTGGCGCGCTCCCTGCGGGTTTGGCGGCTATGGCGCCGCCGCGCCAGCAGCGGTCCCAGCGGCTTGGCCGCCAATTGCAGAAACGCCAGCCCGACCAGCAGCCCGATCAGCGTCGGCAGGTAGATCAGCGGCCAGAAATCGGCGTTGCGCAGCACCGGCTCGGAGACCACGCCGCGCAGCCCCTCGACAAAGATCAGCAGCACAAAGGCAAGAAGCGCCTGCCGCCAGACTCCAAATCGCGAGAAACCGCCCAGCATCAGGGAGGCAAAGCCGATCAGCACCACAGCGACACAGACCAGGGCACGGGCAAACCGCAGGTGCAGCTCTTCGGCCAGCGCGCCGGCACTATAGGGGCCATCGGCGATCAGCTTCGGCATCTCGCGCAGCAACTCAAGGCTGGGGATGGCGCGGATATTGCGGGTCTTTTCTTCAGCTTTGTTGGCAAGGCTACTGATATCATAGGAAAAATCGGAAAAGATGGTGGAAGACAGGCGCTGGGTCTCAGCGTCGATACGCTGTGACATGCCATCAACCATCACCAGATGGGTCCTGTCGTCGTCGCGCACCAGATAGGCCTTGCCGCCGGTATAGGTGACGCTTTCTGCCGGGTTGCGGCGATCGGACAGGAACACGTCATTGAGCGTCCCATCGGGGTCAATCCGACCAATGTAGAAGGTGACGCCGCGCGCCGGATGCAGGAAATCACCCTCGCTCAACAGCTTGGCCGTCACATTGCGGGCGACCTCGGATTCGCGCTGCTCCAGCGTTGCGATGGAGGCAGGCAGCAGAACATGGGTCAGGATCGACATCATCAGCGCGGTGATCAGGCCAAAGGCCAGCGCCGGTTTCGCCATCTGCCAGGGGCTTGTGCCGGTGGCCCGCAGAACCGTCAGTTCGCTTTCGCTGTTGAGCCGGTTGGTCACCCAGACCGATGCGGCAAAGGCCGCAACCGGCAGCACCATACGCACCAGATTCGGCAGGGCAAGGGCGGTGAATTCCAGGAAAACCAAGGCCGACTGCCCGTCGCCGATCAGCCGGTCAAACAGCACCACAGCGCGGTTGATCCAGAATACGGCCACCAGAATCAAGGCAAAGAACCCGAAAAACAGCAGGTATTGGGACAGCACATATCTGTCGTATCGTGACACGCGATCCCCCCAGATCCTACTGCCCTTGTTTTGAGGAGACCTTAGAGGATTTGTTGGCCGGGGAAAACTGCATTCTGCGGACGCGCGACAGTCGGCCGGTGGCCGCCCGCTAGCCCGTTCGGCGCATCCTTCGACGGCGGTCAAACCATATCTGGCCCTAGTCATTGTCGCACAGGCAGGCTACCTGTTGGGGATTGAGGAATTGACCCTGACAGGAGCCCCGCACATGCGTCCGCTGACCCCTACACGTTTTGTCGAATTTGATCCCAAGACCCTCTCCGAGATTGAGGGCCGTGTGGTGGTTCAGATCACCCCGGAGGGGACATTGGGGCAGGCAGCGCGCACGGCAAACCGGTTGACCAAAGGGGCGCTGGCACGTCTGGTTGAAGCAAAGGGTTTTGAGAAGACCAAGGCGGGCGATGTGATTTCGCTGGCCTGGCCCGCTGGCATGAAAGCCGAGGCGCTGGATATTCTGGTCACCCCGCGCAAGATCAGCGCGATCGAGGCGCGCAAGGCCGGCGCCAAGCTGGCCGCGCGCAGCGATGGAAAATCGGTGACGGTGATGGCAGGCTCCATGCCACGCGCTGCGGATCTGGCGCTGGGGATGGCGCTGCGCGACTATCGCTTTGACGATCACAAGACCGGCGACAAGACCCCCTCCGACGCTGAGGTGGTGATCGCCCATAAATCCCCCGCCGATGTCGAGGCCGCCTATGGCCCGCTGGCAGCCGTGGCCGAAGGTGTCCACATGACCCGCGATCTGGTCAATGAGCCTGCCAATGTGCTGACCACCACCGAATTTGCCAATCGGCTGGCGGAGATGGAAAGCCTCGGACTGAAGGTTGAGGTGCTCGACGAGGACCAGCTGGAAGAGCTGGGCATGCGGACGCTGCTCTGCGTGGGGCAGGGGTCCGACAGCCCGTCGAAAGTGGTGGTGATGCAGTGGAACGGCGGCGAAACCGATGCCGCACCGCTGGCGCTGGTGGGCAAGGGCGTGGTGTTTGACACTGGCGGCATCTCGCTGAAACCGGGCGCGGGTATGGAAGACATGACCATGGATATGGGCGGTGCCGGCGTTGTTGCGGGCACCATGCGGGCGCTGGCCCTGCGCAAGGCGAAAGCCAATGTGGTCGGTCTTGTCGGGCTGGTCGAGAACATGCCGTCTGGCAATGCGACCCGCCCGGGCGATGTCATCAGATCCATGAAGGGCGATACCGTCGAGGTGATCAATACCGACGCCGAGGGGCGCTTGGTTCTCTGCGACGTGATGTGGTACGCGCAGGAGCGCTTCAAACCGGTGGGCATGATCGACCTCGCCACCCTGACTGGCGCCATTATCATCGGCCTTGGCCATGAAAACGCGGGCGTCTTCTCCAATGACGACACCTTCTGCAACCGCTTCCTGAAAGCCGCCGAAGCCGAGGGCGAGGGCGCCTGGCGGATGCCTCTGGGCAAGGCCTATGACGACATGCTGAAATCGCGCATTGCCGACATGAAGAACATCGGTGGCCGCCCGGCCGGGTCGATCACCGCCGCGCAGTTCCTGCAACGTTTCGTCAAGGAAGACACCCCCTGGGTCCATCTGGATATCGCAGGCGTCGCCTCGGTCAAGACAGACACCGACTACGCCCCCAAAGGCGCGACCGGCTGGGGCGTCATGGCGTTGAACCGGCTGGTGCAGAATATGTTCGAGACGGACTGAGACAGGCAGAGATACAGACCATGGGGGCGGCCTATTTCTACCATCTGACCCGGCGTTCGCTTGAAGAGACGCTGCCGGTCCTCCTCGACAAGGCGCTTGGCGCCGGGTGGCGCATTGTCGTGCGCGGGGTGGACCGGCAGCGGATCACGCAGCTGGACGAACGGCTGTGGCTTGGGCCGGAGGAGCAGTTTCTTCCGCATGGTATTCTCGGCGGCCCCCATGATGCGCTTCAGCCCGTTCTGCTCAGCCATGAGACGACGCCGGTGCCCGGCGCCAGCTGCCTGATGGCGGTGGATGGCGCCGAGGTCACGGCGGAGGAGGTTGCCGCGCTGGAGCGGGTCTGCATTCTGTTTGACGGCACCAACCCGGACGCGGTGGCCCGCGCACGGGTGCAGTGGAAATCCCTCACCGATGCGGGATGCTCAGCGCAATATTGGTCCGAAGAGAGCGGGCGCTGGGAGAAAAAGGCCGAGAAAACCGCCTAGGTATCAACCCGCGAAAGGGGGGCGGCGCTGGCCTCAGCGCGTCAGGATCAGCGATCCGTTGCGGATCTCGATACTCGACCAGCGTTGCAGATAATCCATGCCCAGCAGCGATTGATCCATCTGCCCCTCGTTCACCGAAAGCGTGATATCGCGGTCAGTGATGCCGCCCAGCGACATGCTCTTGACCGTGGCCAGCGCAGTGCGCACCTCGCCATTGGCGGTGCGTGCCCGTCCCAGATAGGCAAGGCTTTCGGGATCAATGCCAACCCGTCGGGCATCTTCATCGTTCAGCACCACGGCGCTGGCGCCGGTATCGACCAGGAAGCGCACCGGCACCTCGTTGACATCGACGGTCAGATAATAATGTCCGTCGCGCGCACGCGGCACATCCACGCGCCCCTCGTCGCGCATCACCACCTGCTGCGGCTGCACCGTGCTGCGGATGTCCTCCCACAGGCCGTAACCGGCTATCACGCCAAGGAAGATGAACGCCCAGATCGCCAGCTGCTGCACGGTTTTGCCCAGCCCCTGCCGGTTCTGCACAAATACCCAGGAGCCAACCGCGACCAGCAGCAACACCAGATAGATCAATCGTGGAGTTTCGATGCCGTCCAACTTGTTTCTCCTGCCTTGCGCCGATCTCTCCCCTCAATATGGGGAGGCACCCGGAAAGTTTCGAGAGGCTCAGCCCCCGGCAAATCCAAAGGCCTGCAACCCGTCCAGCACGAATTGCACAGACAGCGCGGCCAGCAGCATCCCCAGCAGCCGTGTCACAACAGTAATGCCGGTCTTGCCCAGCAGCCGTTCAAACAGGCCGGAGAACAGGCACATCAGCAACAGGATGCTCAGCACTGCAAAGACCACCGCCATCACCATGGCAAATCCGGCAAACCCCGGCTGCTGACCGGTCAGCAGGATCACCGTGGCAATTGAGCCCGGCCCGGCAATCAGCGGGATCGCCAGTGGAAAGACCGAGGGATCGTCAAAGTCATCTTCCTCGCTGCGGTCCTCGCGCCGCTTGTTGCGACGTTCAAACAACATGTCGAGCGCGGTCAGGAACAGCAGAACGCCGCCCGCGATGCGAAAGGCGGCCATGGAAATCCCGGCAAACCCCAGCACCGCCTCGCCAAAGGCCGCAAACACCGCCAGCAGCACCGCAGCGGTGATGGTGGAGCGCAGGGCAATCGCCCGCCGCTGCGCTGGCGTCATGCCCTGGGTCAGTGCCAGAAAGATCGGCGTCAATCCAATCGGATCGACAATCACGAACAGCGTCACAAAGGAGGTGATCAAAAAGGCGGTATCGATCATAGCGCTTCTGCCTTTTCCAGTTTTTCAACCGCCTTCAGCCACAGATCCTCTGCCCGGTCCTGCGCCTCCATCACCTCGGCGTATTTGCGTTGCCAGACCAGCGCCTCATCCTTGCGATCTTCATCATAGAGGGCAGGATCGGCCAGTTTCTTGGCCAGTTTGTCACGCATTTCGCTGACCTTCTCCAGCCGTGCCTCGCCTTTGCGCACCTCGGCGCGCAGCGCCTGTAGCGCATCGCGCGACGGGCGTTTGGGCTTTTCCGCCTTGGCCTTGGATTTGCCCGCCGGTTTGTCCCGTGTGAGCAGCAGATCGCGGTAGGAGGGCAGATCGCCTTCATAGGGTTTTACCGTGCCGCCGGAGACCAGCCACAGCCGGTCGGCAACAAGGCTGAGCAGGTGCATATCGTGGCTGACCAGAATGACCGCGCCGGAATAGGCGGTCAGCGCCTCCACCAGCGCCTCGCGGCTTTCGATATCCAGGTGGTTGGTCGGCTCGTCGAGGATCAGCAGATGCGGCGCGGGCAGGGTGGCCAGCAGCAGCGACAGACGCGCCTTTTGCCCACCAGAGAGGCGCCCGACCTCGGTATCCGCCTGATCCGACCCGAGACCAAAGCCTGCCAGCCTTGCGCGCAGACGGGCCTGGCCCTCATTGGGGCGTTCGCGTTGCAGATGCTGCAACGGGGTTTCGTCAATATGCAGCTCATCGACCTGATGCTGGGCAAAGAAGCCGATCCGCAGCTTGCTGGACTGGGTCATCTTGCCCGTCATTACATCCAGCCGGCCCGACAGCATCTTGGAGAGGGTGGATTTGCCCTCACCGTTTTTGCCCAGAAGCGCAATGCGGTCGTCCTGATCAATGCGCAGGTCCAGCCGGCTCAGGATCGTGGTGCCGTCATAGCCCACCGATGCGCCCTCGGTGGCGATGATCGGCGGCGACAGTTCTTCGGGTTCGGGAAAGGTGAAGACCGTGCGCGCGGCGTCTTCGGGCGCGCGGATGGTCTCCATCTTCTCCAGCATCTTGACGCGGCTCTGCGCCTGTTTGGCCTTGCTTGCCTTGGCCTTGAACCGATCGACAAAGGCCTGCAAATGCGCCCGGCGGGCGTCCTGCTTCTTGGCCTGTGCCGCCTGATTGGCGCGGTTGGCAGCGCGCTGGCGGGCAAACTGATCATAGTTGCCGGAATAAAACGTCAGCCCGAGATCTTCGAGATGCAGGATGCCATTCACTGAGCGGTTCAGCAGCTCGCGGTCGTGGCTGATGATGATCACGGTGTGCGGATACTTGACCAGATAGGCCTCCAGCCACAGTGCGCCTTCCAGGTCCAGATAGTTGGTCGGCTCATCGAGCAGCAGCAGATCGGGCTGCGAAAACAGCACCGCCGCCAGCGCGACCCGCATCCGCCAGCCACCGGAGAAATCCGAACAGGGGCGCTGCTGCGCCTCATAGTCGAACCCCAGCCCCTTCAGGATCGAGGCGGCGCGCGCTTCGGCGGACCAGGCGTCGATATCGGCAAGGCGGGTCTGGATTTCGGCAATTCGGCCCGGATCCTGTGCGGTCTCGGCCTCCGCCAGCAGCTCGGCGCGCTCGGTATCGGCGGCCAGCACCGTATCGATCAGCGACACACCCGAGGCTGGCGCCTCCTGCGCGACACCGCCAATGCGCGACCGGCTGGGCAGCGAGATGCTGCCGGATTCCAGCGAGAGCTCATTGCGGATGAGGCGGAACAGGGTGGTCTTGCCGGTGCCGTTGCGGCCCACCAATCCGACCTTGTGGCCTGTGGGGATCGTGGCGCTGGCGCCATCGAACAATAGACGGCCTTCGACCGCATAGGAGATATCGCTGATACGTAACATGGCAGCGGTGTGACCCAGTGACCCGGTGCTGTCAATTGGCCTCGGGGCGTCCAATGGGCCAAAGCGTGCCGCGATGCGTCCGAACGGACATATATGTCGCGACTCTGGCCTGCTACTTTGGCCCGCCGATGGCCCGCACGGGGTAGCGGCAGTGCAACAACCCCCTTCCCATGGCGCGCAAGCCATGCTAGGCGGCGCGCGAAGTTTCCGGTCCCGGGAGGTCCATCCCGCGACCCAAATTGCAGGAGTATGCCAAATGGCTCTGGAACGTACCTTTTCGATCATCAAACCCGATGCAACCCGTCGCAACCTGACCGGCAAGATCAACGCGAAATTCGAAGACGCAGGTCTGCGCATCGTCGCGCAGAAGCGCATCCACATGACCAAAGAGCAGGCCGGCGTGTTCTACGCTGTCCACGCTGAGCGTCCCTTCTACGACGAACTCTGCGAATTCATGTCCTCCGAGCCGGTTGTTGTGCAGGTTCTGGAAGGTGAAAACGCCATCGCGAAGAACCGCGAAATCATGGGCGCGACCAACCCCGCAGACGCGGCTCCCGGCACCATCCGCGCCGAATTCGCCGAATCCGTCGGCGAAAACTCCGTTCACGGGTCCGACGCACCGGAAACCGCAGCGGTTGAAATCGCCTATTTCTTCTCCGGTCTGGAGCTGGTCGGCTAAGCCACCGCTGTTTCAGCCTGACCAAAATTGGAAAAGGCCGCTCCGGATCATCCGGCGCGGCCTTTTTCTTGCGGTCACGGGTATCAGATGGTCATGATGCCAGTAAGCGGCAGCGATCAGCCGTGGCGCGGCTCTGCGGCCGGGCGCGCGCGGCCCGCGTGCAGCCGACGCGGCAGATCACGGGCGGCCTTCAGTGTTCTGCGGGTTGGGGCGTTGATATGGTCGAACCCTCTGCGGGCCAGCCGTTTGGCCAGAGGCTCGCCCGCCATCGTCTTTTTTTCGAGATGCCGCCTCAGCAGGGCAACATTGCGCAGGTTGGCCTTCCAGCCGATGTCGAAAATGTCACCGATCAGGGGCACGGTGCCGATCAGCGCGTCGATGCCGATGTTGCCGACCATCCGCGCCAGCGTCCCGGATGAGGCCCCCATGCGATAGCCCGAGAGCACGATATACCCCGCAGGCGCCAGCGCCAGCGCGTCGCCGACGCCGGGGACCAGCCCCAGGATACTGTCCCAGCCGATCCGCGTGCCGATCACCGGCAGGCGAAACGCGCGGTCCATCCCATGGGCCAGCCGCTCAAGCGATTGCAGGCGGTCTTCCTGCGGGATCTGCAGGTTAGGCATGCTGCGGCTCCCGCGCGATGACCCAGACGGCATGGACGATACCCGGGATATAGCCAAGCAGGGTCAGCAGGATGTTCAGCCAGAAATGCTTGCCCAGACCGACCTGTAGAAAGACGCCCAGCGGGGGCAGGATGACGGCGGCGATGATGCGAATAAGATCCATGAGAATTCTCCCGGATGTGCGGTTGCTGTTGCGAGGACAACGCGCATCATTCGGCAAATGTTCCCGGATTCAGCGCCGTTCGATCACGCCGATCTCGTCCAGCGCCCGCTCCAGAGCCGAGCGATTGGCATCGAAACTGCCCGCCTTCAGCGCATCGAACCGCTTGCGCAGCGCCGCCTTCTCCGCCCCCTTGCAGTCGTTCCAGGGCCGCCCCTGAAGCGCCATCACCAGAACATAATAGCCGATGAAATGCGGTCTGTTGCCAGCCTCCAGCAGGCGGGTGTAGGCGACATCGGCCCCCAGGGCGCGCAGCGCCTCGGCCGAGGTGATCCCTGCCTTGCGACAGGCCTCTTCAAAGGCGGGGCCGAGATTGCGGATCGACGACACAGGGGTGGAGGCAGGTGCGGACATATCGGGAACATACTCAAGGCATCTCTGCCTGTCACGACCGTATTTTAAGGAAATTTGAAACATTTCTATGGTGAATTGTGCCAAGGCCCAACGCTAAGGTTGTGCGGGTACTATCCTTTTTCGCGCTTCAAAACGCCCACTGGATAGAAGATCGCAAGCACCGACTTCCCTAGTGTGAGATCAACACGTCATCCCTGGTTCAAGCCAGACACGCCACGATACGCCGAAAGGAATGCAGCATGATCTATCCCATCGTTCTCGCCGGAGCCACAGACGCCGATGTCACCAATGGCGCCGACATGGTGCCGATGCACTTTGAGGATGCTGCCGGTGTCCAAAGCCGCTTCCAGACCCTGCTGTCGGCCGTTGCCACTGCCGAGTTCCACGCCCCGACCGTGCTCACCTGCGGCGCTTTTGCCGAGGTGGCGGCCACCCAGATGGAGGCGATGAAGGTCGCGGGCCAGCTGCTGCTGGAGCCGGGCGCCACCAAAACCGCTGCCGGCACAATTGCAGCGCTGCACAGCCTGAAGGCGGCTGCCGACAGCCTGGTGCTGATCCTGCCTGCGGATCAGGATTTTGACGATGCGGATCAGCTTCAGGATGCTCTGGCTCAGGGGATGCAGTCGGCCCAGAACGGCGAAATCGTGATGCTCGGCGTGCAGACCGATCGCGCCTGCCGCAGCCACGGCTATATCGAATGTGCACGCAGCCTCAACGCAGAAGGCGCCACCCCGGTCAGCAGCTTCCTCGATCAGCGCAACCCGGCCTTTGATGGCTGGCGTGATCAGCCTGCCGCCAAACTCTGGAGCACTGGTATCTATCTGGCGCGGCTCGACACTTTGATGGCCGCCTACAAGAAATACGCCGCCCGCATTCTGATGCCCGCAAAGGCTGCCGCCACCCGCGGTATGAAGGTCGACGGGATCCTCGCGCTTGATGCCGACAGCTACCGTCGGGCCCGCAGCAGCACCTTCGAAAGCGCGATCCTGTGCCATGCCGCGCGCTTGTCCGTGGTCGAAATGGATGCAGGCTGGGACGAGATGTCGGCCTGGCAGGTGGAACCGGAAGTTGCCAGCGACGCCGAGTGGGAGGCCTGGTTGGCCGGCAGCGTCTCGGGCGAGGCGACCTGGTGCAAGACCATGCCGCACAGCCGCAAGGATGGCGCGCAGGGCCCCGCCGAGATGACCCAGACCGCAACCGGTGTCAGTGACGCTGCGAGCCTGGCCAGCTGGTACGCCGATCAGCTGAGCGAGGGCGCCTCCCGCAACAGCAGCGAAATCGAAACCGAGAGCTGGGGCCGCAGCGAGACCCTCGACACCGGCGCCCATCACATTGTCAAACATCTGACCGTCTTGCCGGGGCAGAGCCTGCCGCTGTCTGTTGCGACCCTTGGCACCTACTGGCGGGTGGTCGAAGGCTCCGCGATGGTGACCTCGGATGAGCGGGTGCGGATGGTCTGGCGTGATCAGAGCCTCACCAGCGGTGGCGAAATCCAGCGAATCGACAATATCGGTATCCGTCCGCTGCGCTTGGTCGAAGTGGCCCCGGCCCGCAGTGCAAAGATGTCGAAGCGCAAGTTTGTCCAGGTGGTTGCCTGACCCGATCAGAGCGGCGCGAAAACCTCTCGCCGGTCGCAATCCGCGCATAGCCAACCGCCGAACAGCAGGCCGCGACAGTCAGCGGCCCGCTGTCTGTGTCCGGCACCAGATTATCCGCCGTGCAGCCCGGGGGCTGAGATTCGCATCGCCGCATCTTTCGGGCATAGGGCTTCTACCGCGTCGTGCTGACTGAGGAAGACCTGACCGCTCAGATGCGTCAGAAAATCGCCGCGCCGCAACCGGTCCATCACCGGTCCTTTAACCTCCGACAGATGCAGGGTGACCCCCATCTCCGACAGCCGGTGCATGATCTCCTCCAGCGAGTCCAGCGCGCTCAGGTCAATGTTATTGATCGCTGAGCATTGCAGCACCACATGGTCGATCTGCGGATCATCGGCGACCCGCCGGTGGATGCAGTCCTCCAGAAATCGCGCATTGGCGAAAAACAGGCTCTCATCCACCCGCAGCGTCAGCAGGCTGGGGTGGGTTTCCACCTCGTGACGCAGGACATTGCGGAAATGCTCGGTGCCCGGCACCCGCCCGACCTCGGCAATATGCGGGCGCGAGGATTTGTAAAGATGCAGCAGGATCGACAGCAGCACCCCGGCGGTGACCCCGGCCTCGACCCCCAGCAGCAGGGTCAGCGCGATGGTGGCCAGCACTGCGGCAAAATCCGCCTTTGAATAGGCCCAGCTCCGCCGCAGGATGGAGAAATCGACCAATCCAAGAACCGCCGTGATGATGGTCGCCGCCAGGGTCGCTTTTGGCAGGAAGTAGATCAGCGGCGTCAGCGCCACGGCGGCAATGGCCAGCCCGATGGCGGTAAACGCCCCCGCAGCCGGGGTTTCGGCGCCGGCATCAAAATTCACGACGGAGCGGGAAAACCCCCCCGTCACCGGGAAACCGCCGGTAAAGGCCGCGCCGAGATTGGCGCTGCCAAGGCCGATCAGCTCCTGATCCGGGTCAATACGCTGGCGCCGTTTCGCCGCCAGGGTCTGCGCCACCGAGATGGATTCGACAAATCCAATGACCGAGATCAGCACCGCCGGCAGTATGAGCTGCGCCAGCAGCTCATACGACAGATCCGGCAGGGTGAAGGGCGGCAGCGCCTGTGGGACGGCCCCGACAATTCTGACCCCGCGCTCCGCCAGATCCAGCCCCCAGACCGCAAGTGTCGTGGCAATCACGGCGGCGACCGGTCCGGCCTTGGTCAGGAACCCGGCCAGCGGTGCGCCGACCCCAAGCGCACGCAGGGCGGGGTTCAGCCCATGCCGGACCCAGACCAGAAACCCCGTCGCCCCAACCCCGATCAGTGCCGTCGGCCAGTTCAGCTCAGGCAGGTTCTGCGCCAGCGACAGGAGCAGTTCGGGCAGCGTGTGCCCGTCGGCATTCACCCCCAGCACATGTTTGATCTGGCTGGTGGCGATCAACACGCCGGAGGCGGTGATAAAACCGGCAATCACCGGATGTGACAGGAAATTGGCCAGAAACCCAAGCCGCAGCAGCCCCATCGCCAACAGGATCGCGCCAGATAGCGCCGCCAGCGACAGTGCTGCAACCCCGTAGCCGATGCTGCCCTGCGCTGCGATCTCGCTCAGGCTGGCGGCCGTCATCAGCGAGACCACCGCCACAGGTCCGACGGCCAGCGCCCGGCTGGTGCCAAACACCGCATAAAGCAGGATCGGCACGATAGAGGCATATAGCCCGGCCTCGGGCGGCAATCCGGCCAGCAGCGCATAGGCCAGCGATTGCGGGATCAGCATGATCGTTACGATCACCGCAGCGATCAGATCATTGGTGAGGTTCAGGCGGCTATACGCCCGCCCCCAGGTCAGCAGCGGCACATAGCGGATCAGCAGAGGAGGCATTCAGGTCTTTCTTCGCGTGACACCGGACCGGGGGGCGGTTCGGTAGCGTTTGGCGCTCAGGGCGCTTGGCGTGATGTTGAACAGTGATCATCACGTCGGGTCAAGGGCGCGCAGGACGCGACAGCGCCGCGCGCCGCAACCGGTCAGCGCCGACAGCTGCGCAGGCCAAGGATCGTGTAGATCGGGCAGCTGCGCGTCAGCGCCACCAGCAGCATGACACTGCCAAGCGCCACCGACAGCAGTTTCGCCCAACCTGCGGCAAAGATGGCATAATCACTGAGAAAGGGGGCGGCGATCAGCCCAACACCGAGCATCAGCCGAATGGCCCGGTCAAGCGTACCTATGTTTCTGGTCATCTGGTCACTCCTTTGCGATGTCTCCCACCAGAAAACGCCGGTTCTGCGCAGATGTCTGTGACTAAGTCACCCTTGCTGCGCGCCACCCGCAGCCAGCCGCCAGCCTTGGGTTCTGAAGGGACGCCCCACCGGGGCGCGACGCTGACCCGCCCATGGAGCAGTGCCGGGTCAGCGACGGATCAGCCGCTGCAATGCCGCGCGGTCGAGGATATCGACACGGCCGCGTGCCAGTTGCACCCAGCCGCGGCGCTGGAACTCCTGGATCTGCCGCGAGACCACCTCGCGCGCGGTGCCCAGATCGACCGCCAGCTGTTGATGGGTCACGGCGAGGTGATCGCCAGCCGCGGCCAGATCCAGCAGCGCCTGTGCCAGTCGCACATCGACGCGCTGAAACGCGACCTCGTCGATCACCAGAAACAGATCGGTAATCCGTTTGGAGAAGGCCGAAAACACAAAGCTGCGAAAATCCGCAGAGGCGGCGACCAAGGCGTCAAACACTGCACGGGGCAGGATGGCTGCGGTTACTGCGGTTTCGGCAATACCCTCTGCCGCATAGTCCTCATAGGCCAGCAGGCAGGCGGTGGTCAGCACGCAGCTTTCGCCCGCGTTGATCCGATACAGCAGGATCTCGCGGCCCGTCTCGGAAACCTGCTGCACCCGTACGGTGCCATCCAGCAGGAACAGCATGTTTTCCGGGGATTTGCCGGGGCCAAAGATCACCGTGCCCCGGGGCAGGCTCAACTGAGACGACTGCGCGAGAATATGCGCCTTGGTCTTGTCATCCAGTCGGGCCAAGCCGGGAAAGCGCTCTATCCAGGGGGCCTGTGCCTCGGTCATATCTGCATCTCCGTTTCTGCCTGCGCCAATGTGCCGCCGCCCGCGCTCCGCAGGTCCGGTCTGGTGGGGGCGGGGGAAGCGGCAGGTAAATCCGCCCCTGATGGTCCTGAACCCGCGCTTGCCGCGTGGCTGCGCGAGGCCTAGCATAGCGGAATAGGCTTGGAATAACTGAGACCTGTCGCCGCGCTGCGGCTTTCTGCCACCTGCAACTTCTCCACCGCGTACTAACTTCTGTGCCAATGGATCGCTCGCTCCGCCACTGTCCGGCAGGCCAGACCGAGGCGGGCGGCGCAGTTTCTAGGAAAGTGACCAGATATGTTCGATGGGCTGACAGCCGAGACACTGGCACGCATGCAATTTGCGTTCACCGTCTCGTTTCACATCATCTTCCCGGCGTTTTCCATCGGGCTTGCCAGCTACCTCGCGGTGCTGAACGCGCTGTGGCTGCGGACCCGGGACGACACCTATTACACGCTGTTCGAATACTGGAAAAAGATCTTCGCCGTTGCCTTTGGCATGGGGGTCGTCTCGGGCATCGTGATGTCTTACCAGTTTGGCACCAACTGGTCGGTGTTCTCGGACAAGACCGGCCCGGTGCTCGGGCCACTGATGGCCTATGAGGTGCTCTCGGCGTTTTTCCTGGAGGCCGGGTTTCTCGGGATCATGCTGTTTGGCCGTGCCCGCGTCGGCGATGGGCTGCATATGTTTGCAACCGCCATGGTGGCCTTTGGCACGCTGATGTCGGCCACCTGGATCCTGAGCGTGAACAGCTGGATGCAGACGCCGGCGGGCTATGCCATCAACGAGGTGGGCCAATTCGTACCGCAGGACTGGTGGCAGATCGTCTTCAATCCGTCCTTCCCCTATCGTCTGGTGCATATGGTGCTGGCGGCCTTCCTGACCACGGCACTGGTGGTGGGCGGTGTCGGCAGTCTGCACCTGTTGCGCGACAAGACCGATGTGGCGGCGCGGCGGATGTTCTCCATGGCGATGTGGATGCTGGTTCTGGTGGCGCCGATGCAGATCGTGGCCGGCGATATGCACGGGCTGAACACATTGGAACACCAGCCCGCCAAGGTGATGGCCATGGAAGGCCATTTTGACAGCCATCCCGACGGCGCCCCGCTCATCCTCTTTGGTCTGCCCAATGCCGAGACCAAGACAGTCGACTATGCCATTGAAATCCCCAAACTCTCCAGCCTGATCCTGAAACATGACCTGAACGCACCGCTGGCAGGGCTCGATACGATCCCCGATGAAGATGAGCCGCCGGTAGCCATCGTCTTCTGGAGCTTCCGGGTCATGGTCGGCCTTGGCTTTGCCATGCTCGGCCTTGCGCTCTGGTCGCTCTGGGGGCGTCTGCGCGGGCAGCTCTATGAAAACCGCGGGCTCCAGCGGGCCTCGATCCTGATGGCACCGATGGGCTTTGTTGCGGTTCTGGCCGGCTGGATCACCACAGAGGTCGGGCGGCAGCCCTTCACCGTCTACGGGCTGCTGCGCACGTCCGACAGTTTGGCACCGGTGGCAGCGCCGGCAGTCGCCGCTTCGCTCACGGCCTTCATCGTGGTCTATTTCTTCATCTTCGGCGCCGGAACTTTCTACATCCTGCGGATGATGAACAAGGTGCCTGCCACCCGGAACCTGGGGCTGCGCGACGGGCCGATCCGGGCCGCAGGGATCACCCCGGCGCAGCAGGTCGATCCCGATGTCACCGATGAACCCACCCCACAAGGCAACTGACAGAGGTCCTCGCTATGCTGTTTGAACTCTCCTTTATCTGGGCCGGAATCATTGCCTTTGCGGTGCTGACCTATGTTGTGCTCGACGGGTTTGACCTTGGCGTCGGGATCCTGTTCCCCTTCGCCGGTTCCGAACGCGATCGGGCCACCATGATGAACTCCATCGCCCCGGTCTGGGATGGCAATGAAACCTGGCTGGTGCTGGGCGGCGGCGGGCTGTTTGCGGTGTTCCCGCTGGCCTATGCGGTGATCATGCCAGCGCTCTACATGCCGATCACCCTGATGTTGCTGGCGCTGGTGTTTCGCGGTGTCGCCTTTGAATACCGCTGGCGCACCACCCGCTGGCGTGGCGTCTGGGACGTCGCGTTCTTTGGCGGCTCTGTTGTGGCGGCGATCATGCAGGGCATCGCGCTGGGCGCGCTGGTACAGGGGATCGAGATCGAGGGCCGCGCCTACGCAGGCGGCTGGTGGGACTGGCTGACCCCGTTTTCGCTGATCACCGGCCTGGCAGTGCTGACCGGCTATGCGCTGCTTGGTGCGACCTGGCTCTACATGAAGACCGAGGGTGATCTACAGCATCAGATGCGCGGCTACGCGCGCTGGCTCGGCGTCGTCACATTGGCGGCAATTGCGCTGGTCAGCCTGCTCACCCCGTTTCAGGACCCGGAGTATTTCCGCCGCTGGTTCAACCTGCCGGGCAGCCTGTTCAGCCTGTTGGTACCGGGGCTGGTTGTGGCGTGCAGCTACGCGCTGTTTCAGGGGCTGAAGGGCGCGCGCGACGCCCAGCCGTTTCTGGCAGCACTTGGGCTCTTTGTGCTGGGTTTCATCGGCATTGGCATCAGCTTCTACCCGTTCATCGTGCCGCCGGGCCTGACCATCGCCGAGGCCGCCGCCCCGGATGAAAGCCTGATGTTCACGCTGGTCGGCGCGGTGGTGCTGGTGCCTCTGATCCTGGCCTATACCGCCTATGCCTATTGGGTATTTCGCGGCAAGATCAACCCGGAGGAGGGCTATCATTGAGCACCTCCGAACAGCCTCCTGAGCGGGCAACCACACCCCGCGGCAGCGCCAGTCCCGAAGCAAAGGTCAGGCATCACCCACTGGGGCGGCTGCTGTGGTTTGCGGTCATCTGGTGTGCCAGCGTCGGGGTGCTGGCCTGTGTCGCGGCGCTGATCCGCTGGGCCATCGCACCTTAGGCGCGCGCCGGTTTTCTGAGTGCAAAGGCCAGCCGCGATGCAGCCAGGTCACGTCAAGTGGTCGGCCACGTCAGGTAATCGACCACCGCATAGGTGGCCACTGGCTGAGGTCGCAGCTGTATCGGGGCCGTCGCAGGCGCCTACTCGCAGGATGGGCGCCGCAACAAGTGGCAGCTGCCGAAGGCGGCTTTCCACCTCCTGGCAGATCGGGCGGACACGATTCGTCGCATCGGTTTCGGGATCAACAGCCCTGCGACACAGACCTACGGCTCAGACCCGGCGTCTGGTCCTGACCCGGAGACTGGTCCCGACCTGGACACCGATCCATAGCCGGACACCGATCCAGCTCCGACATAGACGCGGACCCAGACACAGCTCTGCACGCCTGCGGCGTCTCACGACAGGCCGACCTCGCTGGGCAGAGCCAACAGTTTTCACCGCATACGTTTCACCAACCACAGGCCCCACCCATCGCAGCCCCCTCAAGATGGATCCAGCGATCATGCCCCCATAGAGGCGCAGTCATTTGTGGCGCCGAGAGCTGCCGGTCAACGCAGCCCTCAGAACAGGCCTGCTTCCTTAGCGGTGAGAGCGGCCTGGGTGCGGTTCTTGGCCTCCAGCTTGCGGCACAGCGTGCGCACATGCAGCTTGATCGTCACCTCCTGCAACTCAAGCTCGCGGGCGATTTCCTTGTTCGACAGGCCGCGGCACAGCCCGTCCAGAACCTCGATCTCGCGCGGGCTGAGTTTTTCGGCAAGCGGATGGGCAGGGGCCTCGGCCTCCTTGCGCATCAATTCAACGGGCACATAGATTTCGCCGGCACTCATGAAGCGGACCGCGTTCAGCAGCGATTGGGCGCCCATGGTTTTGGGAATGAAGCCAATCGCCCCGGCATCCAGAGCCTCCTGAGCAGTCCGGGTCGGCGCGCTGCCGGAGATGATCGCAACCCCCTTGCCGCCATTGGCCTTCAGCGCCGTTCCCAAACCATCCAGCCCCTGCATTCCTGGCATATTGTAATCCAGCAGGACCAGATCATAGGGGCCGTTCTCTTCGATCTCGCTCAGCGCGCCGGGCAGATCGACGGTCGAGGTTACTGCCGCGCCGCCTTCTGATGTCAGATAAGCGGAAATGGTTTCACGCACCATGTCGTGGTCGTCCGCCAATAGAATACGCATGTAAGCTCCTGCAAAGTACCGGCCTGAACGTCAGCATACCCTCAATTTGGTTGATAAAAAGTCAATTCCACGCAACCACAGCGCGTGCAGGGGCGCCTTTTGAGGTTACCCGGACTTTGTACAGGCGCGTATTCCCCGCATCATTGCGGCCGTGGAGGCATAAAATCGGCCGGAATTGCCAAAAAAATGCAGCGCTGGTTACGAATCCTATACCAAAGAATAGCAGTCTATCCGCAGGAACAGATGCTCTGGACGGCGGTTTGTGACAGGTTCGACCCAGATCAAGAATGTGCATCACCCGGTAGCGGGGCCGCAATCGGCGGAATGGCACAGGCAAAAGGATAGACGCGATGAAATACTGGCACCTCCACATTGTAGCCCTGCTTGCAGCGGTCACATTGCTCTGCGGTCTGGCCCCTCAGGACGCCCGGGCGTCCCAATCCGGCGAGACGGTTCTGACCGTTGCCGTCAAACCCCAGAACGGCGGCGATACGCAGCAGTTCGTATTCTCGATGGATGAATTGCGCAGCCTGCCGGTCGCCCAGTTCGATACCCGCACCATCTGGACCTCCGGCGAACAGGCCTTTACCGGTGTCAGCCTGGCTGCGTTGCTGGCCCATGTCGGTGTGGATCAACATCAGGCCGGTGTCGTCGTGGCACGGGCAATCAACGATTATGCCGTGGAGATTCCGGTTTCAGACGCCACCAATGGCGGGCCAATGGTCGCCTATGAGCGCAATGGCGCAACAATGTCGGTCCGCGACAAGGGCCCGTTGTGGATTGTCTACCCCTACGACAGCGATCCGACCTACCGTACTGAGGCGGTTTATTCCCGCAGCATCTGGCAGCTTG
This sequence comes from Phaeobacter sp. JH20_08, assembly GCF_048056635.1. Lineage (NCBI taxonomy): Bacteria > Pseudomonadati > Pseudomonadota > Alphaproteobacteria > Rhodobacterales > Roseobacteraceae > Phaeobacter > Phaeobacter sp. JH20_08. The sequence continues at coordinate 114,552 of NZ_JAYMVV010000011.1, read as the reverse complement.
AGGAGATCACGATAGGCGAATGACGCGAACAGGCATAGGCACAGGTCTTTCATAGGTGCGGCTCAGGGAAAACCCTCTGCTGTCGCGCAGCGTCCTCATCACCGTGGGCTTGGTTCTCGCCTTGCTCGCGGTGCAGTCCGTTCGGCTGGGGCGCGAGGTGCTGGTGCGTCTGGATGGCCTGTCAACCGCCGCCACCGACAGCCTGCAATGGACCCTGTCACAGGCCGAAATCGAACAGCTGAAACTGGAAAACGCGGTGCTCTCCGCCCGGAGTGAGCAGGATCTGTCTCAGGTCCGCCGCGAATTCGACATCCTCTACAGCCGGGTCGCCACCATCCGCGAAAGCCGCACCTTCAAACCGGTGCGGGACGAACCCGAAAACGCCCGGGTTCTGGCGCGGGTCATGTCGCGGATCGACCGGCTGATCACCTATATCGACGGCCCGGATGAGGCGCTCCTGTTCGGGCTGCCCCAGGTGCGGGACATGCTGCGGGACAATCGCGCCGATCTGCGTGTTCTGGCGCTGGCCGGGTTGACGGAACATGCCCGCACAACCGAGGATAAACGCCTCAACCTCTTTGCGATCCTGTCACGGCTGGCGTGGGTGGTCCTCGCGCTCTGTGTGGCGCTGGGGCTGACGGCATTGATGATGGGGCGGCTTTACCAGCGCGGCAAGCGGCTGGCGGAGCGCACACGCTTTGCCGTCAGCCGGATGCGCGCCATGATCACATCATCGCTGGATGCCATTCTGGTGGTTGGTGACGACGGGCGCATTCAGGAGGTCAACGGCGCCGCCGAGACGATCTTTGGCTATTCGCGGGGCGAGGCGACGGGCGCCGATATGGCGGATCTGATTGTCCCCGATCACCTGCGCGACGCCCATGAGCAGGGCATGCAGGCCTATCGGTCCGGGGCGACGCCCAAGGTCATCGGGCAGGGGCGTATCCAGCTGGAAGCAAAGCGTAAATCCGGCGAGGTCTTTCCGGTGGAACTGTCGATTACCGCCAGCCAGTCGGCAGAAGAAACCGTCTTTGTCAGCTACCTGCGCGATATTTCTGACCGCATCGCTGCGGAGGAGGCGCTGACGCGCGCCCGCGATGAGGCGCTGGCCGGTGAACGGGCAAAGGCGGATCTCCTCACGGTGATGAGCCACGAAATGCGGACGCCGCTTACCGGTGTTCTGGGCGCGGTTGAGCTGCTGGACGGCACGCCGCTCACCGCTGATCAGCGTGAATACCTGTCGGCGATCCGCGACTCCGGCGATCGCCTGATGGCCCATGTCAACGACGTCCTGCAGCTGTCACACCTGGAAACCGGCGTCGAATATGAACATCAGCGCATCTTCGATCTTTGCGATCTGGTGCAGGAACTGGTCGATTCCCATCAGGCCGTGGCGCGCCGCGGCCGCAACGATCTCAGCCTGCATTGCAGCCTTGGCCCCTGTGACGAAGTCCTCGGCCGCCCCGTCGCTCTGAAGAAGGTGCTGGTCAACCTTGTTGAAAACGCGTTGCAGTTCACCACCGATGGCGCGGTGTCAATCGACGTGCTGCGGGTGAGGGGCAGCGATACCGTGGAGATCTGCATTGCCGACACCGGGGCCGGCATCGCTGAGCATGATCTGGACCGGATCTTTGAAGATTTCATCCGGCTGGACGCCAGCTATGCGCGCAGCAGCGAAGGCACCGGTCTGGGTCTTGCGATCACCCGTCGTATCGTGGTGTCGATGGGGGGCGAGATCACCTGCGAAAGTGAGCTGGGGGAGGGCAGCCTGTTCACCATTTCGCTGCCACTGCCGGCCTCGGACGGGCGCGGGCGGATCGGTCAGGCGACCCCCGATACGCCGCTGATTGCGAATGCGGAACAGACGTCTCCGCAGCCCGGCGATACAGCCGCGGATGAGGCACAGTGCGCGCGGATCCTTGTGGTCGAAGACAATGAAATCAATCGCATTCTTGTCGAACGGATGCTGATCACGCTTGGGCATGAGGTGGTGCTGGCTGAGGGGGGCGCCGAAGGGGTGGAGGCCGCACGGCGCGAGGATTTTGATCTGATCCTGATGGACATCAGCATGCCTGAAGTGGACGGGATCGAGGCCACCCGCCGCATCCGCGCCGAGGCGCTGGCGGAGGGCACGCAGATTGTCGCGCTGACGGCCCATGTCGGGCAGCAGGATCACGCACGAATCCTGGCAGGCGGGCTTGCCGAAGTGGTCACCAAGCCGGTGAGCAAGCAGGCATTGACAGAGGTGATTTCACGCCGCGCCAGAATGCAACGCAGCGCCGCAAAAGAGGTCGCCGGACAGCTGCCCGCACAGCTGCCTGCCGCGCCTCCCAGCCCAATGCCCATGGCGCAGCCTGCACCGCAGCCAGCCGAGGGGCAATCGGACATAACGCAATTTTTTCATGCACTTGGTGCTGAACGTGGGGCGCAGTTCCTGCACGGCTACAGTGACGAGGTCGATCAGTTCCTGACCGATCTGCGCGCGGCAGATGAGCTGGGGCAGGCGCACCGGCAGGAGGCACACAGGCTCGCTGGTTCCGCCGCGGTGCTGGGCTTTACCGCGCTGCGGGAGGCCCTGCTGACGCTTGAACATTCGGAGATGGACGCCATGCCCGATCTGATGCCCCTCATGGCCGAGTGGGAACAGGTGAGCGCGGAAATCGGTGGATATCTTCCCGGCAAGGCGGCCGGCTGAGCAGCCGCGTGCAAAAGCAAAAACGGCGCGCCGCTGACCCAGAAGGGGCATTGGCGCGCCAAGACATGTAACACCGGCTATCAGGTCATGAGATGCCAGCCCATGCGGGGCGTAAACCGGCGGCATTTGGCCAGACGGCGTTTAGACCGGCGGCTTACCCTTGAGTGCGCGCATGACCATGGCCACGACGAACAGCACCAGGAATATGAAGAACAGGATCTTGGCGATGCCTGCCGATGCCCCGGCGATGCCGCCAAATCCGAGTAGGGCCGCGATCAGCGCCACGACCAGAAATGTAATTGCCCAACCAAGCATTCTCTCTCTCCTCCAAAAGGTTAGTCCACGATCCGCAGATGAGGAGACAACGTTTCAGCTTGCGAATTGTTCCCGGCAGGTTTCCTGGCCCCCTTGCGCCGCGGCGTCAGCCAGCTCTTGATCATTGACGCCGAAAACGGGCGAAACAGCACGGGCCAGGGGTAGGTGCCTATGTCGGCAAGCTCCAGTTCAGCCTCGGCCCGGGTGCCCATCAGAACCAATGTGCCAGACCGCGCCGCAATGATCTCGTCCAGTTTCAGCTGGTCGATCTGTGCGCTGCCGACCTCGGCAAAGACCACGGCCAGAGTGTGGCTCTTGCAGATATCCGGCATGGCCGCGTCGATCGACGGATGGCACAGCACCTCGGCGTTGGTCTCGCATTCATGAATTGTATCTGAGATATCGCAGGTGGTCAGATGATCCTGTGTTGCAATGATATAAATTTGGGTTTCCGCAGCGGTCGTATTGACCGGAACATCGTCTTGCATAAGCTGATAGACCTTCGTTTCGTGCATTCTGCGCCGAATTCAGCCTGCTCGCATTAATCTGTGACATACCATTTAGGGAATAATCCAGTGTCGACCACCGATTGCAAAGATTGTCCCCTGCGGCATCGTGATGTGTTCACGCCGATGACGGAGCAGGAGCTGGCGTTTACCCAAGGGTTCAAGACCGGCGAACTGGTTGTCGATCCGGGCACCACGATCCTGCTGGAAGGGTCAAACAGCCCGCAGCTCTACACCGTGCTAAAAGGGATGGGGACCCGCTACACCACGTTGGAGAATGGCCGTCGGCAGGTGATCAACTTTATTTTTCCTGGTGATTTCATCGGTTTGCAGGCCGGTCTTATGGGGGAGATGAAACATTCGGTCGAGGCCACAACCGCGATGACGCTCTGCGTGTTTCGCCGGTCCGAGACCTTTCGCCTGTTTGAACAGAACCCGGCGCGGGCCTATGATCTGACCTGGATCGCCGCCGTGGAGGAGCATTTCCTCGGCGAGACCATCGCTTCGCTCGGGCAGCGCGACGCTTCGCAGCGGATTGCCTGGGCGCTGGTGAAAATCTACCTGCGGCTGCGCGCTGTCGGTCTTGAGGTCGGCAATACGGTTCCGCTGGCCTATCGCCAGCAGGATCTGGCGGATGCCCTTGGTCTGTCGCTGGTCCACACCAACAAGCGGCTTAAGGTGCTGCGGGATGCGGGCCTTGCCGAATGGCAGAACGGGCTCTTGTCGATCACGGATCTTCAGGCGCTGGCAGACCTGGCGCTTGTCGATCTGGAAAAACCCGAAACGCGCCCGCTGATCTGACCGATCAGCGGCCTGGACGCAGGCAGGGTGCGGCGCCTACAGCGACCGCAGCAGCTTTCGAACCCTGCCTGCCATTCTCCCGATCAGAAGATGAAGTCTTCTTCCTCAAGCTCCTGATCGGATTGGATCGTCACCAGTCTGGTTCCCTCATCAAGCTCAATATTGAAACTGGTCTGCCCGTCGGAATGGCTCAAGGCTGCCATCAGGGCTTGGGGATCGGCGAAGAAAGAAGTCAGAGCAGAGACATCAATCTGATCAGCGTCGCCGTTTTGCCCAAAGTCGGTGATCTGCACTGACCCGGTATCCGCCGTCACGGCAAAGACGTCGTTCCCTGCGCCGCCGGTCAGAACATCGTCACCCGCGCGGCCATTGAGGATATCATCGCCGTCGCCGCCATTCAGGTAGTTGTCCGCATCGTCGCCACGCAATGTGTCATCGGCGGTGCCGCCCAGAATGTTTTCAATGCGGGTGTAGCTGTTGTGGTACTGATCCGTTCCCGTGTTGAGATCAATGTTGAAGCCATAGCCGCGAACATCTGAATTCGCGATGTCATAGGTATCGCTCCCCGCACCACCATCAAACACGTCGCCGGTTCCGTCGTCAAAACCCGCGCGCAACGTGTCGTTGCCGTGGCCGCCCCGCAGGATGTCCTTGCCGTTGCCGCCGTCGAGCACATCAGCGCCATACCGCCCGGAAAGCGTGTCATTGCCATTGCCGCCATGCAGATAGTTGCGCGAGCCGTTGCCAAGCAACCGATCATTCGTATCGCTGCCCAGAATGTTCTCGATACCGGAGTAGGTATTGCCGTATTGATCCGTGCCATCCCGGAGATCGATATTGAACCCATAAACGCTGACATCGGAATTTGCGATGTCATAGGTATCTCTGCCCGCGCCACCGATAAAGACATCGCCGGTGCCATCGTCAAAACCGGCACGCAGGGTGTCATCGCCAGTGCCGCCGTCCAGGGTATCCTTGCCGCCCTGGCCGTCCAGCAGATCATCGCCCGCCCCTCCGGAAAGCAGATCATTGTCATTGCCGCCGATCAGGATATCGGCACCATCGCCGCCGGCGCCGGGCACCCAGTCATCAATCTGCGTGGTCAGGCTGCCATCCGGGTCAGCCACCGGCAGCTGCGTCGGCAGGTCGGCTGCAAAAGACGCGAAGTTCGGCAGCCAATGGCCAGGCCCGATGTTGGCGCCCATTTCCGCAGCATAAGTTTCGGTCCATTCCACAACATTCGAATAGGCATGATAAAAGGCCGGGTTCTCTGTTTCGGCAAACATCGCCCAATAGCCATAGGCCGAAGAGATCGCGATACCAGCCGAATGCGAAAACCCGATCCCCGCATCCAGACGTGCACCTTCGGTATCCAGCAGCTCTTCAAGCGAACCATCGGTGACGCTCTGCAACATCTGGGCATGGATGTCGTCAAACAGCGCCGTATCTGTTTCTCCCGCAATCACATGGGCATAGGCCGAGAGCGAAAGCGACGAAAAGAAATCGCCGTCATCAATTTCCGTCTCCCCGGATACATTCGTATCCGACTGAATTTGCTCAAACATCTGCATGTAACGTGCTTCAGCCGGCGCATCGTTCTGATGCTGGGCGTATTGGATCAGATTTGCGATCTGCCAGTTTGCATCACCGTAGGAGCCCGTACCCGCATCGGAAGTTCCGGCTTCAATGCGTTGGGACAGACGGGCCTCCAGTTCGGCGGAAAAATGATCGCCGGCAGGTGCCAGGTTGTCGATGCCATTGTCCTGAAGCTTGGTGTCCAGTTTCAGCAGCCACGCCCAGCCATAAGGGTCGTTATGGGTGAGGTCGATTTCGCCCTGCACGTCCTCGGCGGAAAAACGGTCATCGGCAAAGGCCTGCAACCCGGCTTGATCGCCAGTGGCCTCGTAGGCCGCAACATTGGCCAGATGAGCATGCACGCTGGAATGCCAGTCAACCGAGCCATTGAAAATCGGCGCTGTGGCATGACCCCTTGCGTCAAGATACCGGTCGGCCAACGCATCAAAGGTGGTCAACAGCTCATCATCAGCATCGCCATTGAGGTAATCCGTCTCCAGCACAGGATCACCCGGGTCGGTAACACCGTCGTCAGGATCGGAGGTGTCTCCTCCGACTTCCTGCCAGGTGGCACCGGTTTCGCTGACAACCAGTTCCAGGTCCTGCTGGCTGACTTCTGCACCATTCGCATCAGTCCCGATGACGGAGATTTCATAGATATGGTCCCGGTCCAGATCCCAGACCTCTTCGTAGTTGGGCGTGAACCAATCCTGATAGGAGACATCGCCGCTATCAGGATCAACCAGGAATATCGCGGCGTCCTGCCCCGTCAGCGTGTAGGTTACACCGGCAGCGTTTTCCCCCTCCCAGACGCCTGCACCGGGGTCTTGCTGATCCGAGCCGCCGTTGCCAGGATTGGGGATGTCGCCAGTGGCGTCCTGCCAGGTGGCACCGGTTTCGCTGACAACCAGTTCCAGATTCTGCTGGCTGACTTCGGCACCATTCGCATCGGTCCCGATGACAGAGATTTCATAGATATGGTCCCGGTCCAGGTCCCAGACCTCTTCGTAATTTGGCGTGAACCAATCCTGATAGGAGACATCGCCAGTGTCAGGATCAACCACGAATATCGCAGCGTCCTGCCCGGCCAGCGTATAGGTGACGCCAGTTCCGCCAGTTCCGCCAGTTCCGCCAGTTCCGCCTGTGCCGGTGCCTGTGTCGACATCAGGCGGAGGTGTGTCGGGGCCTGCGCCACCGCTGCCGGTATCACCGCCGCCGAATTCGGTCGGACCTTCGCCGGTGTCGGTACCGGTCAAGGCGCCCGACAGCCCAAGATCCGCCGCTGTCAGGGGTGTTTGATGCTGGATCGTGATCACCAGCTCCCCACCGGTGACATTGAGGTTCAACGTGGTCTGATAGGGACCGAAGGTCATGCCGGACGACACCGCCTCCGCTGAACCATAGCCAGTCAGCTCCGACAGATCGATCATATCCGCAGCGCCATTTGCGCCGAAATCGGTGATCAACAGGCGGCCCGGCACGTCTTGGATCAGAAAGATATCGTCGCCATCCCCGCCGGAAATTGTATCGCTGTCGCCGCCACCGGAAAGCAGGTCATTGCCGCTGCCGCCGCTCAGCAGGTCATCTCCGCTGCCGCCCAGCAGCGTGTCGTTGCCAACACCTGCGGTCATCGTGTCGCTGCCCGAGCCGCCTTCTGCATAAAACGACGAACCGGCCAAGGCGCCATCGACAATATCATCGCCCGCATCCATGAAAATCCGGTCGGAGTCTTCGAACGTACCGATGAACGCGATGTCGTTTCCGTTCCCGCCATGGATCTCATCATTGCCCTGGCTGCCGGCCAGCACGTCATTGCCGTCGCCGCCATAGACAGTGTCGGTGCCAATGCTGCCAATCAGATGGTCGTCACCACTGCGCCCAAAGATAAGATCATCACCGTCGCGGCCAAAAACATGGTCATTGCCCGCGCCTGTGTCGATCACATCATTGCCGTATAGCCCCTCGATTTCGTCATCGCCGTCACCGCCTATGAGGGTATCGTCGCCGTGCCCCCCCCGCAGCGTGTCATTCCCGCTGCCGCCGACAAGTGAATCATTGCCCGCATCTCCGATCAGGCTGTCGTCGCCCCCCAGCCCAACGAGCGTATCCGCGCCCGCCGTGCCGATGATCGTGTCTGCGTTGACTGTTCCTCTGACGGGGTTCACCGGATTTACTGGCATCATCTTTCCTTCGTACAACGGAAATCGTGAATTAACGGATTTCAAATCCGTCTAGCACGAAAGCAGGGCATCAATAGATTTATGGAGAAAATTGGGCCAAATTGCCCGGAAATGGTTAATAATAATGATCAATGTTTAGCTAAATTTTTCTAGAAAACCCGGACTGTTTCCAGAACGCGCCCAATCCATTTGATCGGCCCGAGCTGATCAGTCCGCTATCGTCGTCAGGGGCGGGACTGATTGGGTAGGATGGCAGCCCGGCAGTGTCCGAACCGGAGTGCTGGAACTTGGGGTGGAAACAGTGCTACACGGCGCCGTCGGTGCTACAGTCTGTAGCGCCGCACCCGATAACGGGGCTGAATCGGGCCAGATCGAGGGAAACGGTGACAATGGAAAACTCGAAAAACCAAGAAGAAATAAGGTTTTCCGAAGTTGGGAACGCGGCGCGTCTTTCCGTGGCTCCCATGATGGACTGGACCGACCGCCATTGCCGGTATCTGCACCGGCTGCTGAGCCGTGAGGCGCTGCTTTATACCGAGATGGTAACGGCACCTGCCTTGGTGCGGGGCGGGGCGCTGCATCTGTTGGACTTCAGTGCCGAAGAGCATCCGGTGGCGCTGCAACTGGGCGGCTCTGACCCGGAGGAGCTGGCGCAGGCTGCCGTGTTCGGCGCCGAGGCGGGCTATGATGAGATCAATCTGAACTGTGGCTGCCCGAGCGACCGGGTGCAGTCGGGGGCCTTTGGCGCCGTGCTGATGAAAACGCCGGATCTGGTGGCCGATTGTGTTGCTGCCATGCGGGCAAAGGTCGATGTCGAGGTGACGGTGAAATGCCGCATTGGCGTTGATGACCAGGACCCGCAGGAGGTGCTGCCTGCCTTTCTTGAACGGATCGCGGCGGCGGGCTGCGAGCGGGTGACGATCCACGCGCGCAAAGCCTGGCTAAAGGGACTGAGCCCCAAGGAAAACCGCGATATCCCGCCCCTCGACTACGAGATCGTGCATCAGATGAAGGCGGAATTCCCGCAGCTGCATATCTCGCTCAACGGAGGGGTCGCACGGCTGGAGGATGCGCTTCTGCATCTGGAACGGGGCCTTGACGGCGTCATGATCGGTCGCGCCGCCTATCATCAGCCCAGCGATATCCTGTCACAGGCGGATCCGCTCATTTTTGGCAGCGGCAGCGGAACCGATCCGGTCGCGGTTGTCGGGCAGATGCTGGGGTATATCGACGATCAGATGGCGCAAGGTGCGCGATTGCATCAGATCACCCGGCATATGCTGGGGCTGTTTGCAGGCCGTCCGGGAGCGCGCAATTGGCGGCGGGTGCTGTCCGAAGGCGCCAGCCGACCGGGCGCAGATACAAGGTTGGTGGAGACCGCCCTGGAGCAGGTGACAGGCCTCGCGGCCTGATCCACCGGCGCGCGGAGGGGCAGGGCGCGGATCCACCGGCGCAGCCCTGCGACCACGGGTCACCGCCACAAGCTGCTAAGCCGCACGAATTCCTGAGACAATTTTTGCCCGCCCATGCTAGGGGATGGGAATGTCAGCGCAAGACAGCCGCCCATATCCGCTGCGGATGGGGTCGGTCTGCGGCCGCTGATCCGGGTAAGAGGAGAGCCGCCGATGTCAGCCCTGACAACCAGTCTTGTGACCACTGCCACCCTCTGGCCGGAGCCTGCCGTGCTGGCGCAGATGGCCGGTCTCTTGATCGTGACAGGCGCGGTGGCCGGGGTTCTGGCGGGCCTGCTGGGGGTTGGCGGCGGCATCGTTCTGGTGCCTGCGTTTTTCTACGTGTTTCAGACGCTGGGCTATGGGGGCGACCAGCTGATGCAGATGTGTCTGGCAACGTCTCTGGCGACGATCATCGTGACCTCTCTGCGCTCGGTGATGAGCCACAACAAGAAGGGGGCCGTGGATTGGGACATCCTGCGCGGCTGGGGGCCCGGAATTGCCATCGGCGCCATCGTCGGCGTCACCGTTGCGGCGTCTTTGCGGTCAACCACATTGCAGGCGCTGTTTGGCGTGCTGGCGCTGGTGATTGGTTGTTACATGGCCTTTGGCCGCTCCGATTGGCGGCTGGGCAACGAGATGCCCAAGGGCGCGCGCCGCATCATCCTGTCCCCCATGGTCGGGTTCCTGTCGGTGCTGATGGGCATCGGCGGCGGCAGTTTTGGCGTGCCATTGATGAGCCTGCATGCCACGCCCATTCACCGGGCTGTGGCCACGGCGGCGGGCTTTGGTGTGATCATCGCGGTGCCGTCGGTGATTGGCTTTCTGTTCCTGCCGGTTGAGGCCGCAGCGCGCCCGCCACTCACCGTTGGAGCGGTTAATCTCGTCGCCTTTGTCGTGGTGATCGCGATGACGCTGATCACCGCCCCCTGGGGGGTGAAGCTGGCCCATGCGATGGATCCGAAACCGCTGAAACGGGTGTTTGCGGTCTTTCTGATCCTTGTCGCGCTCAATATGCTGCGCAAGTCTCTGGGCTTCTGATTTCAGGTATTGGTAAGGTTTTGCAATGGATTGGCAGCGGTTCTTGACAAAGGGGTGGTGTGATTTTCCGGCCCATGCTGCCACATTGGCCTGGGCGCGCCACGCCCATCAGGCCGGGATCCAGGCCCTCAACGATCCGACCAATGCCGACTGGCTGCAATGTGAGGGCACCTGGTTCATCGGTGTTGATGCGCTGCCCAATGACGGGCGCGGCCAGCTGCCCGAGGGGCCGCCGCTGGCCGGCCCCGCCATCGACTTCATCAGCGCCCATCTTGGCGGCCTGCCGGATCTGCATCGCGCGCAGGTCTCCTCTGTCTTTCCGGGCTATCCACGGCCGCGCCCAGGTGAGGGGGAGGCGGCGCTGCGCTACCGGATCAACCGCGACGCGGCGCATGTGGACGGGGTGAAGATGTTCGGGGAGACCCGTCGCCGCCGGGTCGAGGAACCCCATGCCTGGGTGCTGGGGCTGCCGCTGAATGTCAGCAGTCCCGATGCTTCGCCGCTGGTGATCTGGGAGGGCAGCCATGTGATCATGCGCCGCGCCTTTGCAGCGCTGTTTCAGGGCGTCCCTGCGCAGCAATGGGGCGAAGTGGATGTGACCGACGCCTATACCGCTGCGCGCCGGGAGGTGTTTGACACCTGCCCAAGGATCACGGTTTCAGCCCGCCCCGGTGAGGCCTATCTGATGCACCGGCTGTGCCTGCATGGTGTCGCGCCATGGGCCGAGGGGGCCAGCGCCCCCGAAGAGGGCCGCATGATCGCCTATTTCCGTCCCGAGCTGGCGAATTGGACCCAGAGGTGGCTGGCGGAGTGGGAGTAGAGGGCATCATTGGGTTCTTCAGTGTTGAGATCACTTTAGTTGGGAAGGACGTTGGGTGAAGTCACTTAGAGAATATGGTGTCGAGGCTCAGCACCTGCGGCAGGCTTTGGAGAGCTTTAAGGCCGGGAACCACCATGGTGTCAAATACACGCCGTCAACCAGCACCTACATTCTATGCCGTATTGATTTTGAGCTATGGGATCTAAAACCGGTGGTGCGTATGGCATTGCGCCTAGTGGGCGAAAATATTGATCCGAACAATTTTACATCTCAACGGTTCCAAGGCGAGTTATCGACCCTTGGATATCATATTGTTCGGTTCGATGAACTCCGGCAGCGCCGCCTTGGCATGCGAGGGTTCGATGCAGATGAATTGATTGCTCCGCATCGTGTATACGTACCACCCTTCATGGCGGAGAAACGCAATGGATTTGCTTTTCCCGATGTTACAGGTGGTCAAGCGGGGCCAGCTTTCAGAAAGGGCGTGAGCAACCGGTTCGTTCGAAACTCCGAAGTTAGTCAACGAGTGAGACAGAGGGCCAACGGTATCTGTGGCGCGTGTCAAAACAAGTCTTTCGAAACCCCAAATGGTGGGTGGTTTTTGGAGGTGCATCACAAAAAATGGCTAAGCGAAGGCGGTGCTGATGTTGAGGAAAACATGATTGCCCTCTGTCCGAACTGCCACCGTCAGGAGCATTTCGGTAAGAATCGAAGGTACCGATGAATGAGGTGCCGGCAGATAAAAGGTCAGCATCCCTGCCTGAATGTTTCGCGTGCGAAACAATGGGTCAGCAGTTATTCCGCATGATTTTCAGAAGGTTACCGGGGCGTGCGCAACCATTGGCGGGCAAAAGCCGAGCGCTGTCAGCCCGCTATCCGTTGCCACACGACATGTGCCGCGCGCCGCGTTAGCTGCGGTTTAGGCGGGCGCTGCGGCCGCCGCGGCGCTTGGTCAGCTCCTTGGCGCGGTCGGGCAGGGCTGCGAGCAGCTCGGCGCGTTCTTCGTTGCTCATCTTTGACCAGCGGGTGATTTCGTCGATGGAGCGATAGCAGCCGGTGCAGATCCGCGCCTCGGGGTGGACGACACAGATTTGGATGCAGGGGGACTGCACCTCGTCACGTTTCCAGACCTCGTCACTCATGCGTTTTATCCCGCCTTGATATGGCGCATGCGATCCAGCGCCCCTTGCAGGATATACGATGCGGCAACATGGTCGATCACCTCTGCGCGACGCTTTCGGCTCGTATCCGCCTCCAGAAGCGCCCTTTCGGCGGCGACCGTGCTCAACCTTTCGTCCCAGAAGCCGATCGGCAGTTCGGTCAGCTTGGCCAGATTGCGGGCAAAGGCGCGGGTTTTCTGGCAGCGCGGCCCTTCGGAGCCGTCCATATTGCGCGGCAGCCCCAGCAGCAGGGCGCCGACCTCGCGGGTCTTGACGATCTCGAACAGGCGGTCGGCATCCAGGGTGAATTTCTTGCGCCGGATGGTTTCCAGCGGCGTCGCCACGGTGCCCATACGGTCGGAGATGGCGACACCAACGGTTTTGTCGCCAAAATCCAGCCCCGCAATCGGGGTGAAGGCGGGGACGGCTGCGGCGAAGGCTTCGAAGTCGTCATGGATCATTGGGTCAGTCCTGCATTTTTCGCGGCTTCGGTGATGGTGGCGAGCGCCTCTGGCATCTCGGCAAAGACCTCTTGTGCCTCCGCGTAGATCGCCTGCGCGCGCTCGGTCTCTTGCAGCACGGCAAGGGCGCCGATCAGCCGCGCCCATTCCTGCGGTGTGCCGCCGCTGTCGGCCAGCCGCTGCGACAGCCCCTCGACCATGCCGCGGATCATCTGCTGGCGTTCCTGCGCGCTCATCTCCCCGGCCGCGGCGATATCGTCCTGGCTGGGACCGGAGAGCGCCGGGGTTCCGCCGGGGGCCGGTCTGCTGCCGGGGGCGATCGGCGTATAGTCGACCCCGGCGCGATAGGCGATATCCTCGATCTGGGCGGAGATGGCGGTGATCCAGGGGGCGCCCTCCGGTCCCATGGCCAGGGTCTCGCTCCAGACCTCATAGGCGAGGTCCGGGCGGCCGATCTGCGCCATCATCAGCCCCCAGTAGTAGCGCGCGCCGCCATCAAAGCGGTTGAGCGTCAGTGCGGTGCGCAGGGCGTCCTCGGCTTCTGGGGAGACATAGCCGCCTGCGGCCATGATCTGCAGCTCTGCCAGCTCGCCGAAATCACGCGCCTCGACGTCGCCGGACATGATGCGGATGTAATTGGCCTTGGCCTGCGCGGCGGCGGCGAAATTGCCGAGGTTCGCCTCATGCTGGGCGAGCAGCGCCTGGCCCTGGGCGTCGTTGGTGCGGGCGGCGGCGGTGTCGCGCAGCTGATCGACCAGGGTCGCGTATCCGGGTTCCACCACGCGTTCGGGGCGGGCGGGGGCATCGGCCTCGGCTTCGGCCTGCGAGGGGCGGCTGGCGGCGCGTTCGGCGGCGGCATCAATCCGCAGCTGCAGGCCCAGATCGCTGTATCCGGGTGCCCCGAGATTGGCATAGAGCAGATAGGTGCCGGCGCAGATCACAGTGGTCAGCACAACAGCGGTTGCGCCGGTCAGCAGGCGCGGCTGCGAGCGGCCGGTGGCGGCGGCCTGCGCCTGGGCATCGGCGGTCAGGATGCGGCGCGAAATCTCTGTGCGGACCCGTTCGGCGTCGCCCTCCTGCAGCACGCCACGCGCCAGATCCTTGTCCACGTCGCGCAGCTGCTGGCGATAGACCTGAAGATCATAGGCCGCAGCAGGCGCGCCGCTGTCACGGCCCCGCAACAGCACAAGGGACAGCAGAATGGCCGTGGCCAGCGTGATAAGACTGATGACAATCCAGAAGGTCATGGCGGCTCCCGCAGTTTCACACTCATGTATAGGGGCGCAGGCGCGGAAAAAAGGCCTAACTGCTGCGGCGCGCTGTCCCGGCTGGTCGGAGGGCCGCCTGCGCGCCAAAGCACAGGCAAAGCTCAGCCTACAGCTTCGGGCAAAGCGGCGGGCATAGCGGCGGCGGCGCGTCGTCTTTGGGTCCGCATGTCGCAACCATGCACGATTGCGACGATAAACGGCGCAGCCCGGGGCGATCTGTGGTGCATACCCGGTAGCAGTCTCGAACCACGGATTCGCCCATGAAACGTTATTCTGCCTTTGCTGTCGCGCGTGAGGCGCTGCGCTACCACACCGGATGGGAACGCGCCTGGCGCTCGCCTGAACCGAAACGCCACTATGATGTGATCATCGTCGGGGCCGGGGGGCATGGTCTGGCCACAGCCTATTTCCTTGGCAAGAATTTCGGCATCACCAATGTCGCCGTTCTGGAAAAGGGCTGGCTGGGCGGCGGGAATACCGGGCGTAACACCACCATCATCCGCTCCAACTACCTGCAGGATCCCTCGGCGGCGATCTATGAGAAGGCGCGCTCGCTCTATGAGACGATGAGCCAGGACATCAACTACAACGTGATGTTCAGCCCGCGCGGCGTGATCATGCTGGCGCAGACCGAGCATGAGGTGCGCGGCTACAAGCGCACCGCCCATGCCAATGCCCTGCAAGGCGTGCAGACCGAATGGATCGAGCCTGCGCGCGTGAAGGAGCTGGTGCCGATCATCAACCTCGAAGGGCCGCGCTATCCGGTTCTGGGCGGCCTCTGGCAGGAACGCGGCGGCACCGCGCGCCACGATGCGGTGGCCTGGGGCTATGCGCGGGCCTGTTCCAACATGGGTATGGACATCATTCAGCAGTGTGAAGTCACCGGCGTGCGCAATGAGAATGGCCGCGTGGTTGGCGTCGACACCACCAAGGGCGCCATCGACTGCGACAAACTGGGCATGGTGGTTGCGGGCAATTGTTCGCATCTGTCGGACATGGCGGGTTTCCGTCTGCCGGTGGAAAGCGTGGCGCTGCAGGCGCTGGTGTCCGAGCCGATCAAACCCTGCATGGATGTGGTTGTGATGGCCAATACCGTGCATGGCTACATGTCGCAGTCCGACAAGGGCGAGATGGTCATCGGCGGCGGCACCGACGGGTTCAACAACTACACCCAGCGCGGATCTTTCCATCATATCGAGGAAACCGTGCGCGCGCTCAACGAGACCTTCCCGATGGTCAGCCGTCTGAAGATGCTGCGCCAGTGGGGCGGGATCGTGGATGTGACCGGCGACCGCTCGCCGCTGATCTCCAAGACGCCGGTTGGCAATATCTTTGTCAACGCAGGCTGGGGTACCGGCGGTTTCAAGGCGATCCCGGGCTCTGGCTGGGCGATGGCGGAGCTGATGGCCACAGGTCATTCGCCGCTGGCCGAAGAGTTTTCGATGATGCGCTTCAAGGAAGGCAAATTCATCGACGAGAGCGTCGCCGCCGGTGTGGCGCACTAACGCTGCAGAATTCAATTTTACGGAGCAAGCACAATGCTGATCCTTGAATGCCCCTATTGCGGCGTCAAAGCCGAAGAAACTGAACTGGCCGCTGGTGGCGAGGCGCATCTGAAGCGTTTTGGTCCCGGCTCGTCGGATGACGAGTTTCATGACTATCTGTTCATGCGCGAAAACCCCAAGGGCGTGCATTTTGAGCGCTGGCGCCATGCCAATGGCTGCGGCAAGTGGTTCCATGCTGCGCGCTGCACCACCACGCTTGAGGTTTTTGGCACCTACAGCGCCCAGACCACCGAGCCGCCCAAGGACATTCTGGATGCGGTCACGGCCAAGCGCCCCGGTTGGACATGGCGGGATCTGAAATGATCGCCTGTCTGAACGTTACCTCCCTTTTCGTCGCCCTCTCTTGCGAAAGGTCCGCCACATGAGCACGCGCCTTGCCAAAAACGGCCGGTTGATCGACCGCTCCAAACCGATCGAATTCACCTTCAACGGCAAGCGGATGAAGGGCTATGCAGGCGACACGCTGGCGTCGGCCCTGTTGGCCAATGACCAGATGATGGTTGGCCGCTCGTTCAAATATCACCGCCCGCGCGGTCTGGTTGCGGCTGGCCCGGAAGAGCCCAACGCCCTTGTTGGTCTGGGCACCGGCGACCGGTTTGAACCCAACCAGCGCGCCACCACGACCGAGCTGTTCTCGGGCCTGTCGGCGCAGTCGCAGAACCATTGGCCGAGCCTTGAGTTCGACGTGGGCGTGGCCAATAACGCGCTGGCGCGGTTCCTGCCTGCGGGGTTCTACTACAAGATGTTCATCCACCCGCGTCCGCTGTGGAAACATGTCTACGAGCCGATCATCCGCCAGTCCGCCGGTCTGGGCAAAGCGCCCGACAAGGAGCTGAAGGACGCCGACACCTACGAGCATTTCTATTATTTCGTCGATGTGCTGGTGATTGGTGGTGGTGTTGCGGGTTTGCAGGCGGCCAAGGCTGCGGCGATGTCCGGTGCCAAGGTTCTGCTGCTGGAGCAGCACAACTATTGGGGCGGCCGCGCGCCGGTTGATGGCGGCACCATCGACGGGATGGAACCCGGCGCTTGGGTCGAGAAAACCCTCGCCGAGCTGCGGGGCATGGACAATGTGCTGCTGCGCGACCGCTGCATGGGCGCGGGCGTCTATGATCACGGCTATGCGCTGGGGTATGAGCGTCTGACCGATCATGCGCCGGGGCAGGGTGGTCCGCGCCACCGTCTGTGGCGGATCCGGGCCAGCCAGATTGTGACGGCGACCGGTGCGATTGAACGGCCTTTGTCCTTTGCGGGCAATGATGTGCCGGGCGTGATGCTGGCGGCCTCGATGCGCGACTATGCGGTGAACTGGGGGGTGACACCCGGCCAGAAAGTGGTTGTGGCCACCAACAATGATGACGCCTATCGCACCGCGATTGCGCTGCATGCTGCGGGTGTCGAGGTGGTGCGCGTGCTGGATGCCCGCGACAGCGGCGGCGGCGCGCTGATGGAAGAGGTTCGTCAGCTGGGCATCCGCGTCGAATGTGGCCGGGCCATTGCCAAGGTGAAAGGCGGCAAGCGCGTCACCTCGGTGGCGATCTGTGCCCAGAACGGCGAAGGTGGTGCGCAGGAGGAGGTCGAGGCCGATGCGGTCGCGATGTCCGGCGGCTGGTCGCCGGTGGTGCATCTGTGGTCCCACTGCGGCGGCAAGCTGGTCTGGGATCAGACCCATGCGAACTTCCGCCCCGATGCAACCCGTCCGCCGCTGGGTGCGGATGGCAAGGGTTTTGTGATTGCGGCGGGAGCTGCCAATGGTGCCGCTGGTCTGGCGGAGGCGCTGAGCGATGCGCAGGCCGCAGGCGAGGCGGCGGCGAAGGCTGCTGGCCGCAAGGTCAAGGCAGGCACCGCGCCCGTTGGTGATGCCCCGACAGAGACGGCGATGGAGCCGGTCTGGCTGATGCCTGCCAAGGCCGACATCAAGCTGCGGATGAAAACCTGGCTGGACTATCAGAACGACGTCAAAGTGTCGGATGTGCAGCTGGCCGCGCGCGAAGGGTTCGAAAGCGTCGAACATACCAAGCGCTACACCACGCTGGGCATGGCGACGGATCAGGGGAAGTTGAGCAATATCAACGGTCTGGCGATCCTTGCTGATGCGCTGGGGTCTGAAATCCCGCAAGTGGGCACCACCACCTTCCGTCCGCCCTATCACCCGATTTCGATGGGGGCGATCGGCGGTGAGGCCCGCGGGGAGATCTTCCAGCCGCTGCGCAAGACGCCGATGTATGACTGGCACGACAGCAATGGGGCGGATTGGGAACCGGTTGGCCAGTGGCGTCGCCCCTACGCCTATGTTCGCTCCGGCGAGAGCGTGCATGACGCGGTGAACCGCGAGGTGAGGAACACCCGCGAGAACCTCGGCCTGCTGGATGCCTCGACCCTCGGCAAGCTGGTCGTCAAAGGGCCGGATGCGGGCAAGTTCCTAGACATGATGTATACCAACATGATGTCGACGCTGAAGCCGGGCAAATGCCGCTATGGTCTGATGTGTTCGGAGAACGGTTTCCTGATCGACGACGGCGTGGTTGCGCGTATTGATGATGACACCTGGCTTTGCCACACCACCACCGGCGGTGCCGAGCGGATCCATGGCCACATGGAAGAATGGCTGCAGACCGAATGGTGGGACTGGAAAGTCTATGTTGCCAATGTCACCGAACAGCTGGCGCAGGTCGCCGTCGTTGGCCCCAACGCCCGCAAGGTGCTGGAAAAGCTGAATGAAAAAGCGGGCGGCGGTATGGATGTCTCCAAGGAGGCGCTGCCCTTCATGGAATGGCGTGATGGGGAAATCGGCGGCTTCAAGGCGCGGGCCTACCGCATCTCCTTCTCGGGCGAATTGTCCTACGAGATCGCGGTTGCGGCCTCCGAAGGTCAGGCGTTCTGGACTGCGTTGATGGAGGCGGGCAAGGAATTCGGGGTGATGCCTTATGGCACCGAATGTCTGCACATCCTGCGGGCCGAAAAGGGCTTTATCATGATCGGCGACGAGACTGACGGGACCGTTATCCCGCAGGATCTGGGGCTCAACTGGGCGCTGTCGAAGAAGAAAGAGGATTTCCTCGGCAAACGCGCGCATTCCCGCAGCCACATGGCCGATCCCGACCGCTGGCAGCTGGTGGGTCTGGAAACCGTAGACGGGTCGGTCCTGCCGGATGGCGCCTATGCGGTCGGCAATGGTGTCAACGCCAATGGCCAGAAAAACACCATCGGGCGCGTCACCTCGACCTATTATTCGGCCAATCTGGGCCGTGGCATTGCCATGGGTCTGGTCAAGCATGGTCCGAAGCGGATGGGCGAGGTGATCGAGTTCCCCGGCACCGACGGGACAATCTACAAGGCCAAGATCGTCGATCAGGTCTTTTACGACAAGGAAGGGGAGAAGCAGAATGTCTGATCCTGTCAGCGCAATGAATGGGGCGAAATTCTCCGGTCTGGCACAGGTCGAGGACAGCGGGTTGCAGGGTATGATCACTCTGCGCGGCGATCTGGCCTCTGCCACCCTGAAGGCGGCTGTAAAGGCCGCCACCGGCGCGGATGTGCCGACCAGCGGTCAGATCTCCCTGACCGAGCAGGGCGGTGTGGCCTGGATGTCGCCGGACGAGCTGCTGCTGCTGGTGCCTTACGGCGAGGTTGACGCCAAGGTGGCGGATCTGGCAGAGGCGCTGAAAGGCGAACATGCGCTGGCCGTCAATGTCTCCGACGCCCGTGGTCTGTTCCGTCTGTCCGGTGACAGCGCCCGCGAAGTTCTGGCGAAAATCTGCCCGGTCGATATGTCGGCTGAGGCCTTTAAACCGGGCCAGTTTCGCCGCACGCGCATGGCGCAGGTGGCGGCGGCCTTCTGGCTGGACAATAACGGTGCATTTCACATCGTTTGCTTCCGTTCAGTGGGCGGATATGTCTACAACTTGTTATGCACCGCCGCTCATCCACAATCTAAGGTAGGTGCGTTAACTGGTTAAGGCAATTTAGCCTTGTGGTGCGTTTTACGTGCAGGTAAAGTGCTTCTGGATTTCCGGGGGCACTTTTTACTTGGCTTTGTTGGTTCTTCACCATTTGTGATTCATGATCACCGCCAATTCGGGAGTTATCTGTCTGCTGCATAGCCGGGCTATGCTGTATTAACTGGTGGGAGGTTAATATGTTCAAGGTCGCTGACCTGCTGCTGCCAATTGCAAGGACGCTGGGCTTTGCTGCCTGCGTGGCACTTGGCACCGGTCTGGCGACCCCGGCGGCGGCGCTGGAAGGGATTTATACCTGCAAGGTGAAATCGCTGTCTGGCCGAGGGTGGATCCCGCCGCTGATCAGCCTGCGTTTCCACGATGAATGGTCGGCGGAAGTGGTGCATTCCGGCAATGTCAGTGCGCTGTCCGGCCGCCCGCTGAAGGCCGGGTTTTTCCGCATCAGCGATATCTCCTACCGGGTCAGCTGGACGGTCACCAGCGCCTCGGTCGGCAATGGCGCGAGCGCGGTGGAAACCCATTATCGCGCGGTGTTCAACACCCAGAACAAGAAACTGTCGGTAAAGGTGATCTCCGGTGGCGTCGGGGAGAAATCGCCACGCGGCATCGGCCAATGCGCCCAGGTCACAAGTTAGCTGATGATGTCGCGGCTGCATCGTAGCGGCAATTCCATAGAAAAGACTTCACAACCTGCGCGCGATTGACGATATAGCGGCTGTATCCATTTCCTGAGAGCGCGAGCATTCCCGATGAAATCTTTGATCAGAGCCGCAGTGGCGGCCTGCACCCTATTTGCCGCAGCGCCCGTTGTCGCGGCACCGGTGACCTATGATTGCCAGATCACCTCCTATGAGAAATACGGATGGCTGTCGCCGCGTGTTCTGGTCTTTGTCGATCATGACCAGAAAGTCACGGGCGTGATGGATGGCGTTATTGCCAGCGTACAGAAAACCCCGATGATCGTGCCTTACGATCTGCGTTCCAAAAACCGGCTCAAGCTGAAGTGGACCGTCAATAATATTGATGCGCGTTCGGGGTCTGCCAAGGCAAGCTATTCGGCCACGATGGATGAGCCGCGTATGAAGCTGTCGATTACAGCGCGCGTGCATGGCTATGATAACCGTCCGTCCGGCAGCGGGCCGTGCACCCGCAGCAACGTCAAGCTGAGCAAGTAAGCCCGCAGTGCAGGATCCGTTGCCGATCGTCTAACGGCCTGCGGCGGCTGCCTCTTTTCGCGCTGACCGGGTTATTTTTTAGCTGTTTCCCCGGCTTGGCCTTGACCAATGGGGGCACCAGCCGCATGTATCTGCCTAGGAACGAAACAGACAATACAGGGGGCCCAGATGGCTTTTGAACTTCCCGATCTTCCTTATGCCCATGACGCGCTGGCATCCAAAGGCATGTCCGCAGAAACGCTGGAATACCACCACGACCTGCACCACAAGGCCTATGTGGACAACGGCAACAAGCTGATCGCCGGCACCGAGTGGGACGGCAAGTCCATGGAAGAGATCATCAAGGGCACCTATGACGCAAATGCCGTCGCCCAGAGCGGTATCTTCAACAACATCTCCCAGCTGTGGAACCACAACCAGTTCTGGGAAATGATGGGTCCGGGCGACAGCAAGATGCCGGGCGAGCTGGAAAAGGCTCTGGTCGACAGCTTTGGCTCCGTTGACAAGTTCAAGGAAGAGTTCTCTGCCGCAGGCGCGGGTCAGTTCGGCTCCGGCTGGGCCTGGCTGGTCAAGGACACCGACGGCGGCCTGAAGGTGACCAAGACCGAAAACGGCGTGAACCCGGTCTGCTTTGGTCAGACAGCACTGCTGGGCTGTGACGTGTGGGAGCATTCCTACTATATTGATTTCCGCAACAAGCGTCCGGCCTATCTGACCAACTTCCTCGACAATCTGGTCAATTGGGAAAACGTCGCTTCGCGCATGTGATCTTTTGGGATCAGTGATTGATCTTGGGCCTCGTCCGGTATCGGACGGGGCCTTTCTTTATTGCGCGGGGGCGCGCCGAGGGGGGAACAAAACGCCTCTTTGGCGGTTGTGTTGGTGAACCCCGATAAAAATGGAGGACCGACATGGCAGACCGCGTGAGATCAAAGGATGGCCGTCAGGAAACCAAGGAAATCCTGGGCGCCGAGGGCAGCGTTTCGCATGGCGGGCGCACCGGTGGCCGACTGGCCCGGGAGGTGGCGACCGAGGACGAGGAAAAACGTGCCAAGGAACGCCCTGTCGGTGCGACACGGGTGACCAAATCCAACGAGCAGGAGGACCAATAATGGCTCAGCTAGACCACGGCACATATGTTCTGGTGACCGACAGCGAAAAGGCATTGCTGCTGCAAAACACCACCGATGCGCAGAACCCGCATCTGGAGGTGCGCCGCAAGGAAGAGCAGGACAATCCCTCCGATATCGAACAATCGGCCAACCGTCCCGGCCGGATGCACGACGGCGGTGTTGGCCACCGTTCGGCGCTGGATGATACCGACTGGCACGAACTGGCCAAGGAGCGCTTTGCCGACGATATCGCAGAGCTGCTCTATGAGCGGGCGCACAAGGGCAAACTGGGCAAGATCGTTCTGGTCGCCTCGCCGCAGGTGCTCGGCAATCTGCGCGACAAGCTGCACAAGGAGGTGCAGGATCTGGTGCTGGCGGAGA
Source organism: Phaeobacter sp. JH20_08 (assembly GCF_048056635.1). Classification (NCBI taxonomy): domain Bacteria; kingdom Pseudomonadati; phylum Pseudomonadota; class Alphaproteobacteria; order Rhodobacterales; family Roseobacteraceae; genus Phaeobacter; species Phaeobacter sp. JH20_08. Next base: position 92,087 of record NZ_JAYMVV010000011.1, on the reverse strand, counting down.
TCCCGAAGACGCTGACCAACCACCCGATCGACGAGATCGAGAAGATTGTCCAGCAGGAGCTGGCCGCCTGATCCCGGCGGTGTGCGCGAAACGCATTTATCTGGCAAATTTACAGACCAACGCGGTGCAGGAATGCGCCGCGTTATTTGTTGTCGAGATCAGCCGCGCAGCGCGGTCAGCGCATCCTCGACGCTGGTGACCCAGGTGAGCGCCGCCGTTGTCTCGGCCCCCGCGAACCCTTCGGCCACCACATGCTCCACCAGGGCCTTCAGCGGATCCCAGTAACCGTCGATGTTGAGGACCAGGATCGGTTTCCGGTGCAGGTCGAGCTGACGCCAGGTCAGCGCCTCGAACAGCTCGTCAAGCGAGCCGGCACCGCCCGGCAGCACCACCACGGCATCGGCGTTGTAGAGCATCACCTTTTTGCGTTCGTGCATGGTTTCGGTGACCACATAGGTGTTGAGGTCGGTCTTGGCGACCTCGCGGCGGACCAGATGTTCGGGAATGACGCCAAAGGTGCGCCCGCCCGCCGCCTGTGCCGCCCGCGCCACCCGGCCCATCAGCCCGACGTCCCCGGCGCCATAGACCAGCCGCTGGCCCTGTTGGGCAAGGCCGGTTCCGAGCGCCTCGGCGGCCTCGGCATAGGCCGGACGGATCCCATCGCGCGATCCACAATACACACAGACGGAATGAATACGCATGGCAGTCACCTTTTTTGTTGTGTTCGGCGGGGAAATAAGTCGTCCTTTGGTCCCTGATAGCGGCATTGTATGGCTGGCTCAAGCAAGCGGGGGGGACATCCCGCAGGATCGGACCCGAGGACGACCGGTGGAGGTCTTTTCGGGGTCGGAAGGGAAGGAATGGAATGACGGATGTAACGGGCAAAGGTGGCATATCCGCCATCGCCATCGGGGGCGCTGCTGCGGTGGTCGCGGTGCTGGGCGGGGTGGTTTTCCTGCAATGGGGCGGTGGTGAGCGCGGCGCGGGCGGCGATGGCTCCGCCGCCAATGGCGACAAGGTGGTGATCACGCCGAGCGTCTCCGCCTCAGATCGCAAGCTGGCTTCGCCCGAGGTGGGCAGCGATGCGCCCGAAGAGACGGTGGCAGAAACCGAGGTGACAGTGGCTGCGGCGGATGTGGCGGCACCGGCCGAGGTCGATCAGCCTGCGGGCGGTGAAGCGCCTGTCGAAGCGGCGCCGCGCGCGGATGCGGAGCAGGCGGCCGAGGCCGAGCAGGCGGCCGAGGTGGTTGTGGCAGGGGCAGCAGAGACCAGCGCCGTCGAGGCCGCGCCATCGGCAGATGAGACGTCTGCTGAAACACCCGCCGTGACGCTGACAGCCCCGCAGATGGATCTTGCACGATTTGAGACCGATGGCAGCGGAATGGTTGTCGGGCGGGCGACGCCGGGATCGGTGATCTCGCTGATGCTGGACGGTGCGGTGCTGGAGACGCTGACGGTGCCGTCGGATGGCAGCTTTGTGCTGTTCACCTCGGTTGCGCCCTCGGATCAGCCGCAGGTGATTTCGCTGACAGCCAGCTTGGGGGAGGCGGTTGCGGCCTCTGATGCAGAGTTCATTCTGGCACCTGTCGTGCCCGTCGCGCCGGTGCAGGTGGCACAGGCCGACGCGGTTGAGGCCCCGGTCGCCGAGGCGCCGGTGGCAGCGGATGTCGCAGCCGATGCGGCCGCCGAGGAAACCGCGACCGTGGCCGTTCAAAGCGAGGCTGCGCAGGCTGAGGCCGTGCAGAGTGAGGCGGTGGCAAGTGAGGCGGTGCAGGCTGAGGTCACGACCGCTGCAACGGAAACAGCTGAAGCCTCTCCTGTTGTGAGCGCTGCACCTGCCGCACCGGTGGTGGCAGAGCTGGCTGCAGAACCGGATGCAGATCCCGCAGATGTTGCGCAGGCTGCGGTGGACAGCCCGGCTGAGGATAGTGCGGTGGCACCTGCCGAGGTGGCGGAAACCACAGTCGAGGTGGCTGAGGCCGCTGCGGCGGATGTGGCGCAGACCACGGGCCAGGACGCGCCAGCCGCCGCCGCACCGGAACAGGTGGCGGTGCTGCGGTCCGATGCCAGCGGCGTGACGCTGGTCCAGCCCCCCACGCCGCGACTGGCAGAGGCGCCCGATACCGTGGCGCTGGAGACCATTTCCTATGATGATGCGGGCTCCGTGGTGCTGAGCGGGCGGGTGCGCGCGGATGCGGTGGTGCGCGCCTATCTCGACAATGCGGCGATTGCCGATCTGCCGGTGGATGAGGAAGGCCGCTGGTCCGGTATTCTGCCCAATGTGGCGCCGGGGATCTACGCGCTGCGACTGGATGCGTTGGATACCGAGGGCAAGGTGCTGAGCCGGCTTGAAACCCCGTTCAAACGGGAAGCGCCGGAGGTGCTGCAACCGCCTGTCGAAACCGCAGCTGCCCCCGATGCCGCCCCAACCGGCACGCAACCTCAGGTGCGCCTGGTCACGGTGCAGGAGGGCGATACGCTCTGGGCGATTTCGCGCGAACGTTATGGCGACGGGCTGCTGTATGTGCGGGTGTTTGATGCCAACCGCGCGGCGATCCGCAACCCGGATCTGATCTACCCCGGTCAGGTATTCTCGGTGCCGGTGCAATAAGACGACTGTCGCCGCGCGGGGGGCCTGCGCAAAGGCCGGGATAATAGTCGGGCCAAAAGTCGGGATACGGCGCAGGGCCATGCTGGCCAAATGGTCGGCACGGCCCTATGTCAGAGGTCTTGCAACAAGGACATGTGATGACGGACAGCGATATGACCACCGCGCAGGAGGAGCGCCGTTCCGGCCTGCGCACCCTGCGCCGCGTTTTTCCCTACCTGTGGCCAAAGGATCAGGCCTGGGTCAAATACCGCGTGGTGGCGGCGCTGGCGGTGCTGATCCTGGCCAAGCTGGTCGCGGTGTATACGCCGATGCTCTACAAGGGTGCGGTCGATAGCCTTGCGGGAGAAGGCGTGCCGCCTCTGGCGTTGGGGGCTGTTGGTCTGACGGTGGCCTATGGCGTGGCGCGGGTTCTGACCACCGGGTTTCAGCAGCTGCGTGATGCGGTGTTTGCGCCTGTTGGTCAACGGGCACTGAGGCGTCTGGCGCTGGAGACCTTTCGCCATATTCACCGCCTGTCGATGCGCTATCACATCACCCGCAAAACCGGCGGGCTGAGCCGGATTATCGAACGTGGCGTCAAAGGCGTGGAGTTCCTGCTGCGCTTTCTTCTGTTTTCCATCGGGCCTCTGGTGCTGGAGCTGGTGCTGGTTGCCGTCATCCTCGCGGTGCTGTTTGACATCTGGTATCTGGTCGTGGTGGCGGTCACTGTCGGGCTTTATGTCTGGTTCACCTTTGCGGTGACGGAATGGCGGGTGAAGCTGCGCCGCGAGATGAACAAGCAGGACACCGATGCCAACCAGAAGGCGATCGACAGCCTGCTGAACTATGAGACGGTCAAATATTTCGGCGCCGAGGATCGTGAGACCGAGCGCTACGACGTGGCGATGCGGGCCTATGCCAAGGCCGCGCTGAAGACTGCCTATTCGCTGGCATTCCTGAACTTTGGCCAGAGCCTGGTGATCACCGGCGGTCTGGTGGTGGTGATGGTGATGGCCGCGATCGGCGTGCAGCAGGGTAATCTGACGGTGGGCGATTTTGTCATGGTGAACGCCTATATGATCCAGATCACCGTGCCGCTGAACTTTCTCGGGACCGTCTACCGTGAGATCCGTCAGAGCCTTGTGGATATGGGCGAGATGTTCGATCTGATCGAACAGGACCCGGATGTGAAGGATCGGGGTGATGCCAAGGTGTTGCAGGTCAACGGCGGTGCGATCACGCTGGAGAATGTGGAGTTCGGCTACGACAGCGACCGGCAGATCCTGAAGGGCGTGAGTATTGAGGTGGCGGCGGGGCAGACCGTGGCCATCGTTGGGTCTACCGGGTCGGGCAAATCCACTATCGGGCGGCTGTTGTTCCGGTTCTATGATGTCACCCGCGGGGCCTTGCGCATTGACGGGCAGGATGTGCGGGATGTCACGCAAAAGAGCCTTCATGCCGCGATTGGCGTGGTGCCGCAGGATACCGTGCTGTTCAACGATACGATCCGCTACAATATCGCCTATGGCCGGGCCGGAGCCACGCAGGAAGAGGTGGAACAGGCCGCGCGGGATGCGCAGATCCACGACTTCATCATGCGGCTGCCTGAGGGGTATGAGACGCAGGTCGGCGAGCGGGGGCTGAAGCTGTCGGGCGGTGAGAAGCAGCGGGTGGGCATTGCCCGCACCCTGCTGAAGAACCCGCCAATCCTGCTGCTGGACGAGGCGACATCGGCGCTGGACAGCGACACAGAACAAGAGATCAAGGAGGCGCTGTCGCGCGCCGGGCAGGGGCGGACGGTGATCACCATTGCCCACCGTCTGAGCACGGTTGCAGAGGCCGACCAGATCATTGTGCTGGAACAGGGCGAGATCGCCGAGCGCGGCACCCATGACGAACTGCTGGCCAGCGAAGGCCGCTACGCGCATCTGTGGCAGCGCCAGCAATCGGATCAGGACGCCGCCTGATTACTCTGCGGGGATAACAGGGGTCTGCGGCGCGGCTAGCCGCTGACGTAGACCCCGTCCTTTGGTTTGTAGAAAATCTTTTGATTGTGCAGCCGCCCGAGCAGATCGTGGATCTGGCGCAGGCTGTCGGCGCGGTTGTGACCGGCGATGCCCTGCACGGTCTGACTGCCGTCAGCCAGTGCGTCCCGCGTGCGTTGCAGCGCGGTTTCGATCAGATCGACGTCGGCAATGGTGAGTTCGAACATATCGTTGAAATCGGGCATCTGATGGGTCCTCTCTGCTGGCGGGGCTGGCTGGAACCGCGCGGCTGTCTTCTGGCGCCCGGCTGGTGCTGCGGTCGGCGGAATGTCTTCAGGCTGACCCAGCTGGCCGCTCATTACCACCAAAATATGCAGATGCGGCGGATTGGTCGCTGGCCGCCGATGGCTGCGCTTTGGTCCCAACAAACGCACAACGCCCCGCGGAGGCGGGGCGTTGGCTGGTTATTCGGCGGCGCGCAGCGGTGTTGAAGGTGGTTTGCCCTTCTCTTCCTCCCAGCCCTCGTCCGGCCTGGTCTGTGCGGCTTCGGGCGCCGACATCGCTGGGTCTCGTTCATTGTCCAGCCTGCCTTCACGCTCCCACAGGATCTCGGTGGTGGGCAGGGTGCGGGCCTTGGTCGCGAGGCGCATGTCGCGCGCGATCTGGCTGGATCGCCCGCCGGTAAGCCGTGCAAGCAGGCGGCCAAGGGCGGCGACATAGATCCACAGCCACACCCGGATCGCCAGCAGCGAGGGTGTCACCAGCAGCGTCAGCACGGTGGCAATCCCCAGACCAAAGACCACGGCGGTCGCCAGCTGCTTCCACCACAGCGAGGTCGGGCTGTCGATGGAATAGCCGCCATTGATGAAATCGAGGCTGAGCCCGAACATCATCGGTGCCAGACCGGCCATCGTGGTGATGGTGGTCAGCAGAACCGGACGGATCCGCGCCTCGGCGGTGCGGATGATCGCCTCGATCCGGGGCATCTTCTGGGCATATTCCTGATAGGTGTCGATCAGAACGATATTGTTGTTCACCACGATGCCTGCCAGCGCCACGATGCCGGTGCCGGTCATGATGATCGAGAACGGCTGCTGCATGACCATCATGCCAATCAGCACGCCGGTGGTGGACAGCACCACCGCCAGAAGAACCAGGATGGAATTGTAAAAGCTGTTGAACTGCGCCAGGAGGATCACGAACATCAGCCCCAGCGCCCCGGCAAAGGCCTTCATCAGGAAGGCGCCGGATTCGGCCTGTTCTTCCTGATCGCCGGTCCATTCCCAGGTGATATCGGCGGGCAGCGGATCGCTCTCCAGCCACTCGGTCAGCTTGGCGATGCGCTCGTTGGCGTTGAGCGCCACAACACGGGCGCCATCCTCCAGCGCCGATTGCAGGGCCTCTTGTGTGGCCGCGCCTTCAAGACTGCGCAGCCTGAACGCTGTGCCATCCGGGCCGGTCAACTCGCCGGTTGCGGTTCCTTCGGGGAGAGATTTGACATAGGCCAGCGTCTGCTCCTTGCCGTCCTCGGTCTCGGTGGTGATGACCTTTGACAGGCCCGGTTCGATATCCGCCTTCACGTCGTAATAGCGCTGCTGTTCGACGCGGCTGATTTTTTCCAGCTTGGGAACAGGATGCCGGGTGATGAAGTTCGACAGCGGCACCAGCCCGTCCTCGGTGCGCAGTTTCAGCGCATCAAGGGTGGAGAGGACGCGGTCTTCTTCGGGCAGGCGAACGCGGATTTCGATTTCCTCGTCCGAGCTGTCGACGCGCATGGTGTCCAGAAGGATGCCGCGCGTGACCAGCTGCACCATGGCGCCAACGGTCGCCACATCGGCGCCGTACCGCCCGGCCTTTTCGACATCGACGTCGATCTGCCAGTCGATACCGGGAAGCGGCAGGCTGTCCTCGATCAGGTCAAGACCGGGGGTTGCCTCGAACTGGGCGCGGGCCTGTTCGGTGGCGGCTGTCAGCGTGTCCCAGCTGTCGCCTTTCAGACGCAGGTGCACAGGTTTGCCGGAGGCGGGCCCCTGCGCCAGCGCGCGGATTTCCGCTTCAAAGCCCGGCAGCTTGGCCAGTTCGGCGTTGATCTCCTCGATCACCGTATCGCCGTCGAACTCGGTTGCCGTCACCTCGCGGGTGAACCAGCCGTTGAACCAGCTTTCGGTCTGGGTCGGCCGGTCCTCCCATGGGATGATCTCGAACTGGACCTGACCGATGGTATCGGGCGGGGTCTGGGCGCCTGAGGCATCGGTGTTCAGCCCGCCTTCACCGGCAAAGGAGAAAACATTCACGACCGCCGGATGCGACAGGATCACCTGTTCGGTCTGGCGCACCATCTCATCCTCTTCGGTCAGCGAGGTATTGCCACGGGCGCGCACATAGGCGGTGGCCTGTTCCGGCTCGGATTCGACGAAGAATTCAACGCCGTAGTTGTTCTGACCGAACATGGTGAAGACGGTCATGATGGCAAAGGCGATCGCCCCGATGGTGACGATGGGCATGACCGGATTGCCGACGATGAATTTGATGAAATGGCCAAAGGGCGTGTGTTTGTAGCCGGCATCGACGGATTTCTCGGTCCGGTGCAGACTGGCCGCGCCCAGCGTGACCGAGGCCCCGAAGGCCGCCAGCACAAAGACCAGCGCACCAAAGATCAGCGCGGCGGTATCGGGCACCTGAGCGGGCAGCAGATAGCCCCCGTTGAGCATCTGCATCGCCCCTGCAAACATACCCCAGAGCATCACCGGCACCAGAGCGGCCCGCAGCCACCAGGGTGCAACCGCCCGCAGCCCGTCGGAGAGGTTTTCAAACAGGCGGCTCATGCGGCCGGTGACACCGCCCATGACGGGCAGATAGATCAGCGCCACCACCAGCGATGCCGAGAGCACGAAGATCAGCGTGACCGGCAGCATTCCCATGAATTCACCGGGGACACCGGGCCAGAACAGCATCGGCAGAAAGGCACAGAGCGTGGTCGCGGTTGAGGAAACCACCGGCCAGAACATCCGCTGCGCCGCCTCGACATAGGCGTGCATCGGGCCGGTGCCCTCCTTGATCCGCTTGTCGGCGTATTCGACCACCACGATGGCGCCATCCACCAGCATACCCACTGCAAGGATCAGGCCGAACATCACGATATTGGAGATGCTCACGCCCATCACCGCAAGGAAGGCAAAACACAAAAGGAAGGAGGTCGGGATTGCAAAACCGACCAGCAGCGCGGCACGGCTGCCAAGCGCCGACAGCACCACGATCATCACCAGAGCAACAGCGGTCAGGACCGAACCTTCCAGCTGGCTCACCATGGAGCCGACGACGCGGCTCTGGTCGTTGGAGGTGCCGACGGAGACCGCGGCCTTCAGCTCGGGTGGCCATTTGGTCTTGGCCTCGGCCAGGGTTACCTTGACCAGATCCACCGTGTCGATCAGGTTGTAGCCCTTGCGCTTGACCACCTGCAACGCCACCGTGTCCTCGCCGTTGAACCGCGCGGTGCCGCGACGATCCTCGAAGGTGAAATTGATCGTTGCCAGCTCACCCAGGGTGACCACGCGGTCGCCATTGGTCTTCACTGGCAGCTCGTAGATGTCGCGCACATCATCAAAGGACGACGGGATCTTCACGGAGAAGGTGCCCTGATTGGTTTCCACCTCACCGGCGGCGATCAGCTGGTTGTTGTTCTGCACAACGGTGATCAGTTCAAGCGCGGTGACGTTATAGGCTTCGAGCCGCAGCGGGTCGATCAGCACCTCGACCATCTCGTCGCGATTGCCGGCGATCCCGGCTTCGAGCACCGGTTCCAGCGCCTCAAGATCGTCCTGCAAGTCCTTGGCGATACGGGCCATCGTGCGTTCGGGCACGGCGCCGGTCAGGTTGACGATGACGATGGGGAATTCTGAGAAGTTGATTTCGTTGATGGTGTATTTTTCAGCCCCCTCGGGGAAATCGGCCTCGGCGGCATCCATCGCGTCACGGACATCTGCCATGATCGCGGTCTTGTCCCAGCCAAAGTCGAACTCAAGCGCCACACCGGCGTAGCCTTCGGCGGCGGTTGAGGACATCTTGTCCAGCCCGTCGAGATCGGCCAGCTCGGTCTCCATCACCTTGACCAGCAGGGTTTCGGCATCCTCGGCGGAGATGCCGGGGAAGGGGACAGAGATGAACAGCGCGGGGATTTCGATATCCGGCTCGCCCTCTTTGGGCAGGCTGGCATAGGCAAAGCCGCCGACCAGCAGCGAAATGGCGATGAACGCCAGGATCATACGGGCCCGTTCTGCGGCCCAGCTGACGATACCGGTCATTGGGTAACCTCTTTATACGTGGGCTCAACAGCGACGCCCGCAACAACAAAATCCTGCCCGACAACAATCACATCCGCCTGTTCAGGCAGGCCGCTAACCCAGACACCGCTGGCCTCATCCCGCAGGAGGCTGACGGGGTAAAATCCGACCGTCCGATCCTCTTTGACCACGCGCACGCCCAGCTGGCCGTCATTGTTCAGCGTCAGCGAGGATTGCGGCAGGTAATGCGCCTTGGATCCTTCGGCGGAGATCACGATATCGGCGGTCTGGCCGTCGCGGATCGCCAGATCCGGGTTCGGCACGGTGATTTCCACCTCAAATGTGCGGGTGGTGGGATCAGCTGAGCGGCTGATAAAGGTCACCTTGCCCGCAGCCAGACGCCCGTTTGCCAGTTCGGCGCGGGCCATGGCGCCAATGGTGACGCGGTTGACTTCGGCTTCTGGCACGTAACCGACCAGTTTGATGGTTTCGAGCTGGATCACGGTTGCACAAAGACTGCCGGGCTGCATCAGGCTGCCCAGTTCGGCGGTGTCGCTTTCCAGCAGCCCGTCAAATGGTGCGAGGATATCCAGACGCGACAGTTCCTTTTCAGAGGCGGCAACCTGTGCCGAGGCGGCTTCGATGCCCGCGCTGGTGGTTTCCAGCCCGGTTTCCGCCGTTGCCACGCCCGCCACCGCAGAGCGCTCGGCAGCCTGCGCCGAAGCCAGCCGGGTTTCAGAGGCAAAGCCACCTTCGGAGAGTTTCGCCGCAGCGGTCAGATTGATCTGCGCCTCGCGCAGCCGCGCGCGGGCCTCTTCCAGCCGGGCCTTGGCCTCGGGGACGCGGATTTTCGCTTCGCTCAGCCGGGCCTTCGCCTCCAGCAGGGCTGAGGGGCGGGTGCCGGGATCCAGCTTGCACAGCAGATCGCCAGCCTTCACCTGCGCACCCTTGCGCAGCGGTTCGGACAGGACGGTGGATGTGGTTTCAGACCGGACCTCAACCTCGCGGATGGCCTGGGTCTGACCACGCAGCACGACAGCGCTGTCGATACCACGGGCGCTACTGCGGATGGCGACCACCCCGACCGGCGATTTGCCGGTCTCCTTGGTATATGCCGCCGCCGCTGCAACGGCTCCGGTTGGATCAGCGGCGTCAGCGGCTGGGGCCGCAGCCTCCGCATCAGATGGGGCAGCCACCGCGTCCACGTCGCTCTGCTCCCCCCGGGCGAAGGCAAGAAGCGCATCCCGCTCGATCACGGCATAATACAAGCCTGCCGTTACAACAGCAGCAGTTATCAGGGGAATTACACGCATCTTGGGCCTTCCTAAATTCATAGTCATCCCATCCGGGACATATAGAACCACTCAACAACCATACCATTAATTCGGCATGTTCAGGCGAACTCGCGCTAAGTGATATGGGCGATATAGGCATTGTCCATACTAAACTCTGTAGTTCAGTTCACATTTTTTGCCTTTTTGGAGCGGTTTGTGCGGGATCGGGCACAACAGGGCCACTTGGCTTGGCACCGGTTGCACTGTAAGAGAAGCAGAACACAGGAAACTTTCCGGCAAGCGCGGGGGCGGTTGCCGGATCTGCCAGGGACATTTTCATGAGCGACACCGACAGCTTTATCGATGAGGTGACAGAAGAGGTCCGTCGCGATCGCCTGTTCAAGATACTCAAACGTTATGGCTGGATTGGCGGCGTGGCCGTGGTGCTGATCGTGGGTGGGGCGGCGCTGCGCGAATACAACCGCGCCCAGACCGAGGCCGCCGCGCAGGCGCTGGGTGACCAGATGATCGCCGCGCTGGACAGCGACGACAGCGCGGCCCGTGCCAATGCGCTGGATGCCATCACCGCTGAAACCGCCGGGGGCGATACGGTGCTGAAGCTGTTGCAGGCCGGTGCTCTGGCCGACGCAGGCGAGCGCGCGGCCGCTGTTGAGCGGCTGAATGCCGTGGCCAGCAATGGCGAGATGCCAGTGATCTATCGCCATATCGCGACCTTCAAGGCGCTTGGCCTGCAGCAGGACAGCCTGCCCATCGCCGACCGCCGGATCCAGTTCGAGGCGCTGGCCCAGCCCGGTGCGCCGCTGGCGCTGCTGGCGCAGGAACAGCTGGCCCTGATCGACATCGAAGACGGCAATGCCGAGGGCGCCATCACCCGTCTGCGCGACATTATTGCGTCGGCGGCGGTCACCTCGGACTTGAAAGACCGTGCCTCGCAAGTGATTGTGGCGCTTGGGGGAGCGCTGGAGCCGGCCGCGGCACCAGAAGGCTGAGGACAATATCTGCGCTGACGGGCGCAGCGAGAAACGTGCAGTATAAGTGCAGTAACGGGGCAGGGTAATGACGGCAGTAACAAGCTTTTGGGGAGCAAGGGGCATTCTGGCAGGAACCGCATTGGCGTTGGTCCTGTCCGCCTGCACCGAGCCTGAGGTCATCCTGCGCGGTGAACGTCTGGATCTGCGCGATGACAGCGTCGCCGTGGTGACCAATGAAACCCGCGCCATTGCCCTGCCTGCGGCACGCAGCAATACCAGCTGGCCACAGGGCCCCGGTGTCGAAGGGCTGCGGCCGGTCCACCCGGCGCTTGCCGCCGCTCCAAACGCGATCTGGTCTACCTCCATCGGCGCGGGCGACAGCCGTCGTCAGCGCATCACCGCCACGCCGGTTGTCGGCGATGGCCGCATCTATACGCTGGACAGCGGCGCCAGAGTTTCCGCCGTTGCCACAAACGGGGCCTTGCAGTGGCAGAGCGAGCTGCTGCCAGCCTCCGACAGCTCCGGTCAGGCCACCGGCGGCGGTTTGGCGTTTGACAATGGCGTGGTTTATGTCTCCTCCGGGTATGGCGTGCTGACCGCGCTGGATGCGGCGAGCGGCGCGACCCTCTGGCGGCAGGAGCTTGAGGCGACCGGCTCGGGGCAGCCCACCGTGCACGATGGGCTGATCTATCTTGTGGCCGGCGATGACACCGGCTGGGCGGTCCATGCCAAGGATGGCCGGATTGCCTGGCAGATCCAGGCCACCCCGAGCCCGTCAAATATCCTGGGCGCGCCTGCGCCTGCGGTGACCTCCGATCTGGCGATTTTTGCCTTTGGATCCGGCGATCTTACCGCGACCTTCCGCAAGGGCGGCCTGCGCCGCTGGAACGCCTCGGTTGCGGGCAAGCGGATCGGGCGAACGATTTCGCGGATCAGCGATGTGACCGGCTCGCCCGTGGTGTCCGGCAACCGCATGTATGTCGGCAACCAGTCCGGGCGCACTGCGGCCTTTGATCTGGCAGCTGGCGATCGTCTGTGGACCGCCCCCCATGGCGCGGTGGATCCGGTCTGGGCGGTTGCGGGCAGTGTTTTCCTGATCAGCGATCTGGGCCAGCTGCTGCGGCTGGACGCGGACAGCGGCGAGGCGATCTGGGCGGCCGATCTGCCCGGATACTTGAAGGACAAACCCCGCAAGCGGGGCGCCATCGTGGCGCATCACGGCCCGGTGGTGGCCGGGGGGCAGGTGGTTGTCGCCTCCAATGATGGGCTGCTGCGCTTTTTCAGCCCCGAAAGCGGAGCACTGCTGCGCACGGTTGCGGTGCCGGGCGGTGCCAGCACCGCGCCGGTGGTGGCTGGCGGCACGCTTTATGTCGTGTCGACCAAGGGACAATTGCACGCTTTCCGATAGCGCTTTGATGCGGTAGGAGAGGGTTAAACAGCGATGTGCTCTGGCAGGGCACGCGCAGATGCGCTATGGGGCGCGTCTGAATCGCAGAAAGTTGGTCTGATGTCTTTTACCCTCGCTATTGTGGGCCGCCCGAATGTGGGCAAATCCACACTGTTCAATCGTCTCGTCGGCAAGCGGCTGGCGCTGGTGGATGACCAGCCCGGCGTCACGCGCGATCTGCGCGAAGGGGAAGCGCGTCTTGGCGATCTGCGCTTTACCGTGGTGGATACCGCCGGTCTGGAAGATGCCACCGACAACTCGCTGGAAGGGCGGATGCGCCGCCTGACCGAGCGGGCGGTCGATATGGCCGATATCTGTCTGTTCATGGTCGATGCCCGCGTCGGTGTGACTCCGGTTGATCAGATGTTTGCCGAAATCCTGCGCAAGAAATCCGCGCATGTGATTCTGGCCGCGAACAAGGCCGAGGGCAATGCCGCCGACGCCGGTGTTCTGGACGCCTGGGGGCTGGGGCTGGGAGAGCCGATCCGCCTGTCCGGCGAACATGGTGAGGGTCTGAACGACCTTTATGCGCAGCTGATGCCGCTGGCGGATGAGTTTGAAAAACGCGCCAAGGACGACAGCCCGGAGATTGACGTCGCGCTGGATGAGGACGCCGAGGAGGATGACCTCTCGGTGCCGATGCCGACCCGCAACAAACCGTTGCAGGTGGCGGTTGTCGGGCGTCCGAATGCGGGTAAATCCACCCTGATCAACAAGATCCTCGGTGAGGATCGCTTGCTGACCGGGCCCGAGGCCGGGATCACCCGCGATGCGATCTCGCTGCAGATCGACTGGCAGGATGTGCCGATGCGGATTTTCGATACCGCGGGTATGCGCAAGAAGGCCAAGGTGCAGGAAAAGCTGGAGAAGCTCTCCGTGTCCGACGGTCTGCGGGCCGTGAAATTTGCCGAGGTTGTGGTGGTCCTGCTGGATGCGGCAATCCCGTTTGAGCAACAGGATCTGCGCATTGCCGATCTGGCCGAGCGTGAAGGCCGCGCGGTTGTGGTTGCGGTGAACAAATGGGACATCGAGGACGAAAAGCAGGAAAAACTGCGCAATCTGAAAGAGGCCTTTGACCGGCTGCTGCCGCAGCTGCGCGGCGCGCCGCTGATCACCGTGTCGGCCAAGACCGGCAAGGGTCTGGACCGGCTGCACGCCGCCATCATGCGCGCTTATGACGTCTGGAACCGCCGGGTGCCAACGGCGGCGCTGAACCGCTGGCTGACGGGGATGCTGGAACAGCACCCGCCGCCAGCCCCGCAGGGCAAACGGATCAAGCTGCGCTATATGACCCAGGCCAAGACCCGTCCGCCGGGCTTTGTGGTGATGTGTTCGCATCCCGACAAGATGCCCGAGAGCTATAATCGCTATCTGGTCAACGGGCTGCGGCAGGATTTCGACATGCCGGGCACGCCCATTCGTCTGACGCTGCGCTCGCAGTCGGACAAGAACCCCTACAAGGGCAAGAAAAAAGCGCCGCCGTCGAAGCTGCGCAAACATCTGGAAGGCCGCCGCAGCTGAGCGTTGCCGTGCTGACCGCAGGATGAGATTTCGGGCAGCCCCTTCGAGGGCTGCCTTTTTTCATGGGGCGCGCGGCTTCACGCCTGCGACCTTGGCCCCATTTGACCGCAAGCCATTGGCTTTGCTAGGCTTCACCATAGATTATTGAAAGCCGGGGTGGCTTCTCTGCGCAATCTGATGCCGGTCGGGCGGCCGGACCCTCAGATGCGGGGCGCCGCGTCGGGGTATTGCGGGGTATTCACAGTGGCGGTCTGAGCGTCGCCGGGCCACGGGCAATCTGCCTCAGGCCATCGTCATTTCAGCGTCACACTGCGTCTCTAAGGAACATTTCATGGATCTGAGAGCATATACGCGGACTTATTGCGAGAAGGATAACCGGCTGGCGGCGCTCAGCTATTTTGGGACGTTTGCGGTCTATTTCCTGTCGCTGTCACTGGCGATCCGCTACGCCGACATCTGGTATCTGATGGCGCCTGCCGGGGTGGTTTTTGCCTTTGCGGCGGTGCGGCTTTATGTGCTGCAACATGACACCGGGCATCATTCGCTGTTCGAAACCCGATGGCAGAACGAAGTCGCAGGCCATGTGCTGTCGCCCTTCACCTTTGCGCCGTTTGAGGTGATGAAACAGAACCACAATGAGCATCACGCCTATATCGGCAATCTGGAACACCGCGAGTCCGGTGAAATCCACACCATGACGCTGCGCGAATGGCAGGCGGCGGGCTGGGCGCAGCGGCTGGTCTATCGGCTGTATCGAAACCCGTTTGTGCTGGTGCCACTGGGGGCGGCGTTCACCTATTTCATCCGCTATCGCTGGCCGAAGAATACGCTGCGCTTTGGCGTCCTGGGGGTGGTGCTGCACAATGTAGTGATCGTGCTGCTGCTCGCGCTGCTCTATGCCATCGCGGGGATGACCGGGGTGCTGATCTGGCTGGGGTTTTCCTTTCTTGGTGGGATGATCGGGGTGTTTCTGGTCTATCTCCAGCATAATTTTGAGGACACCTATTGGGATCGTCGGCCGGACCTCAATCCGCAGGTGGCCGCCCTTCAGGGATCATCGTGCCTCGATTTTGGCTGGTTTTTTGACTTTGCAGTCGCCAATATCACGCTTCATGACATTCATCATTTCAACGCCCGCATTCCCAGCTACCGGCTGCGTCGGTGCCACCACAATCTGCCGCCGGAGATTGCCCCGCGCAGGATCAAATTTGGCGAGGCGGTCCGCGCCATGGGGCTGAAACTCTGGGATGAGGAGCAGCAGCGGCTGGTGCCATTCCCGCAGCAGGCGGCAGGATCGGTCCCCGTGGCGGGTGGGATGCAGGCGACCAACAGGCAGGAGACCTCATGACATCCATTGCAACACTTCCCGGTGTCGGTCCTGCCTTGGCGCAGGTTCTGGCACAAAACGGCTGCGCCACGGTTGAGGCGGTTGCCGGAAAAACGCCGGAGGAGCTGAGCCGGATCCCGCGTATCGGCCGGCTGCGCGCGCAGAAGCTTGTGGCCGAGGCGCGCAAGGCGCAGCGGGTCGCTAAGGGCGCCGGGACCGGGCCGGATCACCGTGCCAATGGCGCCACGCCCGCGACAGCGGCGCGCAATGGCGCGGATACCCAGACGGGCGATGCCGCGCAGCTCAGCTCGGCGCTTGCTGCGGCCGAGGCCGCCCGCCGCGCGGCGGAGGCCAAGGCGGAGAGGGCCGTCACCAAGGCCAAGAAGGCCGCCAAACAGGCCGCAGCCCTGGCCGAGGAATTCGCCGCCGCAAAGGTGAAGGCCAAAGCCAAGGCAAAGCGGGTGAAGGCCAAGGCAAAACGCGCCATCGAGAAGGAAAAGGCCAAGGCCAAGGCGATCCTTGAGGCCAAGAACAATCCAAAGAAAGACGGCGGTAAAAAAGACGGCGCCAAGAAAGACGCCAAAAAGGAACCTGCCAAAAAAGCCTCCGCCCGGAAAGAGACCGGCAAGAAGGAGGCAGGCCGCAAGAAGGCCAGTGCGAAGAAACTGGACGATTCTGCCGCTGCCGGAAAGGCCAGGAAGAAATAGGCCTCACCGGAGGCGCGTCTCGCGAGAAAAGGAAAACCGGCGCTGGGGTGCGCCGGTTTTTATATTTTATTAACAGGTTGCAGTGCGCTGTTAAACCAGATCACCTGCCGCCGTTAGGGTCAGGCGACCACCCAGGTAGGGGGCAAGCACCTCGGGCAGTTTGACGGAGCCGTCTTCCTGTTGGCCGTTTTCCAGCACCGCAATCAGGCAGCGCCCGACCGCCAGACCGGAGCCATTGAGCGTGTGCAGATATTCCGGCTTGCCACCGTCCGCAGGTTTGAACCGGGCGTTCATGCGGCGGGCCTGAAAATCACCGGTGGTGGAGACCGAGGAAATCTCTCGGTAGGTGTTCTGACCCGGCACCCAGGCCTCGATGTCAAAGGTACGGCGCGCGCCAAAGCCCATGTCGCCGGTGCACAGCACGACGGTGCGATAGGGGATGCCCAGTTTCTCAAGGATCCCTTCGGCGCAGCGCAGCATACGCTTCTGCTCATCATCGGACTGGCTGGGGTGGACGATAGAGACCATCTCCACCTTCTCGAACTGGTGCTGACGCAGCATGCCGGAGGTATCCTTGCCGGCGCTGCCCGCCTCGGAGCGGAAACACAGCGTATGCGCGGTCATGCGGATCGGCAGGGCCGCCTCATCAAGCGTGTCGCCCGCAACGGAATAGGTCAGCGGCACCTCGGAGGTGGGCACCAGCCACCAGCCATTGGTGGTCTGATAGCTGTCATCGCCAAATTTGGGCAGCTTGTCGGTGCCATACATCGCCTCATCGCGCACCAGAACCGGGGAATTCACCTCGGTCAGGCCGTTCTCATCGACATGGGTGTCGACCATGAACTGCGCCAGCGCGCGGTGGATACGGGCCACGGCGCCCTTCAGCAGCACAAAGCGGGAGCCGGAGATTTTGGCGGCGGTTTCGAAATCCATCGCAGCTGCGACGCCCTTGATTTCAAAGTGCTCTTTCGGTTCAAAGGCGAAATTGGGGATCGCCCCCCATTTGCTGACCTCGACATTGTCGTCCTCATCCGCGCCCTCGGGCACGTCCTCGGCGGGCAGGTTGGGAATGCGGGCCAGCACATCGGTGAGCTTGGCGTCCAGTTCCTTGGCCTCGGTCTGCAGGGTGGCGACTTCGGCTTTCTTGCCGGCCACTTCCGCGCGCAGACGTTCGAATTCGGCATCGTCCCCCTTGGCCTTGGCCGCGCCGATGGCCTTGGCCGCCTTGTTCTGGTCGGCCTGAGCGGTTTCGGCCGCCTGGATTTTGGCCCGGCGGGTTTCATCCAGCGCCAGGATGTCAGAGGACATCGCCGCATCCCCACGCCGCGCCAAAGCGGCGTCAAAAGCGGCAGGGTTCTCGCGGATCGCGCGGATGTCATGCATGGGGGTGCTCCTAAAGCGTTGAATCAGTGCCGCCAGCATATGCCGGATGGGGGCGGGAAGGGGAAGGGGGCGCGAGGCTGCGGCGCGCAGGCTGTTGTCAGGAGGGCGCATTGAGGGCGGGTGTCCTCGGCAGCGCGGCGTAAAAGCGGGAAGGGCAACAATCGCCCAAAAATACTTGGGATCAATCGGCAGGATAATCGTGGTCATATGGGCAATCTGGATCTGAAATGGGTTGTAAAAACCCTCTCATCGCTCCCGCCATGGGTCAACTGCGTTTGCGGTATCGCAACTGGCCCCGTTAGCCTTGCAAAGCCCCGGGCCAGCGCATAGGTTCCCCTGCAAAATTAAGGGCGTCTGAAGCGCCTGTCACACAGAAGGAATATCCCATGGAAGGTGGCGCACTCGCCCAGTTTCTCCCGCTCATTCTGATCTTTGCGATCATGTATTTCCTGCTGATCCGTCCGCAGCAGAAAAAACTGAAGACCCATCAGGCGATGGTCGAGGCGCTGCGCCGGGGCGATCAGGTGGTGACCCAGGGTGGCATCATCGGCAAGGTGGCCAAGGTCAAGGACGATGGCGAGATCGAAGTGGAAATCGCCGAGGGTGTGAAAATCCGCGTGATCAAATCCACCATCGCGCAGGTTCTGAACAAGACCGAGCCGGCAGCGTAAGCATCCCCGCTTAACCAACTGAAAAGGCAGGGCAATGCTGCAAATTGATCTCTGGAAGCGGGTTCTCATCTGGCTGGTCTGTGTGACCGGCCTTTTGCTTGCCCTGCCAAATGCGTTTTACACGCGCGTCGAGCAGGCCAATGACGCCGCCGCCGAAATAATCGCGAAGGGCGAAAGCCCCGCGCGGCTGGACGTGGCGGGCCAATGGCCGTCGTTCATGCCGTCGTCGCTGGTCAACCTTGGTCTGGACCTGCGTGGTGGCGCGCATCTTCTGGCGGAGGTGAAGGTGGCCGACGTCTACGGCGCGCGCATGGATGCGCTCTGGCCTGAAGTGCGCGACGCGCTGCGCCCTGAGCGCGGTGAGGTCGGCACCTTCCGGCGCCAGCCCGCACCGGAGGGGCAGATTCGTCTGAAGATCTCTCAGCCAGAGGGCATGGCCCGCGCGCTGGAGGTTGTGCGTGGTCTGGCCAATCCGATCACCAGCCTGACTGGCGCCGGGGCCACGGATATCACCGTGTCCGGGACCGGTGACATTCTGACCGTAGAGCTGAGCGAGCAGGAGAAGCTGGCCTCTGATGACCGCACCGTGCGTCAGGCGTTGGAAATCATCCGCCGCCGGATCGACGAAGTGGGCACCCGCGAGCCGACCATTCAGCGCCAGGGCAGCGACCGGATCCTGATCCAGGTGCCCGGCATCGGGTCGGCGTCTGAGTTGAAGGCGATCATCGGCACCACCGCCCAGCTGACCTTTAACCCCGTCGTGGGGCGCGGCACGGACGCCGATGCCAATGCGGGTGTCGGCAACAAAGTCGTGCCGTCGCTGGACGAAGACGGTGTGTTCTACACCGTTGAGGCTGCACCGGTTGTGACCGGTGAGGAGCTGGTGGATGCGCAGCCGTCGTTTGATCAGAACGGCCGCCCGGCGGTCAGCTTCCGTTTCAACACCACCGGTGCGCGCAAGTTCGGCGACTATACGGCCGAAAACATCGGTTCGCCCTTTGCCATCGTGCTGGATGAGGAGGTGGTCTCCGCCCCGGTGATCCAGTCGCATATTCCGGGTGGCTCTGGCATTATCACCGGCAATTTCACCATCGAGGAAAGCACCAATATGGCGATCCTGCTGCGTGCAGGTGCGCTGCCTGCCGGGCTGGAGTTCCTTGAGGAACGCACGATTGGCCCGGAACTGGGTCAGGACAGCATCGACGCGGGCAAGGTTGCGACCATCGTCGCCTTTGTCGGGGTGCTGGTGTTCATGGCGCTGAGCTACGGTCTGTTCGGGATCTTTGCCAATATCGCGCTGATCCTCAATATCGCGCTTATCTTTGGTGCGTTGAGCCTGATTGGTGCGACGCTGACCCTGCCGGGGATTGCGGGTATCGTTCTGACGGTCGGTATGGCGGTGGATGCCAATGTGCTGATCTTTGAACGGATCCGCGAGGAGCTGAAGGCCGGTCGAGGTCCTGCACGGGCCATTGACGAAGGCTATTCCAAGGCGCTGAGCGCCATTCTTGACGCCAATATCACCACCTTCATCACCGCTGTGATCCTGTTCGCCATGGGCTCTGGCCCGGTGCGCGGCTTTGCGATCACGCTGGGGCTGGGGATTCTGACATCGGTCTTCACCGCGATCTTCGTGACGCGGGTGATCATCGTGATGTGGTTTGAACGGCGTCGTCCGAAAACAATCGAGGTCTGAGATGCGGCTGAAACTAATTCCCGAAAATACCTCGTTTGATTTCTTCAGACTCTGGAAACTGTGGCTGGGCATCTCTGCGCTGATGATCGTTGTCGGCTTTGCCTCCTTTGCCTTGCAGGGGCTGAATTTCGGCATCGACTTCCGCGGCGGCACCACCATCCGGACCGAAAGCACGACCGAGATCGACGTGGGCGCCTATCGCGGCGCGCTGGAACCGCTGGAGCTGGGGGACATCACCATCAGCGAGGTGTTCGATCCGACCTTTGACGTGGACCAGCATGTGGCCATGGTGCGCATTCAGGCGCAGGGCGATGGCGAGTCGATTTCCGGCGCAGTGATCGCGGATGTGAATGCAGCACTGGATACGGTGGCACCGGGGATCAAATTCGTCTCGGTGGAATCTGTAGGCCCCAAGGTCTCGGGTGAGCTGGTACAGACGGCGGTGCTGGCGGTCGCCCTCGCGATTGGTGCGGTTCTGATCTATATCTGGCTGCGCTTTGAGTGGCAGTTCGCGCTTGGCGCTGTTGCCGCGCTTGTCCACGATGTGGTGCTGACCATTGGCGTGTTCTCGGAACTGCAGATCAAGTTCGATCTGGCCATCATCGCGGCGCTGCTGACCATCGTCGGCTATTCGCTGAACGATACCGTGGTGGTTTTTGACCGGGTGCGTGAAAACCTGCGTCGCTACAAGAAAAAGCCACTGGCCGAGGTTCTGAACATCTCGATCAACGAAACCCTCAGCCGGACGGTGATGACCTCGGTGACCACATTGCTGGCGCTGATCTCGCTTTATGTGCTGGGCGGCGATGTGATCCGGGGCTTTGTCTTTGCGATGATCTGGGGCGTCATCATCGGCACCTATTCGTCGATCTTCGTGGCCTCCACCATCTTGTTGTGGCTGGGTGTGAAACGCGACTGGACCAAGCCGTCGAACACCGCGGGCAACCAGTTCGCAAATATCGACGCCTGAGGGTTCAGACCGCGCGACGGATCAAAGGCCGCAGCCCCATGGGTTGCGGCCTCTTTTTATCGGCATATGCGGCGCTGGTATTTTGTCGCGGTGGCGGACATGTTATGCAGCCGGGCAGGGCAGGGTCGCCCGCCCACCACCCGACCACGTACAAAGGATGCACGCCATGCGTTTGAACGAAGTAGCCTATACGGATGCCCTGCCAATTGATGGCTATGGGCCGGGGTTCTTTCGGGTTGGCGGTGAGGTGCATCACGGCAATATCCTGACCGGGGCCACGGGGACCACGGACTGGGGCGGCTATGAGGACAGCGCGCCATTGCTGGCGCTTGTCGGGGATGTGGATGTGCTGTTCGTCGGCACCGGCGCCGAGGTGGCCCATATCCCCGCCGGTCTGCGCCAGCAGCTGGAAGGGGCCGGGATCGGAGTTGAGGCGATGAACTCCCCCGCCGCCTGCCGGACCTATAACGTGCTGTTGTCCGAGGGCCGCCGCATCGCGCTTGCGGCGCTTGCGGTCTGACTGTCGCACGTGCAGGCCTGGGCTTGATCTGGCGCAAGGACAGCGGCCGCCGGATCGGCTTTTTCGAAGCAGAACCAAATGGGTAGGCGGATTTCATGACAGTGACCATCGCAGGGCTGAGCATCGCGCGCGGCGGCGTTCCGGTGCTGGAGGGGGTGAGCTTTGCGCTGACACCGGGCCGGGCGCTGATCCTGCGGGGGCCAAACGGCAGCGGCAAGACCACGCTGCTGCGCACCATCGCCGGGCTGCAACCGCCGCTGGCGGGTGAGATCAGTTTTGACGGCGACGGCAGCGCCGAGGATTTTGCCTATGCCGGCCACGCCGACGGGATCAAGCTGACGCTGACAGTGGCGGAGAACCTGCGGTTCTGGGCGGCGATTTTTGCCACCGGCGCGATTGATGCCGCTCTGGA
The DNA here is from genome assembly GCF_048056635.1 of Phaeobacter sp. JH20_08. NCBI lineage: Bacteria > Pseudomonadati > Pseudomonadota > Alphaproteobacteria > Rhodobacterales > Roseobacteraceae > Phaeobacter > Phaeobacter sp. JH20_08. Next base: position 70,312 of record NZ_JAYMVV010000011.1, on the reverse strand, counting down.
TGCCTTTGAGCTGCGAGGTCTGCGCGACCGGCAGGCCGGGGCGCTGTCGGCCGGACAGAAACGCCGCCTGGGTCTGGCGCGGCTGATGGTGACGGGGCGGCGCTACTGGATCTTGGATGAACCGACCGTCAGTCTGGACCGGGCCTCGGTGCAGCAGTTTGCACAGGTGGTGCAGCAGCATCTGGCCGGTGGCGGCGCGGCGCTGATCGCCACGCATATCGATCTCGGTCTGGATGGCGACACGCTGGATGTGGGCCGTTTTCGGGCCAGGCTGCCGGATCTCGACAATTTTGACGGAGCCTTCCTGTGAGGGCGCTGTTGCTGCGGGATCTGAAGCTGGCGCTGCGTGCCGGCGGCGGCTTTGGGCTGGGGCTGGCGTTTTTCCTGATTGTCACCGTGCTGGTGCCATTCTCGGTGGGGCCGCAGTCCGAATTGCTCAGCCGTATCGCGCCCGGCATCCTCTGGCTGGGCGCGCTCCTGGCCTGCCTGTTGTCGCTGGACCGTCTGCTGGCGCTGGACTGGGAGGATGGCACGCTGGATCTGATGGCCACGGCGCCGCTGCCGCTGGAGGCGGTGGTGACGATCAAGGCGCTGGCCCATTGGATCACCACCTCGCTGCCGCTGGTTCTGGCAGCACCGGTGCTCGCGGTTCTGCTCAACCTGCCGGGGCAGGGGTTTCTCTGGCTGGTGGTTTCGCTGCTGTTGGGCACGCCCGCGCTGTCGGTGATCGGCACCTTTGGTGCGGCGCTCACTGTCGGGCTGAAGCGGGGCGGTCTGCTGATGTCGCTTCTGGTGCTGCCGCTTTATGTGCCGACTCTGATCTTCGGAGCCGAGGCGGCGCGCCGGGGGGCCGAGGGCATGGCGGTAGAGACGCCGCTGTTGATGCTGGCCGGTATCTCGGCCGCCTCGCTGGCGCTGCTGCCCTTTGCCAGTGCCGCCGTGCTGCGCGTCAATTTGCGCTAGGATGAATGAATTGAGATCCCTTCAAGCAAGAGCTAAATAGCCACCATGTCGATCTGGGAATACGCCAATCCAAAGAAGTTCCTGACCACCTCGGAGCGGGTCTTGCCCGCGCTGTGGGTCACAGCTGCCGTGCTGACCTGTGTGGGGCTGGTCTGGGGGTTCTTCTTCACACCAGATGACTACCGGCAGGGGTCCACGGTGAAGATCATCTTCCTGCATGTGCCTTCGGCGCTGATCGCCATCAACGCCTGGTTCATGATGCTGGTGGCCTCACTGATCTGGGTGGTGCGCCGTCATCATGTCAGCGCCCTGGCCGCGCGTGCCGCAGCGCCCGTTGGGGTGGTGATGACGCTGATCGCGCTGGTGACCGGCGCGCTCTGGGGCCAGCCGATGTGGGGCACCTGGTGGGTCTGGGACCCGCGGCTGACCTCATTCCTTGTGCTGTTCCTGTTCTACCTTGGCTATATCGCCCTGTGGGAGGCGATCGAGGATCCGGACACGGCGGCGGATCTCACCTCGATCCTGTGTCTTGTTGGCTCCGTCTTTGCGGTGCTCAGCCGCTATGCGGTGAACTTCTGGAACCAGGGTCTGCATCAGGGCGCGTCGCTCTCGCTCGACAAGGAGGAGAATGTGGCCGATGCGTTTTCCAACCCGCTCTATGTCTGCATGATTGGCTTTGGCTTGATGTTTCTGGCGCTGGTGCTCTACCGGACCGGCACGGAAATCCGCGCTCGCCGGATCCGTGCGCTGATGCTGCGTGAAAGGATGGACGCATAATGCCCGATCTTGGAAAATATGCCGTTGAAGTGCTGTCTTCCTACGGCGCCTCGCTGGTTCTGCTGGCCGGACTGCTGGTGATCACCTTTGCCCGTGGTCGCCGGATACGGCGGGAGATGCAGGCAATGGAACAACAGATGCAGACCCGTGGAGGTGCGCCCCGTGGCTAAGATTTCTCCCGTGATGGCGCTGCCGGTTCTGGTTTTTGGCGGGCTGGTGGCCCTGTTTCTGGCTGGCATGTTCCGCGATGATCCCGAAAGCCTGCCGTCAGCACGTGAAGGTCAGAGCGCGCCGCCGGTTGTGCTGACCGATTTTCCCGGTGAACCCGGGTTCGACGATGCCACGCTGCGGGACGGCAGCGTGAAACTGGTGAATTTCTGGGCCAGCTGGTGTGGCCCCTGCCGGGTGGAACACCCGAGCCTGGATGCGCTGTCCAAGGAGGGGCTGGCGATTTACGGGGTGAACTACAAGGATCAGGAAGACAACGCCGTTGGCTTTCTGAACGAGCTGGGCAATCCCTATACGGCCATCGGTCGCGATGAGGCAGGTCGGATGGCGCTGGACTGGGGTGTCTATGGCGTGCCGGAAACCTATGTCATCGACGGTAAGGGCACTATCATCCTGCGTTTTGCCGGTCCCATCACACAGCGGGTGATCGACAGCACCCTGCGCCCGGCACTGGAGCGTGCGGCAGCCAACTGATGCGGTTGCCATCGGCAGGCGGCGCAGGCCTGGCGGGGCAAGCAGGATCCGATCCTAGCCGAGCTCATAGGTGCGGAAGATCTGTTCGTCCTGTATGAACTCTGCCAGCCGATCAAAATCACCGCGTTCTGCCCGCCAGGTGAGATAGGCGCTCTGGACCTCGCTGTTTTCCCAGATCTGGAAAATGACCACCTCGCCGCGCTCTGGTGCCAGCAGGAGATGGGCCTGGATACAGCCCTGAAAACGACGGGTTTCCGGCATCAGTTTCTGCAGCGCCGCGACCAGCTCGTCGTAGAGGTCGGGGATCGCCGTGATGGTGACAATGATAGCTTCTTTTTCAGGAGTGTCGTTCACTGGGCATCCGTCTGAGTTTAGTGCGTCTTGGGGGCGGCTGAGCACAACCTGTTGCATCTGGCAGTGCCGTCGTTACGCGGCTGCTAGATCTGTTGATAAATCCTAGACGGGCCGGCAGCCCGCCGTCCAGTTCGAAGTTTACGTAACGGCATCTTGATGCGATGATTCCGATTGGTCCCGCGAGTTTATGCCTGAATTCATCGTGTTGAAAACAAAAACGGGTGCCCCGAAGGGCACCCGCGTTGATCGCTCAGATGCTGTGACCTGCGCCTGCCTTAGGATTTGGCGAGGTTGCGCAGCACGTAATGCAGCACGCCGCCATGTTCGATGTACTCGATCTCGGGCGCGGTATCGATGCGGCACTTCAGGGTGATGGTCTTGGTGGTGCCATCGCCGTAAGTGATGTCGCAAGGAACTTCCTGCTGCGGCTTGATGGTGTCCAGACCGTGGATCGAGACCGTCTCATCGCCGGTGAGCTTCAGCGTCTTGCGCGTGTCGCCGCCGGTGAACTCAAACGGGATCACGCCCATGCCAACCAGGTTGGAGCGGTGGATACGTTCGAAGCTCTCGGCGATGACCGCCTTGACGCCCAGCAGGGCTGTGCCCTTGGCCGCCCAGTCGCGCGAAGAGCCCGCACCGTATTGTTCGCCGCCGAAGACAACCAGCGGGGTACCCTGTTCCTGATAGGCCATGGAGGCCTCGTAGACTGAGGTCTGTTCGCCATTGGGGCCTTTGGTATAGCCACCTTCGACACCGTCGAGCATCTCGTTCTTGATGCGGATATTGGCAAATGTGCCGCGCATCATGATCTCGTGGTTGCCACGACGCGAGCCATAGGAGTTGAACTCACGCGGCTGCACCTGACGGTCCAGCAGATACTGGCCTGCCGGGGTGGTGGTCGCGAAAGAGCCCGCCGGGGAGATGTGGTCGGTGGTGACCATATCGCCGAGGATCAAGAGCGTTTTTGCGTCCTTGATGTTGGAGATGGTACCCGGCTCAGAGCCCATACCCTGGAAGTAGGGCGGGTTCTGGATATAGGTGGAGCTTGCCGGCCAGTCGTAGGTCTCGGCGTCGGTGGTGTCCACCGCCTGCCATTTCTCGTCGCCTTTGAACACATCGGCGTATTTCGACAGGAAGGCTTCGCGGGTCACGGTTGCTTCGACCAGATCGGCGATTTCCTTCTGGCTCGGCCAGATGTCCTTCAGGTAGACATCCTTGCCGTCCTTGTCCTGGGCAATCGGATCTGACGCCAGATCAATATCCATGGTGCCCGCCAGCGCATAGGCAACAACCAGCGGCGGCGAGGCCAGATAGTTGGCGCGCACATCGGGGCTGATACGGCCTTCGAAGTTGCGGTTGCCGGACAGGACCGAGGTCGCCACTAGATCACCTTCGGCGATGGCATCGGACAGCTCCTGCTGGATAGGACCGGAGTTGCCGATACAGGTGGTGCAGCCATAGCCCACGAGGTTAAAGCCGATCTTGTCCAGATCTTCCTGCAGGCCTGCGGCCTCCAGATAGGCGGACACAACCTGCGAACCGGGCGCAAGCGAGGTTTTGACCCAGGGTTTGCGATCCAGACCGAGGGCAGCGGCCTTGCGCGCCACGAGGCCCGCGCCGATCATCACATAGGGGTTCGAGGTGTTGGTGCAGGAGGTGATCGAGGCGATCACGACCTTGCCGCTTTCCATGGTGTAGTCCTCGCCCTTGACGGCGACTTCCTTGCCCATGGGACGCTTGAAGGTCTCTTCCATTTCCTTCTGGAACGCCGCCTTGGCGCCGGTCAGGGCGACATAGTCCTGCGGGCGTTTCGGGCCGGAGATCGCAGGCACGATGGTGCCCATGTCGAGGCTCAGCGTGTCGGTGTAGATCGGGGCGTAATCCGCATCACGCCAGAAGCCGTTTTCCTTGGCATAGGCTTCGACCAGCGCGATACGGTCTTCGTCGCGGCCGGTGTTGCGCAGGTAGCGGATGGTTTCTTCGTCGATCGGGAAGAAGCCACAGGTGGCGCCATATTCCGGCGCCATATTCGCGATGGTGGCGCGGTCCGCCAGCGGCAGCGTATCAAGACCGGTGCCGTAGAATTCCACGAATTTGCCAACCACGCCCTTGGCGCGCAGCATTTCCACAACCTTCAGCACGAGGTCGGTGCCGGTGGTGCCTTCGACCATGGCGCCGGTCAGCTCAAAGCCGATGACCTCGGGGATCAGCATGGAGATCGGCTGACCCAGCATCGCAGCCTCGGCCTCGATACCGCCAACACCCCAGCCCAGAACGGCCGCGCCGTTGACCATGGTGGTGTGGCTGTCGGTACCGACCAGCGTATCGGGGTAGGCGACCATCTCACCGTTCTGATCCTCATCGGACCAGATGGTCTGGGCGAGATATTCCAGGTTCACCTGATGGCAGATGCCGGTGCCCGGGGGCACAACGCGGAAGTTGTTGAACGCGCCCTGACCCCATTTCAGGAACTGGTAACGCTCCATGTTGCGTTCGTATTCGCGGTCGACGTTCATCTGGAACGCGCGCGGGTTGCCGAACTCGTCGATCATGACCGAGTGGTCGATGACCAGATCAACCGGGTTCAGCGGGTTGATCTTCTGGGCGTCGCCACCCAGCGCCTTGATACCGTCGCGCATCGCGGCAAGGTCCACAACGGCGGGAACGCCGGTGAAATCCTGCATCAGCACGCGGGCCGGACGATAGGCGATTTCGCGGGGGTTCTTGCCGCCATTGGCGCCCCATTCGGCAAAGGCCTTGATATCGTCAGTGGAGACGGAGAAGCCGCCGTCCTCAAACCGCAGCATGTTTTCCAGCACCACTTTCAGCGCGGCAGGCAGCTTGGCAAAATCGCCAAGACCGGCTTCGGTTGCGGCGGGGATCGAGTAATAGGAGATCGACTTGCCACCCGCGCTCAGTTTGCGGCGCGTCTTGGCATTGTCCTGTCCGACGGTGATAGGCATGTTTGGCCTCCCTCTGGGATGTGAAAACAGGGAATTCGCTACCGGCTATCTGCAACAGGTCGGGCGTGCATTCAATAGCTGAAACGCCGCAGGCAGCATTTTTGTATGCAATAGTACACAAAATTTGCGCCAAGGTGGAATTTTCACCCTAAACAGCACCGCGCACGGGCGTCTCAAGAATGATTGATTGGTCATTTCAGGCTCAGCCCGCTAGATCCATAAGCCAGAGCAAAAAGGGTATCTTGTATGAAATGGGTCGCATCGCTTTTTCTGGCCGTGTGGATGACGCTGCCAACCGGGGCTGCCGCGCAGAGCGCTGGCGCGGCCACCGATTTGGTGGTGGTGGAGCTGTTCACCTCGCAGGGGTGCTCCTCCTGTCCGCCTGCTGATGCGCTGCTGCGGCAGCTGACGGCGCGGCCTGATGTGCTGCCGTTGGCGCTGCATGTGGATTACTGGGATTATATCGGCTGGAAAGATCAGTTCGCCGATCCCGCCCACACCCGCCGCCAGAAAGGATACGCCCACGTCGGCGGGCGCCAGATGGTCTATACCCCGCAGATGATCGTCAATGGTCAGGACGATGTTGTCGGCGCCAATGCGATGGAGCTGACCGAGGTGATCGCCAGCCATCAGACCCGGCCCAGCCAGGTGTCGATCCGCATTGATGGCAGCGCCGCTGATGGCGTCGCTGTCGCGTTGCGCCGGGCGGATACCGCGCCGGTTCTGTCCGGGCCGATCTCGGTGCAGCTGGTGCGTTATGCGCCGCTGAAAACCGTGGATATCTCACGCGGGGAGCTGGCGGGCCGTCGGTTGGATTACGCCAATGTCGTCGAACAGATCGACCGCGTGGCGGATTGGGACGGGCAGGGCACGCTGGAGCTGACTGTGACGCTGACCGATGCCCGCCCGGCCGCGCTGCTGGTACAGCAGGCGCCCTATGGTGCGATCCTGGCCGCAGCCAAGCTGAACTGAGACAGGCTGAACTGAGACAGGCTGAAGTGGGCCGGGCAAACCTGAGCCAGGCCAGACGAAGACCGCACACCGCAGCACCCCGGGCAGGCTCAGGTCGCGTCCGGTTTCCGGTCTGCCGGTGTGGGTTTCGGGATCGGCACATAGGGTTTCCACCGCCGGTGGATCCAGAACCATTGCCCCATATGTTGCCGCACCAGTTCCTCCAGCCGTTTGCAGACGGTGGTGGTCATGGTGACAGGATCCGATGGGGCGATTTCTTCCTGCACGATGATCTCGAAATCCAGCCCGTTGGGCTGGCGAATGGCGTAGACCGGGATCATCGCAGCCTTGTATTTCAGCGCCAGTTCGGCTGGCACGATGGAGGTCACGGCGGGTTCGCCGAAGAAGTCGATATTGACCCCGCCATGGGCATGCAGATCCGCCACGATGGCAATGATGCCCCCCTGTTTCAGGTGGCGGACCATCTCCATCATGCCGCGTTTTCCCTGTTCGAACATGGGCTTACCGGTCTTTTCAATGGCGCGCACATAGTGGTCGTTGAAATAGGGATTGGCCATCCGACGATAGAGCGCCCCCATGGCAAAGCCTCGCTTGATCAGATTGGCGCGCGCGGCGTCGTAATTGCCGAAATGACCGGTGACCAGAATGACCGGACGCCCTTCGGCGCGGGCGCGTTCCAGCGCCGCCAGACCGGGGCCGGAGACCGGCGCCGCCCAGGCGCGCTCCAGAAACGGTTGCCCGGCGTAGAGTTCCGCCACCACGCGCCCGACATTGTCGCTGACCTCATCGCAGAGACGCGCCACCTCCGCCTCCGGCAATTCGGGGCAGGTCAGCGCGAGATTGTCGCGCACCCGTTTGTGAAACCCCGCCAGCGGTGCAGCCTTGCGCATCACCCAGCCCATCGCCGGAATGCGTTTGTCATAGGGGATCAGACCCAGCGCGCCGATGATCGCGCGCAGCGCCAGATTGCTGGCGTAGTAGCTGGCGCGGCGGCCTGGGGACAGGGTGGAGGGATCAACGGGCATGTCCGGTCGGCCTGCAATTGAGGAAAGCAAAATCAGCCGCGACCATAAACGGCGGCGCCAACAGGCACAAGCAACCGACCCCGTGATCGGCAACGCAGCTCTTGGCCATACGTCCGCTCAGATCCGGTGGACGCGGCCCTGGGCCGCGCCGCCGTTGCGGGCGCTGAGATCAGTCCTCGTCGTCCTCGTCAGTGGTGCGCAGCTCGATCTCGCCGGAATTCACCAGCTCTCGCAATGCGTTGACGATCGTGCCCATGGCACCTTCTCCAACGCTGCGCTTGACCTTGCCCCGTTCGGCCACTTCCTCGCGGATGTTGTTGGCCATCCGGCTGGACATATTGGCCAGCATGAATTCGCTGGATTCCACATCGTCCTCGTCGGTGGCAAAGGCGATGGCGGTGACCAGATCCTGCTGCGCCAGAACGCGCGCGATCTTGGGCACATCGACGGGGCTGACGCGCTGTGAGATCAGAGCATAGGTGAAGATCGATTTGCGGACGTCACCGGCGAATTCCTCGTCTTCCTCATCCAGCGCGGTCAGCACCTCGTCACGTTTGCCCGCTGCCGCCTGGGTCAGGATGGCCCCCATGCGCTGGCCCGGCGTCTCTTCAAAGGCGACCTCGGGCCGCGCCTCGATCTGCGCGGCAAGCGACAGGCCGATCCGGTCGACCGTATCCGGGGTCACGGCGGCGGTCTGACTGACAGCATAGGTGATGCGGCGGGCTACGGGACCGGGCAGGTGGATCAGCATCTGCGCCGCCTTGGTGGTGTCGAGTTTGGACAGAAGGACAGCGGCGACCTCGGTGCTTTCGGCCTGAGCCAGCTCCGCCAGCTCCTCTGGCGGCAAGGCGCGCAGACGCTCCCACGGGTCGCCAAACTGGCGCACGCCGGCCTCCTTGCGCAGGCGGCTGGCCGTCTGGCGGCTGATCTTGCCCTCCATCGCGGAGAGCGCACCAGCCAGACCATTGGGAAAGGAGAGGCCGACGTTGTCGAGCATTTCGGCAAATTCCCCGGCCACCTCATGCAGGGTGGTACGGTCGATCAGCCCCATGCGGCCCATCTGCTGGGTCAATTCGATCTGCAAATCGTCCGGCAGCGATTCCAGCGGGATATCGGCCCCTTCGTTCAGCAGCAGGCGGACCACAATGGCGGCTTTGGCCTTGCCGCTCAGTTTGGATTTGGCGGCGGGCATACCACCGCCCATTGCGGGCATATCCAGCGCACCGCCACCCATGCCGCCCATCCCCATATCGCCGCCGCCGAAATCGCCGCCGAAATCCATCCCGCCAAGCGGAGCCGGGGCGGAGAAATCGCCAAAGTCATCTGAGGAGGCCGCCATGGGAAGCGCCAAAGCATTTTCATTCTGCATTTATGAGCCCTAGCCAAAAAGATTCTCTTTCTGTTGTCTCCAATCTAGGGCGCAAGCCGTAAAGAAATGCTGAAAATCAATAGCTTTGCGTCTGCCCCGACAAAAGCGCCTCGCGCAGCGAGACCTCGGCCCAGCTGCCACTGCCGCCAGCGGCGCGGATCAGTTTCCACTGCTCCAGCGCAAGACCGTATTTTCCTTCAGCTACAAACCCTTGCCCCATGTAAGACCGCGCCAGATGGTTCTGTGGATCCAGCGCAATGGCACGAGTGTAATAGGACATGGCCTGGTCCCGATAGCCCTGCTTACGATAGGTAAAGCCCCAATAGGTCAGCACCCGGCTATCCATCTGGTCAGGCATCGCCGCCAGCACCGCCTGCGCGTCGCCATAGCGCCCGGCATAGGCGAGTTCGCGCACGGCGTCATACATTTCATCCGGGTCGAGCGAGGAGTGTTTGGGCGCGACGCAGCGCTGTTTCTGATCGTCCCAGACCTTGGCGCCCTTGCAGGTCTTGGTGGTGTTGGTTGGCTTTGGCGCGGCGCTGTCATCGCTCCCTGCCGCCAATGACTGGCCTGCAAAGGCGGTGGCAAAAGCGGCCGAGAGCGCCAGCGCAGGCAGCGCGGCACAGCTGGCCCGCAGCACCGATGCGGGCAGAGAGCGGGCGAAGAGGGCGGTTCGTGTCGGGATGGCAGGCATGGGATTGTCCTTTTGTCGCGCGCGCCGCGGATCTGCGGCCTGAGGTGTCTTCACCTTAGAGGGTGGACCACCGGGGCGGGATAACAAGACAGTGAGGCGCAGCGGCACGAAAAAGGCCGCCCTGCGTGTGGCAGAGCGGCCTGTGCAATCACAGAGATCACAGGTTGGCTTAGTCGCCAAACACCCGGGCAAAAATCGTGTCGACGTGTTTGGTGTGATAGCCCATGTCGAATTTCTCGTTGATCGCCTCTTCGCCAAGGGCGGCAACCACATCGGCATCCGCCAGCAGCAGCTCGCGGAAATCAACACGATCTTCCCAGACCTTCAGGGCGTTGCGCTGCACCATGGAATAGGCGTCCTCGCGGCTGACACCCGCCTGCGTCAGCGCCAGCAGCACCCGCTGCGACATAACGAGGCCGGGGAATTTGTTCATGTTGTCCAGCATGTTCTCAGGGAAGACCAGCATCTTGTCGATGACGCCGGCCAGACGGTTGAGCGCAAAATCCAGGGTCACGGTCGCATCCGGGCCGATGCCGCGCTCCACCGAGGAGTGCGAGATATCGCGCTCATGCCACAGCGCCACGTTTTCCATCGCCGGGATCACCGCCATCCGCACCAGGCGCGCAAGGCCGGTGAGGTTCTCGGTCAGAACCGGGTTCTTCTTGTGCGGCATTGCCGAGGAGCCTTTCTGGCCCATCGAGAAGAATTCGGCGCCTTCCAGCACCTCGGTGCGCTGCATGTGGCGGATTTCCACTGCGATATTCTCGATCGACGACGCGATGACGCCCAGCGTGGCAAAGAACATTGCGTGACGGTCGCGCGGGATCACCTGGGTCGAAATCGGCTCGGGGCTGAGGCCGAGCTGTTCGCAGACATGTTCTTCAACGCGGGGGTCGATATTGGCAAAGGTGCCAACCGCGCCGGAGATCGCGCCGGTGGCAACTTCGGCGCGGGCATTTTGCAGACGCTGCTTGTTGCGGTCCATTTCGGCATAGAAACGGGCAAAGGTCAGACCCATCGTGGTCGGCTCGGCGTGGATGCCATGTGAGCGGCCGACGCGCACGGTGTCCTTGTGCTCCAGCGCGCGTTTCTTCAGCGCGGCGAGCACCTTGTCGACGCCCTCGAGCAGGATGTCGGCGGCACGCACCAGCTGCACATTGAGGCAGGTGTCCAGCACGTCCGAAGATGTCATGCCCTGATGTACAAAGCGCGCTTCCTCGGAGCCGACATGTTCGGCCAGATGGGTCAGAAAGGCGATGACGTCATGTTTGGTCACGGCCTCGATCTCGTCGATGCGGGCGACGTCGAATTCCACGTCCTTGGCTTTCCATACCGCGTCGGCGTTCTCGCGCGGGATCACGCCGAGGTTCGCCATGGCTTCACAGGCATGTGCCTCGATTTCGTACCAGATCTTGAATTTGGTTTCCGGCGACCAGATGGCAACCATTTCAGGACGGGAATAGCGGGGGATCATGGGCAGCAGCACCTTATTGTAGCAGGGCAGAAGGGAAGCGGATGATGCCGCGCGTCTTAGAGCAGCGCGCCTCACAGGGCAAGGGCGCGGAGCCAGCCCGCGACAGAAAGCGCCCGATTTCAGCTGTCTTATGCCCCGCATCCGGCGCATCGGTGCGTTCTGCGCCACTGATAGGGAGGCAGGCGGCACCGGTTATGGCCGACAGCCAGCGGCGACATCCGCCCGCCCAAGAAATGCCGCCGTCAGCGCAGGGTCAGAACGGCAGATGTGCCGGATCCACCTCAATCTCGGCCTGATCCAGCCGCGTCGTCACCTTGGCGCCATGTTCCAGCGTGCGATGCACCGGACAGCGGTCGGCGATATCCATCAGCTTGGCGCGTTGATCTGCGCTTAGGGGGCCGGTCAGATAGATCACGCGGGTAAACTGGTCGATCTGCGCCGGACCCGAGGGCAGGGCATCCTGCGCATGGACCTTGTCATGGCAGACATCGACGCTGACGCCTTCCAGCGGCCAGCCCTTGCGCCGGGCATACATGCGGATGGTCATGGAGGTACAGGCGCCGAGACCGGCGGCGATAAACCCATAGGGTGTCATGCCACGATTGCTGCCGCCATAGGCCAGCGGTTCATCGGCGTAGGTGTGATGACGGGGGCCGGACTGGATATCCTGCAAAAAGCCGTTCGGATCAGCTTCGGTGACGCGCAGCACGCCTTCGGGGGCACCGGGGGGCGGAGCAGGCGGCGACAGGTCGATATAGCGCCCGGCCCAGGCGGCGATGAGGTCAGCGGCATATTCGGCATCACGGGGACGCGAAATCAGGTGGTCGGCATCGTCCAGAGTGACAAAGCTCTTGGGGTGTCTGGCCGCCATGAACAGCTCTGCTGCATTGTCGATGCTGACGGTGGCATCCAGCGGCGCATGCATCACCAGAAGCGCGGCATCCAGATCAGCAACGGCGCTGGTCAGCGCCTCGCTGCGGATGTCGTCGACGAATTGCTTGCGGATCAGGAACGGGCGGTCGGCCAGACAGACCTCGGCGGCACCTTCGGTCTCGATCTGCTCCAGCGCCTCGCCAAACTGATGCGCCACATGGGCCGGATCGGAGGGCGCGCCAAGCGTCACCACGCCGCGCACCGACGGCAGGCCTGCACGGGCGCGCAGCACCGCAGCGCCGCCCAGCGAATGACCGATCAGCAGCGCAGGCGCCAGCCCGCGCCCCGCCAGATATTGTCCCGCCGCCACCAGATCGGCGACATTTGAGCTGAAGTTGGTATTGGAAAACTCGCCATCGGAATGACCCAGACCGGTGAAATCAAACCGCAGGACGGCAATTCCCATCGCCGCCAGACGGGCCGAGATGCGCCGCGCTGCCGGGATATCCTTGGAACAGGTGAAACAATGCGCAAACAGCGCCGTTGACAGGATCGGCCCTTCGGGTAGATCCAGTCGCGCAGCCAGCTGGTCACCGGAGTGACCGGAAAAGGAAATGCGTTCGGTGGGCATAGGAATGGCCTTTATCTGGGGGTCGCCCTAAGGTGCGGCGACAGCCGGGCAGGTACAAGCCATCAGGCCCCGACGTCACGGGAAGGTGAGAGATATTGACAACAAATACGACCCTGGATCACTGCGCGGGGATCGGCGCATTCACCCCGCTGGATGCGCGTGACCGGCAGATGTGGCAGCGCCTGACCACGTTTTGCGCGCGCGAGCCAAGGGCGTTTGAACGGGATCCGGCAATCGGCCATGTGACCGGATCCGCCTTTGTGCTGTCGCAGGATCTCTCTGCGGTGCTGCTCACCCATCATGCCAAACTGGACCGGTGGTTACAGTTGGGCGGACATTGCGACGGCATCGCCGATGCAGGGTTCACCGCCTGGAAAGAGGCCTATGAGGAAAGCGGGCTCAGCCGGATCAGCCGTATTGGGGAGCAGGTGTTCGACATCGACATTCACGAAATCCCGGCCAATGGCCGCGAGGCGGCGCATCTGCACTACGATGTGCGCTACCTGTTTCGCGCCGAGGCAGGCGAAATCCGGGCCACTGCGGAATCAAAGGCGCTGGCCTGGGTGCCGCTGGCAGAGCTGTCGCAATATAGTTCCGCGCCCAGTGTGCTGATCCTGAAAGATAAACTCGCCCGGTGGCAAAGCGGAGGCACCTGACGGCGCCACGGGTTCAGCGGTCTCTCCCCCAGCGGGAAAGCGCCCGCCGGTGGGCGCTCTGCCCAGGCTCTTTGCGCGACGCCCTGCGGGTCACTTCCCGCCCGCCGTGCCCATCAACGCCGGATCGAACGGGTAGGTGGTGAGGTTCTCATAGCCGGTTTCGGTAATCAGCACCTGATCCTCCAGCTTGATCGAGAAATCGCCGCCTTCGGGGCTGACCAGTGCCTCGACACAGAGCACCATGCCCGGCTCCAGCTCATAGTCGAAAGCGCCCTCGACCATTTGATCGGGATAGGCGACCAGCGGCCATTCATCACAGAGCCCGACACCGTGCATCATGCAGCCGTATTTCTGTTTCTGGAACTGAGCATCCAGCAGATGGCAGCTGCGCGACAGCTCCTGCAGATTCACGCCCGGTTTCAGCATCTCCATATTGCTGCGGATGTGCTCAACCCCGTGCTGCATCGCATAGATCATATCGGCAGGCGGCGCGCGGTCGCCGATCCACCAGCTGCGCGAGATGTCGATACAGATCCCGTACGAACCGACCAGATCGGTGTCAAAGCTGATGATTTCGTTGTTCTGGATGATGCGTCCGCCGCATTCCTGAAACCACGGGTTGGTGCGCGGGCCAGAGGTCAGCAGCCGGGTTTCGATCCATTCGCCACCCCGGCGGATGTTTTCGGCGTGCAGCACTGCCCAGACGTCATCTTCGCTGATCTGACCGCCGGGGATGGCGCTGCGGGCATAGCGCTCCATCGCGGCGACAGCTGTTTCACAGGCGTGATTGGCGCAGCGCATGGCGCGGATCTCATCGGGGCCTTTCACTGCGCGGCATTTCTCTGTCAGCTCCTCGCCGGGGAAGACCTCCAGCCCCTGTGCTTCGAGCGCGCGCAACCCGTGCAGCATGATCTTGTCCACCGCGATCCGCCTGTTGCCGCCGCTGTGGGCGCGCAACAGCTCACGCACCTCATTGGCAAAGACATCCGCCGCCACATCCACCTTGTCGCCGCGATCAAAGTAGAACAGATCCGCCCCGGCGCGCTGTTCGCGCACCAGCGGGTTGAATCCGCTGAGGAAAGGCGCCTGTTTGTAGTCCCACATCACCATGTAGCCGTCAGCGCAGATCAAGAGTGCGCGAAACGGGTTATGGGTGTTCCACAGCTGCATATTGGTGGAGTCGGTGGCGTAGCGGATGTTCATCGGGTCAAACACCAGGAGGCCGCCGTAGTCGCGATCGTTGATGAACCGGGTCAGCCGCTCCCAGCGGTAGCGGCGCATCGCCTGAAGGTCAGGCAGCTGCAACCCTGCGGCGGCCCATTCGCGATAGGCCAGTTGGGTGGGGCCGATCTCGACCCGGTCCTGATCGTTGGGCGTATTGTCGCCAAGGGTGGCGCCGCGCGTGGGATCAATCTTGCGGGTGTCGCGGTAGTGCTCGTTCATCTCCGGCTCCATCTCTGGACAGGTCTGTCCAAAGTGGCGCGGGGCTTGCGCCGGTGTCGCTGCCAAATACGACCGTTCGGACGGTCGTTTTCAGGCTGATGCGCAAGCTGGCGGATGAAATGGCAGGCTTTGCTTGCTACAAGGTGGCATGAATGAGATTCTGCAAACCCGCCTGCCGTATAATCCCCTGGAAGAGCGCAAGCTGCCCGGCATCCAGCCGCTGGCGCCAGAAGACTGGCTCTATTTCGATGCCGCCTTCGCCGCGCAGATGACGGAGCGTGAGCGGCTGCTGACAACTCAGCGGGCGGAGGTTCTGCAATGCGGGCCGGGGGCGATGCCCGCTGCCTGCGAGTTGCTGGAGGCGGTTCTGGCGCAGCTCTACCCGGAGGCTGCGCCGTCTCGGCCAGGCCATGTGCTCCGGCCTGACGGGGTGCAGGTGCAGCTGGACTGGGAGGATCCCCTCGGCACGCTGGGGCGGATCGCGCAGCAGGATTTCTGCATTCTGGAAAAACCGCAGGGGGCGGATGAGCATGTGCTGACCGGGGCGGTGCTGTGCTTCCCGGCGAACTGGACCCTGGCGGAGAAATACCTGCGTCCGCTGATCGCCATCCATGCGCCTGTCGACAGCTATGATGCGGGCATTGCGGCGCGGGTGCAGCGGCTGTTTGACGGGGTCCAGCAGGGCCGCCCGATGTGGCGGTTCAATGCGCTGTGGTACGCCGATCCCACATTGCATCAGCCGCGCCGGGTCAGCGGAGATCGTCCACGGCCGGCGGCGGATGACGCCGGGTATCTGCGCAGCGAACGGCAGGCGATTCTGCGGCTGCCGCGCAGTCGCGCGGTTGTTTTCAGCATCCACACGAGCGTGCTGGCCCGTGCGGATGTCTTGGCCCAATGGGGGGCACCGGCTGCATCGGCCTAGAGCGGGTGCGGCTCTAGAAGGCGATGGCAGCCGAGCTTTGCAGGGCCAGCAGCGCAGTTGCGCCACAGATGATATGCAGATGGCCGCGCAGCTGCGGGCTGTGCAGAATATGGGCCACCGCCGAGAGCATACGCGGCGGCACAGCCGCCAGCAGACCACCGATCCGGGCCATGTCGTAGTGGGCAGCCCGCGGATGTTGCAGGATGGCCTTGGTGCGTGCCCGCGCCCTGTTACGCGCCTCGATGGCGTGGCGACCGGTGGCGCGGAGTTCCGAGGAGTCGAGCATGGCCGCGCAATGTTCGGCAAGCTGGGCAGCGGTGACATCGACCGGCTCGAAACAGGCCCGGCCGCGTAGCCGTCCCTGGGATCGTTGTTTGGGATCGGCTGCGGATTGCGACGCGTCCGGCGCAGCGATCTGCGGCGCAATAACGGCGGAGGTGTCAGCCGCAGCGTCTGTCGGCGCGGTCACTGGTGATACGGTCAGCAACACCTCCGGCGGTACGGTTGCAGTCCCGTCTGCTGACCCGTCTAGCGGGGTGGGCATAGCCGCCTCGGAGGGTGTTTCGACCTCTGCAGCGTCCGAAAACGCACCAAGAAAGGCCGCCCGGGTCAGCGTGACGGGGGTGTCCAGCCAATCCACCGTCGCCACCTCAAGCTCTTCTGTCAGGCGGCGCAGGACCACCGCCAGCAGCAGCTCGCTCAGCTCGGCGTCGCAATGGTCAGGATGGTTCGGGATAAGCGTCACATTCAGCGCGCTGCGCAGCCGCGTCTCGGTGCAGTCCGCATCGGCGCTGTTGGCCCGCGTCGGCTTGATCGGATGGCGCAGATAGCGCAGTTCAATGCGATAATGATCGCACTCAAGCAGGATCAGATTGGGGCTGCGGGATCGGAACTGCCGCACGGCGTGACCATATTCCTCTAGCGTATCGACCACCGAGGCCGAGCTACTGGACAAGGCCTCCGGGTGTCGGGCCTCAAAGCCGAGCTTGCCTTTGTACTGAACTGACTGTGTCACCGTCGGGATCCTCCGCTCAGATGTTTCAACAATTAAGTTAAAATTTGAAATGGTGGAAAGTGAGGCGGCGACAGGCGATTGGTAAAATAATCCTTAGGTTATTTGAATGCGTCGGTGACTCTAGCTATCATTCTGAAAATGTTGATATTTCTTGCCATTCGACCTGCTGTCACGCGACGAATGGGGCGAAACATGGGCGGGGAATGGTCACATTGATGCCGCAGCGATTGCCAATCGCCGCCAATCACTTGCAGTGTTTCCGATCAGTTGACGTAAGGGGAGCGTGTCAGCGGCAGGGGGGCCGGGATCCGGCATGACGCGGGCCGCCGCTAGGCAAGGCCAAGTATGAAACGGGCAACATACCACCCGGTCAGCGCGAGCAAAGCCCAGCCCGTCGCCGCCAGCAGCGCGCGTGAGATGCGATTTGGCCGGTAGGCCGCAAAAAGGCAGATGAGCGCCACGATCGGCATGGCGATGGGCAGTAGAACAGCAAGGATCATGCGGCGATGGAGACCGAGCGGCGGGGGGATGTCAAATCAAAAGTCGCCCCGTTGGGCCTGCACGCAATATCGCGTCAGCGGAGCGCCATGATCATATGTCGCAGCCACCCACATCTGACGAGGACGACGGCGAGCTGAGCTGCTGCGGCGCATATGAAAAAGGCGCCCCCCGAAGGGAGCGCCCAGTCAGCCTGCGTGATCGGGGATCAGCAGCTGTAGTACATGCCGTATTCCACCGGATGCGGGGTGTGTTCGTAGGTTTCCACCTCTTCCATCTTGAGGGCGATATAGCCTTCGATCTGGTCCTTGGTGAACACGTCGCCCTGCAACAGGAAGTCATGGTCGGCCGCCAGCGATTCCAGCGCTTCGCGCAGGCTGCCGCAGACGGTGGGGATGCCGGCCAGCTCTTCTGCGGGCAGGTCGTAGAGGTTCTTGTCCATGGCTTCGCCCGGATCAATCTTGTTCTTGATCCCGTCAAGGCCGGCCATCAGCAGGGCGGAGAAGGCCAGGTAGGGGTTTGCGGCCGGATCTGGGAAACGGGCTTCGACGCGCTTGGCCTTCGGGCTCTCGGTCCATGGGATCCGCACGCAGCCGGAGCGGTTGCGGGCGGAATAGGCACGCAGAACCGGGGCCTCAAAGCCGGGGATCAGGCGCTTGTAGGAGTTGGTCGAGGGGTTGGTGAAGGCGTTCAGGGTCTTGGCGTGCTTCAGGATGCCACCAATGAAATACAGCGCTTCCTGGCTGAGATCGGCATATTTGTCGCCCGCGAACAGCGGCTTGCCGTCCTTCCAGATCGACATGTTCACATGCATGCCGGTGCCGTTGTCGCCATAGATCGGCTTCGGCATGAAGGTTGCGGATTTGCCGTAGGCATGTGCCACGTTGTGGATCACATATTTGTATTTCTGCAGCTCGTCGGCCTGTTTGGTCAGGCTGTCAAAGATCAGGCCCAGCTCGTGCTGGCACGAGGCCACCTCGTGATGGTGCTTGTCCACCTTCATGCCCAGACGCTTCATGGTCGAGAGCATTTCGGAGCGCAGGTCCTGGGCTTCGTCGATCGGGTTCACCGGGAAATAGCCGCCCTTCAGACCCGGACGGTGGCCCATGTTGCCCATTTCATATTCGGTATCGGTGTTCCAGGAGGCGTCGGTGGCGTCGACCTCGAAGGAGACTTTGTTGATGGTGTTGGAGAAGCGCACATCATCAAACAGGAAGAATTCTGCCTCGGGGCCCATATAGGCCACATCGCCGATGCCGGAGGATTTCAGATAGGCCTCTGCCTTCTGCGCGGTGCCGCGCGGATCGCGGGGGTAGGCTTCGCCGGTATCGGGCTCAACCACGGAACAATGGATGCAGATGGTCTTTTCGGCATAGAACGGATCGACATAGGCCGAGCTGGTGTCGAGGATCAGTTTCATGTCGGAGTTTTCGATCGACTTCCAGCCGGCGATGGAGGAGCCATCGAACATGAAGCCCTCTTCGAGGAAATCTTCATCCACCAGGTCGACGTCCACGGTCACGTGCTGGAGCTTGCCCCGCACATCGGTGAAACGGATGTCGACATAGGCGGCATCTTCGTCTTTGATCATCTTCAGAACTGCGTCTGCGCTCATTTCCAATGGTCCTTCTGATCTTTTTTGTCTTGAGAGTGTCCGGGCTGGCCTGCCGCGCGGCGACAGGGACAGCCGAGTATTATGTGGTCAGGCTCAGAGCGCGTCCGAACCGGTTTCCCCGGTGCGGATGCGGATTGCCTGCTCAACGGGCGAGACAAAGATTTTGCCGTCGCCGATCTTGTCGGTCTTGGCTGCTGCCACAATCGCCTCGATGGCGGCATCAACCTGATCATCGTCCAGAACCACCTCGATTTTCACCTTCGGCAGGAAATCGACGACATATTCGGCGCCACGGTAGAGCTCGGTATGACCTTTCTGACGGCCAAACCCCTTGACCTCGATCACCGAAAGACCCTGTACGCCCACGTCCTGCAAGGCTTCTTTCACCTCGTCGAGTTTGAACGGCTTGATGATGGCTTCGATCTTTTTCATCGGGGTGACTCCTCGCAACCTTGTCGAGAGAGGTCAGATCACTTCTACTGAGCCGCGACAACAAGAGCTGCAAGCGCTGCGGCGAAACTGCGCAGGATTTCATCGGATGTGCCTAAAAATTAGGCAGTGCGCCCGTTTTATGCGCAGTTCTGAATCCGCGTCGCCGTTTGCTGCCCCAATCGAAAGGTCAAAGGAATGAGCGAATTGCTGACCGCTGCCCAGATGCGCGCCATTGAACAGGCCGCCATCGGCTCTGGCGAGGTCACCGGTCTGGAGCTGATGGAGCGGGCAGGGCGGGGCGTGGTCGAGGCCATTTTCGAGGAATGGCCGGAGCTGGCGGGGCCTGCGGCTAGCCAAATGGGGGGCGCTGCCCCCCGGCCTGCGGCCTCCCCCCGGGATATTTCTGGCCAGAAGAACGGTGCCGAAGGACCCTACCGTGCCGTGGTACTCTGCGGGCCGGGCAACAATGGCGGCGACGGTTTTGTTGTGGCGCGACTGTTGAAGCAGCGAGGCTGGGAGGTGGAGGTGTTCCTTTATGGAGACCCGGACAAGCTGCCGACGGATGCGAAGGTGAATTATGAGCGGTGGCGGGAGCTGGGAGCAGTCGTTCCATATGTCGACACTGGGAGTGGCGCATTTGCACTGGATCCTGCAAAGCACCGGGAAAACACTCTTCTTGTTGATGCGCTGTTTGGAACTGGACTTACGCGGCCGGTCGCGACGTTCAATTCGTTTGGCCGGCTAACCGAGATAACCGAGTGGCGTCTGTCAGAAAGCTCCAGAACGGGGGCTTTCCCGGCGCCCCGCGTGGTCTCAATTGACCTACCCAGCGGGGCGTGCACGGACTCGGGCAAACTGCTGCTTAGTAAGGAACCGGCACGGGAATTTGAGGCAATCCGCGCTGATCTCACGGTAACCTTTCACAGCCGGAAGTTGGCGCATGTCCTGGCAGATGGACCCGAGCAGTCAGGCAGGGTCGTGGTCAAAAGCATCGGCCTGAAAACAGGGCAAGGTGCCGCAACTGGCGGCGTCGTGACCTCGGTTGCGCCACAGATAATGTCGAAGCGAAGCGGTCATCACAAATACACCCACGGCCACGCCCTCATCCTCTCCGGCGGACATGGCCGGACCGGTGCCGCGCGTCTTGCCGCCCGCGGAGCGCTTCGCATCGGGGCAGGGCTGGTGACCGTCGGCTCGCCGCGATCGGCAATGATGGAAAATGCCAGTCAGCTGACGGCGATCATGCTGCGGCAGATCGACGGCGCGCATGGGGTCAGCGAGCTTCTGGAGGACAAGCGGTTCAATGCGGTCTGCCTTGGCCCCGGACTGGGGCGCGGGGCCGACACCCAGGCGGTGGTCATGGCGGTGCTGAAGGAAAAACGCGCCACTGTTCTGGACGCAGATGCGCTCACAAGGTTCGAGCTGAAACCCGACGTCCTGTTTGAGGCCCTGCACGACACCTGTGTGATCACGCCCCATGGCGGCGAGTTTGCCCGGCTGTTCCCGGATATCGCAGAAAAACTGGCAGCACCCGCCACCTCCGGTCCCGCCTATTCCAAGGTCGACGCCACCCGTGAGGCGGCCAGACGCGCGGGCTGCGTGGTGCTGTTCAAGGGGCCCGATACGGTGATCGCCGCGCCGGACGGGCACTGCTCGGTCAATTCTGCCCATTACGAGCGGTCCGCGCCCTGGCTGGCCACCGCCGGGTCGGGCGATGTGCTGGCAGGCTTCATCACCGGGCTGCTGGCGCGCGGGTTTTCCCCGATGCAGGCGTCCGAGACCGCCGCCTATATTCACGTCGAATGCGCGCTGGAATTCGGCCCCGGGCTGATTGCCGAGGATCTGCCCGAGCAGATCCCTTGCGTGTTGCGCAGGCTTGAGGGGCGAACCGGATAGCCGGGGCAGGGCGCGGGTGAAAAAGTTGCGCCCGAACCGCGCTTTCCCTTTTGCATCCGTCAAAAAGCTTTGCTATTGAGCGCTTCACGGTGGCTGTGACCACCGACAGGATGCGGGTGTGGCGAAATTGGTAGACGCACCAGATTTAGGTTCTGGCGCCGCAAGGCGTGGGGGTTCAAGTCCCTCCACCCGCACCATTTTCCACAGATCCCCTGGGATGACCCGGCCTATTGGGGCCGGTCTACCCCTTTGGCACCAGCTTTGACTTTTATCCTTCGCGGCATCTGTACCGAGGACAATGTCGCCATCGGCGGGACGGTGGATGCCATGCGTGGTGCTCTGGCTGATCTGCGTCGTCTTGATCAGCTCAGGCCCGTCTTTGATCGGCACCTGCGCCGCTGCCTGACTGGCGCGGATCGACCCATTGGAGGATATCTTTGGCGGATATGATGAAACGCCCGGGTTGGCGGGCGTTTCAGGGGGCAGGTCAGGGGGCAGCAGGTCAGGGGGCGGAACTGGGCTCATCAGACTGCGACACCGGTCGTTGACGCCTTGGCCAGCCTCAGGTCCGACCGCAGCGCCAGCTGGGGCAGTGCGGTCAGACCGTCTGATCAGGCGGATTGGGCGTAGGCCATATCCTCATCGTCATAGGCCGGTTGCTCCCAGCTGTCGGCGATGGGTTCAGCATCGCGGTGTCCGGTGCCGGAAGGGCTGATGGTAAAGCCGGAGATCGCCCGGACCAATGTCTGCGCCTCCTCGCGCAGCATCTGACCGGCGGCGGCGGTCTGCTCCAGCATGGCGGAGTTCTTCTGCGCATTCTGGTCCAGGGAGACGACGGCGGTGTTGACCTCTGACAGACCATTGGACTGCTCGACCGTGGTGGCGGCGATCTGCTCAACCTTGCCGACCACCGCTTCGACCGAGCTTTGGATCGAGGCCAGCGCGGTGCCGGTCTGATCGACCAGTTTCACGCCCTGGGCAACCTCGCGGGTGCTGACCTCAATCAGCGCGTTGATCTCCTGCACGGCGTCCGCAGAACGCTGTGCGAGGCCGCGCACCTCGGAGGCGACGACGGCAAAGCCGCGGCCTGCTTCTCCCGCGCGGGCGGCCTCGACCCCGGCGTTCAGCGCCAGCAGATTGGTCTGAAAGGCAAGATCTTCGATCAGGTCGGTGATCTTGGCGATCGCGCCAGACGAATCCTCGATCCGCTGCATGGCGCTGATGGTCTGGCTGGCCAGTTCGCTGGTGGAGCGCGCCTGGGCAAAGGCGTCGCGCACGATATCCTTGGCCTGATCCGACCCTTCGGCGGTGCCGCGCACGGTGTCGTCCAATGTCTGCAGCGCAGCGGCGGTTTCTTCCAGGGAGGCGGCGGAGGTTTCTCCGCGGCGCGAGGCGTCCTCGGCGGCGGCCGCAATTTCTGCGGCGGTGGAATTCAGCACCTCGCTGCTGTGCGACAGTTGCCGCACCATGCTGGTGAGGCTGTCGCTGAGGTTGTCGACCGCATCGGCGATTTCCTTGAAAATCCCCTTCTGGCCGTCGGGCATGCGCTGCGTGAGGTCTCCTGCCGCCAGCGTGTCGAGCACCTGCCGGATATCGCCGAGGCCACCCTCTGCCGCGTCGCCGATGGCATTCACACCGCGGCCCAGATCCGCAAAGGAGCCGCTGGCGTCCCCGATCTGCAACCGTTTGGAAAAATCTCCGGCAGCGCAGGCGCTGATGACCTCGGCAATTTCGCGGGTCAGCTTGTCCTTCATCTCATTGTCGGCGCGCAGGTCCTCCACGGCGGCGGCAATGGTCGAGACCTCTTTGATGCGCGACTGCGGCGCCGGAGTGGAGAAATCGCCCGCCATGATCTTTTGCAGCACCAGATTGACCCGCGACAGCGGACGCGAGATCCCGATGGCAAGGGCAAATGCCACCACGACAAAGACCCCAAGACCGCCAAAGCCTGCCTTCATAGCATTGGCATTGGCGGTGGCGATGGCCTCGGCGGCGCTGGCATGGATCCTGTCCAGCCGGGCCGAGGTGAGGTCGTTCATCTTGGCCAGGATCGGCGCGCTAGCGGTTTCGATTTCATTCAGGGCCTGATAGTGGCCGTCGATCACCTTGGTCTCCTCGGCATAGGCGTTGAAGGAGTTCTGATAGGCGGTCAACAGGCTGCCGATCCGGGCCCGCTGCGAGATGTTCTTGTAATAGCTGCCGGGGAACGCACGGAATTCATCCACGCGGGCGTTCAGCCGGTCGATGTATTTTGTGTCGTGGCGCATGATGAAATCTTTCTCATGGCGCCGCATCATCAGCATCTTCACCTTCATCTCGGGCTCTGCGGTGTCTTCCAATGCCTTTTCGATGCTCCGCACAGAGCTGCGCAGCGCCCCCTGAAGCCCGTCGGTCTCGTCAAAGCCCAACCGCTCCTGGCTGGCGACCACGTCGGCAAACCCGGCTTCATAGGCGGCGATTTCACTGGCCAGCAGGCTCAGCGTCTGTGCAGCCTCACTCATGTTATCCAACTCGGTGATCTGCATCCTTGCAGTCTCCAGCCGGTTGCGCAGATGCGCCATGGTCTCAGCCTGGGTGGCGATCACCTCCTGGCTCGGCTTCAGGCGAAACCCCATCTCAACAATGCGGGCGTTCTGAAAATCGCTGCTGGCCTCGGCGAGGGTCTTTGCAAACCCCTCCACGGCGACCACTTCAGTCTCGATCCCCGTGCGCAGCTGATCGGTGTATCGCGACAGGGCGATGAGCGCGAACATGACCGCGCTGGCCAGAAAGACGATCAGAAAGATGGCCGTCTTGATGGAAGTTTTGAATCTCATAGTCTGGGTACCTGCTTTGTCGATCTGCCACAGCTAACGAGTGCCCCTTAATAAACTGTGGAAATCCGCCGTTTGACGGCATGTTTCACTGAATATTCCACCAAAATGTCGACGTTTTCTGGGGGGAGCGATGTTCCCGCCCGATTGGTCAGCCTGAGGCAGCTGGGCGGCGCAGAAATTCCGGACCGATCGGCGCGATGCCGCGCAGCGGGTGATCACAATCGAGCGAGAATTCCGCCCACAGCTGGCAAGGGAACCGGCGCGGCTTATTTCAAGAGTGCAGCACCAGAAAATCGCGTGATAGCACCTGTGACAGGTCGGCCTCTCAGGGATGGAGAGGGAGCCGCCCTGAACAATATTGGAGCATCTCCTCATGAACACCAAAATTGCCTCTCACCTTGGGGTGACAGCCCTGATGTCCGGTCTTGTTGCCGGGCTGGCGGTTCCCGCCTTTGCCGGGCCCACCTACGAGAACAGCTCCGGCGGCAGCTTCCGCTACTATGGTCAGTTCAACCCCTCGTTCCAGTCGTTCGACGATGGCAGTGACGATTTCAGCACGCTGGTGGACAACGCCAATTCCAACTCGCGCATCGGCTTCTGGCTTGAACAGCCCTTTGGCGAGAACACCCTGCGGTTCAATTTCGAAACCGCTCTTGGGCTGCGCTCCTCTGATGGGGTGAACCAGAACGGCCGTCCGCAGAACATCAGCTGGGACCGTACCCGGATCCGCAAGGTCGATATTCAATACGCAACACCGCGCTACGGCACCTTCTCCTTTGGTCAGGGTTCGATGGCCTCTGACGGGCTGGCGGAATCCGATTTCTCCGGCACCAGTGTCATTCAGACGTCTGCCATCGGGGATTCCGCTGGCGGCTTCCTGTTCCGCACCTCCACCGGTACGCTGTCAGGCGTCAACATCGGCTCGGCCTTCCGCAGCTTCGATGGCGGGCGGCTTGGCCGGGTGCGCTATGATACGCCGGAATTCAGCGGCTTTACCGTCTCGGCCTCTTACGGCGAAGAGATCCTGCGCTCAAATTCCGACCGCGAAGCCTATGATATCGCCCTGCGGTACAATAACGACGATCTTGGTGATTTCGCCATTCAGGGCGCGCTGGGGGCGGTCTGGAACGAAAACGGGCCGGGCACCAAAACCCGCGATATCGTGGCCTCCTTTGCCACGCTGCACGAACCAAGCGGAGTCTCGCTTGCGGTTGCGGCAGGGGATCGCGACACCGGCGGCGATTATGCCTTTGCCAAGCTGGGCTATACCGCGAATTTCCTGGCCGTGGGCGCGACCTCCTTTGCCATCGATTATTATGACGGCTCGGATATGGTCACCAGTGGCGACAACGCTGAATCCTGGGGCGTTGCAGCGGTGCAGAATTTCGACGGTCTGAACCTGGAAACCTATGTGGCCTACCGCGACTATTCCTACGCGGACACCTCTGGGACCAGCTATCAGGACAGTTCCTCCATCATGGCAGGCGCCCGCTGGAAGTTCTGATCGCCAGCGCCAGGGCAGGGCGATCCGCTGCGCCCTGAACGGTATCCGCGCAATCGGATTATGGAAAACACGTCCTTTGGGGCGTGTTTTCTGTTTTCGGGGCCAAAAAACGCCGCAACCGGCGCTGACCGGGCGGCTGCGGGGGCAATCCCTCTTGCGCCGCCGCGCTTGTGCAAATAGAAGGCCACAAATTGTCTGGGGGAGCGCCCGCGCGCGCGCCCCGAATCTCTATGGGGAATATGATGCAGGTCACCGAGACGCTGAACGAAGGTCTGAAACGCGGCTACGCGATCACCGTTACCGCCGCCGAGCTGGATGCGAAGGTCAATGAAAAACTCGTCGAGGCACAGCCCGAAGTCGAGATGAAGGGCTTCCGCAAGGGCAAGGTTCCCATGGCGCTGCTGAAGAAGCAGTTCGGCCAGCGTCTGATCGGCGAAGCCATGCAGGAAACCATCGACGGTGCGATGAACAAGCACTTCGAGGAAAGCGGTGACCGTCCGGCGATGCAGCCCGACGTCAAGATGACCAACGAAGATTGGAAAGAGGGCGACGACGTCAACGTCGAGATGTCCTATGAGGCACTGCCTGAAATCCCCGAAGTTGATCTCTCCGGCGTTGAGCTGGAAAAGCTGGTGGTCAAAGCAGACGACGCCGCAGTTGACGAGGCGCTGGCCAACCTGGCCGAGACCGCCAAGGAATTCGAAGCCCGCGAAGAGGGTGCTGCCGCTGAAGATGGCGATCAGGTTGTGATCGACTTCGTCGGCAAGGTAGACGGCGAAGCCTTCGACGGCGGCGCAGGCGAAGACTACCCGCTGGTGCTGGGCTCCAACTCCTTCATCCCCGGTTTCGAAGACCAGCTGGTCGGCACCAAGGCAGGCGACGAAAAAGACGTCACCGTCACTTTCCCCGAGCAGTACCAGGCCGAGCATCTGGCCGGTAAGGAAGCCGTATTCACCTGCACCGTGAAAGAGGTCAAAGCCGCCAAGGCAGCAGAGATCAACGACGAGCTGGCGAAGAAATTCGGCGCCGAGGACCTCGCCGCGCTGAAAGGTCAGATCTCCGAGCGTCTGGAAGCAGAATACGCCGGTGCGGCCCGCGCGGTGATGAAGCGTGGCCTTCTGGACAAGCTGGACGATCTGGTCTCCTTCGACCTGCCGCCCTCGCTGGTCGAAGCCGAAGCCAAGCAGATCGCACATCAGCTGTGGCACGAGGAAAACCCCGAGGTTCACGATCACAACCACGGTGAAATCGAGCCGACTGA
Source organism: Phaeobacter sp. JH20_08 (assembly GCF_048056635.1). Taxonomy (NCBI): domain Bacteria; kingdom Pseudomonadati; phylum Pseudomonadota; class Alphaproteobacteria; order Rhodobacterales; family Roseobacteraceae; genus Phaeobacter; species Phaeobacter sp. JH20_08. Next base: position 43,457 of record NZ_JAYMVV010000011.1, on the reverse strand, counting down.
CGAGCACAACAAACTGGCAGAGCGCCGCGTCCGTCTGGGCCTGTTGCTGGCCGAGCTGGGTCAGAAAGCCGAGGTCGAAGTGACCGATGCGGAAATGACCCAGGCCATCATGAGCCAGGCACGCCAGTACCCGGGCCAGGAACGCCAGTTCTTTGAGTTCATCCAGCAGAACGCTCAGATGCAGCAGCAGTTGCGCGCACCGATCTTCGAAGACAAGGTCATCGATCACATCGCCGAGCAGGCCAAAGTGAGCGAGAAAGAAGTGTCCAAGGACGACCTGCAGGCCGCAGTCGAAGCTCTGGAAGAAGAATAAGTCAGATCCCGGATCCCGCCAGGCGCGGATCCGAGGTGTGCCAACGCGCAAGGCCGTCCCCTAAGGGGGCGGCCTTTTTGTTTGGCGGTGAGCGCGGGGCGGAGTAGGAGCGGTCTAAGGCATAAGAAAACCGCCGTGGAGGCGAACTCCAGGGCGGTTGTCTGATCACTCGGTTGTCAGATCACACGATGGTCTTGCGGTGGTGCCCGCTCAGAACAGAAAGTTATCGGAACTGGCCAGTTCCTCGACGGTGATATTTTCAACCGTGACCACAACGTTGTCAAAAGACATCACGACGTGATCACCTCTGGTCGTAAAATCGATCTGATTGATGCTCTGTGCTCCGCTGAGGATGTCGATCTTGTCCGTGCCCAGTTCAAAATCGCGGATACGGGCGCGCCCGTGGTTGCTGCCGAAGGCAAATGTGTCGGCCCCATCGCCCCCGATCATCAGGTCGTTACCACCCTGACCAAACAGCAGGTCGTTGCCATTGCCGCCGATCAATGTGTCATTGCCCGCACCGGCGCGGATCGTGTCGGCCCCGTGCGAACCGTTGAGTTTGTCATCGCCGCCCTGGCCAATCAGCCGGTCGCGCCCGCCGCCACCGCGCAGATCATCATCACCCGCGCGGCCTGCAAGCCGGTCGTTGCCGCCGCGCCCTGACAGCAGGTCATTTGCATCGGTTCCATCCAGAATGTCCCGGCTGACGGTGCCCAGCAGGGTTTCACCAACCAGGACGGGCTCGCTTGGCTGCGGCTCGCCCATGTCCAGCGGTGCGGTGCCGCCTGCCTTGCGATCCTGCCAGAAGGCAATCAGCGCGTCGGCCGTGGGGCTGTCGTAACCGCCGAAATCTTTCACGTATTTCAGGATCGAGGTGCCGTATTCATCGGTCGAGGCGGTATCGCTCAGCAAGAGCGTCGCCAGCCCCGAAGCACCGCGCAGATGCGCCGCAGCCATCAGCCCGGTCAGCGAGAGGGTAACATCCACCATGGCGCCATTGACATCGCGATAGGTCACGGTCTCGCCGACAAAATCGCTGATGCTGCGCCCCTGCCGACCGAGATAGTAGCTCAGCATCTCGAAGTTATAGCCAAACGCCTCATTGATGGCGGTGTCCTGTGCGGCGTGGGATTTGAAATCATCCAGGCTGTTGACGCCATTTTTCCCGGTCCAGGTGCCATCCCAGCGGTTGATGGTATCACCGCCCAGGTAGTAAACGTCATCCTGATAATAACCGAGGTCAATCAGCAGCGCCTCGCCGAACTGATAGCCGACAAAGCCCAGCGAATTGGTGGAGTGATAGGCCATGTCCCGCCATTGGGTGTCGCTCAGCTGGCCCCAGCTGCTGAGGCCGGGATAGAAGCTGCTGACCGGCGCGCCGACCCATTGCGTCAGCTGCGCGTCGCTGATCTGCCCCGCATTGTAGCGGTCCCGGTCCCAGCCCGATTCAAACGCCAGAAGCGCATTTCGAAAATCGTTGAAACTGCCGTTTGGCATCGGAACTGCTCCTCTTGCTCATCAACCGTCTTGATGCGGGTCGCTGTTGTGCAGCGCTGATCGACACCTCGCATGTCGGAAAACTCTGCCGCAAGAAGGGGGCGGAAATTTGGCAAACAAATGCCTAAAAAGCAGTAAGGAGAGCGCAAATTTGCTCGAAATTTGTAAAAATTAACCTTTAGGGCGCCCCTCAATAACTTGTGTGCAAGCGGGGCGTGTGCGCCTAAATATGCCGCCCGACCAAGTTTGGCCGGGCGGCGAGAATCATTTCATTTTGCACAAATCGGAAACAGTTTGTTCACAGCGCAATTCTGTAGCGTGCAAAGCCATCCGGCCCTTCACCCGCAGGTTCAATTGCAATGCTCTCGACACTGTCCACATAGGCCGCCGCCTTGGGGCCGGTGTCGAACAGCACCGAGGTGTCCGCCAGCGGGGCAAAGCGCCAGTTGGCATCGGCGCGCGGGCTGATGGTGCCCTTCTCGACGATATAGCGCACGATCACATCGCGGTTGGTGTCCGGTCCCTCGAACACGATGGTATCCCCCATCGCGCCGGGGAAGGCACCGCCACCGCCAGCACGATAGTTGTTGGTGGCGATAATGAACTCCTGTGCGGGATCGATTGGCGCGCCGTTGAACTCCAGATTGACGATGCGGTTGGCGTCGGGACGCTCCAGCTCCCCCTTCGGTCCGAACTTCGAGGGCTGCGACAGGTCGATCTGATAGGTCACCCCGTCGATCACGTCAAAGTTGTAGCTCGGGAAGGCGGGATTGAGCAGCACCTGATCGGCCTCGCCGGGGGTAATCTGGTTGAACATGCCGGCAGAGCGTTCCAGCCAGTCCTTAACCTGCGCGCCGGTCACCCGCACCGCACGGGCGGTGTTGGGGTAGAGGTAGAGGTCGGCGACATTCTTGATCGCCACATCGCCTTTTGGAACGTCGGTGTAATACTCCGCACCACCGCGGCCGCCGGCCTTGAACGGGGCCGCAGCTGACAGGATCGGCAGGCCTTCATGCTCGGTGCCCTTCAGCATCTGTTCGATATACCAGGTCTGCGCAATCGACACGATCTGCACCGAGGGATCATCGGCGACCAGTGCAAAATAGCTGTGCAGCGGTGCATCGGTCTTGCCGACCGCGCGGCGGACATATTGCAGCGTCTCATCATGTTCTTTCTGCGCAGCTGCCAGCACCGCAGGGGCACTTTCGACCAGGGCGGTGATCGACCGGTCCTCTTCGCGCCGCGAAATCGGGCGCGCCTCCGAGGCATGGCCCACCACGCGCCAGCCGCTGCCGTCCCGCTCCAGCATCAGGTCGATCAGACCCATATGGCTGCCCCAGAAACCGCCCATTGTGGCGGGGGTTCCGTGGATGGTGCCCTTGTCGACATCCACCCCGGCAAAATCCGCATAGGTGGAGGAGGGGAAGACCAGATGCGAATGGCCGGTCATGATGGCGTCGATGCCCTCGACGGCCGCCAGCGGCACCGAGGCATTCTCCATCCCGTCGGTCTCATCGGCGCTGCCGATCCCGGAATGTGACAGGGCGATAATGATGTCGGCGCCTTTTTCCTTCATCTCCGGCACATAGGCGCGGGCGGATTGCAGAATGTCGCGGGCCTGCACATTGCCTTCCAGATGGCGACGGTCCCAGTTCATCACCTGCGGCGGCACAAAGCCAATCAGCCCGATCTTGATCGGATGACGGTTGCCCGCGCCATCGGTCAGCTCGCGCTCCAGGATCACATAGGGCGGCAGCAGGGTCTTGTCGTCACGCGGGCCGGCACCGGTGGATGTGGCGACATTGGCGCAGACCACCGGGAACTCGGCCCCGGCGAGGGATTTCATCAGGAAATCCAGCCCGTAGTTGAACTCATGATTGCCCAGCGTCGAGCCGTCAAAGCCCACGGCGTTCATCGCCTGGATGACCGGATGGGTGTCGCCTTCCTTCATGCCGCGCTCATAGGCGATGTAATCGCCCATCGGATTGCCCTGCAGGAAGTCGCCATTGTCCAGAAGCAGCGAATTGGTCGCCTCGGCGCGAATATCGCCGATCAGCGAGGCCGTGCGCGCCAGCCCGACAGTGTCGCGCGGCTTGTCGGCGTAATAATCATAGGGAAACACATGCACATGCAGGTCGGTGGTCTCCATCAGGCGCAGATGCACCTGATTGGAAGCCGCCTGAACCGAAAACGGATGCAGCGCGATCAGACCGGCACTGCCAGCCAGAAAGGACCGGCGATCTAGTTGAATAGGCATTTTTCACTCCGACGTCTTTTTATTACAGACATCCATGCTAGCAGAAAAACGCCTTCGGTCACGTGACAGTTTTGCGCTAACAATCCGAGTGGCAAGCTGCCGCGTAAGATATCATAACTCTTTGTGATATCGTGGTTTTCAAGCGGTCTGATCAGGGGCGCAGCCCGGTTTCGCGCAACATGCCCCGCCGTTTTGCGGCATAGTAGTAGCCGCGCGAATAGTGTTTTACCGCCTGATCGTAGCTGCCATCGGAGAGGAGCCAGGCCCCGCGCAGATATTTCACCGCATATTTCAGGTTGGTATCCGCATCCAGCAGATCCTTCGGCTTGCCGCGAAACCCCATGGAGCGGGCAGTGGCCGGCAGGATCTGCAACAGCCCGTAGTAGGGCCGGTTGACCGCCCAGGGCCGATGGGTGCTCTCGCGGATGGCAAGGCGATGGACCAGCGGGCGCGGCACCTCATAGTGGTCGGCCCAGAAATTGATCTTGCGGCGAAGCTCCGGCGTCTCGTTGGGATAGAGCGGCGGCGTTGCGGCGCGCTCGGTTGCGGCGGGTGCCTCGCCACAGGCGGCAAGGGCCAGCGGGCTGAGAATAATGGCCAGAGCCGTTCTGCGATCAATCATGGATACTGCCTGTCTAAACCCCGAATACGCCGGATCGGCGGCAGATTAGGGCGCGCCTGCGGCTTGGGCAAATGGCGCGGGAACCCATCGGCGGATATCCCCCGACCGTGGCAGGCTGTCCGATGATCGCCCGCAATCCCGGGCCATCAGCCGGGATTGGACCCCCGGCGCGGCGATCCGCATGACCGGTCAGGGTGCGCCGGCCAGGGCGGGCGCTGATGGATCAAATTTTAACGGCTAAGAATTTGTCGGCGCTGATCGACTGCCGCATGATCCACGCGCGCATGAACCGGGCCTTGCCCTGTCCCAACACGGCTCCCGTGCCTGCGGCCCGATTGGGACGCCCATGCAAAGGGGCTGCGGGGGCCGAGCCTTCGTGGCCCCGTCTGCAACGCCCGCATGGTTCAGGGTTGGATCACCCGGTCAGGGTTGTGCCGGGTCAGCTCGGCGGTGATCAGCTCCGGTGGCACCAGATTGCTGATCGGTTCACCCCTGTATTTCGGGTTTTCAAAGCTGAAGTTGCGCAAGAGCCGCAGCAGCAGGCGTCGCCGCAGCGCCGTTTCTTCCCGGATCAGATCCTCTTCCATGCTTACCCCCAGACGCCAGACGCAGGCCTGGCACGACAGTCACAACCACACGTGCGCACAAACACGCGCTCCCGGAGCGATCGCTCAGGGCGGGATCTAGGCTTGCAGAAACCGGCAAAGACGAGGTTACCCGCGCCGCAGTTTCTGCGGAGAGTTTGAGGCGATTTTGATCTGTCAGCAGCGCAATCCAGCTGCGGCCGCCGCAGATATGAAAAAGGCCGCCCCGATCCGGGGCGGCCTCTCTCGATCTCGGATAGATCCAATGCCGATCAGGCGTTGGTCTCTTCGTCGTCTGCGGCCGGGGCTGCATCGTCGTCGTCGGATGCGGCAGAGCCGATATCGTCGAACAGTTCGGAGATTTCGAATTCAGCAGCGGCTTCTTCTTCAGCGGCCAGCTCTTGAATCGATTTGCCCGAGGCTTGCAGCTCAGCTTCTTCGACCGAACGCGCAACGTTCAGTTTGATCTGAACTTCGACTTCAGGGTGCAGCTTCACAACAACGCTGTGCAGACCCAGTTCCTTGATCGGCGAAAGCAGGGCAACCTGCTTCTTGTCGACCGAGAAACCTTCTGCGGTGGCGGCTTCTGCGGCGTCACGGGGGGTGACGGAGCCGTAGAGGGCGCCAGCGTCAGACGCGGAGCGAATCACGATGAACTGCTGACCGTCCAGCTTCTCTGCCAGAGCTTCCGCTTCTTTCTTGGTTTCCAGATTGCGCGCTTCGAACTGCGCTTTCTGTTCCTCAAAACGAGCGATGTTGTTCTGCGACGCGGTCAGCGCCTTGCCTTGCGGCAGCAGGAAGTTGCGAGCATAGCCGGGCTTTACGTCCACGACTTCGCCCATTTGGCCCAGTTTGGCCACACGTTCCAGAAGGATAACTTGCATGTGCTTATCTCCTTACTTCACGGCGTAGGGCAGCAGGGCGAGGAAGCGGGCGCGCTTGATAGCACGGGCCAGTTCACGCTGCTTCTTTGCCGAAACGGCGGTGATGCGCGACGGCACGATCTTACCACGTTCGGAAATGTAGCGCTGCAGAAGACGGGTGTCTTTGTAGTCGATTTTCGGCGCATTGTCGCCCGAGAACGGGCATACTTTACGACGACGGAAAAACGGTTTGGCTGCCATGGTTTAGCGTCCTTTTCTCAAGCGTTGATCAGCGGCGCTCACGACGCGTGTCGCGCTCATCGCGCTTCTGCATCTGAACCGAGGGGCCGTCTTCATGTGCGTCAACCTTGATGGTCAGAACGCGCATCACGTCATCATGCAGGCGCATCAGACGCTCCATTTCCTGGATCGCCGCTGCCGAAGCATCGGTCTTCAGGAAGGAGTAGTGGCCCTTACGATTTTTGTTGATCTTATAGGCCATCGTCTTGACGCCCCAGTACTCGCTGTCGACCAGCTTACCGCCGTTGTCGGACAGAACAGCACCGAAATGTTCGATGAGGCCTTCAGCTTGCGAGTTGGACAGGTCCTGACGCGCAATCATGACATGCTCGTAGAGTGGCATGTGAACTCCAGTTTTTGTCTAGGCGCATTTCATAGACGGGGCGGTTGTCCCTTCCGCTGCCCTGTCACGAGAGTCTGCGCGGATCGAAAATGTCGCGGAAGGAAGCCCCCATATACAGGCTCAGACCAAAAGGGCAAGGCCCGTTTCCCGCCGCGTGCCCCTCTGCACCCACGTTGCCAGTGGTCGCTGGGGTTTGATCCATATCCTGTGAACCAAATTTTAGCAAAATTATGCAAAGCTGAGCATGCAAAGCTGAGAATGGGCCACGGATCCGACAGGGCGAACCTCTTTCGCCAGCGGCCCGATCAGACCCCGCGCGCTAGCCCGGAGGGGTCAAGACGGAAGCGGGGGCAGGGCGGCTGCATCTGCATATGCCCTGTTGAGGCCCGTAGACGAAAGGGCTGCCCATCACGGCGGAGCACGGCCCGTATTTACCGCAACTCCGCCCCATTTCAGCCCCAATGCTGGCGTCAATCTTGGTTAATCAAATGTTAACCATCCCGCCAGTCACAGACCAACAGGCGCAGCAGGCGTCACAGGCAAGGCAGGACAGACAGACCGCGTTAAGAGTGAAAGGGACCAGAGATGAGCATCCTCGAACCAACCGAGATCGGTTTTCAGCCCATGCAGCCGGGTCGATTTGGCAAGGTCATGCGGCGCGCGTCCTCTCAGTCTCCTGCCGCCAGACGGCTGGCCCATCTGGCCCGGTCGGCACCAATGAACCTTCAGATGCAGGCCAACTGGCCGGTCCGCTCGCTGCTGCTGCGCATTCTTGGGGGCGGTATGGTGATGGGCGCCACCGGCCTCTGGCTGCTGCCTGACGCAGGTTTCGATCCGCAGATGTCGCTGATCCGGATCGGGATTTCCGTGGCCTTTCTGTTTGTCGGCCTGATCCTGCTGACCTCGCATCACCCCGACAGCCAGCCGGAGGCCTGTTTCGACCCGATCCGGCGCGAGCTGAGGATCCTGCGCAAGACACGGCGCGGCGCACCGCGGATTGTCCTGCGGCGCAGCTACAGCAGCCTTGGCGGCGTGCGCCTCTCCGCCCATGCCATCTCGGTTCTGGATATCGACGGCGCAGTGCTGATGGAGCTGCCGATCGACAGCACCGAAACCCGCCTGCGGCTGCGCGATCAGCTGAGCGGCGCCCTGCCGATCTTCAGCTAGGCGCTCCAGATCTCTGGCCGAACGCCTTGGCCCGCCGCCACCGCCTGCCGACATCACAACTGCGCGAGAACCGGCCTCTGTGCGTCAATGCGGCTTGGGTTGTTCATCTGAACACAGATAGTGTTGGCTTTTGCGGGCTTTCCTTTCTGATGACAAAGTCTTCAACTGGGAAACGAAGTCACACGGTCCAACGGAGCCAAGATTATGAAAACCACTCTCTTTGCCGCCGCCCTGATGGGGGCCGCCGCCACCACCGCCTTTGCCGCCCCTGAAGCCTACAAGCTGGATTCGAGCCACAGCCAGGTGGTGTTCAGCTACAATCACCTTGGTTTCTCGACCACCTACGGCATGTTCTCGGGGTTTGAGGGTGAAATCGCCTTTGATCAGGAAAACCCCGAAGCCTCCAGCGTCTCGGTGTCGATGCCCGCGCAATCCATGCTGACTGGCTGGGAAGCGCGCTTTGACCATTTCATGTCAAAGGATTTCTTTGGCGCCGATGATGCGGAGATGATCAGCTTCAAATCCACCGGCATCAAGGTAACCGGCGAGAATACCGCAGAAATCACCGGCGACCTGACCCTGAACGGCGTCACCAAATCCGTGGTTCTGGACGCCAAGCTGAACCAGGTCGGCGAACACCCGATGGCGGGCAAGCCCTGGGCCGGTTTCGACGCCACCACAACCCTGCTGCGCTCGGACTACGAGCTGGGCAAATTCGCCCCCTTCGTCAGCGACGAGGTTGAGGTGAAGATCTCGGTCGAGGCGATGAAGGCCGAATAACCAGACCGCACGGCGGAGGGATCACCTCCGCCACCTACCGATCCAGAACCGCCGCCCCTTGCCGGGTGGCGGTTTTTTTGTCCCTGTATGTTCGTCCCTCTACGAGTGGGCGCGCACCCGTCAGCTATTCGGCGGCTGCCGCCAGCCGTCTGACCAACACCAAGATCAGCATCATCGCAATCACCAGAAACACCGCACCGACGACCCAGGCGACCGGTGTCGAGTAGATATCGGCGACAGCTCCGGCCAGAATCAGGCCCGATGCGGCCCCCAACTGTTGGATCAGCGACCGCAAAGACAGCATGGTCGAGCGTTGACCGTCGCCAACGCAGCGATGCAGGATGCTGCTGGCCGGGGTTTCGCAAACCCCCAGAAACACGGAATAGAGGACAAACACCGTCACAAAGCCGACGATGCTGCCTTGCAGCGCCAATGCGATCTGAACCCCTGCCAGACAGGCAAAACCTGCCGCCAGCGTCATGGCGTGCCGCCGTTTGAAAATCCGGCTGATGGGCACGGACAGGGACGCGCCGAAAGCGATGGCGAAGAAATAGCTCGCAGTGACGATACCGATGACGGTGTTTGCATAGCGCTCGTCCAGCATCGGCTTTGCATGGGTCGGCCAGATCACCTCAACAGGGTTGGTCGCCATCAAAAAGAACGCCAGCGCTGCCAGAAGGATCGACAGAGCCGGATGTCTGAGGGCCAGACGGCTCGCGTCCCCGATCACCATCGGTACATTCGCAAAGCCGTGCTTGAGAGCCGTGGCGCTCATCGAGCGCGGTGTTTCGACAATGGCCAGTACCGTGAAAACAAACACGCCCGACATCACGACGACGCTCGCAAGGTAGGACACATCATAGATGCTGAACCCAAGGCGTTTTGCGACCTCGCCGCAGAGATCGGGCAGAAGACCTCCCAGAATGGCGCCAATCGCCAAACCTACGGCATTGGCCCATTGCGCTTTGGCCAGTGCGGGCTGGACATCGACATTTGGGGCGGCGGCTTTGAAGGTTTCAACAAACCAGGCATCCAGCGTGCCCGACCGAAGCGCGCGGCCAAAGCCGATGAATGCAAACGACAGCGCCAGAACATAAAAATCGCTCGTAGAGAGAAAAAGCACGAGCGAGATCAGGCTGGCGACAACCGCCGTCAAGAAGACCGGCCTGCGCCCGATGCTGTCGGCAATGCCACCAAACGGCAGCTCCATCGCCATCGTCGTGAGCGCGTAGATCCCGAAGAGAAACGAGATCTGCAACAGGTCCATGCCCCGGTCGGTCAAGGCCAGAGCAACCACGGCAACCGTCAGCCCCATCGCAAAACGGTCAAGGAACTGGTGTATCTGAAACACGCGAATGTGCCGTCGCGCCGACGGGTTCAGTGCCGCAAAAGAGAACTCGATTTCGGTGGCCATCTTCGCAGCATCACCGGTGCTGCCGCGCGGCACAATACCTTAAGTGGGCCAGAACCTGCGGGACTATATGTCCCCATGGGGGGCACGCGGCGGCCATCCCCCCTGATCTGTGCCCACATCCGTCAGGGGGCGGCGCGGCTGGCGGTCAGGTCGACAGCGATGGTCACCGCATAGGCAAGCGAGCTTTCGTCCTGCACGCCCTGGCCGATGTTGAAATCCAGCCGGTTCACTTCGGCACTGCCGGACATTGTGGCGGTGTCACCGTTCAGATCCAGCGTGAAGGGCAGGCGCAGCGGCACCTCCTGATCGCGGATCCGCAGGGTGCCCTCAGCGATATATCCTTCCGCCAGCTTCTCGATCTCGGCGCGGAACTCTGCGGTGGGATAGGTGGAACTGTCAAAGTAATCCGGCCCCATCGCCTGATCGGTGACAGATCCGAGCTTCAGCGAGGGGATCGCCACGGTGACGGTGACCGCGCCGGCGGGGCCGGGGGCGGCAGGGTCCTCGAAATCAATCACTGCCTGCCAGCGGTCGAACTGGCCGCGCACCTCGCTGCCCATCTGCACGATGGTGAGCGCCAATGTGCCATCCTCGACCCGCCAGTTGCCGGCCGTGTCAGACGCCATCGTTGCGGCAGGATCGCCGCCATCTGTGGTCTCGGATCCAGCCTCATGTGCGGTGGCGCCCGGCGCGCCATGGCTGTGCGGCGCATAAAGGCCGAAGGCGCCGCCGCCGGCCAGCACCAGGACCCAGATCGCCAGCGCCACCAGCACCGGCGCCGCCCCATGGGGGGTCTGCTCTGGCACCGTCACCTCCGGCGCGCGTCCTGGCAGCATCCGGCGCAGCGTGGCGTCGCGGTCGATCACCTCATGTTTCAGCGCCCCGGCAATATGCAGCCCCAAAGCCACCGCAAGGGTCCAGACAAACAGCCAGTGCAGCCCGCCAAACACCGCCGCCAAGGTTTCAGATTTCGCCACAAACGGCAGGTTCTGACCAAAGGGCCACCAGATCGGCGCAAATCCCGTGGTTGCGGCGTGATGGATCCAGCCGGTCAGGGGGGCCGCCACCAGCGCCCCGTAAAGCAGCCAGTGCACCACCTCCGCCAACAGCGTCTCGGCCCGCCGCTCCGGGTGCAGTGGCACTGGCTTGGGCTGGCTCAGCGCCCAGAGAATGCGCAGCAGCGCGGTCAGAAACAACGCCAGCCCCAGGGTCTTGTGCAGTGAAAACAGCAGCGCCGCGCGGGTCAGCGTGGCCTGTGCGCCGTCAAACTCCGGGCTTTGAATATGGTGCGCCAGATCATTGGCAAAATAACCAAGCGGGAACACCGCCAGCATCAATAGGGCTGTCAGCCAGTGAAAACCTTTGGCAACGCTGCCATAGTGGCGGGCGGTATTCTGGCGAAGCGCGGGGGCGCGGGCAGGGGAGGACACGGGCGATGAGACCTTCTCATAGGGGGCGACAGGAATACCCTATCCCTTCAGCAGTTTGACACAACACGCATCTCTGTCACCTGATGCACAGGCTTGGTGCGCCCGCGCGAAGGCTGTGCTTGTACGCAGCGTCACCTGCGTCTAAACCCGGTGCAACGCAGATGTGCAGAGAAGATGAGGTCTCAGATGACAATTGCATTCGTGTTTCCAGGGCAGGGCGCGCAGACCATCGGGATGGGCAAAGCCCTGGCCGAGGCCTATCCGGCGGCCAAAGCGGTCTTTGACGAGGTGGATGCCGCACTGGGAGAGGCGCTGAGCCAGCTGATCTGGGAGGGCGATATCGAAACCCTGACCCTCACGCAGAACGCCCAGCCGGCGCTGATGGCGACCTCGCTCGCCGCCATGCGCGCGCTGGAGGCTGAGGGTGTCAGCATCGACAAGGCGGCGTTTGTCGCCGGTCACAGCCTTGGCGAATATTCCGCATTGGCCGCAGCCGGGGCGATTTCCGTCGCCGACACCGCGCGCCTGCTGCGCATTCGCGGCAAGGCGATGCAAAGCGCCGTGCCGGTCGGCGAGGGCGCGATGGCCGCCATTCTGGGGCTCGACCTCGAGGCGGTGCGCGCCGTTGCAGAAGCCGCCGCACAAGGCGAGGTCTGTCAGGCCGCCAATGACAACGACCCCACTCAGGTCGTGGTCTCCGGCGCCAAGGCCGCCGTTGAACGCGCCGCTGAAATCGCCAAGGAAAAAGGCGCCAAACGCGCCGTGATGCTGCCGGTCAGCGCGCCCTTCCACTGCGCCCTGATGCAGCCTGCCGCCGATGTCATGGCCGAGGCGCTGGCCGGGGTCGAGATCACCTCTCCTGCGGTTCCGCTGATCGCCAACGTCCGCGCGGATGCGGTCACCGATCCGGCTGAAATCCGCCAGCTTCTGGTCGAGCAGGTGACCGGCTCTGTGCGCTGGCGCGAAAGCGTGCAGACCATGGCCGCCAAAGGCGTGACCGAATTCTGGGAAATCGGCGCGGGCAAGGCGCTCTCCGGCATGATCCGCAAAATCGACCGCAACCTGGCCTGCCGTCAGATCGGCACCGCTGAGGACGTGGCAGCCATCACCGCGGGCTGAACGCGGAAATTTCATTAATATTCCGGCCCGTTGTCTTCCAAAGAAAACGGCGAACCGCGGGCCAGGGATGAGACAAAGGAAATCATATGTTTGATCTGACTGGAAAAACCGCCCTCATCACCGGGGCATCTGGTGGCATTGGCGGCGATATCGCCCGCGCCCTGCACGCCGCTGGCGCCACCGTGGGCCTCTCCGGGACCCGCGAGGCTCCGCTGCAGGAACTGGCGGCGGAACTTGGCGAGCGCGCCCATGTGCTGCCCTGCAACCTCTCCGATGCAGAGGCGGTCGAGGCGCTGCCGAAACAGGCGATCGCGGCGATGGGCTCGGTGGATATTCTGGTCAACAACGCCGGCATCACCCGCGACAATCTGTTCATGCGGATGAAGGATGAGGAATGGGCCAGCGTGCTGGAGGTGAACCTTACCTCGACCATGCGCCTGTGCCGGGGTGTTCTGCGCGGCATGATGAAGGCGCGCTGGGGCCGGATCATCAATATCTCGTCCATCGTGGGGGCCACCGGCAACCCCGGTCAGGGCAATTACGCCGCCGCCAAGGCCGGTATGGTCGGCATGTCCAAATCGCTGGCCTATGAGGTCGCCAACCGCGGCATTACGGTCAATGCCGTGGCTCCCGGCTTTATCGCCACCGCCATGACAGACAAGCTGAACGACGCCCAGAAAGACGCGATCCTGACCCAGATCCCCAGCGGTCGGATGGGCACCCCGGAGGAAATCGCCTCCGCCGTTTTGTATCTGGCCAGCGCCGAGGCAGGCTATGTCACCGGCACCACCCTGCATGTGAACGGCGGCATGGCCATGCTGTGATCCCGGGGCGCGATCCGGGCTGCAACCGGGGCCGCTGAGACCCCGGTTAAGCTTTGCGGTGACGCCGAGTCACCTGGTCCCGCCGCCGGTCCTCCGGTGGCGGGTTTTGCGTTCCGGCCGCCGCGTCAGATGTGGCCTCTATGCCTCAGGCCGGGGGGATTTTCGGTGCCGCCAGCGCGGCATCGCACAAGATTGGTCGCGGGGCTTTGCGATCCCGCCCCGCAGCTGGCCCGGTTATCCGGGGCGAAATACGGCCATCCTCAGGATGGATGACGAGCTGAAAGTCGCTGCAAAATAACGGAAAATGACCTGCGGCGGTGAGGGGTTGCGTAAAAATATGCACCACAAGCCTTGCATGTGGCTGCGGCTGTGGCCAAATGCTCACCCTGTTGCCTGAGCCTCAGGCGACAGGCCCCGGGCAGGCGGGTGCAGTGATGCTGCGAAACCGTTTGCCTCTGCGTCGGTCTGTGTTATAGGCGGCGCATATTCGCCATCTGCGGGTCCATGCCGGACCGGCAGGGGCGGTTCCGCTATGCGGGACACGACCGCCCGCATCGGGCACAACCACGCCGCCCCGAGCGGGCAAGGGCAGAACCGGGCGAATGCCTGACAACCGGGCGAATGCCTGAAAAGATGAGGAATTGACATGAGCGACGTCGCAGACCGCGTAAAAAAGATCGTTGTGGAACACCTGGGTGTTGAAGAAGACAAAGTGACCGAGAACGCGTCGTTCATCGATGATCTGGGCGCAGACAGCCTGGACACCGTTGAGCTGGTTATGGCCTTCGAAGAAGAGTTCGGCATCGAGATCCCCGATGACGCGGCCGAGACCATCCAGACCTTTGGCGATGCGGTGAAGTTCATCAGCGAAGCTTCCTGATCCCACCCAATCGGTGACGATCACAGACGGCGCTTTCCGGGCAGGAAGGCGCCGTTTTTCGTTTCTGGACGTTTCCGACCTCCGCGAGGTCGGGTTTTCTCCTTAGGGGTGATCGGTCTCCGTGCTAGCCTTGGCGAAACTGCCGACGACAGGAGGGCATTGCGATGATGATCTACCCCACGATGGAACTGAAGGACGGCCGCTGCGTGACGCTGGACAAGGGGCGGCTCGACACCGCCATGATCTGGCACGTGGACCCGGTTGCCACCGCCTGCGGCTTTGCTGCCGATGGTGCCGAATGGATGCATCTGACCGATTTTGATGCCATCGAAGGCGACAACCGCAATGCCGAGCTGGTGGAGGAAATCATCCGCACCGCCGGTATCCCGGTTCAGCTGGGCGGCGGTATGCGCTCGCGCGAGCATATTGAGCATTGGATCGACAAGGGCGCCGGCCGTGTGGTGGTCGGCACGCTTGCCGCCCGCGACCCCGAACTGGTGCGCACGCTGACCCGTCTTCACCCCGATCAGATCGTGCTGGCGGTGGATGTCTGGCAGGGGCAGGTGATGACCGACGGCTGGCGTCAGGCCGGCTCGTTTACGCCCGAAGCCTTTATCGACGCCTTTGCCGATTGTCCCTTTGCGGGCATCATCATCACCGATATCGAAAGCGATATGACCGATGTCGAGGCGCAGCTGGGGCTGATCGCAGGGCTGGCGGAGAAAGCGCGCACGCCGGTGATCGCCAGCGGTGTGGTCCGCACCGCCGATGACGTGGCGCGGCTGAAATACATCGGTTCGATCTCCGGCGCATTGGTCGGGCGGGCACTGTTCCGCAAGACCCTGACCGTGGCGGAGGCGCTGGAGGCGGCGCGCCCCACGCGTGAGCCAGTTGCCGAATTCCGCTAGGTCGGCGGCACGTCTCGGGCGGCACTGCTGCCGCATCAACCAATGGGCTGCGGTGTCGTCAGGACTGCGCAGCCCTGTTATTTCAGCGCAGCCTGCGTGTCTTGGCTGCCTTGGGGAGCGGGCAGGCCGGCGTGGGTTTGCAGCACAGGGCGCATGACCGGCGCGGCTGAGCTGGTGCGGCGCTGTCTATACAGGATCCGGTCGAAACCGCTGCCAATGGACCGGAATTGTCGAACCGACCTCTCGACGCCGCCGATGCACCGCTGATCGCGACATAAGCGGGCCGGAGCTGTGGTCTCTGCCTGAAATTGACCAAACCGGCGCGCGCGCTTCCTGCATGGTCTATACCGGCGGAAGATCTGTCTGCTTCGCCGACTGATTGCGGAGCAAAGCACGTCCTGCCCCAATGGTCCGCATCTGCCACCATCCGGCACCAACCGCCACCATCCCGCTACCACAGGGCTGCCACCGGTTCGCGAGGTCGGCTCCGCAAGGCATCGCACGTGGGATCTGTCTGCATATTCGCGATCATGGCCGCGATCATGGCCCGCCAGGCGCCAGCCAGACGCCCGTCCGCCGCCCGCGCGCGCGATCTTTGCCGCGCGATCTTTGCCGTTTCGCCGCGACCGGGGACCCGTGATAGCAGCCGAGCCCAAGACAGGCCGACCCCCTTGTGACATCATCACGACGAAGGACCACGCCGCAGAGTGTCGCTCCGGCCATGCCGATCCGTCAGCCAGACACCGCGCCATGTGGTTCAAGCTCGGCAGGCGTCCCGTCGCGCCCGAACTCCCGTTTGGATTTTCTGGGCGCCCTGCGAAAACCCGCCAGAGCCTTCACCATATCGCGTGAAAGACGCTCCTTGAACTGCAGGCCAAAATAGTTGGCGTTGCACCATTGCACCCGACCGTGAAGATTTATCTGCGGCGCATCGCCGGGCAGGTCCAGCACGATGATATCCCCGGCGCCGAGGCGCGCTGCGGATTTGACCTTCGCCCCCTCCTGACTGATGTCCAGCAGGGTCGCCGCAACCCCGTTATCATTGTTGTGCACAAGGGTGCAGTCCAGGTTGCAGGTATGGCGCTTGCGGCGGCGCCTCAGCGTGGTCATGCGCCGTTCAAACAGCACAAAACACAGCGCTCCAAGCGCCACCAGACCCAGTGAACCGGCCGCCGCGGTGGTGCTGGAAATCTGTCCCAGCGCGGGCAAGGCGCCAAGGCCGCCGCCATCCTGCCCGCTACTGCCTGCACGAGAGCAGGGCATACGCGCCAGCTCCCGGCGATAGGCCGCCAGGGTTTCACTGGCAAAGAGTTTGACAGAGGCCCGTTCCGCATGGCGCCGGTCCTTCAGCGCCAGGACCCGCAGCAGGCTGCGGTGCTGGGCAATCAGGTTATGGGTCGCCTTCAGCAGATCGTCCATCTTTTCTCTCTGCATCGCGAGATGCAGCTCGGTCTTTGATGTCTTTGCCAGCAACCGTTCCATTTCCTGCACGGCGGGCGAATTGCTGCCGGTGCGCAGGTAGTCGAGAAAATCTTCACCGGCGAGCGTCAGCGTCATCAGTTTGTTGAAGACACGGCATTCGCGGGCGGCCAGCGGTTCAGCGCCAAGCAGCAGGCTGACCAGCAACAGCAGCGCAAATACGCCCAGCCCCCACATGCGCGAAGGGCGGCGGTGTGCCATCCGCCGAACCCTTCGTAGATCAGGATCAGGTGACGCAGGGCGTCCAAACAAGAACTCTATGTGCACCATTCACATCTTGCCCCACAGCCGCTGACCTTGGATCCTGCGCCCCGTCTGTTGGGCGCCGCATAGTGGTTCGCAGGCGCGCCATATCGGTACTGTCGCGACTACGAAACCAAAGAACAACCAAAAGGTACATTATCCAAGTTAACCGCAATCTAAGGCTGTCATTAAATTATCGCAAAACAACCGGAGACCACCGGCTCTTGCACCTCTGCGCCAATCCAAGCTATTTGGAGTCAAATTGCCGAGGCAGAGGAGTGCAAGAAATGCGTCGAGTAGTAGTTACCGGACTGGGCCTGGTCACACCGCTGGCAAGCGGCGTCGAAGAGACCTGGTCGCGGTTGCTGGACGGTCAGTCCGGGGCGGGTCCGATCACGCATTTTGATGCGGTAGAAAGCGGTGTCGCCACCACCTACGCCTGCGAAGTTCCGCGTGGCGACGGCAGCGATGGGACCTTCAACCCCGATGATTGGGTTGTCAAAAAAGACCAGAAGAAGATTGATGATTTCATCCTCTATGGCATTGCCGCGGCTGATATGGCCGTGCGTGACGCCGGCTGGACACCCGAGGACGAGCAGAGCCGCCTGCGCACCGGCGTGATGATCGGCTCCGGCATCGGTGGCCTCAGCTCGATCGCCGACACCGCGGTGATGATCAAGGAAAAAGGCCCCCGCCGGGTGTCGCCCTTCTTTATCCCCGGCGCGCTGATCAACCTGATCTCCGGTCAGGTCTCGATCCGTTTTGGCTTCAAGGGGCCGAACCACTCTGTTGTGACCGCCTGTTCGACCGGTGCCCATGCCATCGGCGATGCGGCCCGTCTGATCAAATCCGGCGACGCCGACGTCATGATCGCAGGCGGCGCCGAGGCGGCGATCTGCGAAATCGGCATTGCCGGCTTCAACGCGTGCAAGGCGCTGTCCACCAAACGCGCCGATGACCCAAAGGCGGCCTCGCGCCCCTATGACGCCGACCGCGACGGTTTCGTGATGGGTGAGGGCGCCGGCATCGTGGTGCTGGAAGATTACGACCACGCCAAGGCCCGTGGCGCCAAGATCTATGCCGAGGTGCTGGGGTATGGTCTCTCCGGCGATGCCTACCACATCACCGCTCCCTCCGAGGACGGCGAAGGCGGCGAACGCTCGATGCGCGCGGCGCTGGCCAATGCGGGGCTTGAGCCGAAGGACATCGACTATATCAACGCCCATGGCACCTCGACCATGGCCGATACCATCGAACTGGGCGCGGTTGAGCGGATGATGGGGGATGCGGCGGGTAAGGTCACCATGTCCTCGACCAAATCCGCCACCGGCCACCTCCTGGGTGCGGCTGGCGCGATTGAGGCGATCTTCTCGATCCTGGCGATCCGCGATCAGGTGGCACCGCCCACCATCAACCTGGACAACCCGGCCGTTGAAACCGCTGTCGATCTGGCCCCGAACCAGAAACGCGAGCGCGAGATCAAGGTGGCGCTGTCCAATTCCTTTGGCTTTGGCGGCACCAATGCGTCGGTCCTGTTCGGAAAGCCTGAGTGATGTGGCGCAACCTCGCCTCAAACATGCTGACGGTCCTGGTGGTGATGCTGTTCCTTCTGGGCGGCGTCATCCTCTGGGGGCAGTCGCAATATACCTCCGAAGGTCCGCTGGACAGCGCGATCTGCCTGCGGGTGCCGTCCGGCAGCACGATGTCTCGGGTCAGCCGTGATCTGGAGAGCCAGGGCGCGATCAACTCCGGCCCGCTGTTCCGGGTTGGTGTGCGCTACGCCGAGAAAACCGATGCGCTGAAGGCCGGCAGCTATCTGGTGCCCGCAGGGGCCTCGATGGCCGAGATCGTCGATCAGATCACCCGCGGCGGCGCCAGCAGCTGTGGCACCGAAATCGTCTACCGCGTGGGCGTGACCCGCGTGCTGGCCGAGGTGCGCGAGCTGGACCCGGCCACCAACCGCTTTGTCGAGCGTGCGGAATTTGTGCCCGGCGTCGATGAGGTGCCCGCTGTCTACGAAGAGAAGAAAGCCGATGCCGACACCCGTTACCGCATCGCGCTGGCCGAAGGCGTGACCAGCTGGCAGGTGGTCGAATCGCTGAAAGCCATGGATATCCTCGACGGCGATCCGGGCACGCGCCCGGCGGAGGGGATGCTGGCACCCGACAGCTATGAGGTCTCCCCCGGTGATGACCGCGCCGAGATCCTGGCCGAGATGCAGGAGCGCCAGGAGCTGCGCATCAACGCCGCCTGGGAGGGCCGCTCGGACCGCGCAGCGGTTACCAGCCCCGAAGAGATGCTGATCCTTGCGTCGATCATCGAAAAAGAGACCGGCGTGGCAGAGGAGCGTGGGCAGGTCGCCTCGGTCTTCACCAACCGGCTGAACCGCGGGATGCGGCTGCAAACGGACCCGACGGTGATCTATGGTGTTACTCGGGGCGAGGGTGTCCTCGGGCGTGGCCTGCGCCAGAGCGAACTGCGCCGGGCAACCCCCTGGAACACCTATGTGATCGAAGGGCTGCCGCCGACGCCAATCGCCAACCCCGGCATGGCCAGCCTTGAGGCGGCGGTGAACCCCGATCAGGGCGACTACCTGTTCTTCGTCGCTGATGGCACCGGTGGCCACGCCTTTGCCGTCACGCTTGAGGAGCACAATCGCAATGTCGCCAAATGGCGCGAGATTGAAGCGCAGGGCAACAGCAACTAGGCGCAATCCAATCATGGATCAGATCTGAAAGGGGACGCTTCGGCGTCCTCTTTTTTGTGCGGTGCCGTTAACCTTATGGTAGGTTAATCTGAAATTTACTTAACAAATCCGGCAGCTTGCGTCCGATACTTCAGGTTGCCAACTTTGACTTTTGCGCTGGTTTGTGGCAGGGTTCACAGGCAGCTGGGAAATTGGCAGATCCGCCCGCAGGACGCCCGATCATGGATCGCGCTTGTGGGGCGGCCTTGCGATTTTCCGAACGGAGGTCCCATGACTATGAGGCCCCAACCATGAGCACCTATACCCCGGAAAATCGGCTGGCAAAGACCGCCGATCTTCTTTTCTCCCTCCATAACTCCATCGAACGGCTCCGGCAGGAGGCCGAGCAGATGCTCGAACGGCTTGCCTGCGATGCAGACGACGCCGGCAGCGCGCCGCGTATCGCCAAATTGGAAAGCCTGATCCGTGACAGCCAGAAAGTGGAGAAAACCCTTGTCGAACAAAGTGAACAGCATCAGGCCGCAGCCGGGCTCGACATCGACGCCGCCCGCAGTGAAATCGAAGAGCGGCTGGCTCGCCTGCGCGCCAGTTTCGACGCAGAAGATGTTTCTGGACCGGCTCAGCGACCATGACCTCTGTGCGATGCCCTATGTCTTTGATCTCTGGGCGCTGCCGCACCAGCTGCCGCCGGCGGGGGACTGGCGCAGCTGGGTCATCCTCGGCGGACGCGGGGCAGGCAAGACCCGCGCCGGCGCCGAATGGGTGCGTACGCTGGCCGAAGGGGCAACACCGCTGTCCGCTGGTCGCGCCCGCCGCATCGCCCTCCTCGGGGAAACCTACGATCAGGTGCGCGACGTCATGGTCCAGGGCGACAGCGGCATCCTCGCCTGCACTCCCCGCGACCGCCGCCCGACGTGGAAAGCCACCGAACGGCGGCTGATCTGGCCCAATGGCGCCACCGCCCAGGCGTTTTCGGCCCATGACCCTGAGGCGCTGCGCGGCCCGCAGTTCGATGCCGCCTGGGCTGATGAGCTGGCCAAATGGAAACGCGGGCAGGACAGCTGGGACATGCTGCAATTTGCGCTCCGGCTGGGGCAGGATCCGCGCGTCTGCGTCACCACCACACCGCGCAATACCGGCGTGCTGCGAGACCTTCTGGCCAGCCCCTCCACCGTGCAGACCCATGCCGCGACCGAGGCCAACCGTGCCAATCTCGCCGCCTCCTTTATAGCCGAGGTGCGCAGCCGCTATGCCGGGTCACGGCTAGGCCGACAAGAGCTGGACGGCATCCTGTTGCAGGATGTCGATGGCGCGCTCTGGACCAATGCCGGGCTGGTTGCGGCGCAGATCGCAAAGGCCCCGGCACTGGACCGGGTGGTGGTGGCGGTGGACCCGGCGGTGAGCGCCGGCAAACACTCCGACGCCTGCGGCATCCTCGTGGTGGGTGCCACGCTCACAGGCCCGCCGCAGGACTGGTGCGCCTATGTGCTCGCGGATTGCACGGTGCAGGGCGTCGGACCGCTGACCTGGGCGCAGGCCGCCATTGATGCGCGCGACCGCTACAGCGCCGACCGGGTGGTGGCGGAGGTCAATCAGGGCGGTGCCCTGGTCGAAAGCCTGCTGCGCCAGATCGACCCGCTGGTGCCCTTTACCGCGCTGCACGCCAGCCGGGGCAAGGGGGCACGGGCCGAACCGGTCGCGGCGCTTTATGAACAGGGCCGGGTGCGCCACCTGCCGGGGCTTGGCGCGCTGGAGGATCAGCTCTGCCAGATGACCCCGCGTGGTTATCTGGGGCAGGGCTCACCGGACCGGCTGGATGCCTTGGTCTGGGCGGTGCAGGAGCTGATCCTGACCCCGGCGACCCGTCACAGGCTGCCCCGCGCGCGCATGTTATAGGCGGGCCACCGGCCATCAAATCAGACGCAAAACGCCCGCAGTCCTGCGGGCGTTTTTTAGTTGTATCAAAGGTTTAGCGCAGGTGTTGCGTGCCCTGCGCGCGCCTTGCTCAAATCTTCTTCAACCCCCGCCGTCATAAAGGATCGCAGCAAACAGGGGCATGGTTCGCCCCCTTCAAGCAAAGGAGTGGCCCCATGGTCTTTGACCTTCTGCGGCGCAAGCAACAGCCCGTCGAAACCAAGGCAAGCGCCGCAGCCCGTGTGGTGGCCTGGCACGGTGGCACTGGCAGCACCGGCTGGAGCCCGCGCGACAGCAGTTCACTGACCCGCAGCGGCTTTGTCGGCAATCCCGTGGGCTACCGTGCCGTCAAGATGATCACCGAGGCCGCCGCCGCGCTGCCGCTGGTGTTGCAGGACGGCGCACAGCGCTACGACAGCCACCCGCTGCTGACGCTGCTGGCCCGGCCCAATGCCGCCCAAGGCCGCGCCGAGCTGCTGGAAGCGCTGTTCGGCCACCTGCTGCTGTCGGGCAACGCTTATATTGAGGCGGTCTGCGATCCCGATGGTCGCGACGTATTGCCGGTCGAGCTGCATGTGCTGCGCCCTGACCGCATGACCGTGGTGCCCGGCAGCGATGGCTGGCCGGTGGCCTATGACTACAGCGTGTCGGGGCGCAAACACCGCTTTGATGTGACCATGCCCTGCGCCCCGATCTGCCATCTGCGCAGCTTTCATCCGCAGGACGATCACTACGGTTTGTCGCCGATGCAGGCCGCAGCCATGGCGGTGGATGTGCATACCTCGGCCTCGCGCTGGTCCAAGGCGCTTCTGGACAATGCAGCCCGCCCCTCCGGCGCTTTGGTCTGGACCGGAGGCGATGGTCAGGGGCTGATGGCTGAGGATCAGTTTCGCCGTCTAAGTGAAGAAATCGAAATGAATTTTCAGGGCGCGCGCAACGCCGGCCGTCCAATGGTGCTGGAAGGCGGGTTGGATTGGAAACCAATGGGCTTCTCGCCATCGGATATGGAATTTCACCAGACCAAGGATGCCGCCGCGCGCGATATTGCCCTCGCGCTTGGGGTGCCGCCAATGCTGCTGGGTCTGCCGGGCGATGCCACATATGCCAACTATCAGGAGGCCAACCGCGCCTTTTACCGGCTCACCGTGCTGCCGCTTGTGACCCGTGTCACCGCGACGCTGTCGGACTGGCTGTCGCGCTATCAGGGGGCTGCGGTCACCCTGAAACCGGACCTTGATCAGGTGCCTGCGCTGGCCTCCGAACGCGAGGCGCAGTGGCGCCGCGTGGCCGCCGCGGAGTTCCTCAGCGTGGCCGAAAAACGCAGCCTTCTGGGCCTGCCCCCGCAAGAGGAGGCGATGGCGGATGACTGAAATCCCGATACCGCCGTTTGAATGCTCACCGGGTCTGCGGCTCACCGCCCATGAGCGCATCGCCGAGATCCAGCAGGAGGCGATGAACCGGCGTCTCGACCGGCTGGAGATGATGATGGAGCGGATGGAAAAACGCCTCTGGCTCACCGTTTACGGCGTTGCCGCCGTGATCCTGGCGCAGGCCTTCCAATCCTTTCTTGTGGTTCAGTAATTGCCAGAAATTCAAAGAGATAAAAGGAGAAGCTGATGCCATCTCATGCGCATCTGGAGCATAAGTTCGCGCGCTTCGGCGAGGATCTGACCATTGGCGACGAGGCCGACGATATGGTCATGATCAGCGGATATGCCAGCCTGTTTGGCTGCGTCGACGCTGGCGGTGACATGGTGCAGCCGGGGGCCTATCAGGCGTCGCTCGACCGTCTGGCGCAGGCCGGGATCGCGGTCAAGATGCTGTGGCAGCACGATCCCGCACAGCCCATCGGCGTCTGGGATGAGGTCCGCGAGGATGCCCGCGGCCTGCATGTCCGGGGCCGTATCCTGACCCGCACCCAAAAGGGCGCCGAGGCTGCGGCGCTGATCGCTGTCGGCGCATTGGATGGGCTGTCGATCGGCTACCGGACCCGCCGCGCCACGGCGCGCAAAGGCGGCGGGCGCTCCCTGTGTGAGCTGGACCTCTGGGAGGTCTCGCTGGTGACCTTCCCGATGTTGTCCACAGCCCGCGTCAGCCCAGCCGGGGCCGCCGCCAAATCGCAGACCGCAGAGCGCGGCGCCATCGCCTCGGACGATACCCCGCAGATCTGGCAGGAGGTGATCGACCTGCTGCGCAGCGGTGCCAGCCTGACGCCGCTCGGCTGAATGCAGGCCCCGGCCGCCGCTGCGGTCGCGCCCCGCTTTTGCCTTCCTCAATCGACCCAAAAGGACAGACAGATGAGCCATCCCCAATCCCACCCGGAACCAACGGCCCACTCCCATGCGGCCCCGCAGGAGGTCAAACAGGCCGTTGCCGACTTCGTGCATGATTTCAACGGGTTCAAAGACGACATTGCCCTGAAACTGAAACAGACAGAAGAGCGTATGACCATGCTGGATCGCAAATCCCACTTTGCCAATCGTCCCCCTCTGGCCGCTGCCGAGGCAGGCGGCGCGCCTCATCAGAAAGCCTTTGATGCCTATCTGCGGTCCGGCGATGACGCCGCGCTGCGTGGCCTCGATCTTGATGCCAAGGCGATGGCCACCGCCGTCAATGGCGATGGCGGCTACCTGGTGGATCCGCAGACCTCCGATACGGTCAAATCCGTGTTGAACAGCACCGCCTCGATCCGCGCCGTCGCCTCGGTGGTGACGGTGGAGGCAACCTCCTACGATGTGCTGATCGACCATGGCGATGTCGGTCACGGCTGGGCGAATGAGACGGCGGCGGTAACCGAAACCGCAACCCCGGTGATCGACCGCATCACCATCCCGCTGCATGAGCTGAGCGCCTTGCCCAAGGCCTCGCAGCGGCTGCTGGACGACAGCGCCTTTGACATCGAGGGCTGGCTGGCCGGCCGGATCGCCGACAAGTTTTCCCGCGCCGAGGCGGCTTCCTTCATCAATGGCGATGGCAACGACAAACCGACCGGCATCCTCTACCACCCGGTGGTTGCCAATGACAGCTGGAGCTGGGGCAATCTTGGCTATGTCACCACCGGCGTGGAGGGCGATATCGGTGATGGCGATGCAATCATTGATCTGGTCTATGCGCTTGGCGCGCAGTACCGGGCCAACGCCAGCTTTGTGATGAACTCCAAAACCGCGGGCCTCCTGCGCAAGCTGAAGGATGCCGATGGCCGCTTCCTGTGGTCCGACGGGCTGGCAGCGGCGGAACCGGCGCGGCTGATGGGCTATCCGGTGGTCATTGCCGAGGACATGCCCGACGCCGGTGTGAACGGCTATGCTGTGGCCTTTGGCGATTTTGCGGCGGGCTACACCATCGCCGAACGCCCCGACCTGCGGGTGCTGCGCGATCCCTTCAGCGCCAAGCCGCATGTGCTGTTCTATGCCACCAAACGTGTCGGCGGCGATGTCAGCGATTTTGCCGCCATCAAACTGCTGAAATTCGGTCTGAGCTGACGCTTGGACCGATGGCGGACCCGGCAGCCCGGTTCCGTCTGCGGATGCGCGCCTTCAGGCCGCTGTCGTCCAGCTGCTCCCCTTCCGTCCAGCGGCAGCAGCCCGGCGCGCATCCGCCCCGACCCATCCGGCAACAGCCAGCCCGAGCAGCCCCCGAACGAACAGCCGTTGGAGTGAAGAGATGATGTTGAATGAAGTGACACCGGTGCCAGAGGCGGTTCTGCCGCAAGAGGCGTTCAAGGCGCATCTGCGTCTGGGCACCGGCTTTGACGAGGCGGGGGTGCAGGAGGCCGTGCTGATCAGCTTCCTGCGCGCTGCCATCGCGGCGATCGAGGCACGCACCGGCCGGGTGCTTCTGGCGCGGGATTTCCTGCTGACGCTCGCCGCCTGGCGGGATCCCCAGCTACAGGCGCTGCCGCTTGCACCGGTGCAGCAGATCCATTCGGTCACGCTGAGCGATGCCGCCGGGGTCGAGACCGTGCTGCCACCCGGTCGCTACCGGCTGGAACCCGACAGCCAGCAGCCCCGGCTGCGTCCGGTTGGCGGGGTGCTGCCCACAATTGCCAGCGGTGGTGCGGCGCGGATCCTGATGCGGGCGGGCATGGCCAACAGCTGGTCGGCATTGCCCGGCGATCTGGCGCAGGCGGTGCTGATGCTGGCGGCGCATTACTATGAGTTTCGCGATGACACGAGGTTGCAGGGCGGCTGTATGCCCTTTGGCGTCACCAGCCTGATCGAACGCTATCGTGCGCTACGGGTGAGCCTGGGCGTCGGCGGCGGGCATGGGATCGGGTTTGGCCGCAGCTTTGGACCGGGGGCAGGCGCATGAGCCGCCGCACCACATCCCGCCCCGCTGCCCGCTCCACACCACGTCTCAACCGCTGTCTGGCGCTGGAGGATCCGCGCCGCACCTCGGATGGGGCTGGCGGGTTTCTTGAGGCATGGCAGCTGCTTGGCCACCATTGGTGCGAGATGCGTGCCCTCAGTGGCCGCAGCACCGATCACTCCGGCACCAGCCTGTCACTGCAACGCTACCGCATCACCCTGCGCGCCCATCCCACCGGCAGCCCGGCGCGGCCCCGACCAGACCAGCGGCTGCGCGATGGTGCCCGTATCTTTCGCATTGATGCAGTGGCCGAAGGCGACCCTGACGGCCGCTACCTGACCTGTTTTGCCACCGAGGAGACCACCGCATGACCTATGCCCTGGCCCTGCCGCTGCAGGAGGCGCTGTTTCAGCACCTGACCAATGACCCGGCGCTGACCACCGCGCTGAGCGGCGCCATCTATGACGCGCTGCCAGCAGGCAGCCTGCCGCAGACCTATGTGACCCTTGGCCCCGAGGAGGTGCAGGACCGCTCCGACCGCAGTGGTGCCGGCGCGCGCCACCGGGTGGAGATCACCGTCCATACCGATATTGCGGGCTTTGCCGGTGCGAAGGCCATTGCGGCCAGCATCTGCGACAGCCTCGCCAGCGCCTCGCTCAGCCTGACGCGCGGGCGACTGGTGGGCCTGTGGTTCGACCGCGCCAGCGCCAGCGGCAAACCCTCCGGCGGCCGCGAGATCCGCCTGCGCTTCACCGCGCGGCTGGAGGACAGCTGACACCCGGTCGGTTTGGTGAAAATCCAACATTAATTACAAAGCGTTGCGCGGCAAGGCTGATCTGAATTGGCGCGACGTCCCATCACTCAGCAACAGGAGATCACCGCTATGAGTGTTCAAAACGGCAAGGATCTATTGGTCAAGATCGACATGACCGGCGACGGTCAGTTCGAAACCATCGCGGGGCTGCGCGCCACGCGCATCAGCTTCAACGCCGAAAGCGTCGATGTCACCAGTCTGGAAAGTCAGGGCGGCTGGCGCGAGCTGCTGTCCGGCGCAGGGGTGCGCTCGGCCAATATCTCCGGCTCCGGTATC
This sequence comes from Phaeobacter sp. JH20_08, assembly GCF_048056635.1. Taxonomy (NCBI): domain Bacteria; kingdom Pseudomonadati; phylum Pseudomonadota; class Alphaproteobacteria; order Rhodobacterales; family Roseobacteraceae; genus Phaeobacter; species Phaeobacter sp. JH20_08. The sequence continues at coordinate 16,415 of NZ_JAYMVV010000011.1, read as the reverse complement.
TTTCGCGATGCCGGGACGGATGAGCGGGCGCGGCAGCTGTTCTTTGAGGGGCTGACCCCCGCGTTTCAGGTGATTATCCCCGATTTTGGCATCGTCGAAGGCCCGTTTCAGGTCACCGCCCTGGAATATGCCGGCAGCCACAATGGCGAGGCCACCTATGAGCTTGCGCTCGCCAGCGCCGGCGCGCTGGTCTTCACCGCCGTCTGAGGGGGGTGACCATGACCCCCTCGGAACAGCCAGCCCCGGCAGTTAACGCCTGTGCGGCCAATCCCTATGCCGGCGAGGTGCTGCTGGCGGTAAATGGCGAGGTGCTGGCGTTAAAGCTCACCCTCGGGGCGCTGGCGGCGCTGGAAACGCGGCTTGGGACGGGATCGCTGATTGATCTGGTGACCCGGTTCGAAAGCGGCGGGTTCTCGGCGGCGGATGTGCTGGCGCTGCTGGCGGCGGGGGTGCAGGGCGGCGGCCACCGGCTCAGCGAGGCGGATCTGGCCGTTGCCGATATCGACGGCGGTCCGATGCAGGCCGCACGGGTCGCCGCACAGCTCCTGGCGCGCAGTTTTGCGCTGCCGGGAGAGGCGGGCGCGCAGCTGCCCGGATCGGTGGCCCCATGACGCCCCGGCAGCACTCCACAGACAGACAGAGCACCGGCCTTGACTGGCCGGCGCTGATGCGGGCGGGGCTGGCGGGGCTGCGGCTCACGCCGGATCAGTTCTGGCGCCTCACCCCGGCGGAGCTGCGGCTGATGCTGGGGCAGGACAGCGGCGTCGCGCCGCTGGGACGGGCCGGGCTGGACCAGCTGATGCGCGCATTTCCCGATCCCGCCGCGCCGAAATCCCCAGAAACAGGAGCCGTAAGCGATGAGTGACACAGGACTGAACCAGCTGGAACAGCAGGGCGAGGCGCTGAGCGACAGCCTTGGCGATGCGGCGGGCATGGCGGCCTCATTCGATGCCGAACTGCGCCGGGTGCGCGCCGTCTTTGCCGCCACCGGCAAGGATGCCGAGACCCTGGAACGCGGTATGTCGAAGGGGCTGCGCCGCGCCTTTGACGGTGTTGTCTTTGACGGCATGAAGCTCTCGGATGCGCTGGATACCATGGCGCAGTCGATGATCCAGACCACCTATTCGGCGGCCATGAAACCGGTCACTTCCCATATTGGCGGGCTGCTGTCGGATGGGGTGGGCAAGCTGATGAGCGGCATTCTCCCCTTTGCCGATGGGGCGGCGTTTTCACAAGGCCGGGTGATGCCCTTTGCCAAGGGGGGGATCGTCAGCGGCCCGGTGAGCTTTCCCATGCGCGGCGGCACCGGGCTGATGGGCGAGGCAGGCCCAGAGGCGATCCTGCCGCTGACCCGTGGTGCCGATGGCGCGCTTGGTGTGCGCAGCCAGGGCGGGCGGGCCACGTCGGTGGTGATGAATATCCAGACCCCCGATGTGCAGGGGTTCCAACGCAGTCAGGGCCAGATCGCCGCCCAGCTGAGCCGCGCGCTGTCGCGTGGCAATCGCAACCGCTGAGCCGGAGGACAGCAGATGAATTTTCACGAGGTCAGATTTCCCGCATCGCTGAGCTTCGGCTCAATCGGCGGACCGGAGCGGCGCACCGATGTGGTGACGCTTGCCAACGGGCATGAGGAACGCAACACCCCCTGGGCGCATTCGCGTCGCCGCTATGATGCGGGGCTGGGCCTCAGGGGGCTTGAGGATATCGAGGCGCTGATTGCCTTTTTCGAGGCGCGGCAGGGCCAGATGTACGGTTTCCGCTGGAAGGATTGGTCCGACTACAAATCCGCCCGCGCCACGCAGGAGGTGGCGTTTGGGGATCAGGTGATCGGTATCGGCGACGGGGTGCAGCAGGTGTTCCAGCTGAGCAAGACCTATCGTTCCGGCAGCTTTGCCTATCAGCGTCCGATAACGAAACCGGTGGCGGGCAGCGTGCGCATCGGGATTGAGCAGGACGCTTTGCAGGAGACGGTAGACTACACGCTCGACAGCACCCTTGGCACCATCACGCTGGCGCATCCGCCAGAGGCGGGCCTGTCGGTGAAGGCGGGGTTTGAGTTCGATGTGCCGGTGCGCTTTGACACCGATCGCATTCAGGCCAGCGTGGCGTCCTTTCAGGCGGGCGACGTGCCCAATGTCCCAGTGGTGGAGGTGCGGGTCTGATGGCTGGGGTAAGCGAGGCGTTTCAATCCCATGTGGCCAGCGGTCTGACCACGCTGTGCCGCTGCTGGCTGGTGACGCGCAGCGATGGCGTGCGGTTCGGCTTTACCGATCATGACCGCGACCTGCGGTTCGAAAGTGCTGCCGAGGGCGAGGCCGGTCTGCTGTTTCGCGCAGGCACCGGGCTGACCGCGCGCAGCCTGCAACAAGCCACCGGGCTGGCGGTCGATAATACCGAGGCGCTGGGTGCGCTGAGTGATGCCGCCATCCGCGAAGACGAGATCGAGGCCGGGCGCTTTGACGGCGCCGAGGTGCGCTGCTGGCTGGTGAACTGGGCCGATGTCTCGGTGCGCTGGTTGCAGTTTCGCGGCAGCTTTGGCCAGATCCGCCGTGCCGGTGGTGCCTTTGAGGCGGAGCTGCGCGGCCTGACGGAGGCTCTCAACCAGCCGATGGGGCGGATCTACCAGAAACCCTGCACGGCGGTTCTGGGCGATGGTGCCTGCCGCTTTGACATGACCACGCCGGGTTACACGCTGGAGCTGGCCGCCGAAGAGATCCGCGAGGGGCAGTATTTCGGATTTGCCGCCCTGCCGGGGTTTGAGCCGAACTGGTTCACCTCTGGCCGTCTCACGGTGATGAGCGGTGCGGCTGAGGGGTTGTGGGGCTGGATCAAGCAGGACCGCCAGCAGGTCGGGCGGCTGGGACAGGAGGCCACCGCGCCGGATCCGAACGCAGAGCACCGCCAGCTGACCCTCTGGGAGCCGCTGCGGGCGCAGATCCGACCCGGCGATCTGCTGCATCTGGCAGCGGGCTGCGACAAGCGGCTGAAGACCTGCCGGCTGAAGTTCAACAATGGCGTCAATTTTCAGGGCTTTCCCGATATCCCCGGCGAAGACTGGGTGATGAGCGTGCCGCGCCAGAGCGGCAATAACACCGGCGGCAGCCGCAGATGAGCGGCGCGAGAGGGATATCGCGCGCCGAGCTGGTTGCGGCGGCGCGGGGTTGGTTGGGCACGCCCTATGTGCATCAGGCCGCCCGGCGCGGTGCTGGCTGCGATTGTCTCGGCCTGATCCGGGGGGTCTGGCGTGAGGTCTACGGCCAGGAGCCGGAGGCGGTGCCGGGTTATACGATGGACTGGTCCGAACCGCAGGGCGAGGAGGCGTTGTGGCAGGCGGCGCTGCGCCATCTCAGCCCCCGACCGCTGGAGGAGGCGCGCGCCGGTGACGTGATCCTGTTTCGGATGCGCCGGGGGGCGGTGGCCAAACATATCGCGCTGCAAACTGAAACCGGCGCCATGCCGCGGTTCATCCATGCCTATTGCGGCCACGGTGTGGTCGAGAGCGCATTGAGCCAGCCGTGGCAACGGCGGATCGTGGCGCGGTTTTCCTTTCCTGATGTTGATGCTGATGAGGTGACGTGATGGCGACCATTCTTCTTTCTGCGGCGGGGGCGGCCCTTGGCGGCTCGGTTGGGGGGGCTGTGGCGGGTCTCTCCTCGGTAGCGATTGGCCGCGCACTTGGCGCCACCGTCGGACGCGCCATCGACAGCCGCCTGCTGGGCGCGGGCAGTGAGCCGGTGGAGACCGGCCGGGTGGAACGCTTTCGCCTGACCCATGCCAGCGATGGCCAGCCGATTGCGCAGGTCTATGGCCGGATGCGGGTGGGCGGGCAGGTGATCTGGGCGTCTCAGTTCCGCGAGACCTCCACCACCAGTGGCGGCGGCGGCAAGGGCGGCGGTCGGCGCCAGCCCAAGGTCACCAGCTACAGCTATGATGTCTCGCTGGCGGTGGCGGTCTGCGCCGGAGAGGTGGCCTCTATCGGGCGGGTCTGGGCTGATGGCGAAGAGGTCGCGCCCAAGGATCTGAACATGACCGTCTATCGCGGCACCATGGACCAGCTGCCCGATCCGGTGATCGAGGCGGTAGAGGGTGCGGGCGAGGTGCCCGCCTATCGTGGCACCGCCTATGTGGTGATGGAGAACCTGGCGCTGGACCGCTTTGGCAACCGGGTGCCGCAATTCTCGTTCGAGGTGCTGCGTGCCGAGCAACCGGCCTCCAGCACCTATGATCTGGATCTGCCGCAGCTGGTGCAGGGGGTTGCCCTGATGCCGGGGACCGGGGAATACGCGCTGGCCAGCACGCCGGTGCATTACGACCACGGGCCGGGACAGGCCAAACCCGCCAATTCGCACAGCCCCTCGGGTGAGACCGATCTGGTCACCTCGCTGACGACCCTTGGCGAGGAGCTGCCCGCCTGTGGCGCGGCCTCGCTGATTGTGTCGTGGTTTGGCAATGATCTGCGCTGTGGCGTGTGTAGCGTCAAACCGAAGGTGGAGCGCCAGCATATCGAGGGGGCGAATATGCCCTGGTCGGTGGCCGGGCTGACCCGGACGGAGGCCGAGCTGATCGCGCGGCAGGATGACAGACCCATATACGGCGGCACCCCCACCGATGCCTCGGTGATCGAGGCCATTCGCGCAATGCAGGCGCAGGGCAAGCGGGTGATGTTCTATCCGTTTATCCTGATGGATCAGATGGCGGGCAATGATCTGCCCGATCCCTGGAGCGGTGAGCCGGGTCAGGCGCATCTGCCCTGGCGCGGGCGGATCACCCTGTCGCTGGCACCGGGCCAGCCCGGCAGCCCCGATGGCACGGCTATGGCGCGGGCTGAGGTGCAGCAGTTCTTTGGCACGGCAACGGCGGCAGATTTCACCGTGGCTGACGGGAGCGTCACCTATAGCGGCCCGTTGGAGGATTGGGGGCTGCGGCGGTTTATCCTGCATAATGCCGCGCTTTGTGCCGCAGCGGGCGGGGTTGAGGCGTTCTGCATCAGCTCGGAGATGCGCGGGCTGACCCAGATCCGCGATGAGGCAGGCTTTCCTGCGGTGGCAGAGCTGCGGGCGCTGACGCAGGAGGTGCGCCAGATCCTTGGGCCGGATACCAAGATCGGCTATGCCGCCGACTGGTCGGAGTATTGGGGCTACCAGAGCCCGGAGGGGAACCGCTATTTCCACCTCGATCCGCTCTGGGCGGATGAGCAGATCGATTTCATCGGCATGGACAATTACATGCCGCTGTCCGACTGGCGCGAGGGGGAGGATCATCTGGACGCCCGGGCCGGGGCGCCGGGCATTCATGATCTGGAGTATCTGCGCGCCAATATCGAGGGCGGCGAGGGCTATGACTGGTATTACCACTCGCCCGAGGCCGAGGCGGCCCAGATCCGCACCCCGATCACCGATGGCGCCTATGATGAGCCGTGGATCTGGCGCTACAAGGATCTGCGCAGCTGGTGGTCCAAACCGCATCATGACCGGATCAACGGGCAACGTGCCGCGCTGCCCACCGCATGGGAGCCGCAGAGCAAACCGATCTGGTTCACCGAACTGGGCTGTGCCGCCATCGACAAGGGCACCAACCAGCCGAACAAGTTTCTGGATCCCAAAAGCTCGGAATCCAAACTGCCGAAATTCTCCAACGGGCAGCGCGATGACATGATGCAGCTGGCCTATCTGCGCGCGTTGCTGGGCTATTGGCAGGAGGAGGGGAAAAACCCCGTCTCCGAGGTCTATGGTGGCCCGATGCTGGATATGTCGAACGCCTATGTCTGGGCCTGGGACGCGCGCCCTTTTCCGGTGTTTCCCAATGCGGTGGAGGTCTGGAGCGACGGGGAGAACTATCTGCGTGGTCATTGGCTGAACGGGCGGGTGGGGCAGCGCACGCTGGCCTCGGTGCTGGAGGAGATCTGTGCCGCCTCGGGTGTTGCGGCGATTGATGTCAGTGACCTGCCTGCGCTGGTGCGCGGCTATGCGATCAGCGATGTCGGTGAGGCCCGCGCCGCGCTGCAACCGCTGTTGCTGCGCCACGGGGTGGATGCCATCGAACGCGATGGCCTGCTGCGGTTCCGCCTGCGCAATGGGCGACAGGACGCAGCGCTGGATCTGGCGCAACTGGTTGAGGGGCAGGAGCTGGACGGGGTGCTGGAACAGACCCGCGCGCCGGAGGCTGAGCTGGCCGGACGGATGCGGCTGCGCTTTGTCGAATGGGGCGGGCGCCATGATCTGCGCGGCGAGGAGGCGGTGCTGCCCGATGAGGCGACCCATGCGGTCAGCGACAATGAGCTGCCGATGGCGCTGACCCGCGCCGAGGGGCGGCAGGTGGTGGAGCGCTGGCTCAGCGAGGCCCGCATGGCCCGCGATACCCTGCGGCTGGAGCTGCCGCCCTCCGCCATGGCGCTGGGCGCGGGCGATGTGATCCGCCTGCCGCTTGCCGGGGCAGAGGCAGGCCCGGAGGTAGGCTCAGAGACGGGTGCGGAGGTCGGCAGCGGCGCGCAGGCCCGTTACCGGATCGACCGGGTCGAACAGGGCGCGGCGCAGCTGATCGAGGCGGTGCGGATCGAGCCGGAGAACTACCACCCGGCACCAGTGCCGGAGGAATTGCCGGGTGTCACCGCCTTTGCGGCACCGGTGCCGGTGCTGCCGCTGTTCATGGACCTGCCGCTGATTGGCGGCGATGAGGTGCCCCATGCGCCGCATCTGGCAGTGACGGCGCAGCCCTGGCCGGGGAGCGTTGCCGTATACGGCGCACAGAGTGATGCGGATTATGCACTGGAGGAGGTGCTGGCCGCGGCTTCAACCATTGCCATCACCAATACGGTGCTGCCTGCGGGCGCGCCGGGGCGCTGGGAGCGGGGCGACGATCTGGAAGTTGATATGATCTCTGGCCAATTGCAGAGCCGGGACCGGCTGGCGGTGCTGAATGGCGCCAATCTGGTGGCCATCGGCGATGGCAGCCCCGGCAATTGGGAGCTGATGCAATTTGGCGAGGCCGAGCTGATCGCACCGGGGCGCTATCTGCTGCGCGACCGGCTGCGTGGGCAGCAGGGCAGCGATGCGCGGATGCCGGTGGCCTGGCCGAAGGGCTCTTATGTGGTGGCGCTGGATGGCACGCTGCAGCAGATCACACTGGCTGCCAATCAGCGCGGCCTCAGCCGTCACTACCGTATCGGCACCGCCCGGCGCCCCTATGATGATCCGAGCTATGTGCATCTGGAGGCGGCCTTTGCCGGTGAAGGGCTGCGCCCCTATGCGCCGGTGCATCTGCGCCAGAAAGGCGTGTTGGGCAGCGGCGCGGTCGGGCTGGACTGGATCCGCCGCAGCCGCATCGACGGCGACCGCTGGGATCTGGCGGAGATCCCGCTCGGCGAGGATCTGGAGCGCTACCGCCTGCGGATCCTGCGCGGCGGCGAGATCCTGCGCGAAGAATTGCTGGACGCTCCCGGCTGGAGCTATCCGCTGGCGGCCCAGACAGCGGATGCGGTGGTGCCGGGAGATCGCATCGAGGTGGCGCAGGTCTCGGCCCGCTACGGGGCTGGTGCGGTGACCGCACTGCGGCTGGTCTGAGGCGGGGCGGGGATGCGACGGCCTATCCTGCCCGGTGATATCACCAGCACCGCCCGCGCCCTGCTGGCGGTGGCCCCGGCGCAGCGGCGCGCGCTCTGCCAGCGGATCTTTGCCGGGGCGGCGCAGGCGGTGCGCCATCTGCGCCGCCACCGGCGGCTCTGTCCGCGCTGGGGCGATGGCTCCCTGAGTGCTGCGGCGCGGAAATTTCCGCTGGCGGATGAGCCGTTTTATGACGCGCCGGACTATCTGGCCTGTACCCGGCTGGTGCTGGCTGAATTGGCGCGTCATATCAGGCATAATCCGGGCTAGCGGCTACCGGATGCCTTGTGATGCGGCTGTTGCGGCGCCTCAACGACGCTGGCAGCGTCTGTGCCGGGCGGCCATTTGACAGCCTGTGGCACTGTCAATATCGGGCCTGCACAGCCCCTGTGCATCGGGGCACGGGAACTGGTGCGGCGGGTGATCACCAATAAAAACAATGGGCTGTCGGTGTATGACTGCGCAGCCGGGGCAAAAGATCAGCAGATCCGATGGCTCTCATCACGGATTTGCGGTTGGCCTTTTTGCGCTGGGGGAGGTACTCTGGTTGCAACACAGGAGGCAGAGCCATGCTTGAGACGCGCCAGGCCGTCAGTTCCGTTGATCCCGTCTGGGATCAGATCACCACCGAGGCGCAGGACGCCGTGCGCCGCCAGCCGCTGATGGGCGGGCTGATCCATGCCTGCATCCTGCATCATACCTCGCTTGAGAAGGCGCTGTCCTATCGCATCGCGGCGAAGCTCTGCTCCAATGAGATGTCGATGGTGATCCTGCGCGAGATCGTCGACCGGGCCTATGACGAAAACCCGGATCTGATTGCCGCCGGGCGCGCCGATCTGATGGCGGTCTATGAACGCGATCCCGCCTGCCACCGGCTGTTGCAGCCGATCCTCTATTTCAAGGGGTATCAGGCGGTTCAGGCCTATCGGGTGGCGCATTGGCTGTGGCAGCAGGGCGATTACGATCTGTCCTATTTCTTCCAGATGCGGATTTCCGAGATCTTTGGCGTTGATATCCATCCGGCGGCCAGAATTGGCCGGGGCATCATGATCGACCACGCGCATTCCATCGTCATCGGCGAGACGGCTGTGGTTGGCGACAACGTCTCCATGCTGCATTCGGTGACCCTGGGCGGCACCGGCAAGGAAGAGGAAGATCGGCACCCGAAGATCGGCAATGGCGTGCTGATCGGTGCTGGCGCCAAGGTGCTGGGCAATATCAAGGTGGGCCATTGCAGCCGTATCGCGGCAGGATCGGTGGTGCTGGCCGAGGTGCCGCCCTGCAAGACCGTTGCGGGCGTGCCGGCCAAGATTGTCGGTGAGGCCGGCTGCGACCAGCCGTCGGTCAGCATGAACCAGGTGCTGGGCGGCGACAAGCCGCAGTAGCCCGCGCCGCTTTACAGGTCTGGGCATGGCGGGCGGTGCGCGTGCCACCATCGGTGCATTTGTGAGTATTTTTGGAAAGATGACGATGGTGAGGGGGCAGCGCTGGCGGCCCCTTTTTTGGTGGGGTGTGGGTGGTGCGAATGGTTGCCGGTCGGGTAAGTCGCTGTCCCAGCCCGAAGCGGTCGTAGATAAGTGGTGCCGCGCCAAAGATGCTGCTGGTGCGAAATTTCATGGTCAATTTCCCGGAAGCGGACGCTCGGCAGGGCCGAGCTGCATCACGGGATGCTGCTGGTTGCACCGGAGGCGGCGACGCGCAGATCGCGACTTTTGCAAAGTCAGCCGTTTGACGGAACTGGCCGAGGGTTTCTGCTGCGGCGCAGCCCGCCGTTCCGGCCGTTCGCTGCGGCTGCGAGGTTTTGGAACCGGTGAGCTCACACAATGCGGGACGAAGTGCGCATTCGCTGCGGATGCGCCAACGGCTGCTTTCGGACATGGACGGGCCGAGAGGCTTTTGTTCGCTACAGGGCTGTGACGTTTGAATTTGGTCCCTATCGACTTATTCGGCAGCGTCAGAAACTCGATCCTGTCTTGGGGAGCATCCGAATTTGCGGGCATATTCTCTCGAGAACTGAGCCGAACTTTCGTATCCCACCCCGTAGGCAATCTCGGAGACCTTTGAGCCGGTGGTTTGAAGCTCATTACGGGCATGAAGCAGACGCAGATCTTTCTGGTATTGCAGCGGAGAGTTGCCCGTGACTGCTTTGAACTGTTCGAAAAAGGCCGAACTGCTCATACCCATACGAGCGGCAAGCTCTCCGACGACAAGGGGTTTGCCCAGATCTGACCGGATTTCGTGCGTCGCCGCAAAGATCCGGCTGGCCGTGTTTTCGTGCCACACCAGTTTTTGAAGCGTGCCACCATGTTGCCCGATCAGCAGGCGGGCATGGATTTCCCGCGACGTGATCGGCGCCAGCATGTGTCGCGCCACTTCGGTTTCGCACTGGCGAAAGTATCGCAACAGGGCGTCTTGCATGTCGTCACCAGTGGGTGCGAGACAAATCGAAAACGGATCTGACACACGTTGGGCGGATGACTGCGGCAAGGACGGAGCCAGGGCGCGAAGGAGATCCAGATCAAGGGGGAATACGAGCGCGACATAGGGATGATCGGGCGCGGCCTCGGTGATCCTTGAAACAACGGGCAGCGCGTTGCTGACGATCAGCGACTGCCCGGCCCGCACGGTGAGTGTTCTGGTGCTGGTCCCAACCTCTTTTGCACCTTGCAGGACCGCGCACAACAGCGGGCGGTAGACATTTGCGTCATGTTGGGTGGTCGCCGGGTGGGTGAGAAAAACCGTCCCGCCATCCTTATGTGTTAGTACACCCTGCGCAACGCCCGCGTGGTCAAGCTGCGCCAAAACATAGTCCAATAACGTCTGAGGTCCCATGAATGCCTCCTGTGGATCGATCTACTTTACCACGGGAACAAAGCAAACGCTTACCCAAAACTTCGACTTATCGAGGATTGTGCAAGAAAGCTGGAGAATACTGAAAGAAAAATCCTGCCTTGTTGATTATCGTATGAACAGAAAGTTAGGGATTCGAGATATGAAAACCATTCTTATCACCGGGGCCTCGTCGGGAATTGGCGCGGCGACCGCCCGGCATTTCCAAGCAAACGGTTGGAATGTCATCGCCACGATGCGCAGCCCTACGGACAGCCCGGAGCTCGGCGCGCTAGAAAACGTGCATCTGGCCCAACTGGATGTGACGGATGCGGGTTCAATTGCAACGGCCGTAGGCGAAGGCATCGAACGGTTCGGGCAGATTGATGTTTTGCTGAACAATGCGGGCTATGGAGCCTATGGTGCGTTAGAGGCCTTTTCGATGGATCGCATCCGGCGTCAGTTTGACACCAACGTGCTTGGATTGATGGAAGTGACCAAGGCGGTTCTGCCCCACTTTCGTAAAAACCGGTCGGGCACGATCATCAATATCTCGTCCATTGGCGGGCAGATCACATTTCCACTTGGCGCGCTTTATCACGGCACCAAGTTTGCAGTTGAGGGACTTTCGGAGTCGCTGCATTACGAGCTGGAGCCCCTTGGCATTCGGGTCCGTATTGTCCAGCCGGGCATGGTACGAACCAACTTTGGGGGCAGTTCTTTCGATTTCGCCATGGATGAAAACCTGCCGGACTACGCGCCAATGGCTGAAGCCATGGGGCGCCTGTTTGGCAAGCTGGCCGCGAACCCTTCTGCGCCCGAAACTGTCGCGCAGGTCATTTGGGATGCGGCCAACGAGACCGGAAGCCGCCTGCGCTTTCGCGCTGGACCTGATGCTGAAGAGCTGCTCGATGCCCGCAAACAACAAGATGACGAGACGTTCATCGGTGGTCTCAAGCAAAAGATGGGACCCTGAAGGCTATCCAATCATTCATAGAAAGAGGGCATGATCCATGTACCGCGAAGCAATCGAAAAAGGCGGCTTGGCCATTGTAACCGGGGCGGCAAGCGGCGTCGGCAAAGTCGCAGCTCAACGACTGGTACAAGACGGTCTGGGGGTTGTGCTGGTAGATCTGGCAGGTGAGGCCTTGGACCGAGCCGAGGCGGAATTGCGCGATCTGGCGGGCGCGTCCGCAATCGTTCAGGCGGTTCCGACAGATGTCACAGACACCGACGCCATGACTGCCTTGGCGGATCAGGTCTTTGCGCTCGGAGAGGTAGCAGTCCTGATGAACAATGCCGGTATCGCGCTGCCGACCGGCAGTTGGAAAAACGCAGAGAACTGGCGCAAACTTTTAGAGGTCAATCTCTTTGGTGTCATGAACGGCGTGCATGCTTTCTTGCCACGCATGATAGAAGCTGCACGCCCGGCGGTGGTGATCAACACAGGGTCAAAACAGGGGATCACCACACCGCCCGGAAACCCTGCCTATAATACCAGCAAAGCCGCCGTGAAAGTCATGACAGAAATGCTGGCGCACGATTTGCGACAGGCCGAGGCGAAAATCACCGCCCATCTGTTTGTGCCGGGATTTACCTATACTGGTATGATTAAGAAGTTCATGTCGGAAAAACCCGCCGCCGCGTGGACGAGCGAAGAGGCAATCGACTACCTGCTGAAGCGCATGTCGGACGGGGATTTCTATATTCTCTGCCCGGACAATGATGTGTCCGAAGAGCTCGACCGCAAACGGGTTGAATGGGCCGTGGGCGACATTATCAACAACCGCCCGGCGCTCTCACGCTGGCATCCTGACTATGCGGATGCCTTTGCCGCGCACGAGGCCTTGGAATAGCCGCTCCAAAAGAGCGGCCGTAAATGGAGCCAGTGAAACTGATGTCCAAATAACAAGGCTTACTCCTCATCTAAATACCTAGCGGACATTCGTGCGAAGCGCGGCATCAAGTATTTTGGGCTCACTACCGACTTGCGGCGTTGCAGCACCAAAGTTGCAGTAGATCTCGTACCTGGCGCCTATCATGGGGTCACCGTAGCCAGCCCAAATAAGACATTTGTTCTGCACCTACATCGGATGTCCCTGCCTACTGGCCGGGCGGTTTGTTGGCATTCGGCTTTATAGTGGAAAGTAATGTAACCGTCCGGCGAAGGCGCTCTGGTGTGGCTCTGGTGCTGCCTGCTACGCTGCGAGAGCAGCGTAGCGCCAGGGCATGAGTTCGTTCAGACGTGTGATCTTATGATCCGCGATCTGTGCCAAAACCCAGGTGAGCCACGCTTGGGGATCTACCCCGTTTATCTTGGCGGTTTCGATCAGAGTATAGGCAATGGCAGCAGCTTTCCCGCCGCCTTCGGAGCCGACAAAAAGGTAATTCTTACGGCCTATGGCAATTGGCTTCATCGCCCGCTCCGCAGAATTGTTGTCGATTTCCAGAACGCCATGATCCAGGTATGGGCGCAGTTTCGCCATCCGCGTCAGGGCATAGCGGATGGCCTTGGCCAGTTCGGATTTTCCCGGAATGCGGGCCAGCTGTGCGGCGAGCCAAGCCTCCAAATTATCGAGCAGCGGCTTTGACCGGGACTGGCGCAGCTGGACACGATCCTGCGGTGGCAATCCGCGGGCGTCCTTTTCTACGGCATAGAGTTCCGCTGTCCGCCGGATCGCCTCTTCAGCAACGGCCAGCCCTTGCGATTGGAACACGTCAACGAACTTGCGGCGGATATGAGCCATGCAGGCAACTTCGCTGACAACGCCAGAGCGGTACAGGTCATTGAAGCCGGAATAGCCATCCGCGTGCATCCAGCCCCTGCAGTTGGCCAAATGCGCCGAAGGGTGTCACCCTTCTTGTTAGATGTGAACCGGTACCAGGCGGCAGGCGGATCAACTCCGCCCCAAGGGTGTTCATCACGGACATAGGTCCATACGCGGGCCGTGGCACATTTGCCTTTGGCCTGCATCCTGATCGGAGTGTCATCCGCAAAGATGGCTTGGCCAGCGCGCACGTGACGGCCGATGGCATCAGCCAAGGGTTCCAGCAGCGCCGCTGACCGGCCAACCCAATCCGCCAGGGTGGAACGGTCCAGATCAATCCCTTCGCGGGCGTATATCTGGGATTGGCGGTACAAGGGGCAGTGGTCCGCATATTTTCCGACCAGCACATGGGTCAAAAGGCCGGGTCCAGGACGACCGCGCTCGATCGGGCGTGATGGCAGTGCTGATTGAACGCTCCGGTCGCATTCCCGGCAGGCCATGTATTACCCGGCAGGCGAGCTGCATGGCAAATCTGCCGAGAGTGCGCGGGCGGACAATCCGGTTCACCACGAACCGGCCCGGCACATATTCCAGCTCTTCCGTCACATCTTCGGCAATGGTCCGCAGCTTGCCGCCGCATTTGCAGGCTTCGCCGGGCGTCAGAACCTGATCAATCCGGGGCAGTTCGGGCGGCAGCGGCTTGCGCTTGGGTTTGGCCTTCTGCCCTTCGGCATCACCGTCAGGAACGTCTTCGTCGGCAACCTGCGCTGCCGCTGTTTCTTCTTCCTCCAGATGGAGCTGAAGCTGATCCAGACTTTCCGATTTTGAGCCGAACCGGTGCCGGTTATGCCCCGCAAGCTGGTGTTCCAGCTTGGCGATCCTCAGCGCCTGCGCCTTCACCAGATCAAGCAAACCCTCCGCTGTCTCGCGGAGTTCACCGGGATCGGAAGGCAGTGTTTTGGGCGCATCCAGCATGGGCCGGAATATACTCCGGCTATGGCGGAATGGGAATCCTACGGCTCTGCAATTGCGGGATAATTCCCAGCGGTCAGTGGCTTCCAGGTCTTCTGCGGCAACCGCCAGTCAATCCCTTCCAGAAGCATCGACAACTGAGCCGGTGTCAGGCTGATTTTGCCGTCTTTCGTGGAAGGCCAGACGAACCGCCCCCGTTCCAGCCGCTTGGAAAACAGGCACGCCCCCTGGCCATCCCACCAGATGACCTTCAAAAGGTCGCCCCGTCGGCCCCGGAATACAAACAGGTGCCCGCAGAAAGGATCTTCGGCCAGCACCTTCTCGACCAGAGCCGACAGCCCGCCGAACCCTTTACGCATGTCCGTGACACCGGCGGCCAGCCAGATCTTCGTGCTTGCCGGAACCGGGATCACGAAGCCAGCTTCCGGATCAATGCGGCGAGCACATCGGGATCAAAGCCGCCCTGAACCTTCAGGCGGTGGCCGTTGGCAAGCTCCACCTCGATCTGCGCATCGGCATCCGGCGGGGCAGAAGCAGGCTCAGCGTCCAGAACTTCAACCGGCAGGAAACGGGGTAAGTCCTGCTCCTCATCGGCCTCCGCCGCGAATCGCGGTTCTTTAAGCCAATTGAAGACCTGATTGGCATTTACATCGTAGCGCCGCGCAACTTGGGCAACCGATACACCGGGCACCCGCGTCTGCGCGCATATCATACGCTTCTCGTCTTCAGACCAATTCCGCCGCCTGCGCCGCTTCGACATGTTCCACTCCGATAATGTCCATTTGTTCGCTAATGGACATTATCCATCACTAACGACCACCGTCAGTGCGGGCAGACCGGACGGTGACAAAGTAATAGCTGGCACCGCACTTGGTGAGTATACACCAAACCACCAGTTCTCTTTCCCCTAGCAACTTCGAATTGAAGGCAAAAGCGAATTAGTCTGGAAACCCGCCGGAATCATTTTTTCTGTTAAAGCCATATACGTAGATGCGGCAAACATGGAGCCCAGCTCTACGGGGGCTCCATGTTAGAAAATGTTTCCTAGAAAACAAAAATGTCGTCGGAGACTGCACTCAACGAGTTTGTACCAAGCACTTCCAATGTGTTTCCGTTTCCAAAGTCAAAGAACACAGAGGTCGCTAGCTCAGTGCCATAAGACAGGACATCATTTACGGACATGCCGACAAACTGAGCCTCGAAGCCAATTTGGTCGGTATTGTCACCAAAATCATGAACTGTATCATTGCCTTCACTGAAGACAAAAGTGTCTGCGCCAGCCCCACCATAAAGTGCGTCATTCCCTTGGCCACCATGCAGGTGGTCGTCACCGGCATCTCCGTGCAGTTGGTCATCGCCGTGCAAACCATCAATCGTATCATTCCCGCCCCAGCCGCTGATTGTATCGTTGCCACCGGGGGCGTAGATATTTCCCGTAATGAGGTTATGCCCAACTGAGCCAAGCACATGGGCTCCCAGGCTGTCGGTGATGTGGATGTTGCCGGTGGTATTGACGAAGGTCATCGACTGGAAGTCATAAAATCCACCACCTTCTACGAACAGTGATTTGCCATTCACATCAATCACTTCGATGTTCGTGATACTGGCATCTTTCCCCAAAATGTTGTTGGTCCATGACCCATTGTCAAACACCAATGTATCAATGCCAGCTCCGCCATCCATGACGTCCTGAAGAATTTCTCCGGATTGGGCATTATGAGAGATGGTGTCATTGCCAGCTCCCCCCAAAACCGTATCTCTTCCAGCTCCGCCATCAATTAGATCATCACCATCTTCGCCACGGACCCCATCCGCTCCAGCATCGCCACGAACCGTATCATTGCCGGTGCCGCCATACATGTCGTCGTTGTCATCGCCGCCGGTTAAAGAGTCATCGTCTGCCCCGCCAAACAGGGTATCGTTGCCCGCACTCCCCATGACAGTGTCATTGCCCGCATCTCCGTGCAGTTGGTCATCGCCGTGCAAACCATCAATCGTATCATTCCCGCCCCAGCCGCTGATTGTATCGTTGCCACCGGGGGCGTAGATATTTCCTGTAATGAGGTTATGCCCAACTGAGCCAAGCACATGGGCTCCCAGGCTGTCGGTGATGTGGATGTTGCCGGTGGTATTGACGAAGGTCATCGACCGGAAGTCATAAAATCCACCACCTTCTACGAACAGTGATTTGCCATTCACATCAATCACTTCGATGTTCGTGATACTGGCATCTTTCCCCAAAATGTTG